>NZ_JBPZHD010000020.1:0-59570 GCF_051857595.1 Ideonella flava
CAGGAACACGATGATGTACGGCACGCCCACCTGGCGCGCCAGCAGGATGTGCTCGCGCGTCTGGGGCATCGGGCCGTCGGCGGCCGAGCACACCAGGATCGCGCCGTCCATCTGGGCGGCGCCAGTGATCATGTTCTTCACATAGTCGGCGTGGCCCGGGCAGTCCACGTGCGCGTAGTGCCGGTTGGCCGTCTCGTACTCGACGTGGGCGGTGTTGATCGTGATGCCGCGAGCCTTTTCTTCCGGCGCCGCGTCGATCTGGTCGTAGGCCTTGGCTTCGCCGCCGAACTTGGTCGACAGCACCGTCGTGATCGCCGCCGTCAGCGTCGTCTTGCCATGGTCCACGTGACCAATCGTGCCCACGTTCACGTGCGGCTTGGTCCGTTCAAACTTGCCCTTTGCCATCTTGCGCTCCTACACGCGTCGGATATCAAAAAAGTCTGACCACCTGTGAGGTGGTGGTGCCCATGGCGCGGATCGAACGCGCGACCTCTCCCTTACCAAGGGAGTGCTCTACCACTGAGCCACATGGGCATCGACACAGGTCTGGGCACGCTGCGCGCCTGCTCAGACCTCTGGCGACTGCCACCACTCACTTCCAGTCCTCGACCAACCTTGCTGGAGCGGGAGACGGGAATCGAACCCGCGTCATTAGCTTGGAAGGCTAAGGTTCTACCATTGAACTACTCCCGCTCAGGCTCGTGCCCGGGACTCGCTCACTCTCGGTTCTGTCTCTTGCACTGTGTCGCTGTGGTGGAGGAGGCTGGATTCGAACCAGCGTAGGCGTAAGCCAACAGATTTACAGTCTGCCCCCTTTAACCACTCGGGCACCCCTCCGCAGCGAGCCTGAGAGTATAGCACGGGGTCAAGATTGCGCGCGAGCCCCCGCCACATCGGCCGTTGCGTCGACCGCACCACCCCCCAGCCAGTCGATTTCGAAGCGCTCGGCGCGCAGGACGCCGAAATGTCCGCAGCCGATGAAGGGCTCCGGCGGCCTTCGCGCCGACAGCGGCGACGGGTGGTTGGCGCGCAACAGCACGTGTCGGCCCGGCGCCATGCGTTCGATGAGCGGCGCCTTGGCCTGGGCGTGGGCGCCCCAAAGCAGGAAGGCGATCCGGCGCGGCTGGGCGGCGACCGCCTCGATCAGGGCATCGGTCAGCCCCTCCCAGCCCCGCCCGGCGTGGCTGGCCGCCTGGCCTTCCTCGACCGTCAGGCTGGTATTGAGCAGCAGCACCCCTTGGCGGGCCCAGCCCCCCAGGTGGCCGCTGGCCGGTGCCGGCAGCCCCAGGTCCCTTTGCAGCTCGACGAAGATGTTGCGCAGGCTGGGCGGCAGCTTGACCCCGGCGGGCACCGAAAAGGCCAGTCCCTCCGCCTGGCCCGCGCCGTGGTAGGGATCCTGGCCGAGGATCACGACCCGCACGCTGGCAAAGGGGGTGAGCGAGAGCGCCCGCAGAGGGTCCGCGGGGTAGATGACGGCTCCCGCCTCGCGGCGGCGTTCGACATGCTCCACCAGCGCCCGGCCGGTCGGGCTGGAACGCCAGGATTCGACGATCGGCCGCCAGTCGCCCGGCACCCGGTCGAGCAATTCGGGCAGCGGAGTGCGCAGCCGGTTTTCGGCCGGGTTCGAATCGAACAGGTCGGTCATGCCCCGAACAGGCTCTGGAGCGCCTGGCCCGGGTCGGGCGCACGCATGAAGGCCTCGCCCACCAGGAAGGCATTGACGCCGGCCGCGCGCAGGCGGTCCACGTCTGCCGGCACCAGCACGCCCGATTCGGTGACCAGCAAGCGGTCGGCCGGCACCTGGCCCAGCAACCCGAGCGTCGTGTCGAGAGTCACCTCGAAGCTGCGCAGGTCGCGGTTGTTGATGCCCAGCAACGGTGTCTTCAGCTTCAGCGCCCGCTCCAGCTCGGCCGCGTCGTGCACCTCCACGAGCACGTCCAGGCCCAGCCCGAAGGCCTCGGCCTCCAGCTCGGCCATCTGGGCATCGTCCAGGCAGGCGGCGATCAGCAGGATGCAGTCGGCCCCCATCGCCCGCGCCTCGACGACCTGATAGGCATCCACCATGAAGTCCTTGCGCAGCACCGGCAGCGAGCAGGCCCCGCGGGCTTGGCGCAGGTACTCGGGTGAGCCCTGGAAGAACGGCTCGTCGGTCAGAACGCTCAGCGCGGCTGCGCCGTGGCGCTCGTAGCTGGAGGCGATCTCGGCCGGCACGAAATGCTCGCGCAGCACGCCTTTGCTCGGACTGGCCTTCTTGACCTCGGCAATGACCGCAGGCCGGCCGGCCGCCAGCTTGGCTCGCAGGGCGGCCGCGAAGCCCCGGGTGTCGCGCCGGGCTTCGGCTTCGGCACGCAGGCTCGCCAGCGGCCGCGCGACGCGCGCACGGGCAATCTCCTCGTGCTTGACCTCGACGATGCGGCGCAGGATGTCGGGAATGTCGGTCATCGGGATCAGGCGGCGGGACGGAAGCGGTTGGTCACCGTGACGAACTGGCTCAGCTTGGCCAGCGCGGCGCCCGAGGCGATGGCTTCGCGCGCCCGCTTGACGCCCTCGGCCACGCTGGCGGCGACATTGGCGCAGTACAGCGCCGCCCCGGCATTGAGCAGCACGATGTCGCGCACCGGGCCGTCCTCGTTCGCCAGCGCGCGCTGGATGCACTGCACCGACTCCTGCTGGTTCGCTACCCTGAGCACACGCGAGTCGTACACAGGCAAGCCGAAATCGCTTGGGTGGACGACGTACTCGCGCACTTCGCCGTTTTTCAGCTCGCCGATCATCGTTTCGCCGGACAGCGAGATCTCGTCCATGCCGTTCATGCCATAGACCACCATCACATGCTCGGAGCCCAGGCGCTGCAGCACGCGCACCTGGATACCCACCAGATCCGGATGGAACACGCCCATCAGCTGGTTGGGTGCGCCGGCCGGGTTGGTCAAGGGGCCCAGGATGTTGAAGATGGTGCGCACGCCCAGCTCCTTGCGCACCGGTGCCGCGTGCTTCATGGACGCGTGATGGTTCGGCGCGAACATGAAGGCGATGCCGGACTCGGCCAGGCACTGCGCGACCTGCTCGGCATTCAGGCCGATGTAGACGCCTAGCGCCTCGAGCACGTCGGCGCTGCCGGAGCTCGACGACACGCTGCGCCCGCCGTGCTTGGCGATGCGCGCACCGCCCGCCGCGGCGACGATCATCGCGGCGGTCGAGATGTTGAAGGTGTGCGCCGAGTCGCCGCCGGTGCCGCACAGGTCCACCAGGTTCGATTTGTCGGCCACCACGACCGGCGTGGCGAACTCGCGCATGACTTGCGCGGCCGCCGCGATCTCGCCGATCGACTCCTTCTTGACCCGCAGCCCGATGGCCAGCGCGGCGATCATCACCGGGGACATCTCGCCGCTCATGATGCGCCGCATCAGCGCCAGCATCTCGTCGTGGAAGATCTCGCGGTGTTCGATGACGCGCACCAGCGCGTCGGTGTTGCTGATCGTCATGGCGGCTCGATTCAGGCGGGGTGGGCAAAGAATTCGCGGGTCGCCGCGACGGCGCGGTCGATGCCGGCGGCATCGACGTCCAGGTGGGTCACGAAGCGCAGGCCGATGAGGCCGGTGGCCAGCACGCCGCGCGACTTCAGGTGCTCCAGCAGCGCCGCGCCGCGGCCGCCTTCGACCTGTGCGAAGACGATGTTGGTCTGGGGCGGGGTCACCGCCAGCCCGGGAATGCCGGACAGGCCCTCCGCCAGGCGACGAGCCAGCGCATGGTCTTCGGCCAGGCGCTCGACGTGGTGGCTGAGCGCATGGTCGGCCGCGGCCGCCAGCAGGCCAGCCTGCCGCAGGCCGCCGCCGGCCATCTTGCGCACCCGGTGTGCCCTTGTGATCAGCTCTCGCGAGCCGCACAACGCGGAACCGATGGGCGCACCCAGGCCCTTGCTGAAGCAGACCGAGACGCTGTCAAAGTGACGGGTGATCTCGCGGGCCGGCACTCCCGAGGCGACCGCCGCGTTGAACAGCCGGGCGCCGTCCAGATGGGTGGCGAGCCCGCGGCGGCGAGCCAGCGCCGTCGCCTCATCCAGGTAGGCCAGCGGCAGCGCGTTGCCGTTCCAGGTGTTCTCCAGGCACAGCAGCCGGCTCTTCGCGAAGTGGGCGTCGTCGGGCTTGATGGCCGCTTCGATGTCGCCCAGCAGCAGCGTGCCGTCCGGCTGGTTGGGAAGGGGTTGCGGCTGGATGCTGCCGAACACCGCGGCGCCGCCGGCCTCGTAGCGGTAGGTGTGGGCCAACTGGCCGACGATGTATTCGTCGCCACGGCCGCAGTGGGCCAGAAGCGCGCACAGGTTGCTTTGCGTGCCGCTGGACATGAAAAGCGCCGCCTCGAAACCCAGCATGCCGGCGATGCGCTCCTGCAGGGCATTCACGGTCGGGTCGTCGCCGAAGACATCGTCGCCCAGCGCAGCGGCCATCATCGCTTCACGCATCGCCGGCGTGGGCTGTGTCACCGTGTCGCTGCGAAGATCGACGACACGCTCGCCCGAAGCGCGCCGCGCGGCATTGGCGTAGTTGACCGAGCTCATGCCAACGCCTCCTTCCGGCTCATCGTGATGAAGTTGCGCAGCATCGCGTGGCCGTGCTCAGAGAGGATGGATTCAGGGTGGAACTGCACGCCCTCCAGCGGCGCCGCGGTACCCGCGAGATCCTTGTGGCGCACGCCCATGATCTCGCCATCCTCGGCCGTGGCGCTGACCTCCAGCGCGGCCGGCATGGTCTCGCGCTCGATCGCCAGCGAGTGGTAGCGGATCACGGTGAAGTGCTGCGGCAGGTCGCTGTAGACGCCGCGGCCATCGGTCTGGATGCGGCTGGTCTTGCCGTGCATCTGCGTCCGGGCGCGCACGATGCGGCCGCCGAGCGCCGCGCCGATGCTCTGGTGCCCCAGGCACACGCCGAGGATGGGCAGCTTGCCCATGAATTCGCGGATGGCCGACACGCAGATGCCCGCCTCCGCCGGAGAGCATGGGCCGGGGGAAAGCACCAGCTGGTCGGGCTGCAGGCCGGCGATGCCTTCGAGCGTGATCTCGTCGTTGCGGAAGACCCGCACCTCTTCGCCGAGTTCACCGAAGTACTGGACGAGGTTGTAGGTGAAGGAGTCGTAGTTGTCGATCATGAGCAGCATCGCGGTCTCCTTCAGAAGCCTTCCTCGACCAGCTCGGCGGCGCGGATGACCGCGCGCGCCTTGGCCTCGGTTTCTTTCCATTCCATCTCGGGCACGGAGTCGGCCACCACGCCCGCGCCCGCCTGGACGTACAGGGTGTTGTCCTTGACCACCCCGGTGCGGATGGCGATCGCCACGTCCATGTCGCCGGCAAAGCTGAGGTAGCCGCAGGCGCCGCCGTAGATGCCGCGCTGGGCTGGCTCGAGCTCGTCGATGATCTCCATCGCCCGGATCTTGGGCGCGCCGCTCAGGGTGCCGGCCGGGAAGCTGGCCTTCAGCACGTCCAGGCTCGTCAGTCCGGGCTGCAGAAGACCCTCGACGTTGCTGACGATGTGCATGACGTGCGAGTAGCGCTCGATGCCGAAGGCCTCGGTCACCTGCACCGTGCCCGTCTGGGCGATGCGGCCGATGTCGTTGCGCGCGAGGTCGATCAGCATCACGTGCTCGGCGCGCTCCTTCGGATCGGCCAGCAGCTCCTGCTCGTTGTGCTTGTCGGTCTCGGGTGTCGCGCCGCGCGGCCGCGTGCCGGCGATGGGGCGGATGGTGACGACCTGCTGCGGGCTGCCGTTTTCGGTGCGGATCTCCTGCCGCACCAGGATCTCGGGCGAGGCGCCGACGATCTGGAACTCGCCCATGTCGTAGTAGTACATGTAGGGCGAGGGGTTCAGCGAACGCAACGCGCGATACAGGCTCAGCGGACTCTCGGTGAAGCGCTTCTTCAGGCGCTGGCCTATCACCACCTGCATGCAGTCGCCGGCCGCGATGTATTCCTTGGCCCGCCTCACCGCGGCCTCGAAGTGCTCCTTGCCGAACTCGCGCTCGACCGCATGGCTCGGGCCCCGGCGGACCTGCGGCGCGGTGACGCTGTAGCGCAGCTTGTCGGCCAGCTCGGCCAGGCGCTTCTTGCCCTTGAAGTAGGCCTCGGCCTGTGCCGGGTCGGCCCAGACGATGAGGTAAAGCCGCCCCGACAGGTTGTCGATGACTGCGAGTTCCTCCGTCTGCAGCAGCATCAGGTCCGGCGTGCCGATGCCGCCGGGCTTGCTGGTGGCGGCCAGCCGCGGCTCCATGAAGCGCACGGTGTCGTAGCCGAAGTAGCCCGCCAGGCCGCCGCAGAAGCGTGGCAGGCCCGGGCGCAGCGCCGGCTTGAAGCGCTGCTGGTACGCGGCGACGAATTCGAGCGGATTGCCCTCGTGCGTCTCGACCACTCGGCCATCGGTGACGACCTCGTTGCGCGAGCCGGTGGCACGGACCAGGGTGCGCGCGGGCAGCCCGATGAAGGAATAGCGGCCGAAACGCTCGCCGCCGACGACGGATTCGAGGAGGAAGCCGTGCTTCGCGCCGCCGACCAGCTTCAGGTACAGCGACAGCGGCGTCTCGAGGTCGGCGAAGGCCTCGGCGATGAGCGGGATGCGGTTGTAGCCCTCGGCGGCGAGGCTCTGGAACTCGAGTTCAGTGATCACTTGACGGGTCCTCCGGGGCCTGCTGACGCTGCAGCGCGTGCAGTGGATGGCGGGTCAGCGGGCCGGTTCGGGTGTTCGGGCGGGCCGGGCGGCCTCATCCCGCGGGGGATTCCGCGGCCCGCGCGGGCTCAGCCCGGGCGACGCCGTCGGCGCAACGGTCAGGCAGGCCAGCGACGCCAGGGCCAGGCTCCCCGGTCGTGCGACGACGCTTCCCGTTTGCGCGAAGTGAACATGATGTGGAAAGTGTATCAGTCCGGGCTGCTTTCTCGGGCTTGCCTCATGGACAAGCGCGGTAACACCAGTTCACACTTTGCACCCCTATCCGGGCCCTACCTGCGCGTTACCGCGCGCTTCCCCGGCCAGAAAGCTGACTTCAAAAAAGGTGGTAGCCCATGTGGCGTCGTTTGGGTTCGGGCGTGATGCTCGGATGTGTGCTTGCGCTTGGCGGCATGGCCGTTGCGCAGGCGGAGCCGGTGGACCTGGCCGGCATCAAGTACGAGGAGACGGAGCAGGTTGGCGGCACCAAGCTGCATCTGAACGGCGCGGGCATCCGCTACAAGGCCATCTTCAAGGTCTACACCGCCGGCCTGTACCTGCCGGGCAAGATGAGCAGTCCGGAGGCGATCTATGCCGCCTCCACCGCGCCGAGGCGCATCCATATCGTGATGCTGCGTGAGATCGACGGCAACGAGCTCGGCAAGCTCTTCACCCAGGGGATGGAGAAGAACTCGCCGCGCGAAGTCTTCGCCAAATCGATCAACGGCACCATCAAGATGGCCGACCTGTTCTCCCGGCGCAAGAAGCTTTCCGCCGGCGAGTCGTTCAGTGTCGACTGGGTGCCGGGCTCGGGCACCGTGATCATGGTCAACGGCAAGGTCGAGGCCGAGCCCATCAAGGAGCCGGAGTTCTACACGGCGCTCATGAGCATCTGGCTGGGGCCCTCGCCCGCCGACTCGCAGCTCAAGGACGCGCTCCTGGGCAAGGGCCGTGGCGGCAGGTTCGGCAACAGTGACCAATGACGCAGTTCGGTGCTGATGGAATGCACCACGGCTGCCCGGGTTCGCTACTCTTTGGCGCCGCCGCCAGGCTCCGTGGCTGAAGTGCCGCTCCGGCGCGTGAGGGCTCCGGAATACGGCGGTTGATCGACGCGAGCTGCATACGGCAGGCCGCGGTCCATCTTCTCATGCAGTTGACGCCGATGACCAACCTTGTCCGCCGCCCGAACCCAGGCATCGCGCTGTGGTGCCTCGCAGCCTTGCTGATCAGCCCTGTCGCACAGGCGCAGACGGCCCCGCCGGCGGGCACGACCGAGCCGAGCGTCAGCGACCGGGTCAAGAAGGACGCCGCCAGCCCCCTGTATTGGATCCGGCTCAACGCGCAGAAGGGCGACGCCACCGCGCCGGCCGCCAAGGCCGCACCTCGTATCGCCGAGATCCGGCCAACGCCCACACCGTCGAAACCGGCGGCGTCGGCGCAGGCGCCCGCCGCCGCGGGCAACACCACGACGACGGCGAGCAGCGGTGCAGCCGCACCTTCCAACGGCGCTGTGGCGAGCACCAACGAGGCCACCGGGATCCTGGCGGCACCGGCTTCGCTGGCGGCTGCGAATCCCTCGGCAGCAAGCCTGGGGGGCACCGTGGGCGCCGGCATGGCCGCACCGTCCGCATCGCCAGCGGCGGCCCGCGCGGCCGCGGCGGCAGAAGCCGAGGAGCCGCTCTCCCTCGTGAAGGCCGAGGAGCCCGATTTCCCGATCATCGTGATGCGCCGGCTCCGCAAGGGCAACGTCCAGGTCCGCTTCGACGTCCAGCCCAACGGCGGCGTGGCCAACGTCACGGTGGTGCAGACGAGCGCGCGCGCCCTGAACGAAGCGGCGCTCGAGGCCGTGCGCACATGGCAGTTCAAGCCCGTGTCGTCGACTCGCAGCGCGATCGTGGACCTGGGCTTCGACCTCGACAGCTGAGGCCCCGGCCGCGTCAGATCTCGACGAGGCTGTCGATCACCCGGTCGGCGCCGGCGGCCTCGGCCGGCTCGCCATGGTTGTAGCCGTAGCTCACCAGCACGACCGGACAACCGGCACCACGGGCGGCCAGCACGTCGTTGCGCGAATCGCCCACCATGAGCGTCTGGCCAGGCGCTGTCCCCAACGCCCTGCAGGCCTCGACGAGCGGCATCGGATCCGGCTTCCTGCGGGCGAAGGAGTCGCCGCCGAAGCAGTGCGCAAAAGCGCCATCCAGTCCCTTGACCGCCAGCAGCTCTGCCGCGAAGGCAACGGGCTTGTTGGTCAGGCAGACCAGCTGCAGCCCGCCTTCGCGCAGACGCGCCAGGCCCTCCCCCACGCCGGGATAGACCGCTGAATAGCGACCGTTGATCTCTCGGTAGTGCGCCTGGTAGCGGCGCCATGCCTGTTCGTAGGCCTGGGCCGGGCCGCCCGCTTCGGCCAGCGTCCGGCGGATCAGGTGCTCGGAGCCCTGCCCTACGGTGCGCTCGATGAAGGCCCGGCCGACCGGCGGCAGCCCGAGGTCGGCCAGCATGCGGCCCAACGCCACCTCGAAGTCGCCTACGGTGTCGACCAGCGTGCCGTCGAGGTCGACAAGCACCGCCTGGAGCTTGGCCAGCGTCACTTCGCCAGTTCGGCGCGCATCGCGTCGATCACCTGGCGGTAGTCCTTCTGGCCGAAGATCGCGCTGCCGGCCACGAAGGTGTCGGCGCCGGCATCGGCCACGCGGCGGATGTTGTCGACCTTGATGCCGCCGTCGACCTCCAGCCGGAGGTCTCGCCCGCTGGCTTCGATGATCCTGCGGACCTTCTCGGTCTTGCGCAGCGCGCTGTCGATGAAGCTCTGGCCGCCGAAGCCCGGGTTGACGCTCATGATGAGCACGAGGTCGACCTTTTCGATCACCCACTCCAGCACGTCCACCGATGAAGCCGGGTTGAACACCAGCCCCGCCTGCGCGCCCTCGGCCTTGATCAGCTGCAGCGTGCGGTCGACGTGGGTGCTGGCATCGGGGTGGAAGCTGACCAGGTCGGCGCCGGCCTTGGCGAAGGCCTGGGCCAGGGCGTCCACCGGCTGGACCATGAGGTGCACGTCGATCGGCGCCCGGGTGCCGTCGGGCTTGACCGCATGGGGCCTGAGCGCCTGGCAGACCATGGGTCCGAAGGTGAGATTCGGCACGTAATGGTTGTCCATCACGTCGAAGTGGATCCAGTCGGCGCCGGCGGCCAGCACGCTGCGCACCTCCTCGCCCAGGCGCGCGAAATCGGCCGAAAGAATGCTGGGGGCGATGCGGTAGGTGCGGCTCATGAGAGGGCCCGCGCGAGGCGGCGGCGAAAGGGTCGCATTTTACGAGTCGGGGTATTCCCGCCCCGGGTTCCTAGAATGCCGGGATGAGCAAGCCTCAATTCACCGTCTCGGTCGTCGCCCAGTACCTGCCCGAGCGCTCCTCGGCCACTGACGACGTCTACGCCTTCGCCTACACGGTCACCATTCGCAACACCGGTCCAGTCACCGGCCAGTTGATCGCCCGCCACTGGATCATTTCGGACATGGCCGGCAAGGTCGAGGAGGTGCGCGGCCTGGCCGTCGTGGGCCACCAGCCCTTGCTGCGGCCGGGCGAGCAGTTCGAGTACAGCAGCTGGGCGCGCATCGCCACGCCGCGCGGCCGCATGCAGGGCACCTTCTTCTGCATCACCGAGGACGCGCACTGGTTCGAGACGCCCGTGCCCGCCTTCGAGCTGGCGCAGGCGCAGGCCCTGCACTGATGGCGGGCCGCACCCGAGCGCACTGGGACCTGAGTGCGCTGCTGAACGCGGCGGACCCGCGTGCCCCCGCCGTCGAGCAGCACCTGTGGCTGCTGCGATTCCTCCAGTGGCTGCGCTCGCCCGGGCCGGCCGATGGCTCGCCGGCCAGCGAGGCCGACCTGCCCGAGGCCCCTGACGCCGCCACGCCCTGGCCCTTGCGGCGCCTGCGCCTGTTCCTCGGCGTGGTGGAGCGTCACCCCGAACACGGGCAGCGCGTCGGCGCCCTGTGGCGCGCGATTTTCGGCCGGCTCGACGCCACCGGCTTGCTGGCGGACTACGGGTTCGCGCCACGCCAGGGTTTTCTCAGCGAACTGGCCGAGCGCGTGCGACTGGGCTGGCTGCCGGCCACGCCCCAGACCGATGATCTCGGGGCCCTGTTCCCGCAGTTGTTCAGCGGCGCCAACGATGCCGAGTGGATCGCCGCGATCGACGACGCGACGATCGCCCGCGTCCTGGCGCTCGCCACCCCGCCGGATGCGGCGCCGGGCCAAGAGCCCTGGCGCATGGCTATGGTGGAGTCGATCCAGCTGCTGGCCAGCCAGATGCGCGGCGCCGGCCTGTCCGGCCCGATGCGACAGCGGATGGACGTCGCCTTGCTGGCAGATCGTCCGTTCCACCAGGTCGTGCAGGCGGCCGAGGCCCTGCGTGCCGGGCACCTCGATGGCGACGACGCCGCGGCGCGCCTGCGCCAGGCGAGCTACCTGCGCGCCGTGCTGGAGGCCTGCCGGGAGGCCGCAACCAGCGTGCGCGGCCACCTCGACGAGTACGGCGTCTCGGTGGACCTGGTGTTCCAGATCGAGCAGATGCGCGAGCGCGGCGAACGCATCGAGGCCCTGCTGGCCTGCCTGGTCAGCGACCTGGCCGCCGATGCCGACGCCGGCACGCGGCTGGTGGGCATCGCCGAGCTGAGGCACCTGCTGGTCGAGCTGGTGCGTTGCGGCGAGCAGCGGCGCTCGTTGGCGGCCCTGTACCGACGCCACTACGCCCTGCTCGCGCGCAAGGTGACCGAGCGCAGCGCGGAGACGGGCGAGCACTACATCACCCGCACACGAGAGGAATACCGCGCGATGCTGGCCCAGGCGGCCGGCGGCGGCGCGGTGATTGGCGTGACCACGCTGCTCAAGTTCGCGCTGGCGGCGCTGGCCCTGTCGGCCTTCTGGGGCGGCTTCGCGGCCGGCCTCAACTACGCCGTCAGCTTTGCGCTGATCTACCTGGCGCACTGGACGGTCGCGACCAAGCAGCCGGCGATGACCGCGCCGGCGATGGCGGCCAAGCTGGAGGGCGTCTCGGCCAGCGAAGCGGCGTCCGAAGGCTTCGTCGACGAGGTTGCGAACCTCCTTCGCTCCCAGGTGGCCGGCATCATCGGCAACCTGGCGATGGTCGTGCCGGTGGTGCTGCTGGCGCAGGGGCTGGCATGGGCGACGGCCGGCGCGCCCATGGTAGGCAAGCACTCGGCCGAGCACGTCCTGCAGACCCTGCACCTGCTCGGGCCGACGCCGCTGTATGCCGCCTTCACCGGCGTGCTGCTGTTCGCCTCCAGCCTGATCGCGGGCTGGGTGGAGAACTGGTTCGTCTTCCACCGGCTCGACAGCGCCATCGCCTGGAACCCGCGACTGCGCGACGCGCTGGGGCCGGAGCGTGCCGGGCGCTGGGCGAGCTGGTGGCGCCGCAACATCTCGGGCCTGACGGCGAACGTCTCGCTCGGCTTCATGCTGGGCCTGGTGCCGGCGATAGGTGCGTTCTTCGGCCTGCCGCTGGAGGTCCGCCACGTGACGCTGTCGATGGGACAGCTGGCAGCGGCCGTCGGCGCGATCGGTCCCTCGCTTTTCAGCGAGCCCGAGTTCTGGTGGTGCCTGGCCTCCATCCCCATCGTCGGGCTGCTGAACCTCGGCGTGAGCTTCACCCTGGCCTTTCGCGTGGCGCTGGCCTCGCGCGGGCTGCGCGTTCGCGAGCGCGGGCAGTTGTACGCGGCGCTGCGGCGGCGCTGGCGCCAGCGGCCGGCGAGCTTCCTGGTGCCGCCGCGCGAGGCCGTCCCCGCACCGACGCCACCCACGGCGACGACGCGGTGAGTCAGCGCTTGTCGTCGTCCGCCGGTGGCGCGGGTTCGGTGGACTCTTCCGGGGACGGAGGCTCCCCGCCCCGGCGGCCCGAGAACATCGTCCACCACACCATGAACACCAGCACGCCGGCGGCGGCGAGCGCCTCGAAGATCAACCAGCCCATGAGCCCCGTCCTGCGCCCTACCGGCGCCCGTCGGCCATTGTCTCGCGCGCTGGCTCCGCTGCTCGCGACGGGCCTGCTGGCAGCCTGTTCGCTCCTGCAGCGCCAGGCGCCGGTACCGGTGGAGGAGCGCGGCATCGGCGCGCCTGCGGCACCGGCGAGCGCCGCGTCCGCCGCTGCTTCGGCGGCACCGGGCACGCTGGAGCGCGCCCACGCCAGGTGGGTGCCTGCCGGGTTCGAGGAGCTGCCGGGCTGGGGCCAGGACCGCGTCAGCGAGCTGTGGCCGGCATTGCGGCTGAGTTGCGCGGCCGGCGGCGCGGCCGCTGCAACGCCCTGGGCTTCGGTGTGCGCCCAGGCCCGCCAGTTCTTTCCGGCCGACGATGCCCAGGCGCGGCAATGGCTGGAGCAGCGTCTGAAGGTCTACCGCCTCGAATCCCTCCAGGGCGACGCGGCCGGGCTGATGACCGGCTATTTCGAGCCCCTGGTCGAAGCCAGCCGCAGGCCGACCAAGAGCAAGCGCGTGCCGCTGTACGGCCCGCCGGCCGACCTGGCCCAGCGCAAGCCCTACTGGACCCGGCAGGAGCTGGACACCCTGCCGTCGGCCCAGGCCGGGTTGAAGGGCCGCGAGATCGCCTGGGTGGAGGATCCGATGGATGCGCTGCTGCTGCAGATCCAGGGATCCGGCCGGCTGCGCATGACCGAGGCCGACGGCAGCACCCGGCTGATCCGCCTGGCCTTCGCGGCCCACAACGACCAGCCCTACCGCTCGGTCGGCCGCTGGCTGATCGACCAGGGCGAGCTGGGCGCCACCGAGGCCAACTGGCCGGCCATCAAGGACTGGGCGCGGCGCAACCCGCGCCGCATCAACGAGGCGCTGTGGCAGAACCCGCGCACCGTCTTCTTCCGCGAGGAGCCCTTGCCCGATCCGGCGCTGGGCCCCAAGGGCGCCCAGGGCGTGCCCCTGACGCCCGGCCGCTCGATCGCCGTCGATCCGCTCGCCATTCCCTACGGCACGCCGGTGTGGCTCGACACGACGGAGCCGCTGTCCGCCCGGCCGCTGCAGCGGCTGGTGGTTGCGCAAGACACCGGCAGCGCGATCGTCGGCGCGGTGCGCGGGGACTACTTCTGGGGCTGGGGCGACGAGGCCGAGGCCCAGGCGGGGCGGATGAAGCAGCCGCTGCGGGCCTGGGTTCTGTGGCCCCGGTGATCCGCTAGGGCAGGCGGCTGAGCCGCAACTCCAGGGCCTGGCCGTTGCCGTCGAGCCCGGCCCAATGCCCGACGGGCACCCACTGGTCGAAGGGGATCAGCAGCTCGCCGTCGAGTTGCTGCCTGGCATCGGCGCGGCCGGAGTCGGGCAGCGGCTGCTCGAAGCGATAGCCCAGCGTGGCCGGTGCGTGGCCGCCTGGCCATTGCACCTGCACCCACAGCGAGCCGCGCCGTGCGGCGCGCGCGCGGGCGCTCTCGACGCCCTGCCCTTGCGGCGTCCACACCAGGTCGGGTGGATCGTTGGCGGTGTCGCGCAGCTGCGTGATCTGCGCCTGGCCGCCGTTGCGCAGCAGCAGGCGTTGAGGTGCGGGCTCGGACGTGGCCGTGCGAGTGGTCAAGTCGCCGGTCGACGCGATGCTCCCGGTGGTCGACACCGTCACCGAGCCGGGCGCGGGCGAAGCGACAGGGGCGGGCGGCCAGGGCACCACGCGCCATTGCAGGCTGAAGTTGGCAGCCGGCGCCGCCGCCCGGGCCGAGCCTGCGAACGTCCCTGCCAGGATCAGCAGGCCGCGTCTGGAAATGCCGGGGCAGCGCATGCGGGGGACCTTAGCACCGCCCTTCGAAGCTTCAGCGTGCAGGCTGCACGGTCAGTTCGTTGACCACGCCCTCTACGTCATCGATGCCGCGCACCAGCGCCTCCAGCGAGGCGGCTTCGCCCACCTCGCTCACGCAGCCCTGCAGCCAGATCCAGCGCCTCTGGCCGGTGGCCCAGACGCTGGTCGTGCGGTCGAATCGGCCGTCGGCATCGACGGCCTTCTGCACGCGCGGCATGATTTCCTTGTCGTAGAGGTAGCTGTTCGGCAGGCGGCAACGGCCGGCGCGGTAGCAGCTGGTGCCGCGCTCGATGCGGCCATGGCCCTGGGCGCGGGCTTCGGCCTCCGTCAGCAACGGCCCCGTTGGTGCAGCGCAGGCGGGCAGGCCGTGGGTGAGCTGGACGAACGGGTCGTCGAAGACATTGCGCCGAGCTTCGTCGGCAGCCATGGCCATCCCCGGCACGGCCAGCAGCGCGACAAGAGGCAGGCAACGCATCGCGTGATGATGCCCCGCCGAGCGGCGCTACTTCAATCCGCCCGACAGGAACTGCTTCAGCCGCTCGCTCTGCGGCCGCACCAGCACCTCGCGCGGCGGCCCCTGCTCCTCGATCAGGCCCTGGTGCAGGAAGATGGCGTGCCCGGCCACCTCGCGCGCGAACTCCATCTCGTGCGTCACCACCAGCATGGTCCGGCCCTCGCCGGCCAGGCCGCGCATCACGCGCAGCACCTCGCCGACCAGCTCCGGGTCCAGCGCCGAGGTCGGCTCGTCGAACAACATCACCTCGGGATCGACCGCCAGTGCGCGGGCGATGGCCACGCGCTGCTGCTCGCCGCCGGAGAGCTGCGCCGGATAGTTGTTCTCGCGGTGCGAAAGACCGACTCGCGCCAGCAGCTCGCGCGCCCTCGCGCGTGCCGCATCCGGCTTCTGGCCGAGCACATGGATCGGCGCTTCGGTGACGTTCTCGATCGCCGTGCGGTGCTGCCAGAGGTTGAAGCTCTGGAAGACGAAGGCCAGGCGCGATCGCCAGTGGCGCAGCTGCGCCGGGTCGGCTGCGGTGAGGCTGCCGTCGCGATCGCGCTTGAGCGCCAGTTGCTCGGCACCGAGCTTGAGCGTGCCTTCGTGCGGCTGCTCGAGCAGGTTCAGGCAGCGCAGCAGCGTGCTCTTGCCCGAGCCGCTGGCGCCGATGATGGCCACCACGTCGCCCGGCCTGGCGGCGAGCGACACGCCGCGCAGCACCTCGCGCTCGCCGAAGCGCTTGTGCAGGTTGTCGACGACGAGCCCTAGATGCGAGACGGGTTGCGTCATGCGGGCCTCATGCCGACAACAGCGAACCAGTGCGCAGCGCCTCGCGGCCCGCGACCTTGCCGATGTTCATGCCGGCCACCGCGAAGCGCTTGCACTCGCGCGCGAAGAACAGGCCGTCCACCGGCG
The DNA here is from genome assembly GCF_051857595.1 of Ideonella flava. Lineage (NCBI taxonomy): Bacteria > Pseudomonadati > Pseudomonadota > Betaproteobacteria > Burkholderiales > Sphaerotilaceae > Ideonella > Ideonella flava. The sequence goes on from NZ_JBPZHD010000020.1 coordinate 15,903, forward strand.
CCACGACAGGTGTCGCCACGCCGCTGATCGGGTCGATCACCTCGGCCAGCGCGTCGCCCTTGTTCACCCGCTCGCCTATTGCGCGCAGGAACACGAGCACGCCGCCGTGCGGCGCATGCATGGGCATGGAGCCGGCGAGCGGCGTGGGCTCGCAGCAGGTGGCGGGCAGCGCCGGCGCGGGATCCAGCCGCACCGCGCCGCGGTGGTGCAGGTAGTGGACGATGGCCTCGGCGTCTCGCGCGGCCAGCGCGTGGTCGACGTCGTGCTCGCCGCGCAGCTCGATGGTCGCCGCCATGCAGGACGGCGGCAGCGGGCGCTGCGGGCCGAGGCGCCCGGACAGGTCCGTCCAGACCATGGAGCAGGCCTCGTCGAACGGGTCGCCGCCCGAGCGGCCGGCCAGCAGCGCCACCTCGGCGCCGAGGCTGCGGGCGAGCAGCTCGCCGTGCGGCGCCCAGGTGGCGTTCGTGGTGTACAGGTGCAGCAGGGCCTCGCCGTCGCAGTGCAGGTCGAGCACGGTGTCGGCATCGATGGCCAGGCCCAGCAGCGTGCGGCGCATCTGCTCCAGCGGCGTGGTGGCCGGCAGCGCGGCCACCGCTTCACGCAGGGCGCCGCGCACCAGCAGCACGTTGGCCGCCGCATCGGCACCGAGCCGGTCGCCCACCCGATCGAGAACGGCCTGGGTCAGGTCGGCGAACTGGCGGTTGAAGTTCTCGCCGCTGGCCCACTCGAAGCGGCCCTGCGGCGCGCGCAGCATCCACTGGTTCAGGCCGATCGGATTGGCCGCCGGCACCAGCACCACCTCGCCGGTGACACGGCCTTCGGCATCCAGCGTGGCCAGCCGCTGGCGCAGGTGATGCGCGACCAGCATGCCCGGCACCTCGTCGGCATGCAGCGAGGCCTGGATGAAGACCTTGGGCCCGCGACCCGGCGTGCCGTGGTGCAGGCTGACGAGCTCGAGCTGGGCGCCCGGCGCGGCGGGGATCAGGGGATGGTGTTCGATGCGCATGGGCAGGAGACAGGTTCAGCTGCGGCCGCTCAGCGGTGCCAGCCAGCGTCGCTCGGCGGCGCGGAACAGCGCCACCAGCACGAAGGTCAGCAGCAGGTAGCAGACGCCCGCGGTGATGAAGGCCTCGAAGGGCATGTAGTAGCGCGAGTTGACCTCGCGCGCAGCACCGGTCAGGTCGTACAGCGTGACGACGCTGGCCAGCGAGGTGGCGTGCAGCATCAGCACCACTTCGTTGCCGTAGGCCGGCAGCGAGCGGCGAAAGGCGGAAGGCAGCACGATGCGGCGAAACACCGTCCAGCGCGACATGCCGAGCGACTTGGCCGCCTCGATCTCGCCGCCCGGCACGGCCCGCATCGCGCCGTGAAGGATCTCGGTGGTGTAGGCGCCGGTGTTGAGCACGAAGGCCGCCACCGCGCAGAAACCGGCCGAACGCAGCAGGGGCCACAGCACGCTCTCGCGCACGAGCTCGAACTGCGCCAACCCGTAGTACAGCAGGAAGATCTGGACCAGCAGCGGCGTGCCGCGCATCACGTAGGTGAAGGCCCAGACCGGCCGCCATGCCCAGGGCGACGGCAGGCTGCGCAGCATGGCGAGTGGCAGCGCGATGGCCAGGCCGATGGCCAGCGAAAGCACCAGCAGCGCCAGCGTCACCAGCGCGCCGTGGCCGTACATCGGCAGGCTCTCGAGGATGACTTCGAAATTCATCGCCTCAAACTGCCACGTGCCGCACGCCCATCGCCAGCCGCCGCTGCAGGGCCGCGAAGGCCCATTCGGAAACGGAGGTGAACAGCAGGTACATGCCGGCCGCGGCCAGGTAGAACATGAATGGCTCGTGGGTGGCGCCCGCGGCCTGGCCGGCCCGGTTCATCAGGTCCGACAAGCCGATGACCGACACGATGGCCGTGCTCTTGACCATCACCAGCCAGTTGTTCGACAGGCCCGGCAACGCGTGCCTCAGCATCTGCGGGCCGACGATGCGCACCAGCACCTGGCGCGGCGTCATGCCGAAGGCCAGCGCCGCCTCCTTCTGCCCCGCCGGCACCGCGAGGATGGCGCCGCGCAGCACCTCGGTGATGTAGGCGCCGAAGATGAAGCCTATCGTCAATGTGCCGGCGACGAAGGGATCGATGTCGAGATAGTCCCAGCCGAAGCGATCGCCCAGCTTGTTGATGAGGACCTGGCCGCCATAGAAGATGAGCAGCATCATCACGAGATCCGGCACGCCGCGGATCAGCGTCGTGTAGGCCGTGGCGAGCCAGCGCAGCGGCCGGACTCGCGAGAGCTTGGCAATGGCGCCGAACAGGCCCAGCACCAGCGCGATCGCCAGCGAGGAGAAGGCCACCGCCAGCGTCAGCAGCGAGCCTTCCAGCAGGCTGGCACCGTATCCATGCAGCATCGCCCTTCAGCCCCTCGATCGGATCAGGACCCGTAGATGTCGAAGTTGAAGTACTTGTCCTGGATCTTCTTGTAGGTGCCGTTGGCGCGGATGGCCTTGATCGCGGCGTTGAGCTTCTGGGCCAGGGCCGTGTCCGTCTTGCGCACCGCGATGCCGGCGCCGATGCCGAAGATCTTCGGGTCGTCGATCGGGGCGCCGACGCGCGAGAAGCCCTTGCCGGCCGGCGTCTTCATGAAGCCCAGGTCGGCGGCCACCGAGTCGCACAGCACGGCGTCGATGCGGCCAGCGGCGAGGTCGAGGAAGACCTCGTCCTGCTTGGCGTAGCGGACGATCTCGCTGTCCTTGAAATGCTGGGTCGCGAAGCGGTCGTGGGTGGTCGTGCGCTGCACGCCGATCTTCTTGCCCTTCCATGCCGCGGCCGATTGATCGGCCGGCGTGCCCGTCTTGGCGACCAGCCAGGCGGGCGTGTTGGAGTACTTGTCGGTGAACAGCACCGAGCGCTGCCGCTCCTCGGTGATCGACATCTGGGCCACGATCGCATCGAACTTGCGCGCCTGCAGGGCCGGGATCATGCCGTCCCACTCCTGCGGCACCAGCGTGCACTCGGCCTTCATCTCGGCACACAGCGCATTGGCGATGTCGATGTCGAAGCCCTTGATCTTGCCGTCGGTGCCCACCTCTGAGAACGGCGGGTAGGCGCCTTCCACGGCGATGCGGACCTTCTTCCAGTCGGGCGACTGGGCGCTGGCGCCGCTGGCGGCGGCGAGCGTCAGGCCGGCGGCCAGGACGGTGGCGAACAGGGCGAACGGGCGGCGACGGGTCATGGCGGAGGGCCTCCAGGCGACGTGTGGATTCGAGGAAGATGGATCGGGGGTGGGTGCCCTCAGCGCGCAACCCAGGGCGTGTAGAGCGGGCGGCTGATGCGCACCGGCGCGATGTCCAGGTACAGGTTGGCGACGGAGTACTCCTCGCCGCCGGACTCGTCAGAGTACCAGCCGATGCTGTCCTTGCCCTTGTAGAGGCGGAAGGAAAACCCGAGGTTGTCCAGCGGGTCCGAGCCTTGAGCCTTGGGGTCGAAGCTCAGGCCCTTGACCTCCTTCTGGGAGCTGTCGATCAGGTAGCCCATCGCGTTGGACAGCGTGGAGTCGCCCAGCATGTCGATGTAGTAGGGCTCGGTCGTGTACTCGGGCTTGTAGCCGGCGGAGTTCGGGTCGAGCTGCTGGCCGCGCTGCTTGCGCTCGGAAGGCTCGATGCGGCGCAGGCCGAGGTCGAATCGGTCGCCTCGGTCGAGGTAGGTCAGCCGCACGCCGCTGGCGTTGAGCGCGCCGATGTTGGGGTCGGTCTTGACGTCGTTCAGGTCGATCAGCAGCGCGCCCTTGCCGCCTATCACCTCGACCATGTCGCCCTGCACGATGGCGGCCGAGTTCTCCTCGATGCCCAGGCCCAGCTTGTAGCCCTTGGCCAGCATCAGCGGGATCATGCGGCCGAAGCGCCCGCGCTTGAGGAAGTGCTGGTCGACGAACAGGTTGGGGCCGACGAAGCCCAGGCCGTGGTCGATCTCCTTGCCCTCGCGCAGCTGGCCCTTCATCACGTTGAGCACGCTCAGGGCGTCGCGGAACATGATGGTGCTCATGATGGCCGCGCCGGCCGAGGTGCCGGCCACCACGCCGCCGCGGCGGTAGACCTCCCAGATGACGTTGAGCATCGGCGTGTTGCGGCCGCCGGGGCGGAAGGTGTCGACGATGCGCTCCTGCGCGCCGCCGGTGAAGAACACGCCGTCGGCACTGCGGACCAGCTCGAGCAGGCGCTCGTCGCGCACCGCCTTGTCGAGATCGACCCATTTCAGCTGCGGGGCGACAGGCATGGTCTCGGCGATCGCGCCGCGCTTTTCGAGCAGCTCCGCCGCCCGGCGGCCGGTTCGATCGGGCGTCTCGGAGGCGGTGCTGAAGACCACCCAGCGCGCGCCCTTGCCGCCGGACAGGGCCACCATGCGGCCCCAGACCTCGTCGTTGTCGGCCTTCAAGGCGCCGCCGATGATCACGGCGTAGCCCTTGACCGGCTCGCCGACCTTGACCTCCCGCGAGCCTGCGCCTGCCCGCGACCCGGCGCTGGGCACCACCGGGCTGCTCGCGGTCGCGGCGGGCGCCGCCGGCGGGACGGCGGCCGGCGCGGACGGCGCCGCGAACGGGCTGCCGGCGGCCAGGGCCAGGCCAGCGAGGAGGGCGATCAGGCGTGCATGCATGGCAAGAAGTGCAACGACGTTCTTTTGCTTCGGCGCGATCTTGGCATCCGCTCCGGGGAGCCGGCACCAAGAACGAGGGATGGACCGGGATTTTGACCGGCAGTTGCGCTGCTGCCACGCAGATCGCGAGCCCGATTGTGCGAACCGGGTGTCGGTTCATAGACTGCGCCACACCTTCAGGGAGTCTTGCATGCGCGCAGTCCGTGGTCCACGTCCCGCCTTCCACCGCCTCGCCCATGCCGCCTGGCTCGCGCTGGCGCTTTCGCCGCTGAGCCAGGCGCAGACGCCCGCTTCGAGCGATGAGCCCGAGCCGGGCAAGCCCCAGCGGATCGAGATCACGGGCTCGGCCATCAAGCGGCTGCCGGGCGAGACGGCGCTGCCTGTCCAGGTGCTCACGCGCGAGGACATCGTCAAGGCCGGCGTCACGACGGCGGCAGAAATCGTCGGGCGCCTGAGCGCCGCCGCCACGAACCTGACCGACGGCATCAGCATCGCCGCGGGAGGCTACCGGGACCAGATGGGCTTCAATGCGGCCAACCTGCGCGGGGTCGGTGTCTCGTCGACGCTGGTCCTGCTCAACGGCCGGCGCATGGCCAACTTCGCCTCGCCGGGAGACGACGCCGGCGTCGACCTGAACAACATCCCGGCCGCGGCCATCGAGAAGGTCGAGGTGCTGCTCGACGGCGCTTCGGCCATCTACGGCAGCGACGCCATCGCCGGCGTCATCAACTTCATCACCCGGCGCGATTTCCAGGGCGTGGAGCTCGACGCGTACTACGGCGACACGCAGGAGGGCGGGGGCGGCAAGCGCACCGCGTCGGTTGCCGCGGGCATAGGCGACTACGGCGCCGACGGCTACAACCTGATGGCGGTGCTCGACATCCAGAAGACCGATCGCCTGGCCTCGCCGCAGCGCAAGTTCATCCAGAAGCTGGACATCCCGGGGCGCCTGCCCTACCTGCTGCTGAGCCGGACGTTCCCGGCCAACATCGACATCAGCGACGAGCAGTTGCAGACGCTGAACGACCACGGCTTCCTGCTCAACGGCCATGCCCTCACCGAGACCCGCTTCAACCTCAGCTGGCCCGACTGCAATCCGCCGGCCAACCTGAACCTGCCGGGCGGCATCGGCGGCGCGCAAGGCTGCACCTACAACTTCATGGGCGACGTGGAGCTGTATCCCAAGACCGACAAGCAATCCCTGCTGACGCGCGGCGTGTTCAACCTGGGCGGCGGCCACCAGCTCTTCGGTGAAGCTTCGTACAGCCAGGCCACGAGTTACTACGTGGCCTTGCCCGCCCCGTTCACGCCGGACATCGATCTCAGCGTCACCCACGTCGACGGCCTGTCCGGCTTCGGCCTCGAACAGACCGACCCGATCATCTCGGCCCGCCTGCGCTTCACCGAAGCCGGCCGCCAATCCAGCGAACTGGTGTCCACGGGCCAGCGCTACCTGGTGGGCGCGAACGGAAGTTTCGGCGCCTGGGATTACGAAGCCGCGCTGAACCACAGCAGCAGCACCGTGTCGGACCGGGCGTTCCACGGCTACCTCAACGAGGCCATGATCGACGAGGGCCTGGCCGACGGGCGGATCAACCCCTTCGGCCCTTCCAGCGCCGAGGGTCAGGCCCTGATCGCGCAGGCCCAGATCACCGGCGAGGTGCGCCGGGCCACCGGCGAGATGAACGCCGTCGACTTCAAGCTCAGCCGCTCGCTCACGCGCCTGGGCGGCGGCGACCTGGGCCTGGCCCTGGGCGGCGAATACCGCACCGAGAAGCAGAGCTATCACCAGTCCCAGGCGCTGGCCGACGATCTCATCCTGGGCGAGATCAGCCAGGGTCCGGACGCCGACTTCAGCTACTCGCGCAAGGTGGCCGCCGTCTGGTCGGAGCTGGACGCACCGGTCACCAAGGAGCTGGACCTGCAGTTCGCGGTGCGCTACGAGCGCTACCAGCGCACCGGCGGCGCCACCAGCCCGAAGGTCGGCCTGCGGTATCAGCCGACCTCGTCGCTGGTGCTGCGGGCCTCCGCCGGCGCCGGCTTCCACGCGCCGTCGATGACCGACCTGTACCGGCCCACCACCGAGTACGACGGGGCTCTGCTGTTCGACCCGGGCTGCCCGGATGACTTCATCAGCTGCACCGACACCTGGCGCGTTCGCACCTACAGCAACCCGAACCTCAAGCCGGAGAAGTCGCGCCAGTTCTCCTTCGGCGCGGTCTTCGAGCCGAGCAAGGGCTTCAACGCCAGCCTCGACTACTGGAACATCGAGAAGCGCGACTTGATCAGCAAACTGGGATCTGACGTCATCCTGGCCAACCTCGACAAGTACGGCGACCTGGTGCACCGCGACGAGGACGGCTACATCGAGTACATCGAGCTGCGCAAGGACAACCGCGGCAAGCAGAAGGCCTCGGGCATCGACATCTCGCTCGCCTGGAGCGGCCTGAAGACGGACTGGGGCACCTGGGGTGCGCACCTGAACGGCACGCTGACGCTCACCTCGAAGGAGCAGCTCGGCGATGGCGACCCCTTCGTCAGCAACCTCGGCAAGTTCGTCGAGGACGGCGCCGTGCAACGCTGGCGCCACACGGTCGGGGTGGACTGGGAGTACGGGGCCTTCGCCGCGTCGCTGTCGAACAGCTACCTTTCCAGCTACGTGGACCAGAACAACGCCCCCGACGAGAACGCCGAGCAGTACGTCAAGTTCAACCGGGTGAAGGCCTATTCGCTGTGGGATGTGCAAGGCTCGTGGCAGGCCACGCCGGCGCTGACGCTGCGCGCCGGGGTGAAGAACCTGCTCGACACGCCGCCGCCTTTCTCCAACCAGGCCTACTTCTACCTCTCGGGCTACGACCCGAGCTACACCGACCCGCGCGGCCGCTTCTACTACCTGAGCGCGCAGTACCGCTTCCAGTAGCCACGCGGCGGCGCACCGGCCATGCCCTATGCTGACGGGCATGGCCGACACCCTCCCCCTGGCCGAGCTGGTTGCCGACCGCAGCCACGACCTCGCGACTGAACAAGCCCTGCGCGCCGCCTACAGCCCCGGCCCCGCCGAGACCTCGCTGGCCAAGTCCTGCGATCACCTGCATCCGCTGTACCGGCCCTATATCGAGGCCTCGCCCTTCGCAGTCCTGGCCACGCGGGGGCCGCATGGGCTGGACGCCTCGCCGCGCGGTGACCGCCCGGGCTTCGTCGCCATCGCCGACGACAAGACCCTGCTGCTGCCGGACCGGCGCGGCAACCAGCGCATCGACAGCCTGCGCAACATCCTGCACGACCCGCACGTGGCGTTGCTGTTCCTCATCCCCGGGGTGGGCGAGACCTTGCGGGTCGAGGGAACGGCGCGGATTTCTGCGACGCCAGCATTGCGCGAACGCTTCTCGGTGGACGGCAAGGCGCCCGCCTCGGTCCTGGTCATCACGGTCGACTGCGTGTTCTTCCAATGCGCCCGTGCGATCAAGCGCTCGGCGCTGTGGGATCCGGCGCGACACATCGAGCGCAGTTCGCTGCCTTCACCCGGCGAGATCCTCGAAATCCTGAGCTCGTCGGGCGTGGACGGCCGGGCCTACGACTCGGCGCTGCAGGCGCGCCAGGCGGCGACGCTGTACTGAAGATCACAGGTGCAAGGCGTTCCCGAACGGTTCGAACAGCCCGGCGACCGCGCCGAGTTCCGGCGACCGCCCGGTCAGGAGGGCGTCGAGCTGTACCGGGCGCACATCGTCCACCACCGGTTCGCGCCGCACATCCACGACGGCTACGGCCTCGGGGTGATCGAGGCCGGGCAGGAGCGCTTCCACTACCGGGGCCGGGAGCACTTGGCGCCGGCCGGGGCCATCGTGCTGATGCAGCCGGGCGAGCTTCATACGGGCGGGCCGGCGGCGCCCCAGGGATGGCGCTACCGCATGCTCTACCTCGAGGAGCCCGTGCTGGCCGAGCACCTGGGCCAGGGGCGTCTGTGGCGTTTCGATGAGGCGGTAAGGCAGGGTGATGCGGCTCGCGCCGGCGGGATGGCCCGGGCGTTGGCCGCGCTGTGGAGCGCCAACGACGGGGCCGAGGCGGATGCGGCCCTGGCCGATGCGCTGGCCCTGCTCGCCCCGCTGGCAGCCGGTCACCGCGCCGAGGCGAGCGCCGTCTCCGCCGGAGCACGGCCCTTTGAGCGGGTGGTGGATGCCTTGCACAGCGACCTCGCCCGCGAGTGGCGGCTGGCGGAGCTCGCGGCGCTGTCCGGCTTGAGCCCGTTCCACTTCCAGCGGGCCTTCAAGGCGGCGCACGGCATCAGCCCGCACCAGTGGCGGATGGCGCTGCGCCTGGCCGAGGCCAAGCGGCGCCTGGCGGCTGGCGAGTCGCCGGCGGAGGTGGCCGCTGCCGTGGGCCTGGCCGACCAGGCCCACCTGACGCGCCGTTTCGCCGGCATGTACGGCGTGACGCCGGCGCGCTACCAGCGGCAGCTTCGCGCGGCCTGACCCGAGGCCCGCGATCCGCCGGCACGTCCTGGCCGGGCCCGGGTCGGCGTGCGCTTTGTTCTTGCGTGCCCTGTTGCGGCGGCCGCACACGTTCTATTCCAAATCATCGTTTGTCAGCCTCCCCTGCCCTGGGAAGACTGCCGACCGCGCTGTCATCCGCGCATCGGCAAGTCCTTTCGTGACCAGACCAGGGGAGACGACCAACGTGATCCAGACCACGCTGCCCGCCGAGGGCAGAAAGTTCGAGCGCGAGCTGAAGAGCCGCGCCAGTGACGCCACCTTCGGCATGAAGCTCGCCATCTATGCCGCCTGCCTGTGGTGTGGCGTGGTGGCGAGCCTCGCCGATTCGCCGGCACTGCAGGCACTCGGTGTCGTGCTGCTCGGCGTGATGTTCGCCCATGGCGTCGAACTGCAGCACCAGGCGCTGCACGGGCAGGGCTTCCGGCAGCGGGGGGTCAACGAGTTCTTCGGGGTCCTGCTCGGCCTGCCGATGCTGGTCTCGTTTGCCGGCTACCAGGCCAGCCACCTGCGTCATCACCGCCACCTGGGCACGCCGAACAACCGCGAGTTCTTCGACTACGGTGACCAATACGGCGCCAGCCCCGTGGGCACGCTGGCCCTGTGGGCTAGGCGCCTGCTCATGCCGGCGCACTACCTGTCGTTCTGCCAACTGGCCTGGCGAGCCCTCCTGGGCTGGCCCGTCCCGGGCGAAAGCGAAGAGGTCGCTCGGCGCATCCGGCGCGACCACCTCGCCATGCTGGTCGCCATCGGCGCACTGGCGGCCGCCTCGGCCGTCGAGCAAGTGCCGATCATCGCGCTCGCCTGGCTCGTGCCCCTGTTGCTCGTGGCGTCGCCCTTGCACGCCTTGATAGAGATGCCCGAGCACTATCGATGCGAGGTCGAGTGCCCCGACGTGCTGCGCAACACCCGAACGATCAGGACCAACGCCTTCATGACGTGGCTGACCAACGGCAACAACTACCACGTCGAGCACCACCTGATGCCGGGCCTGCCGATCGACCGCCTGCATGACCTGCACGCCGTGATCGCAGAAGACCTCTGCCACTGCTACCCCTCGTACCGCGCCTTCTATGCGGACGTGCTTCGCAACCGTGTCGGCCAAAGCGGGCCGAAGGAGACCTGAGATGGTGATCCACGACTTCCGTACCCGCGAGGGCCAACAGCGGCTGAACGAACACTACCTGCGACTGCTGGCGCCTCCATCGAAGTTCCAACAGGTTCCCGATGCCAACGAGCGCGCGGCCATCGCGGCGATAGAGCTGGCATGGAACCGCCACGAAGAGAGCCGGCTCGACCTCACCCGCCTCCCCGGGTCTGCCGTCTCGTTCGCCGCCTGGTACGGCGCCCTGCATCGCCGCCACCGCGAGCAGGTCGAGCCCTTCTTCGACCACCTGGCCCGCCAGGCGACGCTGCAGGACCTGGCGCTGTACATAGGGATGGAAGAGCAGGTCGACGGCCGCTTCGACGACGTCATCGCCCTGGCGCAGCTGGGCATGACGGGCACCATGAAGCTGGCGCTGGCAGAGAACTTCTGGGACGAGATGGGCGGCGGCCGGCTCGAGCACATGCACACCCGGCTGTTCAGCCACTCGGCGAACCACCTGAGGCGCTACCTGGGCGGGGTGGACGTCGCGGCGCTGGTGCCCGCACAGGCCCTCGCGAACGGCAACCTGCTGCTGATGTACGCCCTGGACAGGCGCCATGCGGCACGCCTGCTGGGCGCCCTGGCGATCCTGGAGCACACCGCCCCCTTCCGCTTCTCCCGCACCGTCCGCGGCCTGCGCCGGCTCGGCGTGCCGCAGGATGTCATCCACTTCCACGAGTTGCACATCGAGGTCGACGCCCACCACGGGCGACAGTTGTTCGAGCGCGTCCTGCAGCCTCTCGCCGCCCGCTCGCCCGAGACACTGCGCGAGATCTGCATCGGCTGCCTCGTGCGCTTCAACATCGCGCTCGACTACTACGCCAGCCTGTCCCAAACGATGCAAAGGCTGCGGCTGGGGGCACCGGCCGACGGCGCGGTGTCGCTTGAGCCTGTCTGAAGAGGTGCGCCCCTTGAACGTCCACCTGCCACGCAAGATCGGCCTCATCGGCGGCCTGAGCTATCCCTCCACCCTCACCTACTACGCGCGGCTGAACCAGCGCGTCAACCAGCGCCTGGGCCGCGCGCACTCCGCCAGGATCGTGCTCGAGAGCCTGGACTTCCAACCCATCGCGCAACAGCTGGCCACCCGGGAGGACCTCGCTGTCATCGGCACGCTGCAGGCGGCGGCCAGGCGCCTGGTCGAAGCCGGGGCCGAAGTGGTGGCCCTGTGCTGCAACACCGTCCACAAGTTCGCGCCGGCGATCGAAGCCGGCTTGCGTGTGCCGCTGATCAACATCTGCCAATGCACGGCGCAGCACTGCGCGGAACACGGCTACGGAAAGGTCGCGCTGATGGGCTCGGCCTTCACCATGGAAGAACCCTTCTATCGCGACCGTTTCGCCCGCTTCGGCGTGAACGCCGTCGTGCCCAGCGCCGCAGATCGCCTCTTCATGCAGCGGGCGATCGAGAGCGAGCTGAGCGTCGGCAACGTTCCCGTCACGACGCGCGATCGCTTCGTGGCCATAGCGCAGGAGCTCTGCGGCCACGGCGCCGAAGCGCTCGTGCTCGCCTGCACCGAGATCCCGCTGGTGCTGCGAGCCGGCGATGTCGATGTGCCGGTGATAGACACCGTGGAGCTGCACTGCGCCGCCATTGTCCAGGCCGCCTTCGCCCAACCCTTGCCGCCGGAAAGGAACGTCCCATGCGCAGTGCCTTCGTGAAGATGACGCTGGCCACCTTGCTCTTCGGCTCCTACCTGGTGGCCAGCAAGCTCATCCTTCGCGAGGCGCCGGTCTTCACCGCCACGCTGGTGCGCCTGGCCAGTGCGGCCCTCTTCCTCGCCCTGGTGGTGGGCCTGCGACGCGGCCCTCCCTGGCGCGCGCCCAGCGCTCGCGACGCCGCGCTCCTGCTGGCGCAGAGCGGCGTGGGCGTCTTCCTTTTCAGCCTCTGCGCCATGCAAGGCGTGCGCCTGACGGGCGGGATCGAATCGGGCGTGATCCTGAGCCTGGTGCCCATCGCCGTCAGCCTGGTGGCCGTGCTGTTCCTGGGCGAGAGGCTGACGACGCGACGCAGCCTGGGCATCCTGCTCTCGGTGACCGGTGCGGCCGTGATCAGCGCGTTGGCCACGCACGGCGCCCCCGCCGCGGCGGCGGATGGGGCTTCGTCAGAGGGCGCCTGGTGGGGCATCGCGCTGCTGCTGTGCGCAGTCGGCTGCGAGGCGGTCTTCCTGACCTTCGGGCGCTTTCTTTCGCGGCCCCTTCCGCCGGATCGTCTCTCGCTCGTCGTCGCCGGCTTGGGCGCACTGATGTTCGTCGTACCTGCCGCGATCGAGCCGCAGGGCCTCATGCATGCCGAATACTCCTGGCGCACCTGGGCGCTGATGGCCTACACCGGCGTCGCCATCAACGGCGTCGCGGCCGTGCTCATCTACGACAGCATGGGGCAGGTGGATGCCACCGTGGCGGGTGCCTTCACCGCGCTGACGCCGGTCAGCGGCACGGTCTTGGCGATGGTCTTTCTCGGCGAATCCCTGCACGCTCATCACCTGCTCGGCATGGCGCTGGTGATCGCAGGCGTGTTCCTCGTGGCGGCCACCGCCGCGATGGCGAAGCGAGAGGAGCCGGAGGCCCCCGCCTCGGAAGGCGAGCTCGTGGCGCCGCAGACCTCCAGGTGAGCTTGGGCCTGAGCGCAGGGCGCGCTGCACCGCAGCTGCCGATGTGCCCTCGCCTGAGCTCCCCCAGTCCTCCAATTCCCAAGTCCCCAAGTCCCCAAGTCCCCAAGTCGCAAGTCCCAACTCCCCGCAGCTCCCGCAGCTCCCGCAGCTCCCGCAGCTCCCGAGCCTCTAGCCGGGCGTTCCCGCCGCCGCGCTGGAGCCTCAGGCTGCATCGCCCGAGGCGGCCGACTCCAGCAACCAGGACGCGAACAACTCTGCATCGGGGTGCGCCATCGGCGCCGGGTGGGTCATCACGTAGTACGCCCCAGAGTCCAACGGAGTCTCCGAGAAGGGCGCCACGAGCCGCCCCTGGCTCAGCAGGCGATCGATCAAGGGCAGCCGACCCAGCGCGACGCCTTGGCCATCGAGCGCTGCCTGGATCAGCTGGTCGTAGTGGCTGAAGCGCAGGGCACGGGCCGTCACCAGGTTCGCCAGACCGACGGATTCCAGCCAATGGCCCCACCGATACCAGCTCAGGTCGCCGCAGGCGTCGTCCAGATGCAGAAGCACCTGCTGCGCCAGATCGGCCGGCGCCACCAACCCTCGCCCAAGGCCCTGGCACAGGCCGGGGCTGCACACCGCCACCACGCTCTCATGAAAGAGCACCCGCTCCCGTTGCGGGACGAGCCCCGGGCGCGCGTAGCGGATCACCACGTCGAGCCGCTCTCGCCGGGTGTCCTGCACCTCGCTGCTGGCGTTGACGCGGATGTCGATGTCCGGATGCCGAAGTCGAAACGCCGGCAGGCGTGGCACCAGCCACAGGGCGGCGAAAGACACGGTGGTGCCGATGCTCAGCACGCGGGAGGGTTGGGTCTGCTTCAGCGTGAGCAGCGCCGCTTCCAGCTGATGCCACGCGCCCGAAACGGCCTGTTGCAGGCGCAGCCCCGCGTCTGTGAGACGCAGGCCGCGCGCCCCGCGCAGGTACAAGGGGACGCCCAGGTTTTCTTCGAGCATCCTGATCTGGCGGCTGACGGCCGACGGCGTGACGAAGAGCTCCTGCGCGGCCTTGGTGAAGCTCAGGGAGCGGGCCGCCGCCTCGAAGGTTCGCAGAAGATCGACAGACGGCAGCACTTGCAGACGCATGAACCAGGGCCCCTTCGACGGCGCGGGTCGTCCTTGTTGTGGGCGCGCCGGGGCGGATGGTAGAACATAACCGTCAAGCTATGCGGCATCACCTGCCCATTGCAGCGTCGAAGCACTCAGCGCATCACTCTGCGCACCCCGCCATCCCACGGTCGTACGCACCGCCCCGTCGCACCGCCCCGTCTCAGCACCACGCGCGCCGCTACGCGCACCACCACGCGCTCAGCCCCTCGCATCGTTCGGCGCACCGCCCCATCCGCATCTCCTATCCGCACCGCCCAGTGCATCGTTCAGCGCACCCCGCCCGCTCTCAGCGCACCGGCTCGTCCAGCGGCTCGAGCACCGCGGCGGCCGCCCTCTGCACGGCGCGGCTCAGCACCTCCAGGGCCGCCAGACCCCGCCGACGGTGTTGCCAGTACAGCGGCACGGCCAGCGTCTTCCCGGGCACCAGCTCGACCAGCTCGCCGCTGGCCAGCAGCGGCTGCACGAGGGCCTGGACGTTCATGCCCCACCCCAGCCCCGCCCGGCACCCGTCGACGAACGCCTGGCTGGAGGGCAGCCAGTGCGTCGGGACCGCCAGCTCCCGCCCCAGCACCTGCTCGACCCACTGGGCCTGCAGCCTGTCGCGCCGGTTGAAGGTGAGCGTCGGAGCCTGCGCCAACGACTCGGCGTTGACGCCATCGTTGAAGTGGCGCCGCATGAAGTCAGGGCTGGCCGTGGCGCCATAGCGAAGAAGGCCGAGGGGCACGCTGCGGCAGCCTGGCACGGCATCCGCCAGGGCCGTGACCGCAGCCACCACCTCGCCGCTGCGCAGCCACTCGGCCGTGTGGTCCTGGTCGTCCAGGCTCAGGTCCAGCAGCAGCGGTGCTTCGGCGGTCGCCTCGGCCGCGGCCGCGATGAACCAGGTCGCCAGGCTGTCGGCGTTGACGGCCACCGGCAAGGTCACGCGGCCTCGCACCCCTTGAGCCAGCACCGGCAGCTCGGCGAGAAGCTCGTGCTCCAGCAGGCCGACCTGCTCCGCGTGCCGCGCCAGCGCCTGGCCCGCGGCGGTGGCTCTTGTGGGGTTGGCACGCACGACGAGCACCTGGCCCAGGCGCTCCTCCAGCAGGCGCACGCGTTGCGAAACTGCCGAAGGCGTGAGGTGCAGCGCCCGGGCGGCGCGCTCGAAACTGCCCTCTCGCAGCACCGCGGCCAGCGCATCGAGCAAGGCGTAATCGAGCATGCAGCGTTACTTCATCCGGTGAAGAAAGTCTAACTGGCGGGCTGGCAGCGGCGCCGGCATGCTGCGCGCCATGCTCGATGACGCCGTCCCCGCCACCGCCTCCCTCCTCGCCCCTGCGCTGCAGGGCCTGCTCTTGACCTTCGGCCTGATCGTGGCGATCGGGGCCCAGAACGCCTTCGTGCTGCGCCAGGGCTTGCGACGCGAACACGTCGGCTCCATCGTGCTGTTCTGCACGATGGCCGACGCGGTGTTGATGGCCGCCGGCGTGGCGGGCCTGGCCGGCCTCGTCAGCGAACACCCAGCCGTGGCCCGGGTGCTGGCGGGCGCAGGCGCCGTCTTCCTGGGCGCCTACGGCCTGATCGCGCTGTGGCGAGCCCGTGCGCCTGGCGCGCTGCATGCGAGCGACACGCGAGCGCTCTCGCGCCCGCAGGCGCTCGCCCAGGTGGCGGCCTTCACCCTGCTCAATCCGCACGTCTACCTCGACACGGTGCTGCTGGTGGGGTCGCTGGGAGCCCAGCAACCCGGCCCCGCATCGCAGGCGGCGTTCGTGGCCGGCGCCTCCTTCGGCAGCCTGGCCTGGTTCAGCACCCTGGGCTTCGGCGCGGCCCGGCTGGCACCCCTTTTCGCCCGCCCACGGGCCTGGCAGGTGATGGACGGGCTGGTCGGCCTGACCATGCTGGTGCTGGCGTGGAAAGTGGCCCCCATGGCCTGGCCTGCGGCCTGAGCACAGCAACGTCGTACAAGACCGCCCCGAAGGCCGCGGGCATCATCCCGCCATGGCAATTGGTGTGATGTTCGCGTTCGCGGCCGGCCTCATGTGGGGCCTGGTGTTCGTCGGCCCCCTGATGCTGGACGACTATCCGGCGGTGATGCTGTCCTTCGGCCGCTACCTGGCCTTCGGCCTCATCGCGCTGCCCCTGGCCTGGCTGGACCGGGCCAACCTGCGGCAGCTCTCCCGTTCCGACTGGGTCGAGGCGCTCAAGCTCGCGCTGGTCGGCAACGTCGTCTATTACCTGTTCCTGTCTTCGGCCATCCAGCGCGCCGGGGCGCCGCTGCCGACCATGATCATCGGCACGCTGCCCGTCGTCATCGCCACTTGCGCCAACCTGCGCAACGCCGATCGCGACGGCCACCTGCCCTGGCGGCGGCTCGCGCCTTCGCTGGGCCTGATCGCCCTGGGCATAGGCCTGGTGAACCAGGCCGAATGGGTGCAATGGCGTGCCAACCCGGACGCCGACCTTTCGCGCTATGCCCTGGGTGCCGTGCTGGCCGTGGGCGCTGTCGCCTGCTGGACCTGGTACCCCTTGCGCAATGCGGACTGGCTCCGCGCCCACCCCGGCCGCAGTCCGCGCAGCTGGGCCACCGCCCAGGGCGTGGCCACGCTACCGCTGGCGGCCCTCGGCTTCGCCCTGACCTGGACGTGGTTCGCCCTCACCGGCGCCCCGTGGGCCATGCCCTTCGGCCCCCGCCCGGAAGCCTATGTCGGCCTGATGCTGGCCATCGGCCTGTTCTCGTCCTGGCTGGGCACCCTGTGCTGGAACGAGGCCAGCCAGCGCCTGCCCACCAACCTGGCGGGCCAGCTGATCGTCTTCGAGACGCTGGCGGCCCTGGGCTACGCCTTCATGCTGCGCGGCCAATGGCCCGGCAGCACGACGCTCGCCGGCATCGCGATGCTGGTGGCCGGCGTCGCCTGGGCCTTGCGGGTGGAGCCCGAGCCGGTGGCCGCCGACGGCCATCCGGGCTGAACGCGCCGCCTTGGCGGCGAACCGCCCGCATGGTCGAATCCGGCGATGGATGAGCTCCTCGACCCTTTGCTGGATGGCCGCTTCAAGGGCTATCCGGGCACGGCGCCGCCCCTGCGCCGCAGCCTGATCGGCGCGCAAGGCTGGCACCTGTTCGACGGCCGCTGCCCCTTGCCGCTGGCGGTGATACGCCGCGAGGCGCTGGTCCACAACCTGGCCTGGATGCAGCGCCTGGTGGACGAAGCCGGCATAGGCTTCGCGCCCCACGGCAAGACGACGATGTCGCCGCAGCTGTTCAACCAGCAGCTGGTGGCCGGCGCCTGGGGCATCACGTTCGCCAACGTGCAGCAGCTGGCGCTCGGTGTGGCCTCGGGGGTGCGGCGCGCGGTGATCGCCAACCAGGTGCTGCAGGCCAGCGACCTGGCCTCGCTTGCCGCGCTGCTACAGCGGGAGCCGGGCCTGAGAGCGCCCTTCCTCGTCGACTCGGCCGAGCAGATCGCCCTGATCGAACAGGCCAACATGGGCGTGGTCTTCGAAGTTCTCGTCGAGCTGGGCCTGCCCGGCGGCCGCACCGGCGTGCGCGACGACGAGGCGGCGTTGCAACTGGCTCGCCGGGTGCGCGCCAGCCCGGCGCTCAAGCTCGCCGGCATCGAACTCTACGAGGGCCTCTGGGCCACCGGCGAGGACGAGGCCGACCGTGCCCTCGTCGAGGGCCTCATGGGCCGGCTGCAGCGCCTCGTCGCCGGCTGCGAAACCGAGCGGCTGTTCGAGGTCCCGCAGCCTCTCGTCACCGCCGGCGGCTCGGCGGTGTTCGACTTCGTCGCCGACGGCCTGGCCGGCATCACTGGCGGCACCCGGCTCCTGGCGCTGCTGCGCTCGGGCTGCTACGTCACGCACGATGACGGCGCCTACCGCCGTTATGTGCAGACGGTGAACCGGCGCATGGGCTGCAGCGACGCCAGCGGGCTGCATGCGGCGCTCGAGGTCTGGGCCGTCGTGCAGTCCTGCCCCGAAGCGGGCCTCGCGGTGCTCAATGCGGGCAAGCGCGACGTGTCCACCGACTGGGGATTGCCGGTCGCGTTGAAGGTCTGCCCGGCGGGCAGCCGTGAGCCGCAACCGGCCCCCGCCTCCTGGGTCATCGACAAGCTCAACGACCAGCACGCCTACCTCCGGCTGAACGACGGCGGCGTCGCGCTGCACGTGGGCGACCGCGTCGCGCTCGGCATCTCGCATCCCTGCACCACCTTCGACAAGTGGCGCTGGATGCCGGTGGTGGACGAGCGCTACGCCATCGTCGACGCCATCACCACCGCGTTCTGAGCGCGCTTCACTTCGGATCGGGCTGCAGGCCCAGCGCCTCGTAGCGGCTGCCCGGCCTCACGCGCACGTCGTCCACGAACGCCGCCAACGGTTCCCAGGCGTCGGGCCGCTCAGGGGGCACAGCCCCGGCCGGACACGACTCCAGCCGGCAGCGGTAGGGCCGTCCGAGGTGGGTCACGACGAAGCCCCGGCCATAGCTCACCGGCTGGCCGTTGCCCCGCGTGGCGACGTCGGTCCACATCTCCAGGCGCAGGTAGTCGAAGCCGTCGGGCAGGCCCGCCGCCACGAAGCGCACCGGCTTCGCCTCGACCCGCCGGTTGCGCTCGCCGCTCACGTTGCCGTTGGTGCCCGAGCCGGTGGGCAGCAGGTTGGCGAACTGCTCCGGGCCGTTCCATTCGTTGCCGGCCAGGCGGATCGGCGAACTCGTGTTCGTCAGGCGCAGCAGGTAGTCATACGGCACCGCATCGGTGTAGACCTGGTCGCGCTCGAAGCGCCAGGCACGCCAGGTGTTGCGGTTGAAGCGAAAGCCGATGCCCGGGATCGCCACGCTGTTGAGATACAGGCCGAGGTTGCGCATGTCCGAGAAGTAGTTGCTCTCGAAGCGCACGTCGCGGTTGCCGTCCAACGCGTCACCGGCGACCGGCTCCATGAACATCGAGATCATGTTGCCGGCCGCGCCGATGAAGACGTTGTCGCGAACCTTGAGCTCGCCTTCGCGCAGGCCGATCTGCAGGTTGTTGTCCTGGTAGTCCTGGAACGCCGCGCGCCAGTCGATCGCCGCCGGGCCGAAGACGTTGTGGTGCACGTCCGTCAAGCCCTTGAGCTGGCTGATCTGGATCGCCTCGGTGCCCGTGCGCAGCACGCGGTTGCCATAGATCCGCCAATTGCGGATGGCATGCTGCGGCTGGGTCCCGCGGCTGCCGATGTACAGGCCCTCGCTGCCGGTGTCGTGGATGTAAAGGTCATGCACCGACACGTCGGCCATCGTCGCCTGGCCGTCGTTGTCCGTTTTCGCCAGCACGCCGGCAAAGCCCACGCGGGCAATCTCGAGATGATCCAGCTCGAAGGCGGTGGCACCGCCGCCTATCGCCAGCCCCGAGTTGCCGCTGAGTGCGAACTCGTCATCGATGCCGATGCCGTAGCGGCCCTGGCTGTTCGCGAAGGCGCCGCCCCGGTGGCCCGGGTAGGCGGCATCGCCGGTCAGCGAGACGGGGTCGTAGCGGCCGGTCAGGACCCAGTTCGAACCACCCGCCAGCTTGAGCAGGTAGTAGTGGCCCAGGCCGCCGACGCGCACCTGCCCGCCCTGGTTGGTGATGACCAGCCGGCGCTCTGCGCTGCGTTGCGGCAGGTTGCCGATGTAGATGAACCTGTAGTGGCCGGGGCGCAGGTACAGCCGGTCCAGGTGGGCCCAGTCGACCTCGGGGAACGTGGCCTGGATGTCGGCCAGGTAGATCGAATCGGAGGTGATCTTGCCCGGCAGGCTGGCCGGCAGCGTGAAGCTCAGCGAGGGCACGCCATAGATGCCGTCGACCGGCGTCCAGTCGGCACGCGCCGCCGGCAGCGCCGCGAGCAGGCACGCAGCCAAGGGCAGCACCCAACGACGCAGCCAGGCACTCATCTCGGCCCCTCGGTGGCGGGCGAGGTCGCACCTTGCAGCAGCGTTCGGCGAGACGCACGCTCGCCCCCCAGCGCCTCGAACTGCTTCTTCGTCGGGATCTCCACGCCGACCTTCAGCGCGACCTTGTTGATCTTCACCACGTGGCCGAACACGTCGGTGATCTTGAAGTCGTAGGGCCCGGGCCCCATGCCGCTGCCGGCGACGAAATAGTTGTAGGTCTCGCGCGGCACCGGCTTGAAGGCATCCGTCGTGCCGCTCGTGCGCCAGGCCAGCTTCGCCACCGGGTAGCGGTGGTCTCGCACCTGCACAGCCGTCCACCACTTGCTGGAGCCTTCCTTGAAGTACAGCGACATCGTCGGCGGCGTGCAGGCCACGTAGGACCACCGGACCGGGATGCGGCCCTGCGCCAGGTCGGCGATCTGTTCGAACGCCTCCTGGTCCAGGTCGACGTCGCCCACCGCGCACTCGGGGCACTGGTCGTCGATGCGAACTTCCACGCTCCGGCCGTTGGCCGGGTTGGTGACGAGGATGCAGGCGCCGCAGGCCTGCGAGCCGTCGTAGTCGTCGTGGTTCATCGCGGCGGTGAGCCGGTCGGGCAAGGGGAAGCTGCAATTGCCGCCTCCTCCGTAGCCGTAGAACGTGGCCTCGCCTTCATGCGGCTGGTCGTAGCCGCCCTTCGCCTGCGCACCGCCCGCAGCCAGTGCGAGCAGGCACGCGGTCAGCGTCCCGAGCTGTGTCATTCGGATCTCCCTGGAGTCGACGGCGCCGATTGTGGGCAGGGCGCTGAATGACGCGTTCGCTGTCCGACGAAAGAATCGCGACCGCATGTATCCGCCCGCTGCGCAAACGCTCGACGAGTCGAACAATGGGCTTCGCTCGACGATCCAGGGAGACTCCAATGCGTGCTTTGATCTTCGCCACCGCGCTGCTGCTGACCGGCCCTTCCGCCTGGGCCGGCAACGTGCCCGGGAACTACACCAAGTGCGCCGTCGAAGGCGGCACCTGCAGCTTCACCGGGGCGCGCCAGGTGGCCTACGGCGCCCAGGGCAAGTACGCCTACGGCATCTACCAGGGCAGCGTGGGCTGCACGCTGGCCAACTTCGGCGGGGTGGATCCGAACCCGGACGTGCCGAAGAAGGTCTGCTCCTTCGCGAACAAGGCCATCGACATGTCCAGCCCGGTGCCGGCCTTCCGCGGCGTGAGCCTGGCCGGCGCGGAGTTCGGCGCCGACCCCTGGGGCAACGGCGCCCTGCCCGGCCAGTATGGCGTCGACTACATCTATCCCAACGCCGGCGAGGTGAGCTACTTCGCCGGCAAGAAGATGAACACCGTGCGCGTGCCCTTCCGCTGGGAGCGGCTGCAGCCCACGCTGCAGGCGCCCTTCGATTCGGCCGAGTGGGCGCGGCTGGACGGCTTCGTCAAGACCGCGCTGGACGGCGGCATGACCGTCGTGCTGGACCCGCACAACTACGCCCGCTGGCACACCAACGTCGTCGGCGCAGGCGTGTCGAACGCCGCCTTCGCCGATTTCTGGTCGCGCCTGGCCACGGCCTACAAGGGCCGGCCGAACCGCGTGATCTTCGCGCTGATGAACGAGCCACACGACATGCCGACCGAGCAGTGGCTCGCGGCCGCCAACGCGGCGATCGCCGCCATCCGCAGCGCGGGCGCCAACAACCTCGTCCTCGTGCCCGGCAACGGCTGGACGGGCGCCCACAGCTGGAGCGACAGCTGGTACGGCAGCCCCAACGCGCAGGTGATGCTGGGCGTCGTCGACAGCGCGAACCGCTACGCCTACGAGGTGCACCAGTACCTCGACGGCGACAGCTCCGGCGGCTCGCCCAGCTGTGTGAGCCAGACCATAGGCGTGGAGCGCCTGACGGGCTTCACGGCCTGGCTGCGCAGCCACGCGAAGCGCGGCTTCCTCGGCGAGTTCGCCTGGGGCGACAACTCCACCTGCCACGCGGCCGTCGACAAGATGCTCGCCTACCTCGGCAGCAACCGCGACGTCTGGTCCGGCTGGACCTGGTGGGCGGCCGGCCCGTGGTGGGGCGGCTACATGTTCTCCATCGAGCCGCGCGGCGACGGCAGCGATGCACCGCAGATGGGTTGGCTGACGCCCTACCTGCCCTGAGCGCCCGAGGGTCCGCGGGATGGCCGGCTCGGCACCACCGCCGCAGAATCCCGGCCCATGAAAGACCTGACCCAAGGCCCCATCCGGGGCCATATCGTCGCGATGGCCACGCCGATAGCGGTCGGCATGCTGGTGCAGACGCTGTACTTCCTGGTGGACCTGTACTTCGTCTCCCGTCTCGGCCCGGAGGCGATCGCCGGTGTCTCGCAAGGCGGCAATGCGGTGATGATCGTGATCGCGCTGACGCAGATGCTCAGCGTCGGCACGGTGGCGCTGATCTCGCATGCGGTGGGGGCCAGGGAGCATGCCCGCGCCGAGCTGGCCTTCAACCAGTCGCTGGGGCTGGCCATCGCCTGCACGCTGTTCGCGCTCGCGCTCGGGCTGGCGGGCATCCAGGCCTACATGAGCGCCGTCGGCGCCACCGAGGGCATCGCCGAAGCGGGCCGCACCTACCTGCTCTGGTACCTGCCCGGCCTGGCGCTGCAGTTCCCGCTGGCGGCGATGGGCTCGGCCATGCGCGGCACGGGCGTGGCCAAGCCCGGCATGGTGGTGCAGATGCTCACCGTGCTGGTCAACATCGTGCTGGCGCCCATCCTCATCGCCGGCTGGGGCACCGGGCATCCGATGGGCGTGATGGGCGCAGGCCTGGCCAGCAGCCTGGCGGTGGCCGCCGGGGTGTTGATGATGGTCGTCTACTTCGTCCGGCTGGAGAGTTATGTCTCGGTGCGGCCCATGCAGATGCTGCCGCGGTGGAACGTGTGGAAACCGCTGCTGCGCATCGGCGTGCCGGCCGGCGGCGAATTCTTCCTGATGTTTCTCTACACCTCGGCGATCTACTGGCTCATCCGCGGTTTCGGCCCGGCGGCGCAGGCCGGCTTCGGCATCGGCCTGCGGGTGATGCAGGCGGTGTTCCTGCCGGCGATGGCGATCTCGTTCGCGCTGCCGGCCGTGGCCGGGCAGAACTTCGGCGCCCGCCGCGCCGACCGCGTGCGCGAGACCCTGAAGCAGGGCGTGATCATCGAGTGCAGCCTCATGCTGCTGCTGGCCATCGCCTGCCACCTGGTGCCCGAATCCATGATCGGCGCCTTCACCAGCGACCCGGCCGTGGCCGAGGTGGGCGTGGGCTTCCTGACCATCATCTCGACCAACTTCGTCGCCATGGGCTTCGTCTTCGCGTGCTCGGGCCTGTTCCAGGCCATGGGCAACACCTGGCCGGCCATGGCCAGCACGGCCACGCGCCTGGTGACCTTCGTCGGGCCGGCGGTGTGGCTCTCGCAGCGGCCCGGCTTCGCACTGCGGCAGGTGTGGTTCCTCTCGGTCGCCACCGTGCTGCTGCAGGCACTGGTCAGCGGACTGCTGGTGCGCTGGCAGCTGCGCCAGCGCCTGCAGGCCTTCGACGTGCTGGCGCGCGAAGGCACGGTGCCCGCCGCGACCTGACGGACATCAGCCCTCGGCCACCGCCAAGTCAGCGGCCGCGCCTCACGCCTACGCTCACCCCACCACCCCGTCCGCCCGGAACATCGCCTTGATGCCGCGCACCGCCTGGCGGATGCGGCTTTCGTTCTCGATCAGCGCGAAGCGGACGTGGTCGTCGCCGTGGTCGCCGAAGCCGATGCCGGGGCTCACGCAGACCTTGGCCTTCTCGAGCAGCTGCTTGGCGAACTCGAGCGAACCGAGGTGGGCGTAGGCCGGCGGGATCTTGGCCCAGATGTACATCGAGGCCTTGGGCACCTCGACCGGCCAGCCGGCCTCGATCAGGCCCTTGGCCAGCACGTCGCGCCGCTTCTGGTAGGTGGCGGCGATGTCCTTCACGCACTGCTGATCGCCTTCGAGCGCCGCGATGGCCGCCACCTGCAGCGGCGTGAAGGTGCCGTAGTCGTGATAGCTCTTGATGCGGGCCAGCGCGGCCACCAGGTCCGGGTTGCCGACCATGAAGCCGAAGCGCCAGCCCGCCATGTTGTAGCTCTTGCTGAGCGTGAAGAACTCGACCGCGATGTCCTTGGCGCCCGGCACCTGCATGATGCTCGGCGCCTTCCAGCCGTCGAAGACGATGTCGGCATAGGCCAGGTCGTGCACCACGAAGATGTCGTGCTTCTTCGCCAGCGCGATCACCTTGTGGAAGAAGTCGAGTTCCACGCACTGCGCCGTCGGGTTGCTCGGGAAGCCCAGCACCATCATCTTGGGCTTGGGGTAGCTGCCGCGGATGGTGCGCTCCAGCTCGGCGAAGAAGTCCACGCCCGGCACGTTGGGCACCGAGCGGATGTCCGCCCCCGCGATCACCGCGCCGTAGATGTGGATGGGGTAGCTGGGGTCGGGCACCAGCACCGTGTCGCCACGGTCCAGCGTGGCGAGCATCAAGTGCGCCAGGCCTTCCTTGGAACCTATGGTGACGATGGCCTCGCGCTCGGGGTCGATCTCGACGCCGTAGCGGTCGCGGTACCAGTGGCTGATCGCCCGGCGCAGGCGCGGGATGCCCTTGCTGGTCGAGTAGCCGTGGGTATCGGGCCGCTGCGCCACCTCGCACAGCTTGGCCACGATGTGCGGCGGCGTCGCGCCATCGGGGTTGCCCATCGACAGGTCGATGATGTCTTCACCGCGACGGCGGGCGGCTGCGCGCAGCTCGGCCGTGATGTTGAAGACGTAGGGAGGCAGGCGGTCGATGCGCGCGAAGCGGCGCTGACCCGAGGAGCCCGTGGCCATGGGAGAAGTCCTTTTCAACGTGAGCGCCCGGAACCGTCCGAGCGACGTGGGCCGGCGGCTTGCGCGCCGGCCGGGGCATCTTAGAAGACGTCCGGGATTTTTTCGAGCGCCGCGAATCCGTTCGTCGCATCGGCGCCTCTTGCGAGGGCGGGCGCCATGTCGGCACCCAGGCCCGCGAGTGCCTGCTGGCGTGAGGACTCAGGGATTGTTGCGGGGCCCCAGCACGAACATGCCCTCGAAGCTGCCCACCAGCAGCCGGTGGTGCTTCATCGGTACCGGCGCCGTGCGGACATAGTTGATGCCTTCCTTGGCGTCGATGACCTGCTCCCACAACAGCTCGCCGGCGGCAGACAGCGCGATCACCTTGCTGGAGTGCCAGGTGCCGACGAGCATCGCTCCGTCCGCGCACACCGTGGGCGAAGAGAAGCGGTCGTCCTTGTCGCTGCTGTAGCGCCAGCGGAGCGTTCCATCGGGGTCGACGGCGTTGATGTGCTGGTAGCTCGAGCAGTGGTAGATCGTGCCATCCAGCCCGAGCGCCGGCGAGGCCGGGACGTCCGCCGCCTGCCCCGGCTCGCCAGCCTTCCAGCGCTGGGTGCCATCCGGGTTCACCGCGAGCAGCTGGCCTTGGCGGCCGTTGACGTAGATCGTGCCGTCGTCGCCCACGGCCGGTGCCGAGGCGAGTCCATAGGTCCCCACCCCGCTGTCGCAGCGCCACAGCACCTTGCCCGCGGGCGAGACGGCGACCAGGTCCTCGCGCGAAGGGAGATAGATCGTGCCGTCGGGCCCCTCCGCCGGTGGCCCGTCCACCGGCAGCCCGTCGAGGCGCCAACGGAGATGGCCGTTGGGCCGCAAGGACAGCAGCGCGGAGCGGTGACCGATGTAGATGCTGCCGTCGCCGGCGACAAGCGGGGCGGAATGAGGCCCGGTGTAGTCTCCGGTGTCGAATGTCCAGCGAAAGGCGCCGCTGCGGCGGAAGCACTGGGCCACGCCGCTCTCGGGCAGCGCCAGTATCGAACCGTCGAGCAGGATGGCCGTCCCTGCGGTGACGTAGGCGCCCAGTCCGACGAGCCATCGCACTTCGCCCGTCGGCTCGAATGCGCGCAGGATGCCGTTGTCGCCGGCCGTGTAGATCAAGCCGTCGGCGCCTACGCTCATGGACGATTGCAGCGTGTGGGTCCGATTGGTGTTCCAAAGCGGCTTGTGGTGCAGCGGCACGTGGAAGCGCGAGCGGCCGGTGCGGCGTGCGTCGCCCTTGCATTGGCGCCACATCGGCGAGGCGAAGCCGGCGCTGGAGGCGACGGGCCAGGAGCTCAGGGCGGTGGCCGCGGTGGCGGCCAGGATCTGCCGGCGCGAGACGCTCATCGATGCCTCCTCGGCTGTGGAAGCCAGGGTCCGTGACGAAGCCGGACGATTCTGCGCAAATGCTTCACGCCCGCCAACGACCACCCCCCAGAATCGACACCATGCCCCGCACCGCCCTGATCGCCGCGATGAATGAAGAACTGGCCGCCCTGCTGCCGGCCATCGAAGGAGCCACCACCGGCCACTGCGGTGGCCGCGAGTTCTGGCTCGGCCAGTTCGCCGGCGAGCCGGTGGTCGCCGTGCTGTCGGGCATCGGCAAGGTCGCCGCGGCCATCACGGCCACGCTGCTGATCGACCACTACCAGGTCGACCGCATGCTCTTCCTCGGCGTGGCCGGCGGCCTCGGCGAGGGCGTCAAGGTGGGGGACGTGGTGGTGGCCGATGCACTGCTGCAGCACGACATGGATGCCTCGCCGCTGTTCCCGAAACACGAGGTGCCGCTGACCGGGATGTCGCGCTTCCCGGTCGACACGGCGTTCAGCGAGGCGGCGGCCCGCGGGGCGCGCGCGGCGCTGGCTGGCTCGCAGGCACGGGTGCACCGTGGCCTCATCGTGAGCGGCGACCGCTTCGTCTCGACCGCCCACGAGAGCCGCGCGCTGCGCGAGGCGCTGCCGGCCGCGCTGGCGGTGGAGATGGAAGGCGCCGCCGTGGCGCAGGTCTGCCACGCCTTCGGCACGCCACTGGCCGTGGTGCGCAGCATCTCGGACCGCGCCGACGACACCGCCCACGTCGACTTCGGCCGCTTCCTGCGCGAGGTGGCCGGCCCGCTGGGGCTCGAGATCGTGCAGCGGGCGCTCGCGCCGTAGGCTCCTGCCTCGACTGAAAGGCTTGCCGATGAACGACCTGCCGCACCTGCTCGTCTACACCGCCCTGCTGACCTGGGCGAGCCTGATGGTCGCCAGCCTGCTGCGCACCGGCGGCATCACACCCCGCGGGATGGCGCTGGCCTTCGGCAACCGCGACGACCTGCCCGAGCCGACACCGCTCGCCGGCCGGGCGGACCGTGCCGCGAAGAACACGATGGAGAACTTCGTCTTCTTCGCCGCATTGGCGCTGACGGCCATGGCCATAGGCCGACAGCGCTCTGCCGTCATGCTGGGCGCCCAGATCTTCTTCTGGGCCCGTGTCGCCTACCTGCCCGTGTATTGGGCCGGCATCACCTACCTGCGCACGGCCGTCTGGCTGGTCGGCGTGGTCGGGCTGGGCATGATGGCGCTCGCGCTGCTGGCAGCATGACGCCGGGCCGCTTCGAAGCAGCGGTCGTCGAGCTGCGCCCGATGACCGAGGGCGACCTCCCGCTGCTGCATGCCTGGCTGCAGCGGCCGCACATCGTGCAATGGTGGGGTGGCGAGGCGGAACGCCCGAAGAGCCTGGCCGAGACCCGCGCCAACTACCTGCCGCGGATCCTGGCCGAAGAGGGGGTGACGCCCTACATCGCCATGCTCGATGGCCGGCCGATCGGCTATGCGCAGTCCTATGTCGCCATGGGCAGCGGCGAAGGCTGGTGGGAGGACGTGACCGACCCCGGTGTGCGGGGCATCGACCAGTCCCTCGGCGACGAGGCCGACCTGGGGCAAGGCTTGGGCACGCGCCTGGTTGCCGCACTGGTCCAACGGCTCTTCGAAGATCCCGAGGTCACCGCCGTCCAGACCGACCCCCATCCGGCCAACGCACGCGCCATCCGCTGCTACGAGAAGGCGGGCTTTCGCGCCTTGCGCGAGATCGTCACGCCGGATGGGCCGGCGCTGTACATGCTGTGCGAGCGTTCGCGCGGCCACTGAGCTTCAGCCCAGCGCCTCGTCCAGCACCTCGACCCAGTGCCGCACCGGGCGCTGGCTGCCCGACTGCAGATGCTGGATGCAGCCGATGTTGGCCGAGACGATGGTGTCGGCCTGGACCGGGGCCAGGGCCTTGAGCTTGCGGTCGCGCAACTGCAGCGAGAGCTCGGGCTGCAGCACCGAGTAGGTGCCGGCCGAGCCGCAGCAGAGGTGGCTTTCCGCCGGCGCGGTCTGCACGTCGAAGCCCAGTTCGGCGAGCTGGCTCTCCACGCCGCCGCGCAGTTGCTGCCCGTGCTGCAGCGTGCAGGGCGGATGAAACGCCAAGCGTTTCATCCGCTGGGCGGGTGCGTCCGTGGCACCCCCTCCCCGCTCCCCCGCCGAGCGGGGGAGAGCCTGCAACTTCGCACGCAGGGCCGGCACGA
This sequence comes from Ideonella flava, assembly GCF_051857595.1. Taxonomy (NCBI): domain Bacteria; kingdom Pseudomonadati; phylum Pseudomonadota; class Betaproteobacteria; order Burkholderiales; family Sphaerotilaceae; genus Ideonella; species Ideonella flava. The sequence goes on from NZ_JBPZHD010000020.1 coordinate 44,215, forward strand.
TGTCCGGCAGCAGCTCGCTCAGGTCCTTCGTCAGCTCGCTGATGCGCCGGGCCTTGTCGGCGTACTCGGCGTCGTGCGCCAGCGCCAGGCCGTATTCCTTCACCGTCACGCCGCAGCCGGAGGCGTTCATCACGATGGCCTCGACGCGCCCCGCATCGGTCAGTCCCTCGACCAGCGGCCACCACGCATCGATGTTGCGTCGCATGTCGGCCAGGCCGCCTTCGTGGTCGGCCAGGTGCAGGCGGATCGCGCCGCAGCAGCCGGCCTCGTCGGCGACCAGGGTCTGGATGCCGGCGGCGTCGAGCACGCGCGCGGTGGCCGAGTTGATGTTGGGCATCATCGCCGGCTGCACGCAGCCCAGCAGCATGAGCACCTTGCGCGGGTGCGTGCGCGTCGGCCAGCGGTGGGCTCCGGCCCCTGCGCGGGCGGGCACCTTGGCCTTGAGCGAAGCCGGCAGCAAGGGCCGCACCAGCTGCCCGAGCTTCATCGCCGGTGCGAACAGCGGCGAAGTCAGGCCCTCCTTCAGCAGCCAGCGTCGCGCGCGCTCGCCCGCCGGGCGCTCGACCTTGGCCTCGACGACGCGCCGGCCGATGTCCACCAGCTCGCCGTAGCGCACGCCGCTCGGGCAGGTGGACTCGCAGTTGCGGCAGGTGAGGCAGCGGTCCAGATGCAGCTGCGTGGCCGGCGTGGGCTCGGCGCCTTCGAGCACCTGCTTGATCAGGTAGATGCGGCCGCGCGGGCCGTCCAGCTCGTCGCCCAGCAGCTGGTAGGTGGGGCAGGTGGCCGTGCAGAAGCCGCAATGCACGCAGGCGCGCAGGATGGCCTCGGCCGCATCGCCGTCGGGCGTGCCCTGGAATTCGGGAGCGAGATGGGTCTGCATCGGGGGCTTCAGGCCGCGGCCAGGTTGTCCAGGCGGCCCGGGTTGAACACGCCCTCGGGATCGAACGCGGCCTTCAGCGCGCGCTGCAACCGCTGCTGCACCGCCGGCAGGGGGTGGAAGGCGCCACAGGACTTGTCGCCGTGCCAGACGGTCGCATGGCCGAGGGCCTCGACGGCGGCGGCGCGCACCGTGGCCGGAGGCGCATCGCTCACCAGCCAGCGCAGGCCGCCACCCCACTCGACGAGCTGGTCGCCGGCGAGCTCGATTCGTGGCGCCGTGGAGGCCACCGAAAGCCGCCACAGCCGGGCGCCCTCGCCGATGGCCTGCCCGGCCAGGCGGAAGAATTCGTCGCGCTGGTCGCGCAGTTCATCCCAGAAACGGTCGGCCAGCTCGGGCGGGATCGGCTCGCCGCCCAGGCGCCTGGACGCGGCGGCCACCGCCGCCTCGGCACCCTGCAGCCGCACGATCAGCGCGCCGTCCCACCAGGCGCTGGCGGACAGGGGCAGCGGCTGGCCGGCCCACTCGTTCAGGTGGCGCAGGGCATTGCCCTGGTCCATGTCGAAACGCAGCGTGAGCCGGCCCGGCGCGATGGGCAGGACCTTGAGCGAGACCTCGGCGATCACGCCCAGTTGCCCCATCGAGCCGGCGAGCGCGCGAGAGACGTCGTAGCCCGCCACGTTCTTCATCACCTGGCCGCCGAAGCAGAGCACCTCGCCGCGGCCGTTGACGATGGTCGCGCCGAGCACGTAGTCGCGCACGCCGCCCACCGCTGCGCGAGCCGGCCCGGCGAGGCCCGCCGCGACCATGCCGCCGACCGTGCTGGCCGGCCCGAAGCGCGGCGGCTCGAAAGGCAGGCACTGCGACTTCTCGGCCAGCGCTGCCTCCAGCTCGGCCAAAGGCGTGCCCGCACGCACCGTCACCACCAGCTCGCTGGGTTCGTAGGCGCTGATGCCGGCGAGCGGCTTCAAGTCCAGCGGCTCGCCCTGCAGCGCTCCGCCGTAGAAATCCTTGGTGCCGCCGCCGACCAGGCGCAGCGGGCGCCGCCGCCCCGCGGCCTGCCGCACGGCATCGGCGACCTGCTGCAGCGCGATGTCCTCGACCACGGCGCTCAAAACCGCTCCAGCTCGGGAAAGGGCAGCAGACCGCGCCGCACGTGCATCTTCCCGTACTCGGCGCAGCGCTGCAGCGTGGGCAGCACCTTGCCCGGGTTCAGCAGGCCGGGCGGATCGAAGGCGCTCTTCAGGGCCTGCATCTGCGCGATCTCCTCGCCGCTGAACTGCACGCACATCGAGTTGAGCTTCTCCACGCCCACGCCATGCTCGCCGGTCACCGTGCCGCCCATGGCGACGCTGGTCTCGAGGATGTCGGCCCCGAAGAGCTCGGCCCGGTGCAGCTGGTCGGCATCGTTGGCGTCGAACAGGATGAGCGGGTGCAGGTTGCCGTCGCCGGCATGGAAGACGTTGCAGCAGCGCAGGCCGTAGGTCGATTCCATGCCCGCGATGGCGATCAGGATGTCGGCCAGGCGCTTGCGCGGGATGGTCGAATCCATGCACATGTAGTCGGGGCTGATGCGGCCGGAGGCGGGGAAGGCGTTCTTGCGGCCGCTCCAGAACTTCAGCCGCTGGGCCTCGTTGGCCGAGACCTCCATGCGCGTGGCGCCGCAGCCGGTGAGCACGTCCATCATGCGGCGGATCTCCTCGTCCACCTCCTCCGGCGTGCCGTCGCTCTCGCACAGCAGGATGGCCGCGGCGTTCAGGTCGTAGCCCGCATGGACGAAGGCCTCGACGGCCGCCGTCATGGGCTTGTCCATCATCTCCAGGCCGGCGGGGATGATGCCGGCGGCGATGATTTCGGCCACCGCGTCGCCGGCTCGGCGGATGTCGTCGAAGCTCGCCATGATGCAGCGCGCCAGCAGCGGCTTGGGGGTGAGCCTGACGGTCACCTCGGTGACCACCGCCAGCATGCCCTCGCTGCCGACGATGAGCGGCAGCAGGTCCAGGCCCGGCGCATCCAGCGCGTCGCCGCCGAACTCCACCGCCTCGCCGTCGACGGTGAAGCCGCGCAGCTTGAGCACGTTGTGCAGCGTCAGGCCGTACTTCAGGCAGTGCACGCCGCCGGAGTTCTCGGCCACGTTGCCGCCTATGGTGCAGGCGATCTGGCTGGAAGGGTCGGGCGCGTAGTACAGCCCGTGCACCGCCGCCGCCTCGCTGATGGCCAGGTTGCGGACGCCGCACTGCACGACCGCCGTGCGGCTCATCGGATCGACCTTCAGGATGCGGTTGAACTTGGCCAACCCCAGCGTCACGCCCTCGCCGTGCGGCATGGCACCGCCCGACAGGCCCGTGCCGGCGCCGCGTGCGACCACCGGCACCTTCAAGGCCGAACAGGCCCGCAGCACCGCGCTGACCTGCGCCTCGGTCTCGGGCAGGGCCACGGCCATGGGGCGCTGGCGGTAGGCCGTCAGGCCGTCGCATTCGTAGGGGGTGGTGTCCTCGGCCTGCCACAGCAGCGCATGCGGGGGCAGGACGGCCCCGAGCGTTGCGATCACCTCGCGCTGGCGCGCCGAGCGGCGGGCCCGCTCTTCATCGGTGGCCGGCGGGGTCGAGGCGGGCAGCGCGGACATCGGAACACTGTAGCAAGCGGCGCTGAATCCACGCTGAACCGGCAGGCGCCCGCTCGGCTTCTGCCGAGCGGGCGCCTGCCGGTTGACGAATGTTGGGCTCCCCCGAGCCCCCTCCACGAAGGGGCTCCAGCCAGTCAGACCGCTCCCTCCAGCCTCCCTCCGCGAGGGAGGCTCCAGCATGTCTTGACAAACCGGCGCGACCGCCCGGCGGTCCCGCGTGTTCGCGCTTCGAGCGCAGACTAGCTGCGCTTGCGGGGTGGCGACGAGCGTTTCGTGCCCGCGGCACGCGAAGCGGCCTTCACGCCCCCGCCGACCGCCTTGGCCGCCACCTTCGTGGCCTTCACAGGCACCTGCGCGCCCAGCTCGACCGCGCGCTTGATCGTCTCGCCCGCGGCGTCGAAGCTCTGCTTGACCATCGCCCCGGCCAGGTTCTTGGCTGCGTCGGTGGCGGTGTCCTTCATCGCGCTGGCCGCCAGGGTGGTGAACTGCTTGGTCAGCGCCCCCCACCATTGCATCGGATCGACCGTGCCCATGGGCGTGTCGACGCTGGTCTTGGCGGCGGCCTTCTTCGCCGGCGCCCTGGGCGGGGCCGCGGCGGGCGCGGGCTCTTCGGGCGGCGGCTCGGGCGCGGCCGCCGGCTCCATGCCGGGCACGGTCAGCTTGATCGAGTCGCGCAACTCGCCCATCTGCACATTCATCGTCTTGAGCGTCGACAGCGTCATGCGCTGAACCTCCAGCGCCTGGATGGTCGCGCCCAGCATGCGGGCGTTCTGCTCGAGCCAGAACTGCACCGTGCGCAGCTCCTCGATGCGCTTCTCGAGTTCTTCCGGATTCAGCGTCGGCGCTATCCACTGGCCCATGTTCGGCAGGGCTGCGCCGGCGTTCTTGACCAGGCCCTGCAGGAAATCGAAGCCCGGAACCATCTTGGTGAAACTGGCTGCCGCATCTGCCATCGCCCGCCCCTTGCTTGCCTCGGATGGCGGCGATGGTACGACGGGCCCCGGCCCGGCCTGGGTCGGGCGAACCCGCGCGCGGCCCGCCTGTCGGCTCAGGGCGACACCAGCTTCGGCGGCGCGGCGGAGGGGGCCGCGCCGGGCTCCATCCTTCGCACCTCGAAGCCCCGCGCGGCGAGCAGGGAGGGCAGTCCCTCGGGCCCGATCATGTGCAGCGCCCCGACCGCCACGAACAGCCGCTCGCCGGCCTCGTGGCGCGCCGCCACCTTGGCTGCCATGGCGAGGTTGCGTTCGTCGTTGATCTTGCGCATCAGCGCGCGGTCCTCTTCGGTGTCCAGGCAGCGGCACCAATCGGCGTAGTGGCTGAGCTCGTTCCAGTCGCCGCGGGCCCAGGCCTCGGCCAGGCGCTCGAGCGTCGGCAGCGCCTGGCCGCTCTCCAGCTCGCCCAGCGCATGGTCGACGAAGCGCGCCGTCTCGGCCGGCGTGTCCTGCAGCAGCAGCCCGATCTGCGACTCGGGCGTCTCCAGCGAAAGGACAGGCTTGCCGACGCGCCGGGCCTGCAGCGCCAGGAAGAGGTCGGCCCCGTACGCCGCCTCCAGGCCGGCGCGCCTAGCCGCGGCGATCGTCAACGAAACGGCCTGCAGTTCGGGCCGGAGCATCGCCAGCTCGGGCCCGGCGCACGAGCTGTCGGCGAGCGTCTTCAGACGCCGGTCCAGGGCCTCGGGCAGCGGCACGGGTTGCGTTCCGGCCAGCATCAGCGTCGTCACCTTGCCCATGACGGCGGGATCCAGCAGGTCCAGCTCCAGCGCAACCTGATCGGCCGATTGCATCGCTTCGCGCACCTGCGGGCCGGGGAACATCCACGGCTGGCGGCCGACGTGCAGCGTGCCATACAGCCACGAAACGCGACCGCCCTTGCTGATGCGCCAGAGCAGGCCGCGGTCGACCGCGCTGCGCAGGCCCTGCTCCACCGTCGCCGCCGTGAGCGGCGCGGGCTGCGGGGGGCAGGGTTCAGCGGCCGAGACGCTCCCCCACATGGCCAGCGCGATCGCCAGGGCGCTCGCCATCACACCCAGCAGCCGCCTCATGTCCCAGCCTCCACCACCGCCTGCTCGATCGCGCCGAAGATCGACTGGCCGTCCGGGCCCTTCATCTCGATGCGCACCACGTCGCCGAATTGCATGAAGGCGGTCCTGGCCTCGCCGTGCTCGATCATCTCCAGGGCCCGCTTCTCGGCGATGCAGCTGTAGCCCTTGGCGGCATCGGCATTGCTGACCGTGCCCGAGCCGACGATCGCGCCGGCCCGCAGCCGCCGCGTCTTGCACAGGTGGGTGATGAGCTGGCCGAAGTGGAAGTGCATCTCGGGCCCCGCCTCGACCATCCCGACCTTGCGCCCGTTCCAGCTGGTCTGCAGCGTGAGGTGGACGCGCCCGCCGGCCCAGGCATCGCCCAGCTCGTCGGGCGTGACGGCCACCGGGCTGAAGCCCGTCGCCGGCTTGCTCTGGAAGAAGCCGAAGCCCTTGGCCAGCTCGGCCGGCACCAGGTTGCGCAAGGTCCAGTCGTTGGCCAGCAGGAGCAGGCGGATGCTCTCCAGCCCCTGCGCCGGGGTGGCGCCCATGGGCACGTCGCCGGTGATGACGGCCACCTCGGCCTCGAAGTCGATGCCGTGCTCTGCGCTGGCGAAGTAGACGTCGTCGAGCGGGCCGAGGAAGTCGTCGCTGCCGCCCTGGTAGACCAGCGGGTCGGCGCGGAAGGACTCCGGCATTTCCGCCCCGCGGGCCTTGCGCACCAGCTCGACGTGGTTCAGGTAGGCCGAGGCGTCGGCCCAGCAGAAGGCGCGCGGCAGCGGCGCCATGCACATCGCCGGGTCGAAGGCGAAGGCGTGGCGCGCCTTGCCGTGGTTGAGCGTGGTGTAGAGGTCTTCGAGCTGCGGCGACAGGAAGTTCCAGTCGTCCAGCACCTGCTGCAGGCGGGTGGCGATGCCGTTGGCGTAATGGGCCGTCGAGAGGTCGCGCGAGACGACGACCAGCTGGCCGTCGCGCGAGCCGTCCTTGTAGGTGGCGAGCTTCATTCGGTGGAGGTGTTCGAGGGCGGACCGCCCATGACTGATGGCACCATTGTCGTCCGATGCCCTCGCCCGCCCCTGGCCACACACCCGGTGATCCATCCCGCGATCCGCACCGGCCCGACTGGCGGCGGCGAGGCCAGCTGGCCTCGGTGGCACTCGGCGTGCTGCTGGTGCATGCCTGGCTGATCGGCCCGATGCGCGAACCGCTGGGCCACGCGCCGGCCCGCGCGCCGGCGATCGAGGTGGTGACGCTGCCCCCGCCAGCCGCGCCGCAGCCGGCCCCCGATAGGGCCGGGCCGGAGCCGGTGGCACCGCAGACGCCGCCCGAGCCACCCGCGTTGCTCACGGCGCCCGAGCCCTTGCCTCAAGGCACGCCCACCATTCCCCCCACCCGGCACCCGCCCCCGGACCAACCGATCGACTGGACCGCCGGCGCACTGGCCCCGGAAGCCGTGGCCGGCACCGAGCCGGCCCCGGCCGAAGACGCGGCCTCGGCCCCTGCTGCGCCGGTGCCCGGCCCCGTCGCCAGCGCCCAGGCGCCGGAAGATGGCGGCGGGCACCCGCCGCTCTACACCAGCCAGCCGCCCACCCGGGCCTTCAAGCTCGAGTACCGGATCGAACGCGGGGACGAGGCCGGCACCGGCAGCTTCAGTCTCGAGTTCCTGCCCGACGGCGAGTACCGCGCCCGGCTCGCCGGCGCCATCGGCAACAAGGCGCTGATGGACTGGGTGTCGCGCGGGCGGGTCGACGCGGCCGGCATCGCGCCCCTGCGCATGGTCGAGCGCCAGCGCGGCGTGGAGGTGCGGGCTGTGAACTTCCAGCGCGACAAGGGCGTCATCAGCTTCTCCGGCTCGACCCGGGCCCTGTCCCTGTTCGCCGGCGCGCAGGACCGGGTCAGCCTGCTGTTGCAGCTGGCGGCCATCGCCCAGGCCCAGCCGGGCGGCCTGCAGGCCGGACAGTCGCTGCGCCTGCAGGTGGCCAATGCGCGCGGCCAGGCCACCGAATGGGTGTTCGAGGTGCTGGGCGAGGAGCGCGTCGAGCCCCACGGCACGCCGCTCAGGGCGGTCCACCTGCAGCGCGAGCCGACGCAGCCCTACGACCAGCGGGTCGAGGTCTGGCTGGCGCCGGAGGCCGGCCACCTGCCGGTCGGCCTGCGCTTCACCCAGGTGCCCGGGCGGGCATCCGAGGCGTTCTGGCTGTCGAGCCCGCTGCCGGCCCCGGAGGCGGCCTCGGCCGCCGCTTCCCGCCCCTGACTGCGCCCCAGGGCTGGCCGCCGTCCGGGCCACCCCCAATGAGGTGGAGTCAAGTGGCGAACCCCATGGATCCAGGAGCTTGCAATCGACCTCAAGCGCCCCAGATGCATCCCATGGGGTCATCCGGCCCCCCGCAATGCGCAGGAGGCATGACGCGATGAACCTGGTTTACAACTCCGACGCCTTTGCTGTCGTGCAGATCACGTTCGATGGCGAAGACACTCCCACGCCGGTCGACACCGGCCCCCGACCGCCGATCACCGGCTTCGAGATCGTCGACAAACTGGCCAAGAAGGGCATCTACCTCGACGGCGCGCTGGCCCAGAGCTTTCGCCAGGGCGTACAGGCCCTGTCCGAGGGACACGAGCCCAGCGTCGAGGAAATCGACGACTACATCGCCGGCTACACGCAGCTGGGCCAGCAACCTTTGATCGTCCATTGAGCCACCCGCGGGCCGAGCGACGGGCCGCTCCCTGGCCGGCCCGCATCCCCTCGGGGGATCGGCTGACGTACCCGTCGGCCGAGGGGCCGCATTCGGGCCGAGCGACGGGCCGCTCCCTAGCCGGCCCGCATCCCCTTGGGGGATCGGCTGACGTACCCGTCAGCCGAGGGGCCGCATTCCTTCCAGGGCTTGCCGTGGCGCGGCGCCTGGGCCAAGATCGGCGCCACTTCGGCGACGGCAGATCGCCCCCGCCTGGTGAAGGGACCGGGCGCGCGTTCCCCGCCGCCGCCGGCAAGGAGCCGAAGTGGCCAAGCGTCAAGCCGATGTGCGCGTCGTGCTGTCCCCCGGCCTGGCCGATGCGCCGGTGCTGGATCGCCTGTGCACGCACTTCGTGCTCACCCTCACCCTCGCCCAGGCCGGGCGCTTCAATCCTCGCCGCGACTGGAGCGGCCTGCTCGGCCTGACCGGTCGCCACCTGGTGTGGCCCTTGCCAGTCCTGCGCCGCCTGCGCGAGTTCCTCGCCCGCCGCTGTGCCAGCAACGAGCACTGGGCCGGCCACGAGCGCCTGTCGGACGCGGCCTTCGTGGACCGCCACGGGGCCTGGCGCGGGCCGTATGAAGAAAGCTCGCTGTTCTTCTACATCGACGAGTACATCAAGGACGCGCCCAAGGACCTGCTGGCCATGCTCAACGCCACCGCGGAGTGGCTGGAGCGCGACCTGCGCAAGCACGCCACGCTGGTCGAGAAGAACATCGACGCGCTGGCCCAGCTGCTGCAGCTGAACCCCGCCGAGCGCGCGCTGCTGTTGTACGGCACCCTCGCCCGCTACCAGCGCGAGCTGCGCGGGCTGCTGGTGGAGTTCAAGGTCTCGAACGCGCAGGAGGCCTTCGCCATGCTCGCGCGGGTGGCCGGCGTCGACGAGCGCGAGGTGGCCGACGCACTGCGCGCGGGCTCGCGGCTCGAGCGCATCGGCATGGTCGAGAACCTGATCTCCGAGCACAACATCACCGACCTGGCCGACCTGATGAAGGTCAGCGAGCAGCTGCCGCCGGTGCTGATGCGAGAGTACCGCGACCCCAGCGACCTGATGGCCGTGTTCACCCGTCCTGCCTCGCCCACGCAGCTGGCCGTGGCGGATTTCGAGTTCGTGCTCGAAGAGGTGGAGGTGCTGAAGGCGCTGCTGCAAAGCGCGGTGGATCGCAAGGCCGCCGGCGTCAACGTGCTGCTGTACGGCCCGCCGGGCACCGGCAAGACCGAGCTGGCCAAGGTCTGCGCGCATGCGGCGGGGCTGGAGCTGTACGAGGTCGAGTACGCCGACCGCGACGGCAACTCGCTGACCGGGCGAGACCGCTATCGCTCGCTGCAGATCAGCCAGGTCTTCCTCAAGGGCAGCACCAACGTGGCTCTGCTGTTCGACGAGGTGGAGGACGTCTTTCCAGCCATCCCCAACGACACGGCCCAGCTCATGGCCCGGCTGGACGCCGGCGACGGCGCGTCCTCGGCCAGCGTGAGCGGCAAGGCCTGGGTCAACCAGATCCTGGAGTCCAACCCGGTGCCGGTGATCTGGATCACCAACCGCATCGAGCAGATCGACCCGGCCTTCCGCCGCCGCTTCCAGTACCACCTCGAGCTGAAGTCGCCGCCGCCCGGCGCGCGCGAGGCGCTGGTGACGCGGGCGCTGGCGGGTTCGCAGGTCAGCGAGGGTTTCGCCGCCAAGCTCGCCGCGCGACGCGGGTTGACGCCGGCGCAGATCCGCACCGCGGTCCGCTTCGCCGAGCTGACCGGCCCGGCCGAGGCGACCGAGTCCCTGATCGAGCGGCAGCTCGCCCATGCCGACCTGGCCCTGGGCGGCTTCGGCGCTCGCGAGCGCGGCCCGCGTGCCACCGTGACCCGATACGACCTCGGCCTGCTGAACGTCGAGTCGCGCTTCGGCATCCCTCAGATCGTCTCGGCCCTGCAGCGGCGCCCGCATGGCGCGCTGTGCTTCTTCGGCCCGCCCGGCAGCGGCAAGACGGCCCTGGGCGAGCACATCGCGGCATCGCTGGGCCGGCCGCTGCTGGTGCGCCAGGCGAGCGACCTGATGAGCAAGTTCGTCGGCGAGACCGAGGCCAACATGGCCCGCATGTTCGACGAGGCCGCCGTGGAAGAGGCCGTGCTCCTGCTGGACGAGGCCGACAGCTTCCTGCGCAGCCGCCGCTATGCCGAGCGGCACTACGAGGTCAGCGAGGTCAACGAGATGCTCCAGGGCATGGAGCGATTCCCCGGCGTCTTCATCTGCACCACCAATCTGTTCGAGGACCTGGACGAGGCCGCCCTGCGCCGCTTCACCTTCAAGATCCGCTTCAAGGCCCTGCGGCCGGAGCAGCGGGCCGCCATGTTCATCGCCGAAGCTTTGGCCGGCGACGACAGCGCGCTGACCGCCGAGCAACGGCAGCGCCTGGCCGGACTGGACGAGCTGACTCCCGGCGACTTTGCCTCCGTGCAACGGCAGGTCGAGGTGCTGGGCGCGGGCTTCGAGCCGGACGAGTTCCTGGCCCAGCTCGAGAGCGAGCACCGGGTGAAACCCGAGGTTCGGCAGCGGCGATCGATCGGATTCACGCCATCTGCATGAAAGTGCAGGCGCCGGCGTGGCGCTGTGCGGGCCGGGGCCCAATAATCGCCCGCTCGGCACGCCGCCGCCCTGACCCATGCCCGTGCCCCTCGCCGCTTCGCTGGCTCCCGCACTGACCGCCCCGGACCTGCAGGCTCCGGTGATCGCGGTGGCCACGCTGCTCGCGGCGCTGGTCTTCGGCCTGATCGGCCACAGCCTGCGCAAGATCCGCTCGACCGACACCATGACCGCCTTCGGCTGGTGGGGGGCGGGCGCGCTGGCCGGCGGCGCCGGTGTGTGGACCCTCCATTTCCTGGCGTTGACCGGGCTCGGCCTGCCGTGGGAGACGCTGCTGCGCGGCTGGCAGATGGCCGGCAGCGGCCTGGCCAGTGCCCTGGGCGTGGCCGCCCTGCTCGGCAGCGCCCGGGTGCGCTCCAGCGAAGGGGCTCGCCTGGTGCTGCAGGGCCTGGGCCTGGCCCTGGTGTGGGCCCTGGTGCAGAGCTTCTCCCTGACCAGCCTGGCCGAACCGCCGCTGGCCAGTACCGCAGGGCCGGCTTGGCCCCTGCTCGCCCTGGCGGGCATCGCCACCGGCGCCTGGGCGGCGATGGCTCTGGTCTTCAGTGAACGCACCGCGCGCATGGGTCCCTACGGCTTGCGTCTCGCGCTGGCCGCCGTGGGCTTTGCGCTGGTCTCCGGCCTGACGCAGGCGTTGACGCTAGGCAGCCTGGGCTTCGTCGAGTCGCCGCGCCCCAGCGGCGTCCTGCTGGTGAGCGGCGATGCGCTCGAGTGGGCCTGCGGCGCCGGAGCGCTGGCGGTCTTGCTCGGGCTGTTCGGCGTGTTGATCGATTCGCGCGCCTCGCATCGCCATCGCGCCCTGGCGCATTCGCTGAGCGAGGCGAACCAGCGCTTGCGGGAGCAGGCGCTGACCGATCCCCTCACCCGGCTGCCCAACCGGCTGATGTTCGAGGAGAAGCTGTCCGAGGCGCTGGAGCTGATCGACGATCCGGCCGGCCCGGGCGGCACCCTGGCGGTGATGTTCATCGACCTGGACGGCTTCAAGCCGGTCAACGACTCCTTCGGCCACAGCGCGGGCGATGCTGTCCTGCGCGAGATCGGCGCTCGCCTTCAGGGCCTGGCCCGCCAGACCGACGTGGTGGCCCGTGTGGGGGGCGACGAGTTCCTGCTGCTCGCCGACCCGGGCCATGCGGCGGGCGCGGGCCATCTGGCCCAGCGCGTGTTGCACGTGCTGGCCGAGCCCTGCAGGCTGCCCGACGGGGCCGAAGTGCGCCTGTCCGGCTCGGTGGGCATCGTCATGTATCCCGAGCACGGCCCTTCGCAGAAGCTGCTCGCCCGCGCCGACGCAGCGATGTACGCCGCCAAGCGCGCCGGCGGCTCGGGTTTCGCGCTTTTCGAGCCGGGCATGGAGCACGACAGCCGCGCCCAGCTCGAGCTGCAGCATGAGCTGCGCGGCGCCATCGAGCGCGCCGAGCTGGCGCTCTACTACCAGCCCAAGATCGATGGCCGCTCGGGCCAGATCACCGGCGTCGAGGCGCTGGTGCGCTGGGACCATCCCACCCGGGGCACCGTCTCGCCCGCGGTGTTCATCCCCGTGGCCGAGCGCTTCGGCCTGATCGGCCTGCTCGGTCAGTGGGTGATCGACGAGGCCTGCCGCCAGATGCGGGCCTGGCAAGACCTCGGGCTGCACATGCGGGTGTCGGTCAACCTGTCGGCCCACCAGCTGCGGCAGGAGAACCTGGTGCAGCGCATCCGGCGCGCCCTGACCGAGCAGGCGGTCGACCCCGCGCTGCTGACCATCGAGATCATCGAATCGGTGCTGCTCGAGGACGAAGCCGTCACCGCCTTTGCCGGCCTCGCCCAGCTGGGCGTGACGCTGTCGATCGACGACTTCGGCATCGGCTACTGCAACTTCGCCCTGCTGCGCAAGCTTCCGGTCACGCAGCTGAAGGTCGATCGCAGCCTGTTCACCGACATCCAGCACAGCACCGACGCGCTGGCGGTGGTCGACGCCATCGTCAAGATGGCCCATGCGCTGGGGCTGCGGGTGGTGGCCGAAGGCGTCGAGACGGACGCCCAGCGCCAGATGCTGCTCGCCCTGCGCTGCGACGAGTTGCAGGGCTACCTCTTCGCCAAGCCGATGACCGCCGAGCGCCTGACGCTGTGGGCGATGGGCGACGAGGGGGTTCGGATGCCGGACTTCCGGCCCTCCCTGTTCGCCACGGCGCCCCAGACGCTGCAATGACACCGCGCCGGGGCGATTGGCCGGCTCAGTTCAGGGCGGCTTGCGGCTGAGCCGGCTTGGCCGTGCGGCGGCGGCGCGCGGGTGCGGCCACCGGCGCCGGCTCGACGATGGGCGGCGGCACCTCCACCACCGGCTCGGCAGCGGCCGAGCGGGCGGCCGCCTTTTCCGTTGCGCGGGCCGTCCGGCGCTCTTCCCGGCGCGCCCTCACCTTGTCGTCGCGCGCGTCGGCCTTCGCTTGCTTGGCCTGCAGCCGCTCGGCCTTCAGGCGCTGGCGCTCGACCGGCGACCGGGCGTCCGAGGTCTCGCGGTCCTCCTTGCGGACCTTGCGCGACTTCGACAGCTCGTCCACGCCTTCGCCCAGGCCGGCAAAGATCCGCACCACCTCGGCCGTCGAGGTCTCGTTGGTGAAGGTGTGGATCAGCTCACCCTTGCGGCCGCCCTCGGCCAGCTCGATGCGACGCAGCTCGTGGTTGTAGAGCAGCACATAGCGCATGCCATCGACGCGGAACCAGATGACGTTGCCACCCGCGCCTTCCTTGGTATTCACCTTGACCGGGTCCTGCGGGCTCTTGCGCCACAGGATGGCTCCCGACAGGGTCAACAGCACCTCGTTCACGTCGCCGGCATGGTGGTCCGAGCGTCTCAGCACCCCGAACAGATGCTCCTGCAGGTCATCGACGTTCACCAACGAAATCGGCATCGCTCCCCTCCAGTTTGAATCGGCCGAACACCTGAACGGCCGGTATCAACTGTCGGGCCTCACCGATCCGCGCGCCCCCCCAGTTCGAGGGGGAGCAGCGGCGGTCAGGCCCTGTCCATGAGGAAGCTTGAAGGTTTGCTTCAGCCGCCGCGACGTCGCGCCACCGCTTCGGCCAGGGTGCGCAACACCGGCTCGGTGTCAGCCCAGCCCAGGCAGGCATCGGTGATCGAGACGCCGGGCTGAAGCGACTGGCCTTCCACCAGCTCCTGCCGCCCTTCCTCGAGATGGCTCTCGATCATCACGCCGGTGATGCGGCGCTCGCCGGCGGCGATCTGAGCGGCCACGTCGGCCCCGACCTCGATCTGCTTGCGGTGCTGCTTGCTCGAGTTGGCGTGGGAGAAGTCGACCATCACCTGCTCCCGCAGGCCGGCCGAGCGCAACACCGCGCAGGCGGCCTCGACGTCGGCGGCCTGGTAGTTGGGTGTCTTGCCGCCGCGCAGGATGACGTGGCAGTCGTCGTTGCCGCGGGTCTCGAAGATCGCGGCCTGGCCCATCTTCGTCATGCCCATGAAGGCGTGCGAGGCGCGGGCCGCCACCACCGCGTCGGCCGCGACTTTCACGCCGCCGTCGGTGCCATTCTTGAAGCCCACCGGGCAGCTCAGCCCCGACGCCAGCTGGCGGTGGCTCTGGCTCTCGGTGGTGCGCGCGCCGATCGCCCCCCAGGAGACCAGGTCGGCGATGTACTGCGGGCTGAGCAGGTCGAGGAACTCGGTGCCCGCGGGCAGGCCGAGCGCGGCCACGTCCAGCAGCAGCGCGCGGGCGCGGCGCAGGCCCTCGTTGATGCGGAAGCTGCCGTCCAGGCGCGGATCGTTGATGTAGCCCTTCCAGCCCACCGTCGTGCGCGGCTTCTCGAAGTAGACCCGCATCACGACGAGCAGCTCGCGCTGGAGCTCGCCGGCCAGGCTCTTCAGGCGCCGCGCGTAGTCGAGCGCCTGGTCGTGGTCGTGGATGGAGCAGGGGCCGACGATGGCGATGAGGCGGTCGTCACGCCCGGCCAGCACCTCGGCCAGCTCCCGGCGCGACTGCTCGACCAAGGTCTGCGCCGACTCGGGCATCGGCATCTCGTCCTGCAACAGTGCGGGCGAGATCAGGGGGCGCACCGCCCCGATGCGCACGTCGTCGACGCGGGTGGAATCGTGCGTGGCCAGATCGGCCGAGGCAGCGCCGACCTCGTGGTCATGCTGCCAGTCGTCGGGTCGTGTCATGGGCGGGCTCGGGCGGTCAACAGAGCCGCCGATTATCTTCCCCGTGGCGCTCCCTCAGGAGTGCCGTTCCAGGGCGTGCGCGGATCCGGCTGAAGCCGGTCCCCTGCGCGCGCCCGTAGCAGGCACTCCTTCTCAGGGCCCTCCATGCCGATGAAGCGCGGCAGCGCTTCATCCCCGGCGCGCGAAGCGCCGCCGCCCTACCAGGGCGTGCGCGGATCCGGCTCCGCCGGTCCGCTGCGCGAGCCCCCTTCTATGGGGAAGCGTTTGTCAAGCTTCTCCGTCACGGCGGGTGCGCTGTAGGGGACGTCGTTGGGGTTCCCCT
>NZ_JBPZHD010000021.1:0-44694 GCF_051857595.1 Ideonella flava
AGGTGCTGATGGGCCTGCTCGACCACGACGACCGGCCCTCCTGGAAGCTGGGCGAATGGGCGCGCATCGCCAGCGACTACGCCAAGCTCGAGAAGCTCGGTTTCCCACGCAAGGTGGAGCCCAGGGTGGCCATCGCCTACTCGTTCGAGAACGTGCACGCCACCAGCCCGAACGGCCCGTCGAACACCGCTCGCCAGTACCTCAAGACGCCCTACCTGAAACAGGCGCAGGGGGCCTTCGAGCCGCTGCTGAAGGACAACATCGACGTGGCCATCATCAAGCTGTCGTACGAGGACCTGAGCCGCTACCGCCTCGTCATCCTGCCCGGCATGTACCTGCTGGACGAGGCGTCGACGCAGGCCGTGCGCAGGTTCGTCGCCGACGGCGGCACGGTCATCATGACGGCCCAGTCGGCCAAGGTGAACGACAACAACCAGTGGCACGCCACGCCGCTGCCGGGGGGCCTGACCGACGTCTTCGGCCTGCGCACCAACGAGTACTACGACTGGGCCGGCACGCTGAAGCTGGGCGACGAGGAGATCAAGAGCTCGATCGCGCATTTCGAGGTGCTGGAGCCGTCCACCGCCGAGGTGATGGCGCGCTTCACCAGCTTCGACGGCCAGCCGCCGGCGATCACGGTCAACCGCTTCGGCAAGGGCCGCGCGATCTACGTCGCCACCCCGGCGCAGCCGGAGATCATGCGGCCGCTGCTGCGCCAGCTCTACGCCGGCCTCGGCATCCAGCCCGGCCCCAAGACGCCGGACGGCGTGTTCGCGCGTGCCGTCGACGGCCGCGTGCTCTACGTCAACACCACCTGGGCACCCGTGGACGTGCCCATCGCCGGCGCGATGAAGGGCGTGCTCGGCGGCCAGCGCTGGGACGGCACGCTACGCCTGGAGCCGCTCGGCGCGGAACTGGTGGAACGCCAGAACTGAACGAGCGCAACGATGCGCCTCCGTCTGGAGACCGCGGCCGGCCGGGCCGTTCGCTGGCTGCCGCCGCCATTCATCTCCGCGACTTCTTCCTTGTGGTCATGGCACCTGATCGCATCCAGCGCGGACCGCAGCCCGGAATCAAGTGTCGCCAGCGGCGACTGACAGGCCTGTTCACGCCGCGGATTCGGTCAATTGCTGCCCCCACCCTTCCACCAACTCCTGCAAGGTCTGGGCCACCACCCGGCAGGCCGGTGAGAGCTTGCCCTGCTTCGGCAGGGCGAGTGTCACGTGGCGGCAGAGGTCGGGCTTGACGAGTTTGGTGGCTTGCAGTCGGCCGCTGCGCAGTTCGGCGGAGAAGGAATACGGGCCCAGGATGGAATAGAGCCTCGGCGTGTTCGCCACGAGCTCTTTCTGCACGGTGAGCGAGTCGGCCTCCACGATCGGCTCGAGCTTGAAGCCGAGGCTGCGCGCGGTTTCGTCCAGCGCGTTGCGCCAGTGGCTGGGGCGGCGCGGCAGCACGAGGCGCAGGCCGGCCAGGCGCGCGAAGTTCAGCGTCGGCTCCCGCGTCAGCTCGTCGTGAGGAGCCGAGACGAGGTACGTGTGCGCTTCGCAAAGCAGCCGCTCGTCGCGGCCGCTCGGCTTGTGGAAGCGAAAGAGGACCGCCAGGTCCACTGCGCCGCTGTCCAGCATCGTGTCCAGGTCGGCGCCTTGCGCTTCGGCGATGTCGAGCCGGATACCGGGATGCTCGGCTTGCAGGCGCTGGAACAGGCGCGTCATCAGCGGGTGCGCCGCCGAGGGGATGATGCCCAGCCGCACCTCGCCGAGCAACCGGCCCGCTTCGCTTTTCAGCTCCTGCGCGAGTTGCTCGGTCTCTTGCAGCCAGGGGCGCAGCCGCGCCACGGCACGCGCACCCAGCTCGGTGAGCGCCACGCCGCGGCCCGTGCGACGAAAGAGCGCGCCGCCGAAGCCGGCCTCGAACTCGGTGATCTGCCGGCTCACGTGCGATTGCACGGTCTGCCGCCGGGCCGCCACCTTGCTCAGGCTGCCGGCTTCTGCCACTTCGAGAAAGAGCCTGACGCTGGCGATGTTCATGCGGGCGCTCCCGGCTTGGGCTGATTTGCCTGAACAGGCAAGTCTGAATGCTCTGAAGTGTATCTATGCAGGGGGCTGAGCGGTTTCTACAGTCCACCTCACCGACACCCCTCCCGCCCCCCGCCCTGAAAGGACCCCCGCCATGCAAGCCCCCGACCTCCGCGGCCTCGTGCCCGCCCCCGTCACCCCCTTCACCCGCGAAGGCGCGGTGGACTACGACGCCATCATGCGCATCGGCAAGTGGCTCGGCAGCATCGCCGGCGTCAAGGGCCTGACCGTGCTCGGCCACGCCGGCGAAGGCACCTTCCTGACGCAAGACGAGCAGGCCAAGGTGATCGCCACCTTCCGCGAATCGGTGGGTGGCCGCCTGCCGATCATTGCCGGCATCACGCTCGAAGGCACGCAGGTGGCCGCCGAAGAGGCCAAGCGCGCCGTCCAGGCGGGCGCCTCGGCCGGCCTGGTCTATCCCTCGCACGGCTGGCTGCGTTTCGGCTACCAGGACGGTGCCCCGCAAGACCGCTACCGCGCCATCTTCGAAGAGAGCGGCCTGCCGCTGATCCTGTTCCAGTACCCGGACGCGACCAAGGCCACCTACAACCTCAAGACACAGCTCGAGATCGCCGCGCAGCCCGGTGTGTTCGCGATGAAGAACGGCGTGCGCAACATGAAGCGCTGGGACACCGAGATCCCCGTGATCCGCCGCGAGCGGCCGGACCTCCAGATCCTGACCTGTCACGACGAATACCTGCTGCACACCATGTTCGACGTGGACGGCGCGCTGGTCGGCTACGGCGGCATCGCTCCCGAGCCGCTGATCGAGATGATCGCCGCGGGCAAGGCCAAGGACTACGCCAAGGCCCGCGCGCTGCACGACCGCCTGCTGCCGGTGACGAAGAACGTCTACCACCGCGGCTCGCACATGGAAGGCACCGTGGCGCTCAAGTGGGCCCTGGTGGCGCGCGGGATCCTCGACCACGCCACGGTGCGCAGCCCGTTGCTGCCGCTGGCCGAAGGCGCCGACAAAGAGATCGCCGACGCGATGCGCGCCGCCGACCTGGGCCTGGCACGCTGAGCCTTTCATCGCCCAGCACGCCCCCGCACACCGAAAGACCCAGGAGACAAGATGAAACCGCTGAACCTGTTGCTGGCCGCCATGGTGGCCGCATTCGCGGTGGGCCCGTGCTGGGCTGATGCGGCGAAGTTCCCCGAGCGCGATCACCAGCTGCATCTGATCGTGCCGTTCGCTGCCGGTGGTGGAGTCGACAACGCGGCCCGCCTGCTGGGCGAGCAGTTGCGAAAGCAGCTGGGCGTCACGGTGATCGTCGAGAACAGGGCCGGCGCCAACGGCACACTGGGCGGCAAAGCCGTGCAGGGCTCGCCGGCCGATGGCTACACGCTGCTGTTCTCGGCCGCGACCCATGTGCTTGCCAAGCAGGTGATGGCCAACGCGCCATACGATCCGCAGACCGATTTCATGCCGGTGGCCCGGGTGGGCGAGGCACCGCTGATGCTGGTGATCTCGCCGCAAGCCAAGGCGCAGAAGCTGGGCGAGGTGCTGGCCGCTGCGAAGCAGAAGCCCGAAAGCTGGATGGCCGCCATTCCGGCCTCGGGCGCGCCCAGCCACCTGGCCACGCTGCTGCTCGCCAAGCAAGGCGGTGTGTCGTTCACCTATGTGCCCTACAAAGGCACGCAGCCGGCGCTCACCGACGTGGCCGGCGACCACGTCAACCTGCTGATGGATTCGATGATCTCGCTGATGCAGATGGCCAAGGCGGGCAAGGTGCGGCCGATCGCGATCACCTCGAAGAAGCGCAGCGCGCTTCTGCCCGATGTGCCCACCGTGCAGGAGAGCGGCCTCGCCGGCTTCTCGTACGTGAGCTGGTACGGCGTGTGGGCGCCCAAGGGCACGCCGCCCGATCGCGTAGCCGCGCTGAACACCGCCATCAATGCCGCGGTGGCCGAGCTGGCCAGGTCCGGCGCGTACACGAGCCTGGGCATCGAGCCGGTGAGCGAAAGCCCTGATCAATTCAAGCGCTACATCGCCGCCGATGTGGCGCAGGGCGCCGAGTTGCTGAAGAGCGCCGGCTTCCAGCCCGAGTAGCTCAAGAACGGCATCCCGAACATTCCTTCGAGGAGACAGATCATGTGGAAGCTCTTGTGGGCGACCGGCTTCAGTGCGGCCAGCCTCGGCGCCGCGGCGCAATCCAGCGTCACGATCGGCGGGACCCTCGATGCAGGCATGCGCCAGGTGCGCAATGGCAGCCTGGGCACCGACCGCTCGGTTGTCAGCGGCGCCAACTCGACCAGCAAGCTGATCGTGCGCGCCAACGAAGATCTGGGCGGCGGCTTGAGCGCCGGCATCTACCTCGATGCGACCATCCTGGCCGATACCGGCGGCGCCGGCGCGAATACACCCGCCGGCCAGTTCTGGGATCGCCGATCCACGGTGAACCTGGCCCACGGCAAGCTCGGCGAGCTGCGGCTGGGGCGCGATTGGGTGCCCACGCACCTGGTGTGGAGCGGCTTCGATCCCTTCACCACCTTGGGCATCGCGAGTGCCAACAGCTTCCGCTCCTTCGCCGGCTCGCGGGCGCTGGGCCAGGCCTTCGGCCCCTTGCCGGATGCGCAGCAAGCCAACCCCACGCTGCGAGTCAGCAACGCGGTCGAGTATTTCCTGCCGTCCGACTTGGGTGGTCTCTACGGCAGCGTGATCAAGACCGCCGGCGAGCGCGGCACCACGGCGGCTGGCTTCACGAGTGGCGATGGCCTGCGCCTCGGCTGGTCGGGCCGCGGCTTCAATGTGGCCGCCGCGCAGTTCACCACGCGCAACGCCGCCGGCGGCGAGTCGTTCAAGGACCTGGCGTACGGCCTCTCCTACGACTTCGGCGTGGCCAAGGTCAACATCGCGCAACGCCGCTGGACCTTCGGACCGGACAAGACAGTGAACACGCTGGTGGCCGCCACCTTCCCCGCCGGATCCGGCGTGGTCAAGCTCAGCTGGCTGCAGGCCGACCAAAGCGGCAGCGACGCTGTGCAGAACGCGAAGGACGCCAACCTGCTCGGCCTGGGCTACGTCTACAGCTTCTCCAAGCGCACCGCGGTGTATGGCCACGCCGCCCGTGTCGCCAACAAAGGTACCGCCGCCTTCGCCATCCCCGGCGGGCCACCGACCAGCGGCGTGCCGAACGCGCCGAACTACTTCGGCGGCCAGACCTCGACGGCTTTCGAGGCGGGCATCCGGCACGACTTCTGAGCTGCTGCCTCAGGCCGATCCAGCCACGCGTTCTTGCGCAGACTGCATCCGTCCAGTCAAACAACTTTGCGGTGCCGGCGCAGTCTGCGACTCGTTGTTCGGTGGTCGCCGACACGGACTTCGTGACCTCGTTGGTGAAGCCTTGCTGTGTCGACAGCGTGGTGACGGGCAGCTTGCGGGATCGATCGATCCCCTTGTCGCTGCCAAACCAGATGTAGCCCTCGTGATCCTCGAACAGGCTGCACGCGATGTTGCCGGACAAGCCCTGCACCGACTGAAGTCTCCTGCCTGCTCTATTCACTTGGCCGCCGGGTAGACGTTCAATCGGCATCGATGTTGTTGCCGGAACGCTCGATGGCCACCCTGCGTGAGGGCTCCAGGGCTGCTGCACCTGCAGGAGGGCGACCTGGAGGATGCGCGGTAGTGGTACGACCGTGCCGGCCGCCACTTCCGCAGCCGCGGCAGCCTCGCGCAGGAGATCGAGAGCTTCCAGGCCGCGCTGGGAGCGCAGACGAGCGGTCGATGATCGAACTGCGCCAGCTGCGCTACTTCATCGCCGTGGCCGAGGACGAGAACGTCGGGCGCGGCGGAGCGCCTGCACATTTCGCAGTCGCCACTGAGCCGGCAGATCCGCCAGCTCGAGGACCAGGCGCTGACTGTACGGCGCCGCGAAGCGGCACGGGCCCCGCCCGGCGGCCTGGGCGTGCGGCACGGCACAGCGAGCGATTCACAGGTGCCCAATGCAAAGAGGGTCCCTCTGGGACCCTCTTGGACGTCATCTTGGAGCGGGTGAAGGGAATCGAACCCTCGTATGAAGCTTGGGAAGCTGCCGTTCTACCATTGAACTACACCCGCAGCGACACGCATTCTAGCGGCCCGCGGATGCACCCGGCGGCACGAGTGGCACGTCGAGTTCGTGCAGCAGGAAGCTGTACTCGTCGGTGTACTCCTCCACCCGTTCGGAAAGTGCCGTGCCGATGCCGTGGCCGCTGGCCCCGCTGGTGCGAAGCAGGATGGGCTGTCCGCCGGGGTCGGCGGCCTGCAGGCGGGCAATCATCTTGCGCGAGTGCGCCGGGTTGACGCGGCCGTCGTTGTCGCCGGTCATCATGAGCACGGCCGGGTAGTCGGTGCCGTCCTTGACCTTGTGCAGCGGCGAGTAGGCGTACAGCGCGTCGAACTGCGCCTTGTCCTTCACGGTGCCGAATTCGGTGACGTTGAAGGCGCCGTTGGGGTCGAGCTCGACGCGCAGCATGTCGTAGATCCCGACCGCGCTGTCCACCGCGCGGAAGAGCTCCGGCCGCTGCGTCATTACCGCACCCATCAGCAGGCCGCCGTTGCTGCCGCCCTGGATGGCCAGGCGCTTCGGGTTCGTCACCTTCTGCGCGACCAGGTACTCCGCCGAGGCGATGAAGTCGTCGAAGACGTTCTGCTTGCGCGTCAGGTTGCCAGCCATGTGCCAGGCCTCGCCATACTCTCCGCCGCCGCGGATGTTGGCCACCACCAGCACGCCGCCGCGCTCCAGCCAGACGCGCCGCGCTGAACTGAAGTACGGCGTCATGCTGACGCTGTAGCCGCCATAGCCGTAGAGGATCGTCGGGTTGTTGCCGTCGCGCGGCGTGCCCTTGCGCTGCAGGATGGTCAGGGGCACCTTGGTGCCGTCCTTCGAGGTGGCGAACTCGCGCTTGACCTCGCAGTCGCCATAGTCCGCGGCCGAGGTGACAGCCAGCGCCGACTTGCGCGGCGCCTGGCCGGCGGCGACGTGGTACCAGGCCGGTGGCGCGAGGTAGCTGTTGATGCGCGCCACCACCTGGCCGCGGCCCACGCGCACCAGGGCATCGACACCGCTGACGGGCGGCAGCTCGATCTCCTTCGGCTGGCGGGTGCGCAGGTCGACGGCCCGCAGGCGCGAGGGGCCGCCGAGCAGCTCATCGACGAGCAGCGTGCCGTCGGCGACGACGAACTGCTCGATCGTCCCTTCGCTTTCGGGCAGCACCACCTGGGCGTGCGCGAAGTCGGGATGGGCCAGCGGCAGGCGGACGATCTTGCCCTTGGGTGCCCCGCGGCGCGTCATCAGGTAGAGCCAGCCGTCCTCGCCGAACTCGGCCGCCTTCACCTCGTCGGCATAGGCCGCCACGGTTCGCCAGCCCTTGGCGTCGCGCAGGTAGAGCGCGTGCTCTCCCCCGTCGCCATTCGACACCAGTGCCAGCGTGTGGCGACCGTCACGCGAGCTCTGCAGCTGGGTCTCGGCAATGCGCGGGTAGTCCTTGCCAGCCTCGTAGCGGTCCTTCTCGACCGGGGTGCCCAGGCGATGGAACCAGACCTGCTGGTAGAAGTGGACGTCGGCCTCGGCGCGCTCGCCCGGGGCGGGATAGCGGGTGTAGTACAGGCCGGTGGCGTCGTGGTTCCAGGCCACCGAGCCGCCCCCCGTCGGATAGGCGACGCGCGGCACCTGGTCGCCCAGCTCGCGGCCGCTGGCGGCGTCGTAGACGTGCAGCGTGCCGTCCTCGCTGCCGTTGGCCGACAGCGACACGGCGATCTTGCGGCCATCCGGCGATGGTTCGTAGAAGTCGATCGTGATCGCGCCCTTGTCGGACATCAGGTTGGGATCGAGCACGACACGCTCGCCCTCGGTCGAGTCGACCGACTTCAGCGCCACCAGCAACGGCTGCTGCTTGGGCGGCTGGCTCTTCATCGCGAACACCGTCCCGCCGCGCTCGATCAGGCCGAAGTAGGAGTTGGAAGTGGAGGTGAGCAGGTGCCGGATGCGCTCACGCAGCACGTCCCTTCCCGGTACGGCATCCAGCACTTCGCGGGTCAGCCTGTTCTCGGCCGCGACCCAGTCCTTGACCGCCGGGTCGTCGCCCCTTTCCAGCCACTGGTAGTCGTCAGTCACCTGGACGCCGTGGTAGGTGTCAGCCACCGATCGCTTGGGGGCTGCGGGGTAGTCCCTCGCCTGGACGCCGCCATGCGCGAACGCCAGCACCGCCACCGCCACGGGCGCCGCCGTGGTCCAGTCGAAAAGCCGCTTCATTGTTCCTGCCTCCTGCTCGTCGTCGCCTCGTGGGCGGGGCACCCTGTGGGGATCGCAGGGCGAGCGGCGATGGTAGTGGAGGCCCGGGGCACAATTCGACATGGTCCAGGCTCCTTCCCATCCCGACATTCCCGCATCCGACCCGCCGCACCGCGCCATCCGCAGCTTCGTGCTGCGCGCCGGGCGCATGGGCACCGGGCAACAACGTGCGCTCGAAACGCTGGGGCCACGCTTCGTGCTGCCCTTCTCTTCTTCGCCACTGGACCTTCCCGCGACGTACGGGCGCCAGGCCCCCCTGGTGCTGGAGATCGGCTTCGGCATGGGCGCCGCCACCGCCGAGATCGCGGCTGCACGGCCCGAGACCGACTTCCTCGGCGTGGAGGTTCACACCCCGGGCGTCGGCGCGCTGCTCAAGCGCATCGGCGAGATGGAGCTCGCCAACCTGCGCATCGTCCAGCACGACGCCGTCCAGGTCGTCGAGCAGATGATCGCGCCGGCATCGCTGTCAGGCGTGCACGTCTTCTTCCCTGACCCTTGGCACAAGAAGAAGCACAACAAGCGGCGCCTCGTCCAGCCGCCTTTCGTAGCCTTGCTCGCCTCGCGTCTGGCGCCCGGTGGCTACCTGCATTGCGCGACCGACTGGCAGCCTTATGCCGAGCAGATGCTCGAGGTGCTGTCGGCCGAGCCGACCCTGGTGAACACCGCCGAAGGCTATGCCCCGCGGCCCGACTACCGCCCGCTGACCAAGTTCGAGGCCCGTGGCCTCAAGCTCGGCCACGGCGTCTGGGATCTCGTCTTCAAACGCAAGTAGTCCCACGAGCGCGCGCAGCGCCGCTCCCTACCAGGGCGTGCGCGGATCCGGCTTCGCCGGTCCGCTGCGCGAGCCCCCATCGGGGGCGGGCCCCGGCAGGGGCCGTGGGGGCCCTCATTCCGTCCAGTGGACCCAGCCCATGAAATGGGTCAGGAGCACCACGCCGCCGAAGGCGATGCGGTACCAGGCGAATGCCGTGAAGCGATGGGTGGCGATATAGCGCAGCAGCCAGCGCACGCAGACCCAGGCCGCCAGGAAGGAGACCACGAAGCCGGTAGCGAACATCGGCAGGTCCGCCGCTGACAGCAGTGCGCGCTCCTTCCACAGGGTGTAGGCGCCGGCGCCCACCAGCGTGGGGATGGCGAGGAAGAAGCTGAAGTCGGTCGCGGCTCGGCGCGACAGGCCCAGCAGCATGCCGCCGATGATGGTCGCGCCAGAACGGCTGGTGCCCGGGATCATGCCGAGGCATTGCACCAGGCCCACCTTGAAGGCATCCCAGGGGCTCATCGTGTCGGCGTGGGCGACTCGCGGCTCGTGCCCCTGCTGGCGGCTTTCGGCCCAGAGGATGACGAGGCCGCCGACGATGAACGAGGTGGCCACCACCGGCGCGTTGAACAGGTAGGCCTTGATGGTCTTGTAGGCCAGCAGGCCGATCACCGCCGCCGGCAGGAAGCCGATCGCGACGTTCAGCACGAAGCGGCGCGCGCCCTCGCTGGTCGGCAGGTGGATCACCGCGCCGGCCAGCCGGGCCCAGTAGACGATCACCACGGCCAGGATGGCGCCGCTCTGGATCGCGATCTCGAACACCTTCGCCTTGCCATCGGCAAAGTCCAGCAAGGCGCCGGCGAGGATGAGGTGGCCGGTCGAGGAGATCGGCAGGAATTCGGTCAGGCCCTCGACCACGCCCATCACGGCGGCCTTGAGCAGCAACAGCAGGTCCAAGAGGCTACGAGCTCCGGCGGCGACAAAAGCGGCGGATCATAGCCGGCGCTCCCGCGAGCCTCGCATCAGCGCCGCGGCACGGTCGTGACTTCCACCCCGTCCGGACGCACGCGAACCTCTCCTGGCGCCAGGCCGGCATCGGCCAGCCGCTGCAACTGCTCAGGCTTCAGGCGGTGCAGCACCAAGCCGTCCAGCATGCCCTCCAGCACCACGGCCCCGAGCCGTTGGGCCTGGGCGCTCACGCCGGCATCGATACGCAACTCGGTCACGCGCGGCTCGGCCATGCTCAGGCTGCCGTCCATCGGGTCGAGCTTCAACGCGTATTCCAGCGCCAGCCGGCCCTGCCAGCGCTGGCCGAAAAGGCGATCGGCCGCACTGACGTCGAACGAGGTCGCCAGGCGGTTCGATTCCGGCCTGAGACTCAGGCTCGGGTGGTTCAAGTTGACGTCCAGCGTCTGGAGCAGGCGCTTTTCCACCGGGAAACGGCGCGCCAGCAGCTGGTTCAGCTCAGATTCGCTGAAATGCACCCGCGGCGGGCCGATGAGCCCGGCACAAGCGCCCAGCAGGGCGGCGCCGCCCAGGACAAGGCAGAGTCTGAAGACGTTTCGGCGGCGGGGATCGATTCGGACAAGCATCCGCAAAGGGTAACCCGCCGGCTTGACGTGTCGGCCGGTCCTGCTAATATTACTGACCAGTCAGTCATTAATTCATGTCCCCACCCTCCACCACCCGCCAGCGCCGCAAGGACGCCCGGCCCAGCGAGCTGCTCGATGCCGCGCTGGAGCTGTTCGTCGAGAAGGGATTCGCCGCGACCCGCTCGGAGGAGGTCGCCGCGCGCGCCGGCGTCTCGAAAGGCACGCTCTACCTGTACTTCCCGAGCAAGGAAGAGCTGCTCAAGGCCGTCATCCGCCACACGCTGATGGCCGACATCGCCCGTGGCGCCGAGCGCCTGTCCCAGGAGGACGGCCCGACGGGCGCCCTGCTGGCCGAGCTGATGACCGAGTGGTGGGTGACCGTCTACGAAAGCCCCAGTTCTGCCATCTTCAAGCTGGTGATCAACGAGGTCCGCAACTTCCCCGAGATCGGCGACTTCTACCTGCACGAGGTGATCGAGCCCGGCCATCGCCTGATCGGCGGGCTCATCCAGCGCGGCATCGACCGGGGCGAGTTCCGGCCGGTGGACATCGACTCCGCCGTGCACTCCATCGTCCTTCCGATGGTGATGCTCTGCCTGCACAAGCACTCGATGGGCGCCTGCGGCTTTGCCGACGCCCACCTGGCGCAACCGGCCGAGTTCATCCGCCAGCACCTGGACCTCATCCTCAACGGCTTGCGCGTTCCTGACGCGAAGCAGACATCGCGCTCTCTAGAATGAAGGGTTGTCCCCAGAGCACCCATCGTCCGAGGCCGCCATGAACATCGAACAAGCCCGTTTCAACATGATCGAACAGCAGATCCGGCCCTGGGAGGTGCTGGACCAGGCCGTGCTGCAGCTGCTGTCGGTCGTCAAGCGCGAGGACTTCGTGCCGCCCGCCCTGCGCGCGCTGGCCTTCGTCGACACCGAGGTGCCGCTGCCCGAAGGCCAGTGCATGCTGGCGCCCAAGGTCGAGGCGCGGCTGCTGCAGGAGCTGAAGGTCCAGCGCCATGAGTCGGTGCTGGAGGTGGGCGCAGGCTCGGGGTTCATGGCCGCGCTGCTGGGCCACCGCGCCCGCCAGGTGATCACGCTCGACAACCGGCCGGCGCTTGCGCGCATGGCGTCGGACAACCTGCGACGCGCCGGCGTCACCAACGTCCAGGTGCGCGAGGCCGATGGCCGCAACGGCCTCGCCGAAGAAGGCCCGTTCGACGCCATCATCCTGTCGGGTTCGGTGTCCAGCGTGCCGCAGGCCCTGCTGGCCCAGCTCAAGCCGGGTGGGCGCCTGATCACCATCGAAGGCGCCGAGCCCATCATGCAGGCCGTGCTCTACACCGCCCAGCCCGGTGGCGCGAATGCGAAGAGCGTCCTGTTCGACACGGTGGCGCAACGCCTGGACGGCTTCGCCGAGCCGACGCGCTTCCATTTCTGACCGATCGACGCCGGCGATGCAGCAGCGCAGCCCGTCGCCGGTTTTTGTCATCACGGCCTGCGCGGCGCGCAAGTCGTCGCATTCCTGCTGCGCCGGGGGCTGACCCTCGCGTACAAACTCGCCCGTTCGTCCAGACACACAAACGCACTGCACCGAGAGGAACCGACCATGACGCTGACGCGCCGCCTGCCCCTGTCCCGCGCCCCCGGGCTCAAGCCCCTGGCCCTGGCGCTGGCCCTCGGCCTGGCCGCCGGCGCGGCGCAGGCCCAGAGCCTCAGGGAGCTGTACGAAGCGGCACGCGCCTATGACGCGACCTACCTCGGCGCCCGCGCAACGGCTGAAGCGACGCAGTACCGCGCCGACCAGGCCGGGGCGCTGCGGCTGCCCACGGTCGGCCTGCAAGCCACCTCCACCTACATCGATTCCAAGACGGGCACCCGGACCGTCGTGCCGCCGACTGCCGCGGCCAGCGCGATCACCAGCACCACCACCACCGACGCCAGGACCACGACCAACCAGGTCGTGCTGTCGGCCCAGCAGACGCTGTTCAACAAGGCCAACAGCGCGACCATCGAGCAGGCGGATCGCGGCGTGGCGATCGCATTGGCGCAGTTGCGCGCCGCGGAGCAGGATCTCGTCGTGCGGGTTGCCCAGGCCTACTTCGACGTGTTGAACGCCATGGACACGCTGTCGACCGTGCAGGCCAGCAAGAAGGCCATCTCCGAGCAGTTGGCCTCCGCCAAGCGCAACTTCGAGGTCGGCACCGCGACCATCACCGACACCCGTGAAGCCCAGGCTCGCTACGACCTGGCGCTCGCCCAGGAGCTGGCAGCCGACAACGACTTGCGCGTCAAGCGGCTGGCCCTCGACCAGCTGGTAGGCCGCCCGAATGCGACGCCCAGGTCACTGGCCGTACCGGTCACGCTTCCGCCTCTTGCCCCGGCGAACGTCGACGACTGGATCTCGGCCGCCGATGCGCGCAGCCCGACGATCCAGCAGGCCCAGTTCAACCTGGAGGTGGCGCAGCTCGAGACCCGGAAGGCCCGCGCCGGCCATCTGCCGACGCTGACCCTGGGGGCCAACTACGCCAAGACCTATCCAAGTGGCTCGGCGGACGTGACGACGACCGACCCGACAGGCACCGGCACGGTCAACAGCCGCAACCTGAATAGCACCTCGGCCGGCGTGGCACTCACGCTCAACGTCCCCATCTTCGCCGGCTTCTCGATCCAGAACCGCGTCAAGGAAACCCTGTCGCTGGAGGAAAAAGCCCGCAACGACCTCGACGTGGCGCGCCGCGGCATCACCCAGGGCACGCGTCAGGCCTACTTCGGCGTGCAGACCGGCCGCGCCCAGGTGAAGGCGCTGGAGGCTGCCGAATCGTCGAGCAAGCTCGCCCTGGAGGCGACGCAGCTCGGCTACAAGGTCGGCGTCCGGGTCAACCTGGACGTGCTGAACGCCCAGACGCAGCTCTACACGACCCAGCGCGACCTGGCCAAGGCCCGCTACGACGTGATCGTCGGCGACCTGAAGCTGCGGCAGGCCACGGGCCAGTTGCAGCCCGAAGACCTCGAAGCCGCCGACGCCCTGCTGGCCAGGTAAGCAGTCACCCCTAGGACAAGTTTCTTTACCCCCGGGCATCCTCGCGTGGTGCTCGGCGTCAACGATCGGGCGTTATAAAAAGGTACGTGCCGCCGGCACGCGCCCCACATGCCCTGATCGATGACAGCTGCTGCTCCAATCAACGCGGCCATAGCCGCCCACCGCTTCGGGCTCGGCGAGCCCAGGCTCGAAGCCCTCGGCGCCGATCCGGCCGCCTGGCTGCGCCAGCAGATCGGGCCGGGTGACGCACCGGTCGGCGGCCCCTTCGCGAGCGCTGCCGAGGCGCTCGCCGCGTATGCCGAACAGAAGGTGCCGGTGTCCGAGTTGCTGGCCATGCCCGGCCAGCCCAGCGGGGCGCCCGAATTCGAGTTGCGCGACATCGTCAACACCGATCTCGAATCGCGCCTGGCCACCGCCGTCACCACGCGCCGGCCCTTCGCCGAGCGCCTGGTGCTGTTCTGGGGCAACCACTTCTCGGTCTCGATCAACAAGGGGCCCGTGCGCGGCCTGGCCGGCGCGCTGGAGCGCGAGGCCATCCGGCCGCACATCGCGGGCAAGTTCGAGACGATGCTGCGCCAGGCCTCGATGCATGCGGCGATGCTGCGCTACCTCGACAACAACTCCTCGACCGGCCCGCACTCGCCCGCGGTCGTGCGCCTGGCCCGCAAGGGCGTGAGCCAGGAGCGCCGCAAGAAGGCCGCCACCGGCCTGAACGAGAACCTCGCCCGCGAGATCATGGAGTTGCACAGCCTCGGCGTGGCCGGAGGCGGCGGCGCCTACGGGCCCTGGGGCGGGTACACGCAAGCCGATGTCACGGCCTTCGCCGCCGTGCTGACCGGCTGGCGCGCCTACGACCCGCCGCGCGATGGCCAGGCCACCTTCTTCGATGCCCATTGGCACGAGCCGGGTCCCAAGGCCATCATGGGCAAGAACTATCCCGAGGGCCCGCAGGCGCTGGACATGGTCATCCACGACCTCGCCGTGCACCCGGGCACCGCGCGCTTCATCTCCACCAAGCTGGCGCGCCATTTCGTGGCCGACGAGCCACCCGTCTCGCTGGTGGACAAGCTCGCCAGGACTTTCGGCGACACCGGCGGCGACCTGGCCGCCGTCTACCGCACCCTCATCGACGCCCCCGAGTCGTGGGACCCGGCGCTGCGCAAGCTGAAGGCTCCCGAGGAGTTCGCGATCACCTCGCTGCGTCTGTTGGGGCTCGACGGGCAACAACTCGCCAAGAGCAAGGATTCGGCACTTGCCGCCCTCGGCCAGCGGCCGCACACCGCCCCTTCGCCCGCCGGCTGGCCGGACAAGGCCGACGAGTGGCTCGGGCCGGACGCCCTGTGGAAACGTGTCGAATGGTCACAGCGCGTGGCCGAGCGCGTGGGCGATCGCGTCGATGCACGGGCGGCCGCACGCGCGAGCCTCGGCCCTCGGCTCTCCGAGTCCACCTACCAGCAGATCGAGCGCGCGGCCGACGCCCCGCAGGCGCTGGTGCTGCTGCTGATGTCGCCCGAGTTCCAGCGGCGATGAGCACGAAAGATTCCGCCATGAACACCGAACTCTCCCGCCGCGGCCTGCTGCGCGGCGCCCTGGCCGCCGGCGCGGCGGCGGCGACCGGTTCCTGGGCTTCGCTGGCCCTCGGCGGCACGGCCACGCCCGACACGCCGCGCCTGGTGGCGGTGATCCTGCGTGGCGGCATGGACGGCCTGTGGACCGTGCCCCCGGTCGGCGACCCCGGCTTCGCCCCCGCACGAGGCGCGTTGGCCGCGTACGCCAGTACGCCACTGGCCCTGGAGGGCCCGTTCGCCCTTCACCCGGGCTTCGCTCAACTGCATGCGATGTGGGGCCGCAAGGAGTTGGTCGTCGTGCATGCCACCGGCCTGCCCTACCGCGATCGTTCCCACTTCGATGCGCAGAACGTGCTCGAAGGCGGCGGCGAGCGGCCCTATCAAATGGCCACCGGCTGGCTGGGTCGTGCCCTGGCCGCGGGCGGCCAGCCGGGCCTGGCCTTGTCGACCGCGGTGCCGCTGCTGATGCGCGGCCCCAAAGAGATCGACACCTGGGCGCCCTCTGCGCTGCCCGAGCCCTCGCCCGACCTGGTGGCCCGCCTGGCCAGGGTCTATGCCAACGACCCCGCCCTGTCGGGCGCCTTGATGCGGGCCCAGGGCCTGCGGACCGACATGCCCAACACGGCGGAGATGATGGCCATGGCCGCCAGCCCGGGCAACGGCAAGAACGCCAACGGCAGCCTGCCGGCGATGACGCGCAAGGCCGCCGAGTTCATGCTGCAGCCCAGGGCGCCGCAGATCGTCATGCTCGAACAGGGCGGCTGGGACAGCCACGCCAACCTCACCAACGACAAGAGCGCCTTCCTCACCAACCTGCGCCAGCTCGACGAGAGCCTGGGCCTGCTGCGAGAGCTGCTGTCGGCCCCCCAGGCCAACGGCCTGTGGAACCGCACGGTCGTCGTGGTGGCGACCGAGTTCGGCCGCGAGGTGGCGATCAACGGCACGCGCGGAACCGACCATGGCACCGGCGGCGTGGCCTTCGTGCTCGGCGGCGCGGTGCGTGGCGGCCGGATGCTGGCCGATTGGCCGGGTCTCGCGCCCAAGGACCGCTACGAAGGCCGCGACCTCAAGACCACGACCGACCTGCGGGCGGTCTTCAAGGGCGTGCTGGCCGACCACCTGCGCATCGCGCGCGGGCCGCTGGACAAGGACGTCTTTCCCGGCACCAGCGGCATGAAGCTGCCCGAGCTGATCAAGGCGTAGCGCCGTCGAGATCCCTCAGCTGCTGCCGCGCAGCACCAGCTCGAAGCCCAGGTCCACCACCGGTTGCGCCACGGTCTCGTCGCGCATGAGCGCCAGCAGCATCGCCGCCGCCGCCTGGCCGACCTCGGCGCGCGGGGTGCGGATGGTGGTCAGCGGCGGCACCATCTGGTCGCTGCCCGTCAGGTCGTTGAACCCTGCGATGGCGATCTCATCGGGCACCTTCACGCCTCGCCGCAGTGCCGCGAGCAGCGCGCCCTGCGCGAGGTCGTCGTTGCAGTAGAAGATCGCATCGATGGCCGGGCGCTGGCCGATGATCTGCTCGAACATCCGCCCTCCGAGCGCGATCGAGGAAGGGGCCGGGTTGAGCCATTCCAGCGTCGCGTCGTAGAGGCCGGCCGCGCTCATCTCGCGCCGCCAGCCCTCCAGCCGCTGCAAGGTGCGCGGATCCAGTTGCGCCGCGGCGAAGGCCACGCGGCGGTGGCCCCCCTGCAGCAGATGCCGGGTCAGCGCCGCGCCCGCCTCGGCTTGCGACAGGCCCACGCTGTACAGCCCTGAGCCCGGCGGTGCCAGGTCCATCATGTGGACGCACGGCACGCCCGCCTGGGCGATGAGGGAGCGGGTCGCCTCCGGGCGATCCAGGCCCGTGACCAGCAGGCCGGCCGGCCGGTGCAGCAACTGCTCGCGCAGCAGGGTCGACTCCTCCACCTCGTCGTAGTGCGTCACGCCGATCAGCGTCTGGTAGCCCGCCGGACGCAGCGTGCGTTGGACGGCCTCCAGCAAATCGACGAACAGCGCGTTGGACAGCATCGGGATCAGCACCGCCACGTGCGTGCTGCGGCGCGAGGCCAGCGCACGAGCCGCCGGATCGGGTACATAACCCAGCCGGTCAGCGGCTTCACGCACCCGCGCGACGAGCGCCGGATCGACCGCGCGCTCTCCCCGCAAGGCCCGCGAGACGGTGATCGGACTCACTTCGGCGGCACGCGCCACGTCGTTCAAGGTGACCCGGCCGCTGGCGCGGCGGCGGGAAGCGTTGGAAGTCATCTAAGGGTTTGCCCGGATGAGCCGGGAAGGATTGATGTCTAGGATAGCGCTGTCCGGCACCCGAGGGCAAGCCGGCGACTCATCCGACCCAGCATGTTACTGGCCCGGCAAAGTCGCCTCCCCCAGGTCGCCGCTTTTTTGAACCTGATTGGACAGCGCTATCCCAATGAAGCATTCGGTGGTCGTGATGGGTGTCTCGGGCTGCGGCAAGTCCAGCCTCGGCGGCTCGCTGGCCGAGGCCATCGGCGCCCGCTTCGTCGAGGGCGATGCCCACCACAGCGAGTCCAACCTCCACAAGATGCGCAGCGGCATCGCGCTGACCGACGCAGACCGTGAAGGCTGGCTCGCGGCCCTCGCCGTCGAACTCGCCAAGCCGCCCTTGCCGGTCGTGCTGACCTGCTCGTCGCTCAAGCGCCGCTACCGCGATCGGCTTCGTGCCGCTTCGGCGAACCTGCGCTTCGTCTTCATGGACATCGATCGCGACGAAGCCCTGCAACGCGTCGCTTCGCGCGGCGCCGCACACTTCTTTTCCACCGACCTGGTCGACAACCAGTTCGCGACGCTGGAGCGGCCCGACGGGGAGCCCGGCGTGCTGCGCGTCGACGCGACGGCGCCCCTGCCGGCGCTGACCGCCGAGGTCGTCACCTGGCTCGCCTGCGAGGACAAAGCATGAGCACGATCGATCCAGCCCCCAAGCCGTTGTTCCAGCGCGTGGCCCAGGCCGCGATGGCCGCCTGCCTCGGCGTGATGGCGGTCGCCGTCTTCGTCAACGTCGTGCTCCGCTATGGCTTCGGCAGCGGCATCGCGGCGAGCGAGGAACTCTCGCGTTTGCTCTTCGTGTGGATGGTGTTCATCGGCGCCACCGCAGCCTACCCCGCCGGCGAGCACATGGCCTTCACCAGCCTCATCGGGCTGCTGAAGACGCGACCCGCCGCCATGGCCGTGGCGACCCTGGCGATCCGGCTGCTCGTCGTGCTGGCCTGCGTCCTGCTGGCCTGGGGCGCCTGGCAACAGGTGCTGGTCGGCATGGACAGCCATTCGGTCGTGCTGGGCTACCCGACCTCGCTGCTGCCGCTGCCGGCGCTGCTCTGTGCCGTGGCCATCGCCGTGATGGCGCTGATCGAGATCGTCAAACGCGAGCCGCTGGACCTGGGCCACGGCGCCGAAGTGGAGTGAATGCCGCATGAGTCCCGAAGCGCTCGCCTTCGCCATCTTCTCCGCCGGCATGCTGGTGCTCATGGGCATCGGCATGAACATGGCGCTCGCCCTGGTGCTCACCGGCGCCGGCATGGCCTGGGCGCTGGACTTCTGGGACACCCAGCTGCTGGCGCAGAACCTCGTCGCCGGCATCGACAGCTTCCCGCTGCTGGCCGTGCCCTTCTTCATCCTGGCCGGCGAGCTGATGAACGCCGGCGGCATCAGCCGCCGCATCATCGACATGGCCCAGGCCTGGGTCGGGCACATCCGCGGCGGCCTGGGCTATGTCGCCATCGGCGCCGCGGTGCTGATGGCCAGCATGAGCGGCTCGGCCCTGGCCGACACCGCGGCGCTGGCCACCATCCTGCTGCCGATGATGAAACGCCAGGGCTACCCCATGGCCACCTCGGCCGGCCTGCTCGCCTCGGGCGGGATCATCGCGCCCATCATCCCGCCTTCGATGCCCTTCGTGATCTACGGCGTCACCACCAACACCTCGATCTCGGCACTCTTCGTCTCGGGCATCGTGCCCGGCCTGATCATGGGCGCGGGCCTGATCCTGGCGTGGAAGTGGGTGCTGCGGCGCATCGAGCTGCCGGCGGGCGAGCCGCTGCCGATGAAGGATCGCCTGCACGCCACCGCCAAGGCCTTCTGGGCCATGCTGATGCCGATCATCATCATCGGCGGCATGAAGACCGGCATCTTCACGCCGACCGAGGCGGCGGTGGTCGCCGCCTTCTATGCGCTCGTCGTCGCCCTGTTCGTGCACCGCGAGATGAACCTCGGCCACATCCACACGGTGCTGGTGCAGGCCGCCAAGACGACCGCGATCGTCATGTTCCTCTGCGCCGGCGCCCAGGTGGCCAGCTACATGATCACGCTGGCCGACCTGCCCGGCGTGCTGTCGGGCTGGCTCGGCCCGCTGATCGAAAGCCCTCGCCTGCTGATGGCCGTGATGATGATCGTGCTGGTGCTCATCGGCACCGCGCTCGACCTCACGCCCACCATCCTGATCTTCGCGCCGGTGATGCTGCCCATCGCCGTCAAGGCCGGCATCGACCCGGTGTACTTCGGCCTGATGTTCGTGCTCAACGGGGCCATCGGCCTCATCACGCCGCCGGTGGGCACGGTGCTCAACGTGGTCGCCGGCGTGGGCCGCCTTTCGCTGCACCAGGTGATCAAGGGCGTGAACCCCTTCCTGCTCACCTACCTGGTGATCCTGGTCCTGTTCGTGGCCTTCCCTTCGCTCGTCATCGCGCCCGTCGCCTGGATGCGCTGATCCCCGACCCTAGCCTTTCACAAGGAGACAAACCGTGAATCTCAACCGCCGCCATCTCGCCGCCGCTGTCGCGCTGACCCTGGCCGCCGCCACGCCGCTCGCCGGCTTTGCCGCGGACATCAAGCCCCGCCTCATCCGCTTCGGCTACGGCCTGAACGAGCAGAGCAACCAGGGCCGCGCGGTCAAGGTCTTCGCCGACGCCGTCGAGAAGGCCTCGGGTGGAAAGATGAAGGTGCGCGCCATAGGCGCCGCGGCCCTGGGGCCGGACACCCAGATGCAGCAGGCGCTCATCGGCGGCGCCCAGGAGATGATGGTCGGCTCGACCGCCACGCTCGTCGGCATCACCAAGGAGATGGCGCTGTGGGACACGCCCTTCCTGGTGAACAACGGAAAGGAGGCCGACGCGCTGCTCGACGGCCCGGTCGGCCAGAAGGTCATGGCCAAGCTGCCCGAGAAGGGGCTGGTCGGCCTGGCCTACTGGGAGAACGGTTTCCGCAACCTGACCAACTCCAAGCACCCGGTCAACAAGCTGGAGGACCTGAACGGCATCAAGCTGCGCGTAATGCAGAACAACGTCTTCCTCGACAGCTTCAAGACCCTGGGCGCCAACGCCGTGCCCCTGCCTTTCTCGGAGCTGTTCAGCGCGCTGGAGACCGGCACGGTCGACGGCCAGGAGAACCCGTTCAACACGATTCTCTCGAGCAAGTTCTACGAGGTGCAGAAGTACCTCTCGGTGACCAACCACGTCTACAGCCCGTGGATCGTGCTGGTCAGCAAGAAGTGGTGGGACACGCTGTCCAAGGACGAGCAGAAGATCCTGATGGACGCCGCCGCCGCCAGCCGCGACTACGAGCGCAAGGACACGCGCGACGAGGCCGGCAAGGCCCTGGCCGAGCTCAAGGCCAAGGGCATGCAGATCAACGAACTCAGCCCGGCCGAGACCGCCCGCATGCGCGACAAGCTGACCCGCATCAACGCCGGCGTCGCGGCCAACGTGGGCATGGACCTGTGGAACGAGACCCAGGCCGAGCTGGCCCGCATTCGTACCTCGAAGTAACCGCCGGTCGCCACAATCGGGGCATGGAAACCGAAACTCATCGCCCCCGCGTCGCCCTGATCGCCCACGACCACAAGAAGGACGACATGGTCCGGCTGGCGCGCGAGTTCCGCGACGCGCTCGCCGGCTGCACCTTGATGGCCACCGGCACCACCGGAGGCCGGTTGAAGAACGAGGTCGGCCTGCAGGTCGAGTGCCTGCTCAGCGGCCCGATGGGTGGCGACCTGCAGATCGGCGCCCGCCTGGCCACGGGCGAAGTGGACGCGGTCGTGTTCCTGCGCGACCCGATGACGCCCCAGCCGCACGAGCCGGACATCAACGCCCTGGTGCGGGCGTGTGACGTCCACGACGTGCCGTGCGCGACCAACCTGTCGAGCGGGCGCATGTTGCTCCGCGCCCTCTTGGGATCGGCCTAAGGCAGAAGCGCCAGGATGCGCGCAGCCATGCGGGCCGCGGCGCCGCGGTGCTCGGCGGCCAGGCTCTCCCCGGCGGCCGAGGCGCGCTGGATCGCCGGCGCATCGGCCAGCAGCGCCTGCGCGCGTTGCAGCGCCTCGGCCCAGTCCGCGACCGGCCACGCCGCCCCGGCATCCAGGGCCAGCCTGGCCGCCTCGGCGAAGTTGAAGACCGAGGGCCCCAGCAGCATCGGGCAGCCGCAGGCCGCGGCCTCGATGAAGTTGTGGGCACCGAAGGGGCGGAAGCTGCCCCCCTGCAAGCCCAGGTCCGACAGGCCGTAGTACAGCGCCATCTCGCCCAGCGTGTCGCCCAGCCAGATGTCGGCCGAGGCCTCGTCGGACGCCGGGCCCTGCTCCGCCCACTGGCTGCGCCGGCTGAGCGAGAAGCCACGTGCGGCCGCCAGCGCTGCCACCTCTTCGAAACGCTGCGGATGCCTGGGCACCACCAGCAGCAGCGGACGCGGTGCAGGCCACGCGAGCCAGGCCTCGAACAGCTCCGCCTCTTCGCCCTCGCGCGTGCTCGCGGCCACGACGATGGGCCGCTGCAGTCGCGCCCGCCAGGCGCGACCGAGACCCAGCTGACCGGCATCCGGCTTCAGGTCGTACTTGAGGTTGCCGCAGACCTCGACCCTGGCGACACCGAGCGTGCGCAGGCGGCGCGCGTCGGCTTCGGTCTGCGCCAGCGCCAACGCCAGCGACTGCCCCGCCGGATGCAGCAGGGCCGACAAGCGCCGGCCCTTGGCGGCGCTGCGTTCGGACAGGCGCGCGTTGGCCAGCACCATCGGCACCCCGGCCCGCTTCGTCTCATGCAGCAGGTTGGGCCAGACTTCGGTCTCCATCAGCACGCCGATCGCGGGACGGTGCCGATGCAGGAAGCGGCGCACCGCGCCCGGCGTGTCGAAAGGCAGCCAGGCCTGGTGGTCGCCGGGCTTCACGAGCGCGGCTCCGGCGGCACGGCCGGTGGCGGTGCCGTGGGTCAGCAGCAGCCGAAGATGCGGTTGCTGTAGACGCAGCGCATCGATCAAGGCCGAGGCAGCGCGCGTCTCGCCGAGCGACACCGCATGGACCCACAGCGCCGACGGCGACGCTCGGCCCACGCCATGCCCCAGCCGCTCCTCGATGGCCTGGCGATAGCCCGGCTCACGCCGGCCGCGCCACCACAGCCGCGCGAGATACAGCGGCGTGGCCAGGCGCAGCAGGCTGGAGTAGGCGGCGCGCGCAAGCGCCTTCTTCATGGCGGCCCGATCGGGGCAGCGTCAAGCCACCCGGCCCATCGGATCAATGTGCCGCGGCAGCGAACTGCGCGTCGGGCTTGACTTCGCGCAGCGCGGCCATGAAGTCGCGCTCGATGCGGTGCAGCGCCTCGGGGGTGTGGCCCTCGAAGCGCATCACCAGCACCGGGGTGGTGTTGGACGCACGCACCAGGCCGAAGCCATCCTTGTAGTCGGCGCGCAGGCCGTCGATGGTGCCGATCTGGGCGCCGGGGAACTTGGCCGTCTCGCGCAGCTTCTCGATCACCGCGTGCGGCTCGCCCTCGGCGCAGGGCACGTTGAGCTCCGGCGTGCTGAAGCTGGTGGGCAGGCCGTTGAGCACCGCGCTCGGGTCGTCCGAACGCGACAGGATTTCCAGCAGTCGCGCTGCGGTGTACATCGCGTCGTCGAAACCGTACCAGCGCTCCGAGAAGAAGATGTGGCCGCTCATCTCGCCGGCGATCGGAGCACCCGTCTCTTTCAACTTGGCCTTGACCAGCGAGTGACCCGTCTTCCACATCATCGGCTCGCCGCCGTGGGCGCGCACATCGGGCGCGAGGCGCTGGCTGCACTTGACGTCGTAGATGATGGTGCCGCCCTTGACGCGGCTGAGGATGTCCCGCGCGAAGAGGATCAGCTGGCGGTCGGGGTAGATGATCTGCCCGTCCTTGGTGACCACGCCGAGGCGGTCGCCGTCGCCGTCGAAGGCCAGGCCCAGCTCGGCATCGGTGGCGTGCACGACCTTGATGAGGTCGGCCAGGTTCTCGGGCTTGGAGGGGTCGGGATGGTGGTTGGGGAAGTCCCCGTCGACCTTGGAATACAGGTCGATCACCTCGCAACCCAGCGCCTTCAGGATCGCCGGCCCGGTGGCGCCCGGGATGCCGTTGCCCGAATCGACCACGATCTTCATCGGCCGTGCCAGCTTGCAGTCGCTGGTGATGCGGGTGCCGTACTCGGCGATCACGTCCATGCTGGCGATGCGACCCTTGCCCGTGGCGTAGTCCTCGGCCTCCATGCGGCGCCGCAGGCCCTGGATCTCCTCGCCGTAGATGGCGCGGCCGGCCAGCACCATCTTGAAGCCGTTGTAGTCCTTGGGGTTGTGGCTGCCGGTGACCTGGATGCCACTGGAGCAGCCGTGCTTCGAACGAGTGGCGGCGACGTAGTAGACGATGGGCGTGGTGACGGCGCCGAGGTCCACCACGTCCAGGCCGGTGGAGGCCAGGCCGCGCATCAGCGCCACGGCGAGCCCCGGGCCCGACAGGCGGCCATCGCGGCCCACGGCCACGGCCTTTTCGCCGGCCTTGAGCGCCTCGGTGCCGAAGGCGCGGCCGAGGTGCTCGGCGAACTGCTCGTCGAGCGCCTGCCCGACGATCCCCCGGATGTCATAGGCCTTGAATGCGGATGCTGCAACCTTCATGCTTGAGTTCTCCTTGGCGGCGGGATTGTAGGCAGGCGGCGTTTCGTGGCCGTTACCTTTGGGCCCCCTGGCAAGCAGGGCTCGTGCCGGGGGCGGAGAGGGCCCGCAGGTCCGCTTCAGGAACAGGTCCGAAAACGGCCAGACGCGGGGGATGCGGCGCCTATGATGGCCGCCATGGACACCGCCCCGACCCATGCGATCACCCAGGATGCGGACGCCGCCTACCGGGTGCTGCAGACGCACGACGCACGCTTCGATGGCCGCCTGTTCGTCGGCGTGACCTCCACCGGCGTCTACTGCCGGCCGGTCTGCCGAGTGCGCCTGCCCAGGCGCGAGAACTGCCGCTACTTCGGCAATGCCGCGAGCGCGGAGGTCGCGGGCTTTCGCCCCTGCCTGCGCTGCCGGCCGGAACTGGCGCCGGGGCTGGCCGTGGCCGATTCGTCGCAGGCGCTGGCGCGTGCCGGCGCTCGCCTGATAGAGCACGCGGTGGCGCAAGGCCATGACATCGCCCTGCCGGAGGTGGCGCGCCGCCTGGGCGTGACCGACCGGCATTTCCGCCGCGTCTTCCAGGCCGCGCACGGCGTCAGCCCGATGGACTGGCTCGCCACCCAGCGCCTGCTGCTGGCCAAGCGCCTCCTGACCGACACCGAGTTGCCGGTGACCGGCGTTGCGCTGGCCAGCGGCTTCGCGAGCCTGCGCCGCTTCAACGCGGCCTTCGTGGAGCGCTACCGTCTCTCGCCCACCGCCCTGCGCCGATCGGCGAACAGCCATGAAGCGCAGCGCAACGAACCGGTCACCGTGCGCCTGGCCTGGCGCCCGCCTTACGACGCCGAGGCCATGCTGGCCTTCCTCGCGGCCCGGCCATTGCCGGGCGTCGAGGCCGTGCAGGCAGGCACGTGGCGGCGCACTCTCGCCTTGACCGACGCGCGGGGCCAGCGCCACGCGGGGTGGCTCGCGCTGCGCTTCGATGCCGAGGCGCACCAGGCCTGCGCCACCGTCAGCCCCAGCCTCGCGCCGGTGCTGGGCGCGGTCATCGAGCGCTTGCGCCATCTGCTGGACCTGGACGCCGAAGCCGCGACCATCGATGCCGCGCTGTCGGCGCTGCCGTTGCCCTTGCGGCCCGGCCTGCGACTGCCCGGTTGCATCGATGGTTTCGAGACGACCGTTCGCATCATCCTCGGGCAGCAGGTCACCGTCGCCGCGGCCTGCACGCTGGCGGCCCGTCTCGTCGCGCGCTTCGGCGAGGCTGTCGCCACGCCGTTTGGCGGCCTGACGCACCTGTTTCCCACGGCCGAGGCGCTGGCCGCAGCCTCGGCCGAGGACATCGGCACGCTCGGCATCGTGCGCACGCGTGTCGCTGCCATCCAGGCCCTGGCGCGGGCGGCCGCCGAAAGCCGTGTCGACCTGAGCCCCACCGCGCCGATGGACGAGACGCTGGCCGCCTTGCGAGAACTGCCGGGCATAGGCGCGTGGACCACCGAGCTCGTCGCCCTGCGCGTGCTCGCCTGGCCGGATGCCTTCCCGGCCAGCGACATCGGCGTGCTGCGCGCCCTGGGCGTGGCGAGCGCGGCCGAAGCTTCGTCCCACGCCGAAGCATGGCGGCCGTGGCGCTCGTACGCTGTGATGCAACTGTGGCATTCGCTGGCGGCCACGCCGGCGCGGCCCACCACCGAAGAGGTCCCCGCATGAATTCCCTCCGACTCGATTCGCTCCTCGTCGCCCAGGCCACCCTCCCCAGCCCCCTGGGGCCGACGCTGCTGGCCGCCACGGCCCGTGGACTGGCCGGCTGCTGGTTCAGCGACCAGGCGCACCATCCCGGCTTGCTGGCCGCGCCCGAGGATGCAGGCGACCCCTTCATCGCCCAGGCCGCGCGCGAATTGGCCGCGTACTGGCAGGATGCCGCCGGAACGCGCTTCCGCGTGGCGCTGGACCCGCAGGGCACGCCGTTCCAGCAGGCGGTCTGGCAGGCGCTTCTCGACATTCCCTGCGGCGCGACCAGCACCTATGCCTCGCTGGGGCGCGCGCTGGGCAGGCCCCAGGCCGGCCGCGCCGTCGGCACTGCGGTGGGCCGCAATCCGCTGAGCATCATCGTGCCCTGCCATCGCGTGCTGGGCAGCGACGGCTCGCTCACCGGCTATGCCGGCGGCCTGCCGCGCAAGCGGGATCTGCTGGCCCGCGAGGGCCGGCCATCGACGGCGATACTTCGTGCCACCCGAACGCTGGAGGCCCTGCCCGCATGAAGCCGCGCGACCTGATCGAACTGCTGGTCCTGGCGGCCATCTGGGGGGCCTCGTTCCTCTTCCTTCGCATGGGTGCCGGGGAGTTCGGGCCGATCGCGCTGGCGGGGCTGCGAGTCATCGGCGCGTCGCTGTTCCTGCTGCCCATCCTGGCCCACCGCGGCGAATGGCCGGCGCTGAAGGCGAACTGGCGCGCCATCGCCCTCGTGGGCATCGCGAACTCCGCCCTGCCCTTCCTGTGCTTCAGCTACGCGGCGCTGGCCATCACCGGCGGCCTGTCGTCGATCTTCAACGCCACCACGCCGCTCATGGGTGTGCTGATCGCCTGGGCCTGGCTGGGCGACAAGCCCGGAGGGCACAAGATGGTGGGCCTTGCAATCGGCTTCGCCGGCGTGCTCTGGCTGGCCTGGGACAAGGCGAGCTTCAAGCCGGATGCGAGCGGTGCCAGCAGCGGCCTGGCGGTGCTGGCCTGCCTGGCGGCGACGCTGATGTACGGCCTGGCGGCCAGCATGACCAAGCGCTGGCTCACCGGCGTGCCGCCGATGGCGCTGGCGGCCGGCAGCCAGCTGTCCGCCGCCATCGTGCTGCTGCCGCTGGTGCTGTGGCGCTGGCCCGACGTGCCGCC
Organism: Ideonella flava; assembly: GCF_051857595.1. Classification (NCBI taxonomy): domain Bacteria; kingdom Pseudomonadati; phylum Pseudomonadota; class Betaproteobacteria; order Burkholderiales; family Sphaerotilaceae; genus Ideonella; species Ideonella flava. The sequence goes on from NZ_JBPZHD010000021.1 coordinate 27,062, forward strand.
GAGCGGCCACGCCTGGGGCGCGGCGATCGCCCTGGCGCTGCTGTGCACCGGGGTCGCCTACGTCCTGTTCTTCCGGCTCATCGGGAACATAGGGTCGACCAATGCCCTGTCGGTCACCTTCCTCATCCCGGGCTTCGCCATCGCCTGGGGCGGGCTGTTCCTGGGCGAGGCAGTCAACGCGACGATGCTGGTCGCTTGCGCCGTGGTCCTCGTCGGCACTTCGCTCGTCACCGGCGTGTGGCGGCCGCGCATCGGGAGCCGCGCCGGCGTCGAGACCCGCGATACCGCGGGATGACAATGCGCGGATGCTGACCCCCGACTGGCTTGCCGGCTTCTGGTCGCCCTCGGCGCTCGAGGTCAACGCCGTCGTCTTCCTGAACCTGCTGGGCGCCCTGGCGCTCGGGCTGCTGGTCGGCTACGAGCGCTCGTACCACGGCCGTGCGGCCGGCATGAGGACGTACGGCATCGTCTGCATGGCCTCGGCCGCGCTGACCGTGTTCGCCGGCTATCCCGACCACTGGTATGGCGGCGGCCATGCCACGGTGCTCGGCGTGATGGATCCGACGCGCGTGGTGCAGGGCATCGTCACCGGGGTCGGCTTCCTCGGCGCCGGGGTCATCATGAAGGAGGGGCTGAACATCAGCGGCCTCACCACAGCGGCCTCGATCTGGGCCTCCTGCGCGATCGGGGTGCTGGTGGGCATAGGCTTCTACGGCGCCGCCATCCTGCTGGCCCTGCTGTCAGCGGCGCTGATGATGTGGGGATCGCGCATCGAGGGCAACCTGCCCTCGCGCCATGCCATCGCCGTCCAGGTGCGCTTCACGGCTGGCTATAGGCCGACGGAAGCGATCGTGTCCGGATGGGCCGCCTCCAGCGGCTACGAACTGGCCCGGGGCTCGATCACCATCAGCGGCGACCCCGAGCAGATCGAATGGCGCTTCGTCGCCGTCGCCGTGACCACCTCGCGGGCGGCATCCCTGCCGCAGATCGCCGAGGTGCTGGCCGGCCGCGCCGAAGTAGAACGCTTCCAGCTCTCCCACGCCAGAAACTAACGGCCCCGCTCCTTGGAGCGGGGCCCTTCACGGGCGTGCGCGGATCCGGCTCTGCCGGTCCGCTCGAGGCGAGCCCCAGAGAACCGAAGGGTCCCTTCGTGACCCTGGGGGCAGCCCCCGGTAGGGGGCGTGGGGGCCCTTATTTAGGTTGCTTGACGACGCGAAGGTAGGGCTTCACGGTCTTCCAGCCTTGCGGGAAGAGCGTCTTGGCGTCTTCGTCGGACACGGAGCCGGCGATGATCACGTCCTCGCCCTGCTTCCAGTTCGCGGGGGTGGCGACCTTGTGGGCGGCCGTGAGCTGCATCGAATCCAGGACTCGCAGCACTTCATCGAAGTTGCGGCCGGTGGTCATCGGGTAGGTGAGCATCAGCTTGATGCGCTTGTCCGGGCCGATGATGAAGACCGAACGCACCGTCGCGTTGGTGGCCGCGGTGCGGCCGGCGGAGGTGCCGGGCTCTTCGGCAGGCAGCATGTTGTAGAGCTTGGCCACCTTCAGGTCGGTGTCGCCGATCATCGGGTACTTGACGGCCGCGCCTTGCGTCTCCTCGATGTCGTGGGCCCAGCGCTCGTGGTCTTCCACCGGGTCGATGGACAGGCCGATCAGCTTGGCGCCGCGCTTCTTGAACTCCGGCTCGATCTTGGCCATGTAGCCGAGCTCGGTGGTGCACACGGGCGTGAAATCCTTGGGATGCGAGAACAGTACCGCCCAGGAATCGCCGATCCACTGGTGGAAGTCGATCGGGCCTTGGGTGGTTTGCGCCGTGAAGTTGGGCGCGGTGTCGTTGATGCGCAGGGACATGTGGAAGCCTCCGTCTCGATCGGGCCCCACGAAGGCAGGGCCGGACCGAAGATCGTAGCGCTTATGGCCGCCCAGGGGTTATGAGGGAAGCGCCCATGCTGCTGCGTGGCCGGCGCGCGCTGGCTTGATCTGCGGCAAGGCCGGTGGCGAGCCCGGATGCGAACCTTGGCCAAGTCATCTGACGGGAACATTCCATGACGGCCGCCACCTTGCGAATCCTGCACGAAGAGCACGCTGCGCTGGCAGCCATGCTGCGCTCCATCCTGCTGCTGCTCGCCCAGGCCACGCGAGACCGTACGGCGCCGGATTTCGGCGCGCTGCGCTCCATGCTGTTCTACGTCGACGAATTCCCCGAGAAGCGCCACCACCACAAGGAATCGACGCTGCTGTTCCCGAAGCTGCGCCAGCGCACGGCCGAGGCCGGGGCGCTGCTGGACCGGCTGGACGAGGACCATGCCAAGGGCGAAGAGGCCATCCGCTCGCTGGAGCATGCCTTGCTGGCCTACGAAATGATGGGCGAAGCCCGGCGCGCCGCCTTCGACCAGGCCGCCCACCGCTACGTGGACTTCTACATGGCCCACATGCGGCTGGAGGAAGAGCAGATCCTGCCGCTGGCCGAGCGGGTGCTCACGGCCGAGGACTGGGCCGAGCTGGACGCCGCCTTCGGCGCCAACCGCGACCCGCTGACCGGCCATCCGCCGGAGGCCGAGTACCAGGCCCTGTTCAGCCGCATCGCCAACGCCGTGCCGGCGCCAATAGGCCTCGGCCCGGCAGCGAAGTCCGCCGCCTGAGCCCGACAAGCTTCAGCGCGCCTTCGATCGCTTGGTGGCCGGCGCGGGAGCCGGAGCTTCCGGCCAGGCCCGCATCGCCGCTTCGACCGTGGCCAGCAGCTGTGCCTTGGTCGCGCCGTCCTTGGCCTGGATCGACATGCCTCCGTAGACGGCACTGAACAGCCTCGCCAGCGAGGCTGCATCGGTGTCGGGAGGCAGTTCGCCCTCGCGCACGCCCCGTGCGATGCGCTCACGGATGCCCGCCTCCGCGGCGCTGCGCCGCTTGGCCATCGCTGCCTGGACGTGCGCCGAGGCCACCGTGCAATTCATCGTCGCCATGGCGACCATGCAGCCCTTGGGGTGCGAGGAGCGGGTCTGCTCATGCGCGGCTTCGCGCAGCAGGCGCTCGATCGCGCCGCGCGCCGTGGGCTCCTCGGCGAGCGCACGCGGGACGCCGCTGCCGGGCCCGTCGACATAGCGCTCGATGGCCTCCCAGAACAGGTGCTCCTTGTCGCCGAAGGCGGTGTACAGGCTGGGCGGCGTGATGCCCATTGCGCCGGTCAGCTCGGCGATGGTGGCGCCTTCGTAGCCGTATTCCCAGAACACGTGCATCGCGGCTTCGAGCGCGGCTTCGCGGTCGAAGGACAGGGGTCGTCCGCGTGCCTTGGTCGGCTTGTCCACGGGCTTGTCTCCGTCGTTCTTGGGGATGGACATGTCAGTTTCCTGGCAGCAAGTTTAATTCATAACGATCGATAGCTATTTCGATCATGGGGGAATTCCCTCGTGGCTACATTGCGTCCTCATTCCGTAGCGAGCGATATGGAATAAATGACAAGCGCCGGCTCGCGACGGGTCAAGACATCCCAAGGAGCACCCCATGAAGCCCGAATCCCCTGCCTCTTCCACCAAGCTGCCCTCCTCTCGCCGCCACGGCGTCTGGGCGGCCGGCGCCGCGCTGTCTGCGGTCGCCACCGCCGTGCTGGTCAGCTTCGGACTGCAGACCGGCGTGCAGGCCGACACGCCGCCCGCCGCACCGCCGGCCACGCCGGTCTCGGTGGCCACGGTCTCGCAAAGCACGGTCAACACCTGGGACGAGTTCTCCGGCCGCCTGGAGGCCGTGGAGCGCGTGGACATCCGCTCGCGCGTCGCCGGCGCCGTGCAGGCGGTGCACTTCCGCGAGGGCGCGCTGGTGCGCCAGGGCGACCTGCTGCTGACCATCGACCCGGCGCCCTACGAGGCTGAAGTCGCCCGTGCAGAAGCGCAGGTGGCGGCCGCCCAGGCGCGCCAGGCCTACACCGAAGGCGACCTCGGGCGTGCCCAGCGTTTGTGGGACGAGCACGCCATCTCCCAGCGCGACTTCGACGAGCGCGCCAACGCCCGCCGCGAGGCCGAGGCCAACCTCCGCGCCGCCCAGGCCACGCTGCAGAGCGCCCGCCTGAACCTCGGCTACACGCAGGTGCGCGCGCCGGTCGCGGGCCGCGTCGGCAAGCTGGAGATCACCGTCGGCAACCTGGTCTCGGCCGGCCCCGGCGCCCCGGTGCTCACCACGCTGGTCTCGGTGAGCCCCATCTACGCCAGCTTCGACGCCGACGAGCAGGTCGTGACCCGCGCGCTGCGCGGCTTGTCCTCCGGCGGCGGCAGCGCCCGCGGCTCGATCGAGAAGATCCCCGTGCGCATGGGGACGGCCGACATGGCCGACACGCCCATCGAGGGCCACCTGCAACTGGTGGACAACCAGGTCGACGCCCGCAGCGGCACGGTGCGCGTGAGGGCCGTGTTCGACAACGCCGGCGGCCAGCTCATCCCCGGCCAGTTCGCCCGACTGCGCCTGGGCCAGTCGCAGGCGCAGGAGGCCGTGCTCGTCAACGAGCGGGCCGTCGGCACCGATCAGAACAAGAAGTTCGTGATGGTGGTGGACCAGGACAACAAGGCCGCCTACCGCGAGGTGACGTTGGGCGCGCAGGTCGACGGCCTGCGCATCGTGAGCCGCGGCCTGCAACCCGGCGAGCGCATCGTCGTCAACGGCCTGCAGCGCGTTCGCCCCGGCGCTCTGCTCGCGCCGCAGCCGGTGGCAATGGACGCCAAGCCCGAAGTCGCCGCCGCGCGCGAAGCCGGCAAGCAGTCCTGAGCCCCCCAAGGAAATGACTGCGTCATTCCCGCCCCCAGGGATCAAGCCAAGTGGCAAAGCCACATTGGCTTGAGAGCGCCCCCAGCCCGACGACATACGTCGTCCGCCCCCCAAGGGGATTGAGTCAAGTGGCCAAGCCACATTGACTCAAGAGAAAGAACCAAGCCATGAACCTGTCCAAGTTCTTCATCGACCGGCCGATCTTCGCCGGCGTGCTCTCGCTGCTCATGCTCATCTCGGGCCTGATCGCGGTGCGCGGGCTGCCGATCTCGGAGTACCCCGAGGTCGTGCCGCCGCAAGTCGTCGTCCGCGCCAACTACCCTGGCGCCAACCCCAAGGTGATCGCCGAGACGGTGGCCACCCCGCTGGAAGAGCAGATCAACGGCGTCGAAGGCATGCTCTACATGGGCAGCCAGGCCACCACCGACGGCCTGATGACGCTGACCGTCACCTTCAAGCTGGGCACCGACCCCGACAAGGCCCAGCAGCTGGTACAGAACCGCGTCGCCCAGGCCGAGCCGCGCCTGCCGGAGGAGGTACGCCGTCTCGGCCTTTCCACCGTCAAGAGCGCGCCCGACCTGACCATGGTCGTGCACCTGCTCTCGCCGAGCGGCCGCTACGACTCGACCTATCTGCGCAACTACGCGCTGCTCAACGTCAAGGATCGCCTGGCCCGCGTGGCAGGCGTGGGTGACGTGGGCCTGTTCGGCTCGGGCGACTACTCCATGCGCGTCTGGCTCGATCCGCAGAAGGTGGCGCAGCACGGCCTTTCGGCGGGCGACGTGGTGAGCGCCATCCGCGGCCAGAACGTGCAGGCCGCGGCGGGCGTGGTCGGTGCCTCGCCGGGCCTGCCGGGCGTGGACCTGCAGCTCTCGGTCAACGCGCAAGGCCGCCTGCAAAGCGAGGAGGAGTTCGGCGACATCATCGTCAAGTCCGGTGCCGACGGCGCGGTGACGCGCCTGCGCGACATCGCGCGCATCGAGCTGGGCGCCTCCAGCTACTCGCTGCGTTCGCTGCTGGACAACAAGGAGGCCGTCGCGGTGCCCATCTTCGCCGCGCCCGGCTCCAATGCGATCCAGATCTCCGACAACGTGCGTACGGTGATGAAGGAGATCAAGGAGACCATGCCGGACGGCGTGGACTACGAGATCGTCTACGACCCCACGCAGTTCGTGCGGGCCTCGATCGAGTCGGTCGTGCACACGCTGCTGGAGGCGATCGCGCTGGTGGTACTGGTGGTGATCCTGTTCCTGCAGACCTGGCGCGCCTCCATCATCCCGCTGCTGGCGGTGCCGGTGTCCGTCGTGGGCACCTTCGCGGTCATGCACCTGGGCGGGTTCTCGATCAACGCGCTGAGCCTGTTCGGCCTGGTGCTCGCGATCGGCATCGTGGTGGACGACGCGATCGTGGTGGTGGAGAACGTCGAGCGCAACATCGAGGCCGGCCTCTCGCCGCGCGAAGCGACCTACCGCGCCATGCGAGAGGTCTCGGGCCCGATCATCGCGATCGCGCTGGTGCTGGTGGCGGTGTTCGTGCCGCTGGCCTTCATCAGCGGGCTGACCGGCCAGTTCTACCGCCAGTTCGCGATGACGATCGCGATGTCGACCGTCATCTCGGCAATCAACTCGCTGACGCTTTCGCCCGCGCTCGCCGCCCTGCTGCTCAAAAGCCACGACGCGCCGAAGGATGCGTTGACCCGCGGCATGGACAAGGTCTTCGGCCGCTTCTTCGCCGGCTTCAACAGGCTCTTCCGCCGCGGGGCCGAGGGCTACAGCGCAGGCGTCACGCGGGCCATCTCCCGCAAGTCGGTGATGCTGGGCCTGTACCTCGCGCTGGCCGCGGCCACCTTCGCGCTGTTCCACGTCGTGCCCAAGGGCTTCGTGCCGGCCCAGGACAAGCAGTACCTGATCGGCTTCGCGCAGCTGCCCGACGGCGCCACGCTGGACCGCACCGAGGACGTGATCCGCCGCATGAGCGACATCGTGACGAAGCAGCCCGGCGTGGACCATGCCGTGTCCTTCCCCGGCCTGTCGATCAACGGCTTCACCAACAGCGCCAACTCCGGCATCGTCTTCGCGACGCTGAAGGATTTCGACGAGCGCCCGGGCGCGGCCAACAGCGCAGGCGCCATCGCCGGCGCGCTGAACCAGCAGTTCCAGCAGATCCAGGACGCCTTCGTCGTGATCTTCCCGCCTCCGCCGGTGCAGGGGCTGGGCACGACCGGCGGCTTCAAGCTGCAGCTGGAGGACCGTGGCTCGCTCGGCTACGAGGCGCTGGACGGCGCGGTCAAGGCCTTCATGGCCAAGGCCCAGACCGCGCCCGAGCTGGCGGGCCTGTTCACCAGCTACCAGGTGAACGTGCCGCAGCTTTACGCCGACGTGGACCGCACCAAGGCGCGCCAGCTCGGCGTGGCCGTGACCGACATCTTCGAGACCATGCAGGTCTACCTCGGCAGCCTGTACGCGAACGACTTCAACAAGTTCGGTCGGACCTACTCGGTGCGAGTGCAGGCCGATGCGCAGTACCGAGCCAAGGCCGAGGACATTGGCCAATTGAAAGTGCGCTCGTCCACCGGCGAAATGGTGCCGCTTTCGGCGCTGCTGAAGGTCTCGCCCACGGTCGGGCCGGAGCGGGCCATGCGCTACAACGGCTTCCTCTCGGCCGACATCAACGGCGGCCCCGCGCCGGGCTATTCGTCCGGCCAGGCCCAGGACGCCGTCAAGCGCATCGCGGCCGAGACACTGCCGAAGGGCATCACCTACGAGTGGACCGAGCTGACCTACCAGGAGATCCTCGCCGGCAACTCCGCTGCGTGGGTCTTCCCGCTGGCCATCCTGCTGGTGTTCCTGGTGCTGGCCGCGCAGTACGAGAGCCTCACGCTGCCGTTGGCCATCATCCTGATCGTGCCGATGGGGCTGTTCGCCGCGATGACCGGCGTCTGGCTCTCGCGCGGGGACAACAACGTCTTCACGCAGATCGGGTTGATGGTGCTGGTGGGCCTGTCGGCGAAGAACGCGATCCTGATCGTGGAGTTCGCCCGCGAGCTGGAGTTCGCCGGCCGCTCCCCGCTGCAGGCGGCGGTGGAGGCCGCGCGGCTGCGCCTGCGCCCGATCCTGATGACCTCGCTGGCCTTCGTGATGGGCGTGCTGCCGCTGGTGCTGTCCACCGGCGCCGGCTCGGAGATGCGCCGCGCCATGGGCGTGGCCGTGTTCACCGGGATGATCGGCGTGACGGCCTTCGGCCTGTTCCTCACGCCTGTCTTCTACGTGCTGCTACGCCGGCTCGCCGGCAACCGTACCCTCAAGCTGCACGGCACGGTGCCGCATGTCGAGGCCTTCGCCGGCTCCGGCGGCTCGGTGAAGCCGGTCATCGCCGCGCCTAGGGCCGACCATGAGTGAGAACCACCCCATGACACACGCAATCGTTCGTCCCCTGCTTCCCCTGGTCGCGGCGCTGATCCTGGCCGGATGTGCCACCGCGCCCGGCGAGCCGTCGCACGCGATGCCCTCTACGCCGTCGGCGTTCAAGGAACAGCAGCTCGCCCCGGCGGACGGCCGCTGGACCGTCGCCCCGCCGGCTGAAGGAGAAGCGCGCGGCACCTGGTGGAAGTCCTTCGGCGACCCGGTGCTCGACGACCTCGTCGCCCGCGCCGAGCGCGACAGCACCAGCCTGCAACTGGCTGCGGCGCGCCTGGCGCAGGCACGCTCGCTCGTGCGCAGCGCCGATGCCGACCGCTGGCCCCAGCTCGGCGCCGCAGCGCAAGTGACGAGGCAAGGCGGCGCCATGGCGCAGGCGGCTGGCACCGCAGGCACGGTCGGCACTGTCAGCGCCACCTTGTCGTATGAGGTCGACCTCTTCGGCCGCATCGCCAAGGCCAGCGATGCCGCGCGGCTCGACGCGGCGGCCAGCGAGGCGCTGCTGCAGAGCACTCGCCTTCTCGTGCAGTCGCAGGTCGCCCAGTCCTACTTCGCGCTGCGGGCGCTGGACGCTGAGCGGCGCCTCGTGCGCCAGACCGTGGCTGCGTACGAGGAGACCGAGCATCTCGTCGATCGCCGCTACCGGGCCGGCGACATCGCCGAGCTGGACCTGGCGCGCGTGCGCTCGGAGGTCGCCGCGACGCGCTCGCAGGCGCTGGCGCTCGACCGGCAACGCGCCACGCTCGAGCACGCGCTCGCGGTGCTGGTGGGCGAGGTGGCCTCCGGCTTCTCGCTCGCCGAGGCCCCTCAGTGGGACGGCACCCTGCCCACCATCCCGGCCGGCGTGCCCGCAGCCGTGCTGGCGCGCCGTCCTGATGTGTCCGCCGCACAGCGCTCGTTGCTGGCTGCGCAGGCCCGGCTGGGCATCGCGCAGACGGCCTGGTTCCCCGACCTCGCCCTCACGGCCAACGGGGGCTACGCCTCGCCGGACCTCGGCGACCTGTTCAAGTGGTCGACCCGGGCATGGGGCGTGGGCGCGCTGCTGTCGCTGCCGATCTTCGATGGCGGCCGGCGTGACGCCGCGGTCGCGGGGGCGGCGGCGCAACTCGACGAGGCAGCCGCCGGTTATCGCGAGCAGGTGCTGGTCGCCTTCCGCGACGTGGAGGATGAACTCGCCTCGCTGCGCTTGCTGAACGATCAGGCCGACGCGGTGGGCCAGGCCGTCACCTCGGCCAGCCGCGCGACGGCTCTATCCGACTCGCGCTATCGCAACGGCCTGGTCAGCCAGCTCGAGCTGCTCGATGCGCAGCGCAGCGAACTGGCCAACCGGCGCCAGGCACTGCAAGTGCGGGCAGCTCGCTTCCAGGCGACCGTGGGGCTGGTGCGCGCGCTGGGCGGGGGATGGCAGGCGAACGAGGGCGGTGCCTGACCGATGCGCCTGGCGCCTTCGGATCGACGGCGCGCGCTTCGCTGAACCGCAGTGGTCACCGAGGGTACCGGGCACGCTGCAGCTTTACGCCAAGAGCTGTCAGCATGGTCCCCATCAGCCCACGTCACACCTCCAGCGCCCCGGCCGCTTCGCCATTGCCGGCAGCGGCCCGGAGCGTTGCGCCGCCGGCCTCAACTCCAAGCCCTGCGGCCAACCCCGACGGCCCACCCACACGGGGCTCGACGGCATCCGACATACCGCCCAGGACGTCGCTGGCCTCGCTTCCCCCGGACGTCCACCGCCACATCGGCCGGTTCCTGGATGCCCGGTCTGCGGTGGCCTTTGCCTCGACGAGCAAAGCCAATCACGGCGCCATGGCGGAGTTGACGGGCTACGGCCAGATCGGCCAGCTCTTTCCGTCCGTGGGGACGGCACGGACCGCGGCGGAGTTCGCGCACGGCTTCGGCCTGATTGGCGGGGCCGAACCCAGCAGCTTCCGCACCGAAGCGCTCCAGACACTCGCGCTGCGCTTCGTGGCCGCCCATGCGGCCATGCCACCGTTGGAGGCCCTGGCGGTCCGGGAAGCGCTCGTCGGCGCTCTGCAGAACACGCCCGCCTCGCCCGGCTCCGGCCGCGCCCTGGCCGCGGCCACGCATGCGGCATTCGAGACCGTCCGGCACATGACCCGTGCAGCCCACCAGCTCACCGAGGATCCCGGCAACGTGGCGCCGCAAGACCAGCAGCGGATGCTGCAGGAGTGCGAGGCAGTTCTCGAAGCGGCCACGCGAGACCACGTCGCCCTGAACAACGTCGTCAATGCCCACGGCCTCGCCACGCAGCGCGACACCATGACCCGGTTGGTGGACGAAAGCTTCGGCGAGACCTCGACGCCCCTGGTCATGCAGTTCGCGTCGATCATGATTCCGCTGCGCCTGGCCAAGCTCGAGGCCGGCAGCGTGGCCCCCGCCCACGTGGTGGGCCTGCTCACCCACCTGGCCGAGGCCGCGTCCCGGCCATCCAATCTGGCCGCCCTGCACGAAATGGAATGGGCGACGACGGCCGCAGGCAAGATCGAAGCCGCGCTGGATGCGCACGGCATCGACGCCGCCGACCACCCCGCGCTGCATGCGGCTTTGCGGGTCATCACCGCGCCGCCGGGTTGACTCAGCAGGACTCGGCGACCTGTTCAAGTGGTCGACCCGGCCGCGGGGCGCGGGCGCTCTGCTGTCGCTGCCGATCTTCGATGGCGGCCGGCGTGACGCCGCGGTCGCGGGGGCCGCGGCGGCGAGCGCCAACCCGTTCACCCTGGAGCTTGTCGGAGGGCCCCCTGCCCAGGTGTCTCGCCTTCGACAGGCTCAGGCCGAACGGTTGAGGGGGTGCTCAGGTCCAACATCACCGCTGCGTGCACCCTGGCCGATGGCATGGTGCGCGGTCGTCCCAGGTCAGACGAGAGAAGCACGTGGCCACGCCATGCGGAATTCTTCCATGCGCATCACCCTGGCGTCAGATCGGCCCATGCCCCGAGAGGTACGCGATGAGCGCCGCCAGGGCGAGCAGGCCGATGAGCTCCACGAAGAAGGCCGTGGAGCCTTCCGCAGAGCCCGGCTCGAGGTACCGCTCGCGCGGGAATCGGCCCAGCGAAGCCAGTCTGCAGATCGGCCAACCGATGGCCCAGCCTACGGTCTCGAAGCAGAGGTCCCACGCGAGCCACCAGAGGACTCTGAGGATACGCAGGACGACGGCCAGCGGAAAGCCGGTGAACTCGCCGGGTTCAAGCATGAGTCGGCGTGGCTTCAGCCTCCCGGACCGCGCGGGTCCGGATAGAGCTAGGCGTCATCCCGCCTGGACCACTGAAGGAGCCTCTCTCCTGTGCCGACTTCACTTCTTGCTGTAGACGATCTTCTTCGCGCCACGGTCGCAGGTGCCCACGACCTTGCGCTCGCCCGCCTGGTCGGCAGGCACGACCTCCAGCGAGTAGCCCTTGACTCCCTTGGCCTCCACCTTGGCGGTGATCTCCGCCTTCAGTTCTTCGCAGGACTTGGCCGCCAGGGCGTTGACCGAAACCGTGGCAAGGGCCACGCAGACAAGCATCGATTTCATGGAACGCTCCTAACGAGTAGGTTGGGCGGCAGCCGAGACGATGGCCGGGGACGCGCGCTCCTCGCTGCCGATGACCCGATAGATCGCTGCCCCGATCACTGCGCCGACGATGGGCGCCAGCCAGAACAGCCAGAGTTGAGCCACGGCCCAGCCCCCCACGAAGACCGCCACCCCGGTGCTGCGCGCCGGGTTGACCGAGGTGTTGGTGACCGGAATGCTGATGAGGTGGATCAGGGTCAGCGCCAGCCCGATGGCGATGGGCGCGAAGCCTGCGGGGGCCCTCTTGTCCGTGGCACCGAGGATGACGAGCAGGAAGAACATGGTCATGACCACCTCGGTGACCAGCGCGGCCAGCAAGGAGTAGCCGCCGGGCGAGTGAGCCCCGTAGCCGTTGGAGGCGAAGCCCTTCGAGACATCGAACCCCGGCGCGCCGCTGGCAATGACATACAGCACGCCGCCCGCCGCGATGGCGCCCAGCACCTGGGCCGCGATGTAGGGAGCGAGCTTGGAGGCGGGAAAGCGGCCGCCGGCCCAGAGGCCGACGGAGACGGCCGGGTTCAGGTGGCAGCCCGAGATGTGGCCGATGGCAAAGGCCATCGTGAGCACCGTCAGGCCGAAGGCCAGCGAGACGCCATGCAGGCCGATGCCCACGTTGGGAAAGGCCGCAGCGAGCACGGCACTGCCGCAACCGCCCAGGACGAGCCAGAACGTTCCAATGAATTCCGCACCGTATTGCTTCATCTCATCCTCCGTTAGTGGGGTGGCGCGATTGTGGAGGCAAGACGCCGGATTCCCAATGCCTGCGGCCACGGCATCGATGCCACCTAACATCGGTGATCCGACCGACCGCCCCAGGAGACCCCGTGATCCTCGAAATCGCCACCCTCGACATCCAGCCCGGCCGGGAGGCCGACTTCGAAGCCGGCGTGCGCCAGGCGACGCCGCTGTTCCTGCGCTCCAGGGGCTGCCACGGCCTCACGCTGCAGCGGGTGATCGAGCAGCCCTCGCGCTACCTGCTGATCGTGCGGTGGGAGACGCTGGAGGACCACACCGTCCACTTCCGCGGTTCGCAGGAGTTCCAGGACTGGCGTGGCCTGGTCGGCCCGTATTTCGCATCACCGCCGGCCGTGGTGCACGTGCAAGCTGTGGTAGAGGCTGAGTGATCCGGGCTCCCGGCCGGTCCGCCGATGTCCACCGTCCTGGGGGACAAGGCTGTGGATAAGCTGGGCGAGGCGCTTGCAAGCCCTTGATCCGCCGGGGCCGTCATCAGACTGCCACATTTCGTGGCACGTCAGGCTCAGCCCACCAGCGCTTCGGCGTGGTGCACCAGGTGGTCGGCGATGAAGCTGGCGATGAAGTAATAACCGTGGTCATAGCCGGCATGGCGCCGCAGCGTCAGCGGCTGGCCGGCGCGGACACAGACCTGCTCCAGTGCGTCAGTACTGAGCTGCTCGGCCAGGAACTTGTCCGACAGGCCCTGGTCGACGAGCACCGGCACGGTGCGGCCGCCGGCCTCGATGAGCGCCGCGGCGTCGTGCTTCAGCCACTGCCGGCGATCCGGTCCGAGGTAGCGCCCGAAGGCCTTCTCGCCCCACGGCACGCGCGAGGGCGCGCAAATGGGCGCGAAGGCCGAAACGCTGCGGAACAGCCCCGGGTGTTTCAATGCCAGGGTGAGCGCGCCGTGGCCGCCCATCGAATGGCCGAAGATGCCGACCCGGCCCGGCGCGCCGCCGAAGTGCTGCAGCACCTGCGGCAGCAACTCCTGGATCAGCCAGCTCTCCATGCGGAACCGGGCGGCCCACGGGGCTTCGGTGGCGTCGATGTAGAAGCCGGCGCCCTCGCCGAAATCCCAATCGGTCGTGGCGCCTTCGAAGCCCGTGCCGCGCGGACTGGTGTCCGGCGTCACGAGCATCAGCCCGTGCCGCGCGGCATGGGCCTGCGCGCCGGCCTTGATCGCGAAGGTCTCTTCAGTACAGGTCAGCCCCGCCAGGTACAGCAACACCGGCACCGGGCCGTCGGCAGCCTGCGGCGGCCGGTAAATGCCGAAGCGCATCGGCGCCCCGATCTGCGCGGACTCGTGCCGGTAGAAGCCCTGCACGCCGCCGAAGCAGGCGTGTTCGCTGAGCGTCTCGATCATCGACGTCGCTCCTTCAGAACAGCACGACGGAGCGGATCGATTCACCGCGCTTCATCAGCTCGAAGCCTTCGTTGATCTGCTCGAGCTTCAGGCGGTGGGTGATCAGGTCGTCGATGTTGAGCTTGCGCTCCATGTACCAGTCGACGATCTTCGGCACATCGGTGCGGCCGCGGGCGCCGCCGAAGGCCGAGCCCTTCCACACCCGGCCGGTCACCAGCTGGAAGGGCCGCGTGCTGATCTCGGCACCGGCCTCGGCCACGCCGATGATGATGCTCTGGCCCCAGCCCTTGTGGCAGCACTCCAGTGCCTGGCGCATCGTGGTGGTGTTGCCTATGCACTCGAAGCTGTAGTCGGCACCGCCATCGGTGAGCTGCACGATCGCGTCGACGACGTTGGGCACCTCCTTGGGGTTGATGAAGTGCGTCATGCCGAAGCGCCGGGCCATGGCCTCGCGCCCCGGGTTCAGGTCGACCCCGATGATCTTGTCGGCGCCGACCATCTTCGCGCCCTGGATCACGTTCAGCCCGATGCCGCCGAGGCCGAAGACGACCACGTTGGCCCCCGCCTCGACCTTGGCGGTGAAGATCACCGCGCCCACGCCCGTCGTCACGCCGCAGCCGATGTAGCACACGGTGTCGAAGGGCGCGTCCTCGCGGATCTTCGCCAGCGCGATCTCGGGAGCGACGATGTGGTTGCTGAAGGTCGAGGTGCCCATGTAGTGCAAGATGGGCTGGCCGTCGATCGAGAAGCGGCTGGTGCCGTCGGGCATCAGGCCCTTGCCCTGCGTCGCGCGGATGCGCTGGCACAGGTTGGTCTTGCGCGAAAGGCAGAACTTGCACTGCCGGCACTCCGGCGTGTAGAGCGGGATGACGTGGTCGCCGGGGCGCAGCGTGGTCACGCCCGGCCCTACATCCACCACCACGCCGGCGCCTTCATGGCCGAGGATGGCGGGGAACAGGCCTTCGGGATCCGCACCGGACAGCGTGTAGTAGTCGGTGTGGCAGATGCCCGTGGCCTTGATCTCCACCAGCACCTCGCCTTCGCGCGGGCCGTCGAGATCCACTGTCTCGATCGTCAGGGGGGCGCCGGCCTTCCAGGCGACGGCTGCTCTTGTCTTCATGGCTCGCTCCGCTTCGGTTCTGAATCGAAGCCGCGAGCATAGCCGCGCCCAACGCGCCGACTCAGGGCGCCAGCTCGGAGATCTCGATCAAGTTCAGGTCGGGGTCGCGAACGTAGACCGAGCGGATCCGGCCGGTGGCGCCGGTGCGCATCACCGGGCCTTCGATGATCGTCACGGCGGCGGCCTGCAGGCGCGCGATGACGTGGTCCAGCGGCACGCTGGCGATGAAGCACAGGTCCAGCGCGCCGGGCACCGGCGTGTGGGCCTTGGGTTCGAACTCCTGGCCCTTGAGGTGCAGGTTGATCTTCTGCTGGCCGAAGATGAAGGCCTTGCGCTCGACGGCCGGCGTGCCGCCGACGAAGGTCTCCAGCTGCATCCCCAGCACCTCGGTGTAGAAGCGGATGCAGGCCGCCTCGTGGGCCGTCGTGAGGACCAGGTGATCCAGGTGGTCGATCATGCGGAGCGCTCCCCTTGGAAGTTCGCGATGGCCCGCCACATCGCGACGGGGTTCGAGTACATCGGGAAGTGCCCGCAGGACGGGATCTCCGCCAGGCGAACCCCTTGCGCCTCGATGTGCTGCAGGTACGAAAGCGAAGCATTCTGCTCGCCGTACATGAACATCCGGCGAGATCAGGTGCACGGTGG
The DNA here is from genome assembly GCF_051857595.1 of Ideonella flava. NCBI lineage: Bacteria > Pseudomonadati > Pseudomonadota > Betaproteobacteria > Burkholderiales > Sphaerotilaceae > Ideonella > Ideonella flava. The sequence continues at coordinate 42,658 of NZ_JBPZHD010000021.1, forward strand.
GCGCGCTGCTGGCGCCCGACAACGTGGCGATGCGCCCGCTGGCGGAGAAGGTCGACGTGGTGACGATGGCCGTGGCGTGGAGCACGCAACGAGCTCACCCTTCATTGCCCGCGGCGCTCGACGCATTGCGCGATGGCGCCGGCCGCGACGCTACACGCAGGACGCGTCGCGCCTGAAGCACGACCGGCGCGTCGACCATGCGGCCATCGAGCTGCACCGCGGCGCCACCGGCCGCCTCGTCGGCCGCCACCACCCGCCTGGCCCAGTCGATCTCGACGGCAGTGGGCGCCAGCGCCTCGTGCACCCCTGCAACCTGCGCAGGGTGAATGCACAGCTTGGCGCCGAAGCCGAAGTTCAAGGCGCGGCGGGCGTCGGTGCAAAGACGCTCTTCGTCGCCGATGGACGTGGTGACGCCGTCGATGGCGCTCGCCAGGCGATACAACCGCGTCTGCATCGCCACCGCGAAGCGCAGCGGATCCAGCTCGCGCTCGTCCGGTGAACAGCGCAGGCCGGTGTCGGCCATGAAGTCGATGTGACCCACCACCAGGCGCAGCACGCCTTCGGAACCGGCGATGTCGCGCAGCGCCTCGAGCCCGCCAGCGCTCTCGACGAGCGGCAGCAGGGCTGCGCCGGGCAGCGCCTGGCGTACGGCCTCCAAGTCGACGGCGGACTCGGCCTTGGGCACCATCACGGCGACGGGAGTGGGTGCCAGCGCGGCGAGGGCGGCGAGGTCCTCGCGGCCGAAGGCCGTCGACGGGCCGTTGACGCGGATCACCACCGGCACGCCGGCGGAACGCAGCCCGCTCCATGACGCCAGGATGGCTTGGCGCGCGGCCGATTTGAGCTCGGCAGGCACGGCGTCTTCCAGGTCGACCACCACCGCATCGGCGCCGCTGGCCAGTGCCTTGGCGAAGCGCTCCGGCCGGTGTCCGGGCACGAAGAGCAGGCTGCGGGCCTCGGCGAGAGTGGCGTGATGGGCGGTGGGCATGAGGGTCAGGCAGAGGCGAGGTGAGACAGGACGAGCGAGCGCAACACGGGCAGCCGCCCGGTGAAGAAGTGGTCCGCGCCCGGCACGACGACCACGGGCTGAGAGTGCGGCCGCGCCCAGTCGAAGACCGCCTGCAAGGGCACGCGCTCATCGCGCTCGCCGTGCACGACCATCGCGTCTGGGATGCCCTCGGGCGTGTCGTAGCGGCGACCGCCGTCGACCTCGCCGGACGGCATGCCCGCCAGCACCACGCGTCGAGCCGGCGCGTCGGCGTCGGCCAGCGCACGCGCGACACGGGCCTGCACGAAGGCGCCGAACGAAAAGCCCACGAGCGCCAGCGGCTGCGGCGCTTGCATCTCACGCAGGGCGCGGCACAGCGCCAGCACATCCTGCGTCTCGCCGATGCCGCCGTCGTGGGTGCCGGCGCTGCTGCCCACGCCGCGAAAGTTGGGCCGCGCCACGAGCCAGCCGGCCTCGGCCAGGCCGCGCGCGAGGAACTGCGGGACCTTGTGCAAGGCATTCCCGCCGAGCAGCGGCTGGGGATGAGCGACGACTACCACGCCACGAAGCTGCGCTTTCGGCAGGTCGATCAGCACCTCGATCGGCCCGGCGGGGCCGTCCAGGAACTGCGCGCCGCCGAGCACCAGGTCGAGCACGTCGACTCCCTTCAGCCCAGCGTGCCGATCAGCTCGGGCACAGCCGTGAACAGGTCCGCCTCCAGCCCGTAGTCGGCCACGCTGAAGATCGGCGCCTCGGGATCCTTGTTGATCGCCACGATCACCTTCGAATCCTTCATGCCGGCCAGGTGCTGGATGGCGCCGGAGATGCCGCAGGCCACGTACAGCTGCGGCGCGACGATCTTGCCGGTCTGGCCCACCTGCCAGTCGTTGGGCGCGTAGCCCGCGTCCACCGCAGCGCGGCTGGCACCCAGCGCGGCGCCCAGCTTGTCGGCCAGCGGCGTGAGCACCTCATTGAACTTCTCCGACGAGCCCATCGCCCGGCCGCCCGAGACGATGATCTTGGCCGCCGTCAGCTCGGGTCGGTCGCTC
>NZ_JBPZHD010000022.1:0-21007 GCF_051857595.1 Ideonella flava
CCGCGCGATCTACGTCGCCACCCCGGCGCAGCCGGAGATCATGCGGCCGCTGCTGCGCCAGCTCTACGCCGGCCTCGGCATCCAGCCCGGCCCCAAGACGCCGGACGGCGTGTTCGCGCGTGCTGTCGACGGCCGCGTGCTCTACGTCAACACCACCTGGGCACCCGTGGACGTGCCCATCGCCGGCGCGATGAAAGGCGTGCTCGGCGGCCAGCGTTGGGACGGCACGTTGCGCCTGGAGCCGCTCGGCGCGGAACTGGTGGAACGCCAGGACTGAGACGCCCAGGCCTTCAGCGGCCTGCGTTGATCCGCTCGATCAGCGCCCGGTGGCTGGGGAGGTCGGCCACGGCGCGGTCGGCGAAGCGCTGGATCTTGGCGAACAGCTTGTCGGCATCCGCCACCAGCGGGAAGTCGTCGCGGGCCGCGCCAAGGTCCGTCGAAAAGCCCATGCCGTACAGGATGTACTGGTAGTTGAAGAACGCGAAGGTCTCGGTGTCTAGCATGAAGTCGAAGCGCCCCGGCGGCCTGATGCGCCATTGCTCGAGCAGCTCCGCGAGGCCCTCCGGGACGGAGACCGGCGCGGCGTTGTCACGCCAGAACGGCTCCTCGCGCTGGCTCAGGCAGTAGTGCAGCTTCAGGAAGTTGATGATGTTCTCGAAGCGAGCCGCCATCAGCTCATTGAAGCGGCGCGCGGGTGCTTCCATGGGGCCGCTGTGCGGCAGCATGTCGACAATCATGCCGATCGCCGCCTCGATGAGGACGAGGCCGGTGGATTCCAGCGGCTCCAGGAAGCCGGCCGACAGGCCCACCGCGACGCAGTTCTTGACCCACTGCTGTTCGCGGTAGCCGGGCGTGAAGGGGATGCTGCGGATCGGCGCGTCCGCATGGCCCGGACCGCAGTAGGTGCGCAGGATCTCGGCGGCGCGGTCGTCGCTCAGGTGGCTGCTGGAGTAGACGCAGCCGATGCCGCGCGCGCCGTTGAGACCGATCTCCCACAGCCAGCCGGCCTCGTGCGCGGTGGCGATGGTACAGCTTTCCATCGGCGCATCGGCGTCAGCGACGGCCAGCTTGCAAGCCAGCGCGCGGTCGGCAAAGAGCTGGTGCCGCACGGACTTGAAGCTGCTGCCCAGCGCGCGCCCGATCAGCTCGGCGCGAAAGCCCGTGCAGTCGATGTAGAGGTCGGCCTCGAAGCGTCCGTGCTCGGCAGTGTCGAGATGCGCGATGGAACCCGTGGCGCCCAGCGACACATCGGTCACCGTGCCTTCGACGTGGCGCACGCCCAGCTGGCGCGCGTGCTCGGCCAGCAGCTTGGCGAGCTTCGCCGCATCGAAGTGGTAGGCTTAGTTCAGCGGCGCGGCATACGGCGCCTCGCCCGCCCGCTTGGGCGCACGCTGGGCCTCGGCCACGCGCACCTGCAGCGTCATGGCGTGAGCAAACGGTGGGCGCACGGCCGCGTCCTGTAGCAGCCAGTAGGGCACGAGGTTGAGGTCCTCGGCGTAGAACGGCGCCTCGAAGGGATGGAAGAACTGCTGGTGCTCGCCGTTGACGGGCGTGCGCGCCCAGTCCCTGAAGCGGATGCCCTGCTTGAGCGTGGCGGCGGTCTCGCGGATGAAGCGCGCCTCGTCGATGCCAAGGAACTGCAGCGTCGTGCGGATGGTGGGGAAGGTGCCCTCGCCGACGCCGACGCTGCTGATGTCGGGCGACTCCAGCACCGTCACCTCGAGATGGCGGCGCTCGGTCAGCTTCAGGGCCTTGGCCAGGTAGGCGGCCGTCAGCCAGCCTGCCGTGCCGCCGCCGACGATCAGGATGCGTCGCTTGGGCATCAGCCTAGGCTCTCACGTAGAGATTCTTCAGCCACTGGTGGCCGTTCTGGGCGCCGTGGCTCCAGTCCTCGTCCTCCTCGCCGGGCTGGGCAATGTAGCCGGACGGGTTGAGTAGCTTCACGCGGCCGGCACGAAAGGCCGAGACGCGGTAGGTCACCAAGGTGAGGCCGTGTTCGAGCGCCGTCGCGGCCAGCAGGCCGTCGCGCGTGTTGGCATAGGGCAGCTGTGCGCGGCGGCGCACGACGGCCGCGTCCACCGGCAGCACGCAGCCTTCGAAGGCGAGCATGACGCGGTTGTCGATCCAGTCGCGCACGACCGGGCCGGCGGCGCGGTCCTTGCGGCCCAGCCGCGCGGCGGCGTTCTCGATCTCCAGCAGGCTCAAAGCCGAAATGAAGAGCTTCTGCCGCGCGATGCCGGCGGCCCAGGCGGCGAGGCCTGGGTCGGACTGGCCGGCCTAGGCCTTGCGCAGTTCGAGGACGATGCCGGTGTCGAGAAGGAACGTCAGTCGAGACTCTCGCGATGGTCCCAGGCGCCCTCGCGTGACGCGTCGGCCGCATCCAGCGCAACGGCCTCGGGCATGGCCAGCAGGTCCAGGATGCTCTCGCCATCGCCCGTCAGGCGGCGGTACTCGGCAATGCTCATCAACACGTGGGTCGGCTGGCCACGGTCGGTGATGAGCACGGGCTCGACCTGCGCCGCGCGCTTGGCGTAGCTGACGTCCCGGTTGAACTCGCGGCTGGTGAGGAGCTTCATCAGGGTCGCGAATGTACCTACGTACCTTCATGACCGCAATTGGGATGTAGGTACATAGCTTCAGGGCTGCGCTTCCGGATGGACAACAGGACGCCCGCTGGCACAGTGCGCCGCGGCAGTTTCGCTTCAAGTGCGCCAGTACAAATCCAGATAGGCAGACCCATGGAATTCGACCTTCTTGCCACCCTGGGCGACGTGTTCGCCAAGCACGGCCCCGCCGCGGCGGCAGTCGCCAAGACTTACTCCCCCACCGACTTCAGCGTGCATTTCTTCCTGCAGCTCGCCGTGATCATCACGGCCAGTCTTGCTGTCGGCTGGGCCGGCCGCAAGTTCCTGGGCCAGCCCCAGGTGGTGGGCGAAATGATCGCGGGCGTCATCCTCGGCCCGTCGCTGTTCGGCCTGTTCATGCCCGAGGTCCAGGCCGCCATCTTCCCGAAGGAGATGAAGAACGTCCTGTACTCCGGCGCCCAGCTCGGCGTGGGCCTGTACATGTTCCTGGTCGGCACCACGCTGCGGCTGGACCACTTCGCCACCAAGGCCAAGAGCGCCATCGGCGTATCGGCGTCAGGCATCGCGGCGCCGTTCTTCATCGCCTTCCTGATCACGCCCATCCTGCTGACCATCCCGGGGCTGTTCGCGGAAGGCATCTCCACGGCCAATGCGACGCTCTTCATGGGCGCCTGCATCGCGCTGACTGCCTTCCCGATGCTGGCCCGCATCATCAACGAGCAGGGCCTGGCCAACACCACGCTCGGCACGCTGACGCTGACAGCCGGCGCCTTCGATGACGCGGCCTCCTGGTGCGTGCTGGCCCTGGTGCTGTCGGCCTTCGGCGCGGGCTCCGGCGTCGCCATCCTGGCCATCGGCGGCGGCATCCTCTGGGCCGGCTTCGTCATGCTGTTCGGCCGCAAGCTGCTGGCGCCGCTGGGACACATGGTCGAGCGCGACGGCCACATGAGCAACACGGTGCTGGGCATCACACTGATGGCTTTCTGCGTGTCGGCCTTCGTCATGGACGCCGTCGGCATCCACTCCATCTTCGGCGGCTTCATCCTCGGCGTCGCCATGCCGCGTGGCCTGTTCGTGACCGAGCTGAAGAAGAAGGTCGAGGCGATCACGGGGCTGCTGCTGCTGCCCATGTTCTTCACCTACTCCGGCCTGAACACGCGCCTGGACATGATCAATTCGGTCCAGTTGCTCCTGATTGCCGGCGGCGTGCTGGTGGCCTCGGTGCTGGCCAAGTTCGGCGCCTGCTACCTGGCCGCGCGCATGTCCGGCGAAGACAACCGCACCGCTTTAGGCATCGGCGCGCTGATGAACTCCCGCGGCCTGATGGAACTCATCATCATCAACATCGGCCTGCAGAAGGGCATCATCGGCCCGGCCCTGTTGTCGATGCTGGTGCTGATGGCGGTGGTGACGACCATGATGGCCACACCGCTGTTCGAACTTTTCTACGGCCGCAAGGCGCGTGAGTCGGGCGAGTTGGAGCCATCCCCGGCACGCCGGCCAGCAACCCCGGCCTGAGGACGCACCACGCCCCCCCAGCCGCCGACGCGAACGAGCTCGCTTCCGCAGGGCTGTGGGCGTCCCAGGGCTGGGGCTGTTCGGCCTGGCCCCTTCGCGGGACTTCATGAGGGCACAAGGACAAGGCTCGCCGATCTCGTTCGGACAAGTCATGTCACAGAGCGAAATGGCTTGGCGTATGTCCGCGATGCTGGGGCAGTGATCTCTACTTCCGTCCCGTCCTCGCCGCTTCGAACGACCAGCCTCGCGCCGACGATTTCGGCGCGTTCGCGCATCCCGCTCAGCCCGAAGTGGCCTTGCTTGCCACTGCGCAGCACCTCCGGGCTCATCCCCTTGCCGTCGTCTCGCACCAGCACGCGCAATTGCCTCGGCTCGTAGCGGATCTCGAGCTCGACGCCCTGCGCATCGGCGTGGCGCAAGGCATTGCGCAATGCCTCGGCGGCGATGCGAGAGATCTCCTCGCGCATGTGCGGATGCACTTCCTGGGGATCTCCGTGCACCACGACGGATGCCGAGGCCATGCTGCCCACCTCCTTGACGATCTCGTCGGCGAGCCTGCGCAAGTCGTCCCCGAGGTCGTTCGTCTCCAGCGCCGCGCTCCGCAGCCCTTGTACGGTGGCGCGGCCCTCGGCGATCGCTTCCGCTGCGCGATCGATGGCGTTCGCCAGCACCTGCCTGGCTTCACGTGGGCGATCGGGCTGGAGGTTGAACACAGCCTGCAATTGCAGCAGCAGCCCGTGGAAGTGCTGCAGCAAGGTGTCGTGCAGGTCGCGCGCTATGCGCGTGCGTTCGGCCACACGCCCCTCCAGCGTCGCCTCGAACTCGCGGTGCAGCCTCCGGATGCGCATCCGTAGCCGGACATGGAAGGCGAGCCAACCCAGGCCGACGAGCAGCGCCACGCCGGCCACGCGGAACCAGAGCGTCTGATAGAAGGCCGGCCGGATCGAGAACTCGAACTGCGCGCCCTCGTCGTTCCACACGCCGCTGTTGTTGGCCGCCTTCACGCGAAAGCGGTAGTGGCCGGGCGGCAGGTTGGTGTAGCTGGCCTGCCGGCGGTCGACGGCCTCCTGCCAATCGGTGTCGTGCCCCTCGAGCTGATAGCGAAAGCGAGTGCTGCGCGGATCGGCGAAGGTCAGAGCCGCGAACTCGATGGCGATGTCGCGCACCAGCGGCGGCAGTTCCAGGCGACCCGCAACCGCATAGGACTGGTGATCGGCGACCAGGGACTCGATCTGCACAGGCGGAGGAACCGGGTTGGAAGACATGTGGTCCGGATTTATCACCTGCACGTCGGCGCCCGACACGAACCAGAGCTTTCCATCCGAGCCCTTGGCCCAGGGAGGGTTGTGAAACGCCGGCGCCGCGATGAGCAGCGGAACGCCGTCCGCGCCGCCCCACAGCGTCGGCGACACTCGATGGCGAGGGTCGGCGATCCAAGCCGTCAGGTCGTCACGCGCGACGCGCACCAAACCGCAGGCCGCGTACATCCAGAGTGAGCCCCGATCGTCCAATGCCGACCAGTGGACCGTGCCGCAGGGCAGGCCGTTGGCCACTGTCAGGGTCGTGGCGCGGCCCTCCTTGATCCGGGTCAGGCCACCTCCTCCGGTCGTCGCCCACAGTGCACCTTCGGCATCGATCCGCAGGCTGCTGACATAGCCCTCTCCCACGCCTTCTGCGGCGGTGTAAGTGGCCTGGACCTTGCCGTCCTTGAAATAGGACACCCCGGGGTGCTCCCAGAACGACAGCCACAATCCTCCTCTGTCGGCGATGATGACCTGCGCCTGTTGCCGGCGCCCGAACGCGGACCACGGGACATTCCCTGCGAACCGCCCTCGGTCCAAATGCGCCAGGCCCTTGTTCCCCGACAACCAGAGGTTGCCCGCAGCATCGCCGGTGATGGAGTAGATCTCGCTGCTGGGGCCTGCGTCCACCGCGACGAAGCGCCCGTCCGCGAAGTAGGCCAGGCCGCCAGCCGTGCTGACCCAAAGGCGCCCCTCGGCATCCTGGTAGAGGGACTGCACATGCGAATCGGGCAGCCCCTCGCGCTCCTTGAACACGGAGGACCTGCCGTCCTTCCATCTCGCCAGTCCACCGTCCGTGGCCACCCAGACGCTTCCGTCGGTGGTGGCCAGCACGGACTTGGTGACCTCGTTGGGCAGGCCTTGCTGTGTTGACAGCGTGGTGACGGGCAGCTTGCGGAATCGATCGATCCCCTTGTCGCTGCCAAACCATATGTTGCCCTCGTGATCCTCGAACAGACTGCACGCGATGTTGCCGGACAAGCCCTGCACCCGACTGAAGGTGTCCGCCAGGCCGTCCTTCACGTGAATCAACCCGAGGCCTTCGGTCCCTATCCACAGACCTCCGTCGCGGTCGCGAAGGAGCTTATTGGATTTGACGCTGCCGTCAGCGACCCATTGGTCTGGGGAAGCAGCGGGTCTGAACCGATAGGGCGCGAGCCGGTCACCTGAAATCTGTCTGAGCCCACTGCCCCAGAGGGAGACCAAGACCTGTCCGTCGACGGTGGTGCTCAAGTCACCCACGCGCATGCCGGAGGTGGCGAACCGCTGGGGGTGGCCCGGAGACCATCGCCAGACGCCCGAGTCGGAACCGACCCACAGATTCCCGTCTCCATCCTCGGCCAGGCTCCAGACGCGTGCGCCGAAGCCACCCTCCGCCTGGAAGCACTCCACGAGTCCCGCACGAACGGAGCACAGGCGCCCGGATTCGGCGATGGCGCCGAGCCAGATGGTTCCGTCGCGGGTCTCGAGCAAGGAGGTCACGAATGATCCGAGCAACTGCGGATAACGGACGAACTCGCGCCCGTTCCAGCTTGCCAGACCATAGAACGTGCCAATCCACAGCGTGCCGTCACGCGACACCAGCAAGCTGTAGGGTCCGCTGGTCAGAGACTGCCCGTCCGGAGGCCTCCACGGCACGAATCGGAGGCCGTCAAAGCGGAAAAGGCCGTAGGACCCGGCGATCCACAGGTACCCGTCGGGCGTCTGCGCCATCGCGAAGACCAGGCCCAGCGAGGCACCCTCCCGGATGGTCCAGGACGTGTGCGCGTACTGGGCGATCTGCAGGGGTAGCTCCATCGCGAGCAGCTGAGACGGCATGTTCGTGAGCGCGGCAGCCATTAGCAGGCTCGACACGAACCGACCCGGGCGGCGGTCTGCCAATCGACTCACGGGCATTCCCTTGCGATTCGAAGTACGCCCCAGCTTAGCGCGAAACGCCATGCCCGAACAGCTTGAGTCTTGTCCAACGAACGGGTGATGCGCAGACCCTCGCGGACCGATGCCGGCCCTGCGCGTCAGACCTGAAGGGTCTCAACTCCGGCTGAAACGGTCTTGGACGTCTCGGTCCCAGCAAGAGATGCTGAAGGCCTCATCCACCTGCCAGCATGTTCATGAAGAAACTCTTCTCCTGCGTCGTTCTTGCCTGTGCATCGGGCCTGATCGCACTGGTCCAACCGACCCCTGCCGCCGCGCAATCGGACCCCCGCCCGCACGCCGAGGCGCGCGTGGTGCTCTCGACGCCCGAGCTGACGGTCCACACCCTGATGGCACCGGCCGCGGTGTTTTCCGTCACCAGCCATGTCCTCGAGTTCAAGAACCAGCTGTTCGTCGTCGATGGCCAGTTCTTCTCGCCCTACGCCGCGGACCTGAAGGCCTATGTCGACAAGCTGGGCAAGCCCGTGACCCGCTTCTACATCTCGCACGAGCATCCTGATCACTACCTCGGCATGGGCGAGGCCTTCCCCGACGTGACGATCTACGCGCTGCCGCAGGTTCGCCACCACATCGAAGAGGACGGACCGAAGCAGATCGCGCGCTGGACGGCGAGGCTGGGCCCGAACATGGTCGCGCAGCGGCTGGCGCTGCCGAGTCGGGACGCGAAGCCTGGGCGCGAAGTGGTGGACGGCGTGAACGTGGAGTTGGCCGCGGTCGCCGACAACGAGTCGCCCGAGGCGCTGGTGATAAAGCTGCCCGACCAGGGCGTCTACATCGCGCAGGACCTGCTCTACAACGGCGTGCACCTCTGGGCGGCCGGGCCGACCGATGGCTGGCGCACGGCGCTGAAGGGCCTGCTGGGCGAAACGCGCTACCGCACCTTCCTGGCGGGCCACGGCCCTGCCGGCGACCGCCGCACGATCGAGCAGGACCTCGCCTACCTCGACACGGTCGACCGCATCCGGCAGTCGGCTGCCGGTGCGGCCGACTACAAGGCGCAGCTGTTGCGCGCCTTCCCGAACCACGCCGGTGCGGCGCTGGTCGACATCTATCTCCCGCTGGTCTATCCGGCGCCCCAGTGAACCCAGCAGGAGCACGCCATGCACATCCTCCACATCGATTCGAGCATCCTGTCCGCCGGCTCGGCGTCACGCACCCTCACAGCCCAGGTCGTCGCTGACCTTCGCCGACTGACTCCCGACGCGACCGTCGTCTATCGAGATCTCATCGACCACCCGGTCGCACACCTGGACGGTCCCATCGCCGCCGGCTTCAGGCCGATCGGCGGGGGTGAGGCGAACCCGGCAGTCCAGGCCGAACACCTGCGCTCGGACGCGCTGGTGTCGGAGTTCCTCGCCGCGGAGGTCGTCGTCATCGGGGCACCGATGTACAACTTCTCGGTGGCGAGTCAGCTCAAGGCCTGGATCGATCGCATCGTCCAGCCCGGCCGCACCTTCCGCTACACCGCCACCGGCCCGCAAGGCCTCGCGGGCGACAAGGGGGTCATCGTGGTCTCGACGCGCGGCGGCCAGTACTCGGCCGGCCCGGCCGCGGAGATGGACCACCAGGAGGCGTACCTGAAGGCCGTGCTCGGGTTCATCGGCATCAGCGACGTGCGATTCGTGCGGGCGGAGAACCTGTCGCGCGGCGACGAGGCCCGCTCGCGCTCGATGGACCAGGCCAGCGCCAGCGTCAACGACGTGACATCGGCCGTGTCCGCGTGACCACCCACCTTGCCGCCCTCTGGAGATCAACATGCTGTTTTTCGTGACGCTCACCTATGTCCGCCCCGCCGAAGAGGTGGCCGAGCACCTCGGCACCCACAAGGACTGGCTCGACCAGCAGATCAGTGCGGGCCGCATCGTCGTGGCCGGGCCGCTGGAAGACCGCAGCGGGGGCGCGCTGCTCGCCGACTGCGCCGATCGCGGTGCCCTTGACGCCATGCTGGCGCAGGACTCGTTCCAGGTCCATCGCCTCGTGCAGACGCGTGTCCAGGTATTCCAGGCGGCACTGCACAGCCCCTCGTGGCATTGAGTGCGCGGCGCGCGGCGCTTGCTGCCGTGGTTCAATCGGCATCGATGTTGTTGCCGGAACGCTCGATGGCCACCCTGAGTGAGATTGCCGAACTGATGCGTGAGGGCCACTGGAAGGAGGCGCACGACCCGGTTCAGCGCGACGACTCGGCGCTGGCCGCTTGGCTCCACGGGCTGCTGCACGTGCAAGAGGGCGACCTGGAGGATGCGGAGTACTGGTACGACCGTGCCGGCCGCCACTTCCGCAGCCGCGGCAGCCTCGCGCAGGAGATCGAGAGCTTCCAGGCCGCGCTGGCGGCGCAGACGGGCGGTTGATGATCGAACTGCGCCAGCTGCGCTACTTCATCGCCGTGGCCGAGGACGAGAACGTCGGCCGCGCGGCGGAGCGCCTGCACATTTCGCAGTCGCCACTGAGCCGGCAGATCCGCCAGCTCGAGGACCAGCTCGGCGTTCTGCTGTTCGAGCGCAGCAAGCAGCGCATCCGGCTCACACCCGAGGGACGCGACCTGCTGGGCGAAGCGCGCGCGCTGATGGCCAACGCGCAGCGCTTCGAAGCCTTCGGGCGACGTCTCGGCAGTGGCGCGGCCGGGCGGCTGGCCATCGGTTACGTCGAAGGGGCGATGCATGCGAACGTCGTCACGCCGGCACTGCGACGGTTCCGTCGCGCGCACCCGTCGGTGGCACTGTCGCTGCAGGGACTCGGAACGACGGTCCAGTTCGAGCACCTGCTACAGCGCACGCTGGACCTCGGATTCACCTATCGTGCGCCGGATCCGGAGTCGGGCCTGTGTGCCGTCCAGGTCTTCGACGAGCCCCTCGTGCTCGCGATGCCGGCGGACGATCCGCTGCGGAAGTCACGGTCCGTCAAGCCTCTGCAGCTTGACCACCGCCCCTGGATCTCGGTCGTTCGCCAACCGGTCGACACCATCCGTCCAGCGCTGGTCGCGGCGTGCCAGCGAGCCGGCTTCACGCCGGACATCGCCTACGAGACATCGGATCCACTGTCGTCACTGCAACTGGTGAGCGCCGGGCTGGGCCTGGCCGTCGTGCAGTCCAGCCTGCGGGTCGGGGCGCCGAAGGACGTGGCCTTCCGCGAGCTGCCGTGGCTGGACCTGCGCGTGAGCGTGCACCTGGCATGGCGCCGCGACGACGAGCGGCCACTGGTGTCGGCGCTCCGCAAAGTGGCCCTCTCACCGCGGCCCGGGCGCTGACGGCCCGGCGCCGCGAGGCCTGGGCGAAGCGGCACAGGCCCCGCCCGGCGGCCTGGGCGTGCGGCACAAGGCAGCGAGCGATTCACGGGAGTCCAATCGGGATAGGGGCCGATCATCGCTGACCGGACCCCTCCCACACCACCCGGCATGCGGGTCCGCACCGGGCGGTTCGAGAAGTTGAGGGCAGGAGAATCGCGGGACTCCCAGGCGGTGAAAGTAGGCGATCGGCATCAGCATGTTCAGGCCCATGCGGCTGTTGCGCCACCAGCACCGGGCGTTGCCGGCGATGCGTGCGGCCAGGTCCACGCTCGCACCGAGCTTGCGCAACTCACGGAACATCGTCGTCCCGCGCCGCCACTGCTTGAGCTGTGCCGCTCGCAGCCGGTGCCGCAGCCACTCGTCCATCGCGCGCATGACCTTCGGGGTCTGCGCCACCCGGAAGTACGCCTTCCAGCCCGGCACGTAGCCCCGCAAGTCCTCGGCAATCTGTTCGAGGCTGCGGCCGCCGGTACGCCGGGTCAGCTGCCGGATGCGCTCGCGCAGCTGGCGCATGGCCTGATCGGCCACCGCCCTCTTGACCTCCCCTCGCGGGGCGGCCCACAAGCAGTAGCCCAGGAACTTGCGTCCCCATACCGTGGCCACCGCCGTCTTCGACTCATTGACCTTCAGCGCCAGCCTCGCGTAGCAGCCGCGCAGCGCTTGCAGCACGCGCTCGCCTGCCTTGTGGCTCCTGACGTAGACGTTGCAGTCGTCGGCGTAGCGCACGAACCTGTGTCCGCGCCGCTCCAACTCCCGATCCACTTCGTCGAGCAGCACGTTGGCCAGCAGCGGGCTCAGCGGCCCGCCTTGCGGCGTGCCCTCGAACCGTTCACTGTGCACCCCGTGCGCCAAGATGCCCGCTTGCAGGTAGCGGCGAATCAGCCGCAGCACCCGCTTGTCTGCGATCCGCTTGGCCAGCCGGTCCATCAAGATGTCGTGATTGACGCGGTCGAAGAACTTCTCCAAGTCCACATCCACCACCACCCTGTAGCCGGCCTGCACGTACTGCTGCGCCTCCACCACCGCCCCGTGCGCGCTTCGCCCCGGCCGGAAGCCGTGGCTGTGCTCGCTGAACGTCGGGTCGATGAGCGGCTGCAGCACTTGCAACAGCGCTTGCTGGATCAGCCTGTCCACCACAGTCGGTATCCCCAGCTCGCGCACCCCGCCACCCGACTTCGGTATGCCTGCGCGGCGCACCGGATCAGGCCGGTAGCTGCCGTTGAGCAACCCAGCTCGGATGCCGGGCCATGCTTGCTTGAGATATTCGCCCGTGTCTTGCACCGTGCGTGCGTCGACGCCAGCACTTCCCTTGTTGGCCTTCACGCGCTTCCACGCGCGGGCCATGTTCTCTCTGGCCAGCGCCTGCCCCAGCAGGTCAATGGCCCCGCAGTCCGTTTGTGCATGCCGCGCCAGTGGCTTCATCGCTCACGGCTTCAGGCGCGGCTTCACCGCGCCCCGCCACCGTGCGCCCCGCTCCACCTTCCGGTTTCGCGGGCTTCTGATGCCTTGCCTCGCCAAGCAACATGTCTCGTGACTGTCCTTCTCGTTCGGCCCTTCGCCGGGCGACCCCGGCTACTACGACCTCTGCTGACTTCTCGCTCCCGGTCATCCCGGTCGGCCTTTCAGCCACGAGGCGAGATCTCCCCAGGTAAGAAACGCGATCCTTCACCGCACAACCGCCGCATTTACGTCGCCTGGCCCTTGGCCACGAGAGCTTTGCAGTTACTTGCCTGCTCGCCCTGGCCGGCGCCGCCTCGGATGCGGTTCGTGTACCTCGGCTCACGGTTTACGCTCCACGCTTCCTCCCCACGCTCGGTCACCCTCACGCCGTTGCGCTTCGCTTGCCTCGCTGTGGCCAGCTCGGCCGGGGACTTGCACCCCGAAGATCGCGCCCATGCTGGGCGCACAAGCAAAGAGGGCCCTGTGGAACCCTCTTGGACATCTTTTGGAGCGGGTGAAGGGAATCGCACTCTCCCAGCAAAGGCCCGATCTGCTTGGTTGGTGCGACACCTCCTCCTCAGGATGCTCGCCGGGAAATCCTTGCGATACGAGGTCGGCGAACTGACACCGCCGCTTGCACCGTCGCTCTTCGCGTTCCCGCCCACGGCCCCCTGGATAGCCAGCCACAGGCCCCGGGACCAGAGCGGCTACGAACGGCTGGGCAGGCAGCGCGACGCCACTGAGGCGGCCTCGGCCAGCAAGTGCTCGCACGCCGCGCCGCCCTCGGCCTGCAACAGCCGGGCATGCAGCATCCTGCCCAGGGGATGCTCCTCCAGCCAGGAGCCGAGGTCGCGCACCAGGCGCCGGGCGGCGGTCAGCCGGCCGGCGTCGAGTTGCAGCCAGGCAGCATCCATGCAGGCCATCGCGCGCCAGTGGCTCTGCGGCGCTTCGTCCGCGACCTTCGACAGCAGCGCCAGGGCCGCCTCGCGCTGGCCTGAAGCGTGCAGTGAGAAGGCCTGCCCGTGCTGCAGCGCGGCCGTCACCCTGGGGTAGCCGGTGATGTCGGGACGTTGAAGCGACTCCTCCAGCAGCTGATGCGCCTCATTCAGTGACCCGCACTGGATGAGCGAGACGACAAGCCACGGCAGCGCCACGTACTCTGCGTGCGAGGCGTGCCGCCGGGCCCGACCCACCGCCTCTCGCCAATGGCTCGCGGCTTCGTCATGGCGGCATTCGGCCGCGGCGTGGTGGCCGCGCGCCATCCACAGGCCCGGTAGACTGGCCGCGACACGGTATTCCACGCAGTCCAGCGAAGCCACGATCTGCGCCGCGCCCTCCGGGAACCTGGACTCCCGGTACATCCAGCACAAGGAGCAGGCCATCCTGGCAATGATGGTCGGCTCCGCGAGTGCCAGGCCGGCCGCCAGCGCCTCCTTGCCATGCTCTATCGCCGAGCTCAGCATGCCGAGTTCGCCGCAGACGACTGCCAGGCTTACGGTGGCCTCCGCATGATCCCCGGCGAGGTTGAGTCCGGCGCTCAGTTGCCGCGCGGCCCAGGAGACGTGCAGGGATTGCGCCAGATGACCGCTGCGCCAGCTCATCATCGAAAGGTTCGACAGCCAATTGATGCGCAGGCACTGGTTCGCGCTGTCCGCCCATGAGCGGCGCATGACCTCCATCAGCTGCCGCACCCGGTCGAGCTCGCCGTGATGCATGGCCAGCTGGAACCGGTACTGCATGGCCATCGGCGTCCACTCCCAGGGGCCATGCTCCTGCGACAGGCACAGGGCCTCGTCGAGATGCCGCTGTGCCGGATCCTGCATCCGGCGCAGGGCGTGGCAGCGTCCGAGCATGTGGTGCGTGAAGGCCATCCCCTCGGGCTGGCCAGCCGTCTCGGCCCCGTGCAGCAGCTCATGACCCAACGGGATGGCCGATTCATCGCCAATCGTGGCCAGGCAGGTGAACAACTCCCGCTGGATGAGCGCGCTGCCGGGGTCGGTGTCGAGTACCACGTGCAACAAGTGACTCGCCTGCTTCCACTTCTGTTCGCCAGCCGCCTGCATGGCCCGCGCGAAGCTCTCGCCACTGAGGGAGTCCATGGTGTGAACGGCGATCGGAGGGCCCTGCCCGGCCGGGGTCCAGGCTCGGCCGACCTCACCGGCCAGCTCGTCCGCCAGCGTGACGAGATCGGCCCCCCGCAAGCTGCCCTGATCTGCGCTGGCGAGCTCCGAACCATGCGAATAGTCGAGGCGGAACCCCTGCGGATCCCGCCGGACTTGCACATGAAGCAACAGATCGACTCCCAGCAGGCGGCGGATGGCCTCGGCCCGCTTCGTCGCGTCCGCAGGCCCGGGGATCGCAGCCAGCGCCTTTTGCAGGGATGCCAAGGGCACGAGGCTGACTCGCGACGCCTGCTCGAGCCCGTGGGCGGTCAACGACGAAAGGCCGAACTCGACCCAGTCCAGGCCGGCTTCGCCGGTGAGGTTTTCGAAGGGCAGGACCGCAAGCAGCGGCGCCTTGGCGGGTCTGCGGGACGCCGGCGGGATGGGATCCGCAGCCGTAAGCTCTCCCGTCGACCCGTTGGATGATAGGCAGACCGTGACCTCCACCTCGCCCGTGAAGCGCAGGCCCACGCCATGGACGGTACGCACCGGCGAGCCCTCGACCGCATCGTCGCCGATCGCCCTGCGGATGAGCGAGACCGCCCGCGAGATGACCCCCTGCGACACATGCTTGTGCTGCCAGACGGCATCGAGCAGCTCGTCCTTCGGAACCACCCGCTCGCGGTTCCGGAGCAGGTACACCAGGGCATCGAAGGGCCGGGGCTCGAGCGACCGCTCCTCGCCTTCGAATACCACCTGGCGCTTGGCGGCATTCACTTCGCACCGGCCGAATCGGAACACCTCGCCCATCATCTCGTTTCGATACCCGCTGAACGAGAACTGCTCACGCAGCCTCGCAGGCTTCTCGTCTCGTCATGAATTCTTAGTATTTCAATCAAGATTCCGTCCAGGCTGTTCACTACATTGCGGGCTTCGCGGTACCCGTCGGCGCCGAGTCCACGCATGGCCTTCGCACAAGCGATGGTTGCGGCCTGTTCAACGGCCACTTTGCTCCCCGTACCGAACTGATCCTCACCATGCGTTCCTTCGTTTCGCAAGCGCTCGCCTGCCTGCTGCCTTTTCTCGCGTTCACCGCCCATGGCCAGGAAGCCATCGTGATCGGCCAATCCGCACCTTTCAGCGGCCCGTCGGCACAGCTGGCGACGGAGTTCAATCTCGGCGCGAGAACATATTTCCAGATGGTCAATGAAGGCGGCGGCATTCACGGACGCCGCATCGAGCTGAAAGCGCTGGATGATGCCTACGATTCGAGCGTGACGGTGAGGAATACGACGCAGCTTGTCGAGAAAGATCACGTCCTTGCCCTGTTCGGCTACGTGGGAACCTCCACCACGCTCGCGGCGCTGCCGATCGCCACCGCCGCCCAGGTGCCGTTCATTGCTCCAGTTAGTGGCGCCGAGGCGCTGCGCAGCCCGTTCAACCGCATGGTGTTCAACCTGCGCGCCAGCTATCTCGACGAAGCCCAGTACATCGTCGACCAGCTCGCCGTGAGCGGCCTCAAGAGCATCGCCGTCCTTTACCAGAACGATGCCTATGGCAAGGCTGGCCTGGAGGCCCTCGCGACGGCCCAGAAGAAGCGCGGCGAGACCCAGCTGGTGGGCTCGGCCACGGTGGAGCGCCACAGCACCGACGTGGCCGCCCAGGCGAAGACCCTGCTGGCCAGCCACGCCCAGGCCGTCGTGCTGATCAGCTCCTACAGCTCGAGCGCTGCGCTCATCAAAGAGATGAAGAAGAGCGGCTATTCGGGGCAGTTCGTCAGCGTATCCTTCGGCGGCGGCAAGGCGCTGGCCGACGAACTGGGCAGCCAGGGCACCGGGGTGATGATCTCCGAGGTGACGCCCTTCGCCTGGGGCGAGAGCCTGCAGATCCAGCGCGAGTACACCAAGGCCCTGCGCAAGGCCAACGTCCCGGCCGCGAGCTTCGGATCCATGGAAGGATTCCTCGCGGCGAAGGTGCTCGTCGAAGGCCTGCAACGGGCCGGACGCGACCTAACCCGCGCCCGGCTCGTCGCCGCGCTGGAATCCATGGGCAACTGGGATGCGGGCGGCGTGAGGATCTCCTTCAGCCCGGACAACCACAATGGCTCCCACTTCGTCGAGATGACGATGATCGGGCCGGCCGGCCGGTTCGTGCACTGAGACGGCCCCCAAGGCGAGCTCCTGCATCGGCGCCTCGGGCGGGCGTCGATGCGCATGCTCCTCATGCCGCAACCGGACGATGGTCACAAACCCCTCGAAAATCGCTCAGGACACGGCGCCCGCACTCCCATAACCTGTCCTCGGGAATCAGCGGAGTTCCGCTCTCCTCGTCACTGTTATCGGAGATAAGCATCCATGGACTTCAAGAATCATTCCTTGTACCGACAGGGAATCAACGCGCGATCGAGAACCGCACTCGCGGCTGCCGGCATACTCGTTTCACTCGGCGCCCAAGCGGCCAACTGCACGGATACACCCCAGGCCGGCCGGGCCTACTACATCGTCAATGAAGGCAGCAGCCTCGTGCTTGACGTCGCAAGCGGGTCCACCGACAACTTGGCGAAGGTCATTCAGTGGCCCTCCACGGGCCAGGCCAACCAGCAGTGGCTCGCCGCGAAGGTCGGCAATGCATTCACCTTCAAGGCGATGCACAGCAACAAGGCGCTCGACCTGCTGAACGCCAGCCACGACGTCAGCGCCCCCGTGGGCCAGTACGACTACACCGGGAACGCCAATCAGCAGTGGCTGGTCGCCCGTCCCGACGGCGGTTCCTACACCATCACCTCGGTGGAATCGAAGAAACAGCTGGCGATGGCGAACAAGACGGCCGGCAGCGTGCTGTACCAACGCTCGACGGACACGCCGTCGCCGCTGAAGCGCTGGTACTTCAACCCGGTGGACGGCCGATGCGGCACATCCTCGCCGCTGGCGTTCATGGGGCACACCAAGGTGATGATCGGCACCAATGGGGACGGCGAACCGGTGAGCACCCCGGCCGACCCCAACAACAGGAAGCTTCCCGCTCCGTTCGAGGTGTATTACCAGTACCTGAACGGCATGCCCCCGCTGGACAAGAATTCGACCTGCTACGACAGCGACAACTCCAGAGGGGGTTGCGGGCCTTGCTTGTACAAGGAGCACGTCGTCAAGTCGACCTGGAGCTTGTGCTGGCAGGAGCTCTACCAGCCTCCCGGTGGCTTCGTGACGAACACCACAAGCTTCGCGGGCAAGGAGGTGACGTGGAACGGCCAGCCCTACCCGCAGATCATGTTCTGGGACTGGTACCAGATCCTGGAGATGTCGCAATCTGAAGGCAGCGACGAGATACTGACCCTGAACGACCCGGTCGCCATGAGCCGGTTCTTCGATTCTTTCCGCTTCTTCCTTAGGAAGCTCGGCACGACGAAGGCGATGATCCATGTCGAACCGGATCTCTGGGGCTTCGTGCGCAGTGTCAATTCAGACCCGACCAAGCTTCCTGCCCAGGTCGCTACGGTGAACCCGACCGACTGCCCGAACCAGCCAAACACCGTGGCCGGCGTCTCGCGCTGCGTGATCGCAATGGTCCACAGTTACGACAAGAACGCCACCGTGGGCCTGCACGCGTCCTCTTGGAACTACACGCAACCGGACGATGCGAAGCGCATAGCCGAATTCTTGCGCGCGCTCGGCGCCGAGGCGAGCGATTTCATCGTCGTCGACCCCACGGACCGCGATGCAGGCGTCAAGCAAAAGGAAGGGCTCGACACGTGGTGGGTCAAGCCGACGGACTCGGCGATCGAGGTCGGCACCCGGGCGCGCGACTTCATGGCCTGGAGCAAGTCGGTTTCCGAGTCGCTAGGCAAGAAGCCGATCGTCATGTGGCAGCTGCCGCTGGGCAACAGCCGTGGGACGAACACCGAGCAGCACTACCAGGACGGCCGCATCGACTGGCTCTTCGCGCACATGGACCTGGTGGCCGACTCTCACGTCGTGGCACTGCTGTTCGGCCCCGGCGATTGGCAGTCGACGAGCGCCCATACCGACGGGGACAACCTGTTCAACAAGACCAAGGACTACTACGCGAAGGGTGGCGTGTCGATAAGGTAAGGCTGAATTGAGGACGAGGGCCGTGCGCAGCGTTGCCGCGCACGGCCTTTTTCAGCATTGGATCTGCACGAGGAGAATGCCACCGATGGGTCGCGGGCACCATGCCGCCCGCGGCCGAATCTCCTGTCAGCCGGCCATGGCCTCCGCCATGACGGCGTGCGGCACCGTGTCGTAGTGGTCGAACTTCATCGTGAACTGCGCACGTCCCGAGGACAGGGTACGCAGGCGGCCGATGTAGCCGAACATCTCTTTCAACGGCACCTTGGAATCGATGACCACCGCATTGCCGCGCAGGCCTGTCCGCGAATGAGCCGCGTCGGCGGTGCAGATCGCCGATGCAGTCGCCCAGGTACTCGGCAGGGGTGACCACATCGACGGCCATCACGGGCTCGAGCAGCGGCGGACCGGCCTGGCTGAAGGCCTCTCTCGCTGCGGCCGCCGAAGCCAGCTCGAAGGCGAGAGACGACGAGTCGCGTTCGTGGAAGCTGCCGTCCCCCAGGGTGGCCTGGAAGTCCACGGCGCGGCGTACGCCCTGCTCCACTGCCGGGATGAACTCTCGCGGGATGGCGCCGCCCACGACCTGGAGGTCGAAGCGAATGCCATCGCCGCGGGCCAGCGGCACGTAAGCGTGGCCTCGAGGCCACGCTTACCCAGCGCATCGAGCTGCGTGCGCGTCAGGCTCTGCATGCTCGCGCTGTCCAGCGGCCACACGAACTTGCCGGCGTTGAGCCGCCTAGCTGCGAGCCACACGCCGATGCCGTCGTGCACGAGGACCTTCATGCGGTCGGCGCGCCGGTTGGCGAACAGGTAGACATGATGCGGATGCACGGCACCGAAGATGCCGACCACGCGGGCCAATGCGGCTTCGGTCCCGAGTCGCATGTCCAGCGGTTGCACGGCCAGCCAGACCGCATCGACGCGGATCAACCCAGGACCTCGCGCAGCCAGGCGGCACAGCGAGCATCCAGCGGCAGCTCGGCTTGCACGGTGGTGCTGCCGCGGCGGATCTCCACCGAGATGGTGTCCGGGGCTTGCACCGACGCCGGCGGCAGCGCGGGCTGCACATCTTGCGGCATGGGCAGCTGCACGAATGTCGGCACCACCGCAGCAGTGTCCTTGTGCGCACTGCTAAGGAAGGTCTGCAAAGCCTCTGGTCAGTCCGACTGTTGGCCGACGTGATGTTGAGCGACGATGCGCGACATGGATCAGACCCGACTCGACTTTGACCCGCTGCACAAGAGGACCCGCAAAGAGGTCTTCCTCGACGAGATGAACCAGGTGGTTCCGTGGGGCGAGTTGGTGGCGTTGATCCAGCCGCATGCGCGCGGCGCGCATCAGGCGCTGGGTGGGCGTCCGCCGTTTCCGATCGAGACGATGCTGCGCATCCACTGTCTGCAGCTGTGGTGGAACCTGAGTGATCCGGCGATGGAAGAGGAGCTGCACGAGCGGCCTCTGTACCGCCGCTTTGCAGGTCTGGAAGGCGCGGTGCGCATGCCCGACGAGACCACCATCTTGCGTTTCCGGCACCTGCTGGAGAAGCATGAGCTGACCCCGAAGATTCTGGCTGTCATCAACGCCGGTTTGGCCCGGCAAGGGCTGATGCTCAAGACTGGAACGATCGTGGATGCCAGCATCATCGCGGCGCCCAGCTCGACCAAGAACAACGATGGTGAGCGCGATCCCGAAATGCACCAGACCAAGAAGGGCAACCAGTGGCAATTCGGCATGAAGGCGCACATTGGCGTCGATGCCGAATCGGGCCTGGTGCACACCGTTGTCGGCACGGCCGCCAACGTCAATGACGTGACCCAAGCCGACAAACTGCTGCACGGGCAGGAGACGGACGTACTGGCGGATGCGGGTTACCAGGGCGTGGACAAGCGCAATCCGAATCTGAAAGTGAACTGGCACGTGGCCATGCGACCGGGCAAGCGCAAGGCACTGGATCTGAGCAGCGCACTGGCGCGCGACATCGATCGCGTCGAGCAGATCAAGGCCTGCATCCGCGCAAGGTCGAGCATCCGTTCCGGGTCGTCAAGCAGCAGTTTGGCTATGCCAAGGTGCGCTACCGCGGACTGGCCAAGAACACAGCGCGGCTGACCATGCTGTTCGCGCTGAGCAATCTGTGGATTGGTGCGACGGCAAATGCTGGGGGCGCAGGGATGAGTGCGCCCGCGGTGCGCCAATGGGCGCGCGATGAGGCCCCAAACGGGCTGCTGATCGCCGCTGAAGCATCAAATCCCGGTCGCTTTCGCGCATCGTTGAGCGTCAAGCCCGCTCGGAGCGCCATGGGGCATCCGGAGCTGGGTTTTGCAGACCTTCCCTAAACGACGCGCGGGCTTTCCAAACCAAACTGGAGGGCTTCGCCGCCGTTGATGGAGGCCCGGTCACGAAGGGGAAAATCCGTGGGCGCTAGTGGCTTCCCAACCGGTAACATCCGCGCGCAGATGGAGAGGGGCGCCAAAAACGGGCATGAGCTCGGGCGTCAGGAATATGAGCACTTCCCCAAAGGACGGCCGACGTACCCGCGCGAACCGCTTCGTGGTGAAGGGCGGCGTTTTGCCGCCCTCGGCTCAAATCCTGCATTTCGGGCCCGCACAGTGGGAGGAATTCATTGAGGCAGCGGTTCGCCTTGCAGTGGTCCAATCCGTCCGGACACCTCGATAGGGAGCTCAATCCCGAGAGGTCCCGACTGAGATGACAAAGACAAGACGTACGTTTGACGCGGCGTTCAAGCTGCAAGTGGTGCGCATGG
>NZ_JBPZHD010000023.1:0-17009 GCF_051857595.1 Ideonella flava
CGGCGACAACGTCAGCATCACCGTCAAGCTGATCGCCCCGATCGCGATGGAAGAAGGCCTGCGCTTCGCCATCCGTGAAGGCGGCCGCACCGTCGGCGCCGGCGTCGTGGCCAAGATCATCGCCTGACGCACGCGTCAGGGCCGCCCAGCGAACTTCAAGCCAACGAACCTGTAGAAAGGCAGAAGGGGTATAGCTCAATTGGCAGAGCGTCGGTCTCCAAAACCGAAGGTTGTAGGTTCGATTCCTACTGCCCCTGCCAAACCTGATGCGACGGCCTGACGAGGCCCGCACCGCGGTTTGATGAATCGCCCGAATCCAGCAGCCCGCAGGCGAGAAACGCGCCGCGGGCTTTGCTGCTCTGATGGGGCGGCGCCATCCAGGCGTTTGGGCCCATCCCGTGGCCGCACGATGAACCGAAAGCCGGCAACCGGATCAGTCTTCTGAAGTGAAATCAATGTCCACCCAACCCCAAGTGCAAACCGTGACCACCGGCGCCGACAAGGCCAAGCTGGTGGCGGCGGCGGCACTGCTCCTCGGCTCGCTGGTGGCCTTCTACCTCCTGGCCCAGAAGGACATGTGGCTGCGCGTGGTGGTGCTGCTGCTCGGCGTGGCCGCTGCCGTGGCCGTGTTCTTCACCTCGGAAAGCGGTCGCCAGCTGATCGCCTACGGACGCGAGTCGGTCCGCGAGGTGAAGAAGGTCGTCTGGCCCACTCGCAAGGAGGCCACGCAGATGACGGGCTACGTCTTCGCCTTCGTCGTCGTGATGGCTCTGTTCCTGTGGGTGACGGACAAGACCCTGGAGTGGGCGTTGTACGACCTGATCCTGGGCTGGAAACGTTGACCGTGTCCCGTCGCCCCGCACTGAACGCCAAGGTTTGAAGAGCATGACCGAAAACGCCGCCACCGACACCGCTGCGGCCGCCCCGAGCGGCCTGCGCTGGTACGTCGTCCATGCCTATTCCGGCATGGAGAAGGCCGTCGAGCGCAACCTGCGCGAGCGCATCGACCGCGCCGGCATGCAGGCCAAGTTCGGCCGCATCCTGGTGCCCACCGAAGAAGTCGTCGAGTTGAAGAACGGCAAGAAGGCCGTCACGGAGCGCCGCTTCTTCCCCGGCTACGTGTTGGTCGAGATGCTGATGGACGACGAGACCTGGCATCTGGTCAAGCACACCAGCAAGGTCACCGGCTTCGTCGGCGGCGCGCGCAATCGCCCGGCCCCGATCTCGGAAGCCGAGGTGATGAAGATCGTCAACCAGATGCAGGAAGGCATCGAGAAGCCCCGGCCGAAGGTCGAGTGGGTGGTGGGCGAGCTGGTGCGTGTCAAGGAAGGCCCGTTCACCGACTTCAACGGCGCGATCGAGGAAGTCAACTACGAGAAGTCCAAGGTCAAGGTGTCGGTGACGATCTTCGGTCGTGCCACCGGCGTCGAGCTGGATTTCTCGCAGGTCGAGAAGGTCTGACGGCCGCAGCCGTCGAGTCCCTTGCCGAAGCCCGAAACGGGGCGAGGCAGAAAGTCTGAGTTCTAGCGGCGAACTGCCCCGACCCCGGTTCGCTGGTCTGAAGAGGGTCGATAGACGAGGAGATCGCTTCGGCGGTCGTTTGAACTCGAGGAGCCATCATGGCAAAGAAAATCGTCGGCTTCATCAAGCTGCAAGTCCCGGCCGGCAAGGCCAACCCGTCGCCCCCGATCGGCCCCGCGCTCGGTCAGCGCGGCCTGAACATCATGGAGTTCTGCAAGGCGTTCAACGCCCAGACCCAAGGCATGGAACCGGGCCTGATGCTCCCGGTGGTGATCACGGCTTACGCCGACAAGTCCTTCACCTTCATCATGAAGTCGCCCCCGGCGACCGTGCTGATCAAGAAGGCCATCGGCCTGGGCAAGGGCTCGGACAAGGCGCACCTGAACAAGGTCGGCAAGATCACCCGCGCTCAGCTGGAAGACATTGCCAAGGCCAAGATGAAGGACCTGAACGCCGCTGACCTCGACGGCGCGGTGAAGATCATTGCCGGTTCCGCCCGTTCGATGGGCGTGATCGTGGAGGGCGTGTGATGGCCAAGCTGACCAAGAAAGCCAAGGCCCTGCAGGGCAAGGTCGACAGCCTGAAGCTGTACCCGATCAATGAAGCGCTGACCCTCGTCAAGAGCTGCGCCACCGCCAAGTTCGATGAATCCATCGACGTGGCCGTGCAGCTCGGCATCGACGCGAAGAAGTCCGACCAGGTCGTCCGTGGCGCGGTCGTGATGCCCAACGGCACCGGCAAGACCAAGCGCGTCGCCGTGTTCGCCCAGGGCGCCAAGGCTGAAGAAGCCCGGGCCGCCGGTGCCGACGTGGTCGGCATGGAAGACCTGGCCGAGCAGGTCAAGGCCGGCAACATCAACTTCGACGTGGTGATTGCCTCGCCGGACACCATGCGCGTGGTGGGTACCCTGGGCCAGATCCTGGGCCCGCGCGGCCTGATGCCGAACCCGAAGGTCGGAACCGTGACGCCCGACGTGGCCACGGCGGTGAAGAACGCCAAGGCGGGCCAGGTGCAGTTCCGCGTCGACAAGGCCGGCATCATCCACGGCACGATCGGCCGCCGTTCGTTCGACGACGCCAAGCTGATCGGCAACCTGGCTGCCCTGCTGGAAGCGCTGAACAAGCACAAGCCGGCGTCGAGCAAGGGCGTCTACCTGCGCAAGGTGGCCGTCTCGTCGACCATGGGCATCGGCGCACGGGTCGAAATCGCTTCGGTGACGCTGGCCCCAGCCGCCGCCTGAGCCGGACATGAACAAAGGGCTGGCGCGGCTGTCTTGACGCGCCGACTGGCCCGATGAATTGGTGGGCCGCCGCTCGCTCGCAGGAGCGGGCGGCGGGCCATCCAAGACCGCTGGCGATGCCGTGACCCTGGTCACGACGTCTTAATGAGGACCCCCGGGCCTTCGCCAGCGCAGATGGCGTCCCCGCCGTGACGAAAGAGGTTTCAGTGTGACTGAAGCGTCGATCGGAAGCGGCAAGGTCGCTGCAACCCGTTGTGCCGGGTGGCCCGAAAGGGCACCTGGCACGTCACTGTGAGGAGTAGACCTTGAGTCTCAACCGCAACGAGAAGGCGGCCGTGATCGAGGGCGTGTCGGCGCAAGCTGCCAAGTCCCAGACCCTGGCGATGGCCGAGTACCGTGGCCTCACCGTCGAGAACTTGAACAAGCTGCGCGTCGATGCGCGGTCCAAGGGTGTGTACCTTCACGTGTTGAAGAACAGCCTGGCCCGTCGCGCCGTCGCCGGCACCCCGTTCGAGGTCGCGTCGGAGAGCATGGTCGGCCCGCTGATCTACGGCTTTTCCGAAGACGCCGTCGCCGCGGCCAAAGTCATCGCTGACTTTGCCAAGAGCAACGACAAGCTGGTCATCAAGGCCGGCGCCTACGCTGGCAAGGCCCTGGACGTCAATGGCGTCAAGGCCCTGGCCGCGATTCCCAGCAAGGAAGTGCTGCTGTCGCAGATCGCCGGCTTGCTGAAGTCGCCGGTCCAGCGCACCGCTGCCGTGCTGGCTGCCCTGGCCGAGAAGAAGGGCGGCGGCGCCGAAGCCGCTGCGCCCGCCGAAGCTGTGGCCGACTGACCGGCGCCTGCTTCAACCCCACACACTGAATCACTGAAATCGAGGTAACTCAAATGGCATTCGATAAAGACGCCTTCCTGACCGCCCTGGACAGCATGTCCGTCATGGAACTGAACGACCTGGTCAAGGCCATCGAAGAGAAGTTCGGCGTGTCCGCCGCGTCCATGGCCGCTCCGGCCGCCGGTGGCGGTGGCGCCGCTGCCGCCGTGGTCGAAGAGAAGACCGAATTCAACGTCGTGCTGCTCGAAGCCGGCTCGAACAAGGTCGGCACCATCAAGGCCGTGCGCGAACTGACGGGCCTGGGCCTGAAGGAAGCCAAGGACCTGGTCGACGGCGCTCCGAAGAACGTCAAGGAAGCCGTGGCCAAGGCCGACGCCGAAGCCGCCGTGAAGAAGCTGATCGAAGCCGGCGCCAAGGCCGAGATGAAGTAATCCACTTCGGTGGATGCTTGAAAGGAGGCGGTGGCGACCCCACCTCCTCCTGTTCGCGTCAAGCCAGGCCCGGCTTCCCGGGCCTTTGACGAGGACAGCGTCGAGGACCCCCGCGGGGCCTTCGACAGTGTTCTCTGATCCGACTGCAGAAGAACCGGTTTGGTCGGGCTCCGGTGCAATGCCGGGGTTGTCCGCCAGCGGTTGGTAGTGGCCAACCACCAAGCTTACAGG
Organism: Ideonella flava; assembly: GCF_051857595.1. Classification (NCBI taxonomy): domain Bacteria; kingdom Pseudomonadati; phylum Pseudomonadota; class Betaproteobacteria; order Burkholderiales; family Sphaerotilaceae; genus Ideonella; species Ideonella flava. Next base: position 4,257 of record NZ_JBPZHD010000023.1, read on the forward strand.
CGCAACACCTGAGTCGACGACGGGCCGCCCCTCGTCGACACACCCCCCGCAGGGGGCGAGCCCGCAAGAGCGGGCTCTGGAGTCTGCATCTGGCAAGCCAGTCGCCCCGAGGAGGTGCGTGCACGGCCGGCGCGCACCCTCACCACGGAGTCATACATGGCGCAAGCAACCCCCTACAGCTACACCGAGCGCAAGCGAATCCGCAAGAGCTTCGGCAAGCGTGAGAGCGTTCTCAACGTCCCCTACCTGCTGACCATGCAGCGGGAGTCCTACGTCGCGTTCCTCCAGAAGGACGTACCGCCGCAACAGCGCAAGCCCGAAGGCTTGCAGGCGGCTTTCCTTTCCGCGTTCCCGATCGTTTCGCACAACGGGTTCGTGGAGATGAAGTTCATCGAATTCAACATCGCCCGCCCGGCGTTCGACACCCGCGAATGCCAGCAGCGCGGCCTGACCTATGCAGCCGCCGTGCGTGCGAAGCTGCAGATGATCATCTACGACCGCGAATCGCACCCCGCGAAGGTCGTCAAGGAGATCAAGGAGCAAGAGGTCTACATGGGCGAAGTTCCGCTCATGACCGACTACGGCTCGTTCATCGTCAATGGCACCGAGCGTGTCATCGTGAGCCAGCTGCACCGCTCGCCCGGCGTGTTCTTCGAGCACGACAAGGGCAAGACCCACTCATCCGGCAAGCTGCTGTTCTCGGCCCGCATCATTCCTTACCGCGGCTCGTGGCTGGACTTCGAGTTCGACCCGAAGGACGTCCTGTACTTCCGTGTCGACCGCCGCCGCAAGATGCCGGTGACGATCCTGCTCAAGGCCATCGGCCTGAACCCGGAAGCGATCCTGGCGCACTTCTTCAGCAACGACATGTTCCGGCTGATGGACACCGGTGCCCAGCTGGAGTTCGTGCCCGAGCGCCTGAAGGGCGAGGTCGCCCGCTTCGACATCACCGACAAGTCGGGCAATGTCGTGGTCGAGAAGGACAAGCGCATCACCGCTCGCCACGCGCGACAGCTCGAGCAGTCCGGCACCAACCACATCTCGGTGCCTGAGGACTTCCTCGTCGGCCGCATCGTGGCCCGCAACATGGTCGACCCGGAGACGGGCGAGATCATCGCCAAGGCCAACGACGAGCTGACTGAATCCCTGCTGAAGAAGCTGCGGGCCGCAGGCATCAAGGACCTGCCCTGCCTGTTCACCAACGAGCTGGACCAGGGCGCCTACATCAGCCAGACGCTGTCTCTGGACGAGACCGCCGACCAGCTGGCTGCACGCGTCGCCATCTACCGCATGATGCGCCCCGGCGAGCCGCCGACCGAGGACGCCGTCGAGGCGCTGTTCGGCCGCTTGTTCTACAACCCGGACACCTACGACCTGTCGCGCGTCGGCCGGATGAAGTTCAACGCCCGCGTGGGCCGCGACGTGCCGGAAGGTCCGATGACCCTGTCCAACGAGGACATCATCGCGGTCGTCAAGATCCTCGTCGAGCTGCGCAATGGCCGCGGCGAGGTCGATGACATCGACCACCTGGGCAACCGGCGCGTTCGTTGCGTCGGCGAACTGGCCGAGAACCAGTACCGCTCGGGCCTGGCCCGCATCGAGAAGGCCGTGAAGGAGCGTCTGGGCCAGGCCGAGACCGAAGCCCTGATGCCGCACGACCTGATCAACTCCAAGCCGATCTCCGCGGCGCTGAAGGAGTTCTTCGGTGCGTCGCAGCTGTCGCAGTTCATGGACCAGACCAACCCGCTGTCCGAGATCACGCACAAGCGTCGCGTCTCGGCCCTGGGCCCGGGCGGTCTGACCCGCGAGCGCGCCGGCTTCGAAGTGCGAGACGTGCACCCGACCCACTACGGCCGCGTCTGCCCGATCGAAACGCCGGAAGGCCCGAACATCGGCCTGATCAACTCGCTCGCCCTGTACGCCCAGCTGAACGAGTACGGCTTCCTCGAGACGCCGTACCGTCGCGTGGCCGACGGCAAGGTGACGATGCAGATCGACTACCTGTCGGCCATCGAGGAAGGCAAGTACGTCATCGCCCAGGCGAACGCCTCGCTGGGTGCCGACGGCGCGCTGATCGACGAGCTGGTGTCTGCCCGCGAGAACGGCGAATCGGTGCTGACCTCGCCGGAGCGCATCCAGTACATGGACGTGGCACCGACGCAGATCGTGTCGGTGGCGGCTTCGCTCGTGCCCTTCCTCGAGCACGATGATGCGAACCGCGCGCTGATGGGCGCGAACATGCAGCGCCAGGCCGTGCCTGTGCTGCGCCCGGAGAAGGCCCTCGTCGGCACCGGCGTCGAGCGCGTGGCCGCGGTCGACTCGGGCACGGTGGTGACGGCGCGCCGCGGCGGCGTGGTCGACTACGTCGACACCAACCGCGTGGTGATCCGGGTCAACGACGACGAGACCGTCGCCGGCGAAGTCGGCGTCGACATCTACAACCTGATCAAGTACCAGCGTTCCAACCAGAACACCAACATCCACCAGCGCGCCATCGTCAAGCGTGGCGACAAGGTGGCTTCGGGTGACGTGGTGGCGGACGGCGCGTCGACCGACCTGGGCGAGCTCGCGCTCGGCCAGAACATGCTCGTCGCGTTCATGCCCTGGAACGGCTACAACTTCGAAGACTCGATCCTCATCAGCGAACGCGTCGTCGCCGAGGACCGCTACACCTCGATCCACATCGAGGAGCTGGTGGTCAATGCGCGCGACACCAAGCTGGGCGCCGAGGAAATCACGCGCGACATCCCGAACCTGTCCGAGCAGCAGCTGGCGCGCCTGGACGAGTCGGGCATCGTCTACATCGGCGCCGAGGTGAACCCCGGCGACGTGCTGGTCGGCAAGGTCACGCCCAAGGGCGAGACCACGCTGACGCCGGAAGAGAAGCTGCTGCGCGCGATCTTCGGCGAGAAGGCGTCCGACGTGAAGGACACCTCCCTGCGTGTCGACCAGGGCACCAGCGGCACCGTCATCGACGTGCAGGTCTTCACCCGCGAAGGCATCCAGCGCGACAAGCGCGCCCAGCAGATCATCGACGATGAACTGAAGCGCTTCCGCCTGGACCTGAACGACCAGCTGCGCATCGTGGAAGCCGACGCCTTCGACCGGATCGAGAAGCTGCTTTCCGGCCGCATCGCCAACGGCGGCCCGCAGAAGCTGGCCAAGGGCTCGACGATCGACAAGGCCTACCTGTCGTCGATCGACAAGTACCACTGGTTCGACGTGCGCCCGGCGGAAGAAGACGTGGCCAACCAGCTCGAGTCGATCAAGAACTCGCTCGAGCAGACCCGCCACGGCTTCGACCTCGCGTTCGAAGAAAAGCGCAAGAAGCTGACCCAGGGCGACGAGCTGCCGGCCGGCGTGCTGAAGATGGTCAAGGTCTACCTGGCCGTCAAGCGCCGCCTGCAGCCTGGCGACAAGATGGCCGGCCGCCACGGCAACAAGGGTGTGGTGTCCAAGATCGTCCCGATCGAGGACATGCCCTACATGGCCGACGGCACGCCGTGCGACATCGTGCTGAACCCGCTGGGCGTGCCTTCGCGCATGAACGTGGGCCAGGTGCTCGAAGTGCACCTGGGCTGGGCCGGCAAGGGCATCGGCCAGCGCCTCGGCGACATGCTGCAGCAGCAATCGGCGGTGGCCGAGCTGCGCAAGTTCATGGACGAGCTCTACAACAAGTCCGGCGGCAAGACCGAGCGCCTGGGTGACCTGACCGACAAGGAAGTCATCGAGATGGCACAGGAGCTGAGCAAGGGCGTGCCCTTCGCGACGCCAGTGTTCGACGGCGCGGCGGAAGAAGAGATCCGCGGCATGCTGAAGCTCGCCTACCCCGAGGACATCGCCGCCCGCAAGGGCCTGACGGCGACGCGCACCCAGGCCACGCTGCATGACGGCCGCACCGGCGAGGCGTTCGAGCGCCCCGTCACCGTGGGCTACATGCACGTGCTGAAGCTGCACCACCTGGTGGACGACAAGATGCACGCCCGCTCGACCGGCCCGTACTCCCTCGTCACGCAGCAGCCCCTGGGCGGCAAGGCCCAGTTCGGCGGCCAGCGTTTCGGCGAGATGGAGGTCTGGGCACTCGAAGCCTACGGCGCCAGCTACGTGCTGCAGGAAATGCTGACCGTCAAGTCCGACGATGTGAATGGCCGCACCAAGGTCTACGAGAACATCGTCAAGGGCGAGCACGCCATCGACGCCGGCATGCCGGAGTCGTTCAACGTGCTGGTGAAGGAAATTCGTTCGCTCGGCATCGACATCGAGCTCGAGCGCAACTAAAGGAGAAAAGGCATGAAGGGACTACTCGACCTTTTCAAGCAATTCACCCCCGACGAACACTTCGACGCGATCAAGATCGGGCTGGCCAGCCCGGAGAAGATCCGCTCGTGGTCGTTCGGCGAGGTGAAGAAGCCCGAGACCATCAACTACCGGACCTTCAAGCCGGAACGCGACGGCCTGTTCTGCGCCAAGATCTTCGGCCCGATCAAGGACTACGAGTGCCTGTGCGGCAAGTACAAGCGCCTGAAGCACCGCGGCGTGATCTGCGAGAAGTGCGGCGTCGAGGTCACGCAGACCAAGGTGCGCCGCGAGCGCATGGGCCACATCGACCTGGCCGCGCCCTGCGCGCACATCTGGTTCCTGAAGTCGCTGCCGTCGCGCCTGGGCCTGGTGCTCGACATGACGCTGCGCGACATCGAGCGCGTGCTGTACTTCGAAGCCTACGTGATCGTCGACCCCGGCATGACCCCGCTGAAGAAGTTCGGGATCATGAGCGAGGACGACTACGAGGCCAAGCGCACCGAGTTCGGGGACGAGTTCATCGCCCTGATGGGCGCCGAGGGCATCAAGAAGCTGCTCGAGGAGATGGACCTCGACGTCGAGATCGAGAAGCTGCGCGGCGACATGACCGGCTCCGAGCTCAAGGTCAAGAAGAACTCCAAGCGCCTGAAGGTGATGGAGGCCTTCAAGAAGTCGGGCATCAAGCCGCACTGGATGGTGATGGACGTGCTGCCGGTGCTGCCGCCGGACCTGCGTCCGCTGGTGCCGCTGGACGGCGGCCGCTTCGCGACCTCCGACCTGAACGACCTCTACCGTCGCGTCATCAACCGGAACAACCGCCTGGCCCGCCTGCTGGAGTTGAAGGCCCCCGAGATCATCGTGCGCAACGAAAAGCGCATGCTGCAGGAAGCCGTCGACTCGCTGCTGGACAACGGCCGCCGCGGCAAGGCCATGACCGGTGCGAACAAGCGCGCCCTGAAGTCCCTGGCCGACATGATCAAGGGCAAGAGCGGCCGCTTCCGCCAGAACCTGCTGGGCAAGCGCGTCGACTACTCCGGCCGTTCGGTCATCACCGTGGGCCCGACGCTCAAGCTGCACCAGTGCGGCCTGCCGAAGCTGATGGCGCTGGAGCTGTTCAAGCCCTTCATCTTCTCGCGCCTGGAGGCGATGGGCATCGCCACCACCATCAAGGCGGCGAAGAAGGAAGTGGAGTCCGGCACGCCGGTGGTCTGGGACATCCTTGAAGAAGTCATCAAGGAACACCCGGTGATGCTGAACCGCGCGCCGACGCTGCACCGCCTGGGCATCCAGGCGTTCGAGCCGGTGCTGATCGAAGGCAAGGCGATCCAGCTGCACCCGCTGGTCTGCGCGGCGTTCAACGCCGACTTCGACGGTGACCAGATGGCCGTCCACGTGCCGCTGTCGATCGAAGCGCAGATGGAAGCCCGCGCCCTGATGCTGGCCTCGAACAACGTGCTCTTCCCGGCCTCGGGCGAGCCGTCGATCGTGCCTTCCCAGGACGTGGTGCTGGGCCTGTACTACGCCACCCGCGAGCGCATCAACGGCAAGGGCGAAGGCATGGTCTTCTCCGATGTCGTCGAGCTCCAGCGCGCGCTGGACAACGGCGCCGTGGAGGTCACCGCCAAGATCGCGGTGCGCCTGACCGAGTGGGTCAAGGACGCCGACGGCGAGTTCAAGCCCGAGACCAAGCTGGTCGACACGACCGTCGGCCGCGCGCTGCTGTCCGAGATCCTGCCCAAGGGGCTGCCGTTCTCGAACATCAACAAGGCGCTGAAGAAGAAGGAGATCTCGCGCCTGATCAACACGGCCTTCCGCAAGTGCGGCCTGAAGGAAACCGTGGTGCTGGCCGACAAGCTGCTGCAAAGCGGCTTCAAGCTGGCCACCCGCGCGGGCATCTCCATCGGCATCGACGACATGCTGGTGCCGAAGGAGAAGCACGGCCTGATCGAGCGCGCCGAAAAGGAAGTCAAGGAGATCGAGCAGCAGTACGTCTCGGGTCTCGTGACGGCCGGCGAGCGCTACAACAAGGTCGTTGACATCTGGGGCAAGACCGGTGACGAAGTCGGCAAGGTCATGATGGCCCAGCTGTCCAAGCAGAAGGTCACCGACCGCCATGGCAAGGAAGTCGACCAGGAGTCGTTCAACTCCATCTACATGATGGCCGACTCCGGGGCGCGCGGCTCCGCGGCGCAGATCCGCCAGCTGGCGGGCATGCGCGGCCTGATGGCCAAGCCGGACGGCTCGATCATCGAGACGCCCATCACCGCGAACTTCCGCGAAGGCCTGAACGTTCTGCAGTACTTCATCTCCACCCACGGCGCCCGCAAGGGCCTGGCGGACACGGCGCTGAAGACCGCGAACTCCGGCTACCTGACGCGCCGCCTGGTCGACGTGACCCAGGATCTGGTCGTCGTGGAAGACGACTGCGGTACCGAGCACGGCTTCGCGATGCGCGCGCTGGTCGAAGGCGGCGAAGTGATCGAGTCGCTGCGCGACCGCATCCTGGGCCGCGTGGCGGCTGTCGAGGTGACCCACCCCGAGACCCAGGAGGTGGTGATCGGCGCGGGCACGATGCTCGACGAAGACATGCTCGACTTGATCGAAGCCGCCGGCGTGGACGAAGTCAAGGTGCGTACACCGCTGACCTGCGAAACCCGCTTCGGCCTTTGCGCCAAGTGCTACGGCCGGGACCTCGGCCGCGGTGGCCGCGTGAACGTCGGCGAGGCGGTCGGCGTGATCGCCGCGCAGTCGATCGGCGAGCCGGGCACGCAGCTGACGATGCGGACGTTCCACATCGGTGGCGCGGCCTCGCGTGCGGCGGTGGCCTCCAGCGTGGACGCCAAGTCGGACGGCTTCATCGGCTTCAACCCGACGATGCGCTACGTGACGAACGGCAAGGGCGAGCTGGTGGTGATTTCCCGCTCCGGCGAGATCGTCATCTCCGACCAGCACGGCCGCGAGCGCGAGCGCCACAAGGTGCCGTACGGCGCGATCCTGAACGTCAAGCCCGACCAGCAGATCAAGGCTGGTACGGTGCTCGCCAACTGGGATCCGCTGACCCGCCCGATCATCACGGAATTCGCTGGTCGCGCGAAGTTCGAGAACGTCGAGGAAGGCGTCACCGTCGCCAAGCAGGTCGACGAGGTCACCGGCCTGTCGACGCTGGTCGTGATCGACCCGAAGCGCCGCGGCGCCGCCAAGGTGGTTCGCCCGCAGGTCAAGCTGCTGGACGCCGCCGGCCAGGAAGTGAAGATCCCCGGCACCGATCACTCGGTGACCATCGGCTTCCAGGTCGGCTCGCTGGTGCAGATCCGCGACGGCCAGGACCTGCTGCCTGGTGAAGTGCTGGCGCGCATCCCGGTCGAAGGCCAGAAGACCCGTGACATCACCGGCGGTCTGCCGCGGGTGGCCGAGCTGTTCGAAGCCCGCTCGCCCAAGGACAAGGGCACGCTGGCCGAGATCACCGGCACGGTGTCGTTCGGCAAGGAGACCAAGGGCAAGGTGCGCCTGCAGATCACCGACCCGGACGGCAAGGTGTTCGAAGAGCTGGTGCCCAAGGAGAAGAACATCCTGGTGCACGAAGGCCAGGTGGTCAACCGCGGCGAGCTGATCGTCGACGGCGCGGCGGATCCGCAGGACATCCTGCGACTGCTGGGCGTCGAGGAGCTGGCCCGCTACATCGTCGACGAAGTGCAGGACGTGTACCGCTTGCAGGGCGTGAAGATCAACGACAAGCACATCGAGGTGATCGTTCGCCAGATGCTGCGTCGCGTGCAGATCACGAACCCGGGCGACTCGGCCTACATCTCCGGCGAGCAGGTGGAGCGCTCCGAGCTGTCCAACACCAACGACCGCCTGCGTGGCGAAGGCAAGCTCACGGCGACCTACGCCGACGTGCTGCTGGGCATCACCAAGGCCTCGCTGTCGACCGACTCGTTCATCTCGGCCGCTTCCTTCCAGGAAACGACCCGCGTGCTGACCGAGGCGGCGATCATGGGCAAGCGCGACGAGCTGCGTGGCCTGAAGGAAAACGTGATCGTCGGCCGCCTGATCCCTGCCGGCACCGGCATGGCCTTCCACCTGGCCCGCAAGGCCAAGGAAGAGATGGACGAGACCGAGCGTCGCGCGATCGCCCTGCAGGAAGCCGAGGAACTCGCCTCGGCCCAGCTCGCGAGCCTGGAGGCCCAGAGCGGCGGCCACGGTGGTGGTGGCGACTCGGGCGCCGACTGACCGTCCAGTCTTCAGACTTGAAAGGGCGACCTCCGGTCGCCCTTTTTTCTTGCGGCGTCACATGCCCGAAGCGGTTGGCCGCCAGTCGGCCGGCGCGACGATCTTCACGCCGCTCAACGTCCACGCACGGCGGCGCAGCTTCAGCACGGCGCGGTCTCGACTGACCAGCCACTGCGCTCTGGCGGATATGGCCAGGTCCACGAACTTCTGGTCGTCGGGATCGGTGCAGCGCAGCGCCCGGGCCAGGCCCGCCGGCAAGGCCTTGTCCGCCACCACTGTCGCGTGTCGGTCGAAGAAGTCGAGCACCTGCCGGGCGGGCGTCTGCCATCGCTCCCCGAAGCCTCGGGCCAGCACGTGTGACAGCTCGTCCCGCATGGCGGCCGTCGCGAGCCATCGCCACGAGCCTTCTCCAGGCAGGGGCCAGCCGGAGCAGATCTCGTTGCCGAAGTATTTCCAATCCAGCAGCGACTGGGTGTCGATGACGGCCAGGAAGGAACCTCCTTGCAAGCCGTCACTCACTATCGTTGTTGCCAGGGGTGCAGGGGCGGCGTCGGTCGGGATGGTCACGGGCGGGTTGCGGTCAAGGGTCTGCCCGAATATAATGGAGGGCTTTTCGGCGGGTTCCCGCCTTTGCGGCCTTGTCATTCAACGTCACCGGTGTCACGTCACCGGCAGCAGCGTCTCGAGGCCCGGCCCGGCTTCCTGCCCGGAAAGAAACGAACCCACGTAACTTCAAACGGGAACAAGTTACCCATGCCCACCATCAACCAGCTCGTGCGCCAAGGCCGCCAGGTCGAGGTCACGAAGTCCAAGTCGCCTGCGATGCAGAACTGCCCGCAGCGCCGCGGGGTCTGCACCCGCGTCTACACCACGACCCCGAAGAAGCCGAACTCGGCGCTTCGCAAGGTCGCCAAGGTGCGCCTGACCAACGGTTTCGAGGTCATCTCGTACATCGGCGGCGAAGGCCACAACCTGCAGGAGCACTCGGTGGTGCTCGTGCGCGGCGGCCGTGTCAAGGATCTGCCGGGCGTGCGCTACCACATCGTCCGCGGCTCGCTGGACCTGCAAGGCGTCAAGGATCGCAAGCAGTCGCGTTCGAAGTACGGCGCGAAGCGCCCGAAGAAGGCGTAACGCCTTCGGCGAACAGGAGAAACGGCCTGAAGGCCGTTAGAGGTTCCGACAAGCGTGAGAGCGCGAGTCGTTGAAGTTGCGGCAAGGGCCGATGCCCGAGCCGAGTAAGTGAAAGACCCACGCCAAGAAGGCATCCAGTGGTCTTTCGAGGTGAAGCGAAAGCCTCGCCAACTGAAGATGAAGGAAGAGTGAAATGCCACGTCGTCGCGAAGTACCCAAGCGCGAGATCCTGCCGGACCCGAAGTTCGGCTCGGTCGATCTGTCCAAGTTCATGAACGTGATCATGGAGTCGGGCAAGAAGGCGGTCGCCGAGCGCATCATCTACGGTGCGCTGGACCAGGTCGAGAAGAAGGCCAACAAGGATCCGCTCGAGATCTTCCTGACCGCGCTGAACAACGTGAAGCCGATGGTCGAAGTCAAGTCCCGCCGCGTCGGCGGTGCGAACTACCAAGTTCCCGTGGAAGTTCGCCCCGTGCGCCGGATGGCCCTGGCCATGCGCTGGCTGAAGGAATCGGCGCGCAAGCGCGGTGAGAAGTCGATGGCCGCGCGCCTGGCCAACGAGCTGCTGGAGGCCTCGGAGGGCCGGGGCGGTGCGATGAAGAAGCGCGACGAAGTTCACCGCATGGCCGAGGCCAACAAGGCGTTCTCGCACTTCCGCTTCTAAGATCCTCGTTTCCCCGGCCGCCTAGGGTTACCACCAACCCGGGCGGCCCTTCGTATTTGGAGTGACACCATGGCTCGCAAGACCCCCATCGAGCGCTACCGGAACATCGGTATCTCGGCGCACATCGACGCTGGCAAGACCACGACGACCGAGCGCATCCTCTACTACACCGGTGTGAACCACAAGATCGGTGAAGTGCACGACGGCGCCGCCACGATGGACTGGATGGAGCAGGAGCAGGAGCGTGGCATCACGATCACCTCCGCCGCGACCACCTGCTTCTGGAAGGGCATGGACCTGTCGTTCCCCGAGCACCGCATCAACATCATCGACACCCCCGGGCACGTGGACTTCACCATCGAGGTGGAGCGTTCCATGCGCGTGCTGGACGGCGCCTGCATGGTGTACTGCGCCGTGGGCGGCGTGCAGCCCCAGTCGGAAACCGTCTGGCGCCAGGCCAACAAGTACAAGGTGCCCCGTCTCGCGTTCGTCAACAAGATGGACCGCACCGGCGCAAACTTCTTCAAGGTCTACGACCAGATGAAGACGCGCCTGAAGGCGAACCCCGTGCCCATCGTGGTGCCCATCGGCGCCGAAGAGAACTTCAAGGGCGTCGTCGACCTGCTCAAGATGAAGGCCATCATCTGGGACGAGGCTTCCCAGGGCATGAAGTTCAACTACGAGGACATCCCCGCCGATCTCGAGGCCGAGTGCCAGAAGTGGCGCGAAGGGATGATCGAGGCTGCCGCCGAGTCCAGCGAAGAGCTGATGAACAAGTACCTCGAGTCGGGCGAGCTGACCGAGGAAGAGATCAAGCAGGGCATCCGCGTGCGCACCATCGCCGGCGAGATCCAGCCGATGCTGTGCGGGACGGCGTTCAAGAACAAGGGTGTGCAGCGCATGCTGGACGCCGTGATCGAGTTCATGCCTTCGCCGATCGACATCCCGCCGGTGCCCGGCACCGACGAGGAAGAGAAGGAAGTCGTCCGCAAGGCCGATGACAGCGAGAAGTTCGCCGCGCTGGCCTTCAAGCTGATGACCGATCCCTACGTCGGTCAGTTGACCTTCGTGCGCGTCTACTCGGGCGTGCTGAAGTCGGGCGACTCGGTCTACAACCCGATCCGCGGCAAGAAGGAGCGCATCGGCCGGATCCTGCAGATGCACGCCAACCAGCGTGAGGAAATCAAGGAAATCCTGGCCGGCGACATCGCCGCTTGCGTGGGCCTGAAGGACGTGACGACCGGCGAGACGCTGTGCGACCCCGATCACGTCATCACGCTCGAGAAGATGGTCTTCCCCGAGCCGGTGATCTCGCAGGCCGTCGAACCGAAGACCAAGGCCGACCAGGAGAAGATGGGCATCGCGCTGGGCCGCCTGGCCGCGGAAGATCCGTCGTTCCGCCTGCGCACCGACGAAGAGTCCGGCCAGACCATCATCTCCGGCATGGGCGAGCTGCACCTGGAAATCATCGTCGACCGCATGAAGCGCGAGTTCGGCGTGGAAGCCAACGTAGGCAAGCCGCAGGTCGCCTACCGCGAGACGATCCGCAAGGGCGTCACCGACGTCGAAGGCAAGTTCGTCCGCCAGTCGGGCGGCAAGGGCCAGTACGGCCACGTCGTGCTGTCCGTCGAGCCGCAGGAGCCGGGCAAGGGCTTCGAATTCGTCGACGCCATCAAGGGCGGCGTGGTCCCGCGCGAATTCATTCCGGCGGTCGAGAAGGGCATCATCGACACCCTTCCGAACGGCGTGCTGGCCGGCTACCCGGTGGTCGACGTCAAGGTCACCCTGACCTTCGGTTCGTACCACGAAGTGGACTCGAACGAAAACGCCTTCAAGATGGCCGCTTCGATGGGCTTCAAGGATGCCTGCCGCAAGGCCAACCCGGTGATCCTCGAGCCGATGATGGCGGTGGAAGTGGAAACGCCTGAAGACTACGCCGGCTCGGTGATGGGCGACTTGTCGTCCCGCCGCGGCATGGTGCAGGGCATGGACGACATGCCCGGCGGCGGCAAGGTCATCAAGGCCGAAGTGCCGTTGTCGGAGATGTTCGGCTACTCGACCACGCTGCGCTCGATGTCTCAGGGTCGTGCCACGTACACGATGGAGTTCAAGCACTACGCCGAAGCTCCGAAGAACGTCGCCGACGCGATCATCACCGCGCGGGGCAAGTAACTCGCTGCTCAGCTTTTGAGCCGGTCTTCGGCATCGCGCCTCCCGCTGCCCGTGGCGGGTGAATCCGCGACGATGCGAAGACCTTAAACCTCGTCACGGGCAGCGCTCTTTTTTGGAGAAAAGAAATGGCAAAAGGCAAGTTTGAACGGACCAAGCCGCACGTGAACGTGGGCACGATTGGTCACGTGGACCATGGCAAGACGACGCTGACGGCGGCGATCACGACGGTGCTGTCGACCAAGTTCGGCGGCGAAGCC
>NZ_JBPZHD010000024.1:0-9578 GCF_051857595.1 Ideonella flava
CGTCGAGGCTCAGGCCTCGACGAGGCGACCCTTGAAGATGTAGCCCACCTTCGGCTCGGAGTGCAGGGGCACGGCGGACGGCGTGGCGCGCTCGATACGGCGGCGCAGGCGGTAGATGGCTGCGTGCAGGAGGTTGTCGGCCTCGGTCGCCGGGTCTCGCCCCAGGCGTTCGCACAGGGTGCCACGGGTCACCGTGGCGCCGCCGGCCGCCGCGAAGCACTCCATCACGGCGAAGTCGCCCTCGCTGAGTTCGATTCGCGTGCCCTCGGGCGCGACGAGCGTGCGCCCGGCTCGCTCCAGGCGCCACACCGAGGCCTGCGTGCGACTGGCCACGAGGCGCCGTTGCACGGCCTCGATGGCCAGCGCCACCTGCTCGGCACGCACCGGCTTCATCAGGTACATGTCGGCGCCGGCTCGCAGGACCGAATCGAACACGTCGTCGCCGACGCGACCCGAGACCACCACGATGCCGGCCGAGCCCTTGCGGCGTATCAGCCGCACCAGGTCCAGCCCGTCGACGCCCGGCAACGTCAGGTCGATCACGAAGAAGTCGAAATCGAAGGCGCCGGCGGAAGTGAGGAACTCGTCGCTGTCGCCGAAAACGGTGACAGCGGCGCCGTGTTCGCGCAGCGACTGCCCCAGGTACTCGGCGTACTCGGGGTCGTCGTCGATGAGGGCCAGCGTGGCCGGCAGGGATCCAGGGTCAGTTGGCATGTCGATCGAGCCCTCCCTGGGCCAAGGACCGGTTGATGACGCTACGCCTCGATGCCCTGGGGAATGCTGAGGCGAACGATGGTACCCCGCGTTACCCTCGGCAACACTTCGATGCTGCCATGGTGGCGGTCGACCACGCGGCGCACGATGTACAGGCCCAGCCCGGCGCCTGTGCCGGCCTTCGCGTTGGGCCCGCGCGTACCCTTCTCGAAGATGCTCGGCATCAGCTCCGGCGGGATGCCCGGCCCCTCGTCCGTCACCTCGAAGCACAGCGACGGCGGATCCTCGCGGTCGGTCACCTTCAGGCGCACCGGCGTGCCGGCCGGCGAATACGCCAGGGCATTCACCAGCAGGTTGCACAGCGCCAGGCGCATCAGTGCGGGCTGCAGCTGCACGGTCCTCAGCTCGGATTGCGACACGAGCTCCACGCGACCGCGCACGTCGGCGCCTATGTCGTGCACGACCAGGTTGATGAAGGCATCGAGGTCGACCTCGGCCACGCTGCCGGTGTCGCCCGCGGTCAGCATCGTGGCCGCCGCCAGGGCGTTGTTGAGGGTGCCGATGACGTGATCGAGCACATGCTGCGCCCGCACCAGCCGGGGCCTGGCCTCCGGTCGCACGCCGTCGCCCGACTGGGCTATCGCCTGGGCCGCCGCGTCCAGCGCCGCCGACGCATTGTTCAGCGGTTGACGCACCTCATGGGCGAGCAGGCGCAGCATCTCGTCGCGCTCTTCCAGCAGCCGCCGCAGGCCCTCGGATTCGCCCTGAGCCTGAAGCCGCCCGGCCCTTTCGCGGGCCAGCTCGCGCGAGCGCTCCAGCTCGCGCGTGAGCGCCTCCTCCGCCTGGTGGCGGCCGATGGCATAGCGCATGGCGCGCACGAGCATGGGCGCATCCACCCGACCCTTGACGAGGTAGTCCTGCGCACCCGCCTGAAGGGCTTGCACGGCCACCTCTTCGTCGTCGAGCCCGCTCATCACGATCAGCGTCGGCAAGTGCGGCGCGTGCGTCCTGAGCCGCTGCACCGTCTCCAGGCCGCTGCTTTCGGGCAGGCCCAGGTCGAGCAGGATCAGGTCGACACCGCCGGCGCGCAGGCGCTCCACGCCGGCGCTGAGCGATTCTGCGTGCTGCAGCGACACCCGCAGCCCCAGCGGAGTCGCGTGCTCGAGCAGCGCCGAGATCAGCCGTGCGTCGCCAGGGTTGTCCTCGATCAGCAGGACCTGGACGGAGTCGGACGAAGGGGGTGGCATGCAGTGTCTTTCGTCAGGCGTCGCCGGCACCCGCGGGGTGCGGCAACGTGAAGCAGAAGGCCGAGCCCTGGCCCGGCTTGGATTCGACCCAGATGCGCCCGCCGTGGCGCTCGACGATGCGCTTGCACAGGGCCAGGCCGATGCCGGTCCCCGGGTAGCTGCCCCGGCCGTGCAGCCGCTGGAACAGCACGAAGATCCGATCGAAGTACACCGGCTCGATGCCGATGCCGTTGTCGCGCACCTTCAGGCACCACGCCGCGCCATCGTCGCCGCATTCGATGCGCACCTCGGGCGCTGCGCTGCCTCGGAACTTGATGGCATTCGCGATCAGGTTCTGCATCAGCTGCACCAGCTGCGTCGAATCGCCCAGCACCTTCGGCAGGGGGTTCGAGATGGCGACGAGGGCACCGCTCTCCTCGATCGCTACCCGCAGGTGCACGAGCGCGGTCTCGACCACCGTCTGCAGCGCAACCGGCTCGAAGGGCCGGGCCTTGGTGCCGACCCGCGAGTAGGTCAGCAGATCGTTGATCAACACCTGCATGCGCTTGGCGCCATCGACCGCGTAGCCGATGAACTCCCGACCGTCGGAATCGAGCTTGTCCTGGTAGCGCTGCTCCACCAGCTGCAGGTAGCTCGCGATCATGCGCAGCGGCTCCTGCATGTCGTGCGAGGCCACATAGGCCAGCTGCTCCAGCTCGGCGTTCGAGCGCTGCAGCGCCGCCTCGGCCTGCTGCCGAACCGCCACCTCCTGCGCGAGCCGCGCATTGCGGTCGGCCAGCTCGCGCCGCATCTCGGCCAGCGCGACCTGGGTCTTCACCCGGGCCAGCACCTCGGTGCCATCGAGCGGCTTGGTGACGTAGTCGACCGCGCCGACGTCGAACCCGGCCAGCTTCTGCGGCGTGTCGGACAGGGCGGTCATGAAGATCACGGGGATGTCGCGCGTGGCCTGCGAAGCCTTGAGCCGGCGGCAGGTCTCGAATCCGTCGATGCCGGGCATCAGCACGTCGAGCAGGATCAGGTCGGGCCGGACGAGCGCCGCGCGTTCCATCGCCTCCTCGCCGCCTTGCGCCACGACCACCGAGTAGCCTCCGCGCTCAAGCTCGCTGGCCATCACCTGCAGGTTCGCAGCCACGTCATCGACCACCATCACGGTGGCCGGCGTGCGGGAAATGTCGGCATCCGTCGGCATGGCGTTGGGTCAACGAGACCGGGTCAGTCTATAGAGTTAACGATAGGGCAGCAGCCGATGTCTGGGCGTTGTGTGCGTCGCAATGGAGGAATAGGATCATCGGCAACCTTCTGGAGGGCAGCAGCGTGAAATCGAAGGCGCAGAAAGCTGGCCACTCCCCATGGTCGCCGGCCACGGCCGTGATGGTACTGGCGGCGTTGCCGGCCGCCTCCCACGCGCAAGCACAGGCGGAGCCGCCCGAAGCGGCCGGCACCGAAGCCGTCCCTGCCCAGCGCATCGTCGTGAGGGGCCAGCGCGCCAGCCTTGACACGGCTCAAGCCATCAAGCGCGAGCACCTGGCCATCGTCGATTCAGTGGTGGCGGACGACATCCTGCGCCTGCCCGACTTCAGCGTCAGCGAGGCCCTGCAGCGCGTGACCGGCGTGCAGATCCAGCGCGACCGCGGCGAAGGCGGCATCGTCACCGTGCGTGGCCTGACCCAGGTCGAGGCCACCTTGAACGGACGCGAGGTGTTCACCGCCGGCGTGGGCCGGACCTTCGACTTTGCCGACATCCCGGCCGAGCTCGTGGCCGGCATCGACGTGTACAAGACCTCGTCTGCCGACCTGCTGGAAGGCGGCCTGGGCGGCCTGGTCGACCTGCGCACCCGAAGGCCCCTGGACTTCGTCGGCCGGCAGTTCATCGCCTCGGCGCGTCTGGTGCACGGCGACCTCGTCAAGAATGACGCGCCTCAATACGCCGCACTGGCCAGCGACCGCTGGAGCCTGTCCGGCGCCGGCGAGCTGGGGGCCCTGGTGGCGGTGTCTCTGCAGCGCCGCACCTGGCGTGAGGATCAAAAGAGCACCGGTACGCCCCTGCTGCGCGACGACATCGCCCCCGGCGCCACCGTGGCGAGCAGCACGTCCGAGACCACGAGTGTCGGCACGCGTCGGCGCGCAGCGGTCTCCGGTGTGCTGCAGTGGCGGCCGGCAGCAGGGCGCGAGCTCTACGCCGAAGCCTCCTGGCAGGAGTTCAAGACCATCCAGGATTCCGACCAGATCAACGCCAGCGCCTCCAGCACCTTCGACCCGGCCAGTGTCGTGTTCTTCCCCGGCAGCAGCGAGGTGCAGCGCATCACCTGGCTGAACGCGCCGGTTTCCATCCTCAGCTACGCGCGAGACCTGATCGACCGGAACCAGCAGGCGGCGATCGGCGGGCTCTGGCACGAGGGCAACTTCAAGGTCAAGGCCGACCTCAGCCACGCGAACAGCTACAACAACCTGTTCTTCAGCGGCCCCTTCTTCGGCGGCACGGCCGCTCAGTTCACGCAGGACCTGAGCGGCCGGGCCCCCAGCACGCAGGTCACCGGCACCGACCTGTCGAACCCGGCCAACTTCCGGTACACGGGCATCGCGTACCGCACCCGGCCCTTCCATGGCGAGCTGACGGCAGCCCGCGTAGACGGCGAAATCGTGCTCGACAGCACCTGGCTGCGTTCGCTGCAAGGAGGCCTGCGCCTGGCCAAGCGCCGGGCGCACAACGCGCCCGGCCTGGTGTTTGCGGATGCAGCGGTCACCGGCGTCGGCGCCGCGGACAAGCCCGGCTTCGTGCAGCCCAACCCCTACGGCGACTTCTTTCCCGGCACGGGCATCGCGAGCCTAAGGGACTACATGGTCGGCAACCTGGACCTGGCGCGCGACCCTCAAGCCCTGCGAGAGGCCTTCGGCATCACGGCGCCCATCCCGCCCGAAGGCAACCCGCTCAGCGTCTGGCACATCGACGAGAAGACGCAAGCCGCATACGTGCAGGCGCCCTTCGAGGGCCTGGACGGCCTGCTGGCGGGTCGCATCGGCCTGCGCGCCGTGCGCACCGCGGAGGCCGTCGAGGGCCATCAATCCTCGCCCAGCACCGGCACCGTCGAGCCGATAGCCATCGACAACAGCTACACCGACTGGCTGCCCAGCGCCGACCTGCGCTGGCGCTTCATGCCCCGCTGGACCGCCCGCGCCGCCGTGTCCAAGACCTTGACGAGGCCGACCTTCGAGCAGCTGTCACCCTCGCTGACGCTGGTACCCAACCCGATCGATCCCCGGCTCAACCAGGGCTTCGCCGGCAATCCTGGACTCAAGCCGGTGCGCTCCAGCAACCTCGACCTGGCCATCGAGAACGACCTCGGCGCCATGGGCGCGTGGTCCTTGACCGGATTCGTCAAGTGGGTCGACGGCTTCATCGCCAATGCCAGCAACGACGAGACCCACGACGGCCAGGTCTATCGCGTCAGCCGCCCCTACAACAGCCAGTCGGCGCGCATCCAGGGCCTGGAGCTCGGCGGCCAGTACTTCTTCAGCGGGCTGCCCGGCGCCTGGCGCGGCTTCGGCGTCCAGGCGAGCTACACCTACATCGACAGCCAGACGCTGAACACGGCACTCGGCACGCGCACCCAGTTGCAGGGCCTGTCGCGCAACAGCGCCAACCTCGTGGGCCTGTACGAATCCGGCCCGGTCACGGCCCGCATCGCGTGGAACTGGCGCGACCGCTTCCTCAGCGGCAGCACCGCGGTGGCCGGCGTCGGCGTGTTCCCTGCCTACACTCAGGGCTACGGCTGGCTCGATGCCTCGCTGCAATGGCGGGTCAACGAGAGCCTCACCGTCGCGCTGGAAGGCGGCAACCTCACCCGCACGATGCGGGTGTCCAACTACGGCAGCCCGACGCGGCCCCAGATGGCACTGCTCAACGACCGCCAGTACAGCCTTGGCGCCACGCTGCGCTTCTAGAAAGTGCGATGCGAATCCAGTCCCCGACGGCCCTTGTCCCCACCTTCGCCCGCTTTCTCGCAGCGTCGCTGCTGCTGCTGATCGCCCTCACGCTGGCCGGCCCGGCGTGGGCGGCCACCGACCTCGCGGCCTGGCGCCAGCAGGCCCGGGCCGCCCGGCTGCTGGCCGAGAACGACGTGCCCCGCGCCATGGCCGAGGCCAGGCGCCTTCAGGCCATGCTGCCGCCCGACGCCCCCCCGGCGGATCGGGCGCTCATGCTGAACCTGCTTTCCCGCATCGAGACCTACCTCGCCCTCACGAGCCCGGCGGAGGAGCATGCGCGCCAGGCCCATCAGCTCGCCACGGCCCACGGCGACCGCATAGGCATAGCCGAGGCCGATCTCAACATCGCCCTGAACTCCATCAACCAGGGCAAGCTGGAGGAACTGGTCAAGGCCACGAGCGAGGTGGTCACCGCGCTCGAAGGCGTCGATCGGCCGGACCTGCTCGGCGAGGCCATGCTGCGAGCCTGCGTGATGTACCGCCGATTCGAGCAGTTCGAGGAGTCGGTCGAGATCGCCGTGCAGGCCATGGAGATCGCGCGACGCAGCGGCGATCCGCTGGCGCTGGCCTACGCGCACCAGAGCCTCGCGCTGTCGTACGACCAGAGCATCCGCCAGCAGGAGTCGCTGCAGCACTTCGAGCAGATGCGCGTGCAGGCGCGCGTCGCCAAGTCCCGAATGCTGGAAGGCTTCGCCTTGCAGGGGGTGACCGGCCAGGCCTTGCGCGACAAGGATTTCGAAGCGGCCGAACGCCTGGGACGCCAGGCGCTGGAGCTGTTCCGCGAGATCGGGGCGCCCTTCGCCGTGGCCTTTGCCCACTACGGCCTGGCCACCACCTTGCGCGCGGCGGGCCGGTTCTCCGACGCCGTGGTCCAGCTGGACCAGGCGCGCGAGATCTACGAGCACTATCCCAACCGCATCGGCCTGTGGATGACGCTGATCGCCGAGAGCGCCGTCCAGCAGGACATGAAGAACCACGGCGTGGCCCTGGCCCATGCCGAGCGGGCCAACGAGATCGCCAATGACCTGGGCTTTTCCATCTACACCTCCGCCAGCGCGGCGCGGCTGGCGGAGACCTTCTCGGCCCGCGGCGACTACGAGCGCGCCTACACCTGGTCCACCCGGGCGCGCGAGCTGTCCGGCAAGGCCGCACGCGAACGCGCGAACAGCCGCGTGCTGCAGCTGACGCAGCGCTACGAGACCGAGAACAAGCAGCGCCATGTCGACGAGCTGACGCGAAGCAACGAGCAGCAGACCGCCGAGCTGCGGCAGCGCGAGCTGCAGCAGCGCTGGCTGTGGACGCTGCTGGCCGGCGCCGGCATCGTGCTGGCCATGACGGGCTACTTCCTGCTCAGGCTGAAGCGTTCGCACAAGCTGCTGTCTTCGCTCAACGCCGAACTCGCCCGCTCGCGCGATGCAGTGCGCGAGCTCAACGCCGGCCTGGAGCAGCGCATCGAGGCGCGCACCGCTCAGCTGCGCCAGCAGGCCCGTTACCTGCGCACCCTGATCGACATGCTCCCGCTGTGGGCCTGGTTCAAGGACACGGACAACCGCTACCTCGTCACCAACCAGGCCTACGCCAATGCCCACGGCTTCAAGCCGGAGGAGATGGTGGGCCGCGGCGACGAGGGGGTCGTGCCGCCGGCCCTGCTCGAGGCCGCGCGGGAGGACGACCGGGCGGTGCTGGCCTCGCGTGAGCGCCGGACGTCGGAAGTCGAGCTGCACGAGGGCGGCCAGTCGGTCTGGATGGAGACCTTCAAGGCGCCCGTCCTGGACGACGACGGCACGCTGCTGGGCACCGTGGGCGTGGCGCGCGACATCAGCGCGCAGAAGGCGACCGAGGCCGCCCGCGAGGCGGCGCTGGAGGAGGCGCGCCGCCTGGCCGGCGCGCGCAGTGCGTTCCTCGCCAAGATGAGCCACGAGCTGCGCACGCCCTTGAACGCCATCCTCGGCTTCGCGCAGATCCTGCTCGACAGCCGCCACCTGGACGAACGGCAGCTCCGCAGCGCCCGCATCATCCGGCAAAGCGGGGAGCACCTGCTGGCCCTCATCAACGACGTGATCGACCTGGCGCGGGTCGATGCGGGCAAGCTCACGCTGTCGCCCGGCGAGGTCGACCTGTCCAACTTCCTCGCGGTCGTGGCCGACATCATCCGCGTCAAGGCGGACGAGAAGCAGGTGCAGTTCAGCGTGCAGGCGGAGCCCGACCTGCCGGCCATGGTGCGCGTCGACGACATGCGCTTGCGGCAGGTGCTGCTCAACCTGCTCGCCAACGCGGTGAAGTTCACCGATGCCGGCCAGGTCAGCCTGCGCGTGCGTGCGCTCGGCCCGCCCACGGCGGGGGCGGACGGGCAGTGGCAGACGCGGCTGCACTTCGAAGTGGCCGACTCGGGAATCGGCATGAGCGAGGACCAGCTCCAGCGCCTGTTCCTGCCCTTCGAGCAGGTCGGGGATGCCCGCCGGCGCTCGGGCGGGGCCGGGCTGGGCCTGGCCATCAGCCGCGAGCTGGTGCGGGTCATGGGCAGCGAGCTGCAGGTGCTGAGCCAGCCGGGCCACGGCAGCGTCTTCTCGTTCGACCTGGAGCTGCCGGTGGTGGCCGGCGGCACCCTGTCGAGCGCGCTCGGCCGCATCATCGGCCACGAGGGCCCGCGCCGCCGCGTGTTGGTGGTCGACGACTCGCCGGCCCTGCGGGCGCTGCTGGCCGACACGCTGAGCCTGGTGGGTTTCGACGTGATCACGGCCAACGACGGCCAGGAGGGCGTCACCCGGGCCCGACTGCTCAAGCCGCACCTCATCGTGATGGACATGACGATGCCGGTGATGGGGGGGCTGGACGCCACCCGCGCGTTGCGCGCCGAGCCCGGTTTTGCCGAGCTGCCGGTCGTCATGACCACGGCCAGCGATTCGGTCGAGGTCGAGACCGCCTGCTTCGCAGCGGGTGCGAACGCCTTCCTGTCCAAGCCGATCGACAGCGCGCAGCTGCTCAGGACCATAGGCCGGCTGCTGTCGCTCACCTGGATCCACGAGCAGCCCGCCGCGGCGGCCGGCCAGGCCATGGGCCTGGTGCCGACCAACGGCGGCAACGGGACCAGCGGCACCCCGCCCAGCCCGATGGTCGGACCGCCGCCCGACGAACTCGACGAGCTGCTGCGCCTGGCCCGCATCGGCAACATGCGCGAGATCCGGGCCCGTGCCGAGCAACTGCGCGAGCTCGGCCCGCGTTACCAGCCCTTCGCGACGCGCCTTTGCCACCTGGCCGACAACTACCAGTCGCAGGCGATCCTGTCGCTCGTCGAATCCTGTGGAATTTGAGCCCCCACGCCCCCTGCCGGGGGCTGCCCCCCGAGGGGGCTCGCGCAGCGGACCGGCAAAGCCGGATCCGCGCACGCCCTGGGAGGGGCGGCGCTGACGCGCGCCCGGGAGGGGCGCGAAGCGGAGGGGGCGGATGAGGACCCACGATAGATTGCGCAGCGGATGGGATGAAGCCCCCACGCCCCCTGCCGGGGGCTGCCCCCCCGAGATGCTATGGGGGAGGACCGCCTGCATCGGTATGCCCGTTGGTCTAAAACGGGCGTTCCGTGGTCTTCCATCTAGCGTGAAGGAGGTCGGCAATGAACGCGACGCAAGCAGCCCT
>NZ_JBPZHD010000025.1:0-7009 GCF_051857595.1 Ideonella flava
GCGCTACGCCACCGTCGAGGCCATGGCCGAGGACATCGCACGCCACCTCGCCGGCGAGCCGGTGCGCGCACGGCCCGCCACGGCCTGGTATCGCCTCGGCCGCTTCGCGGCGCGCTCGCGTGCCGGGCTGGCACTGGGCGCGGTGGCGACGGCCTCGGTGGCGGCGGCGGCCGGGCTGTCGCTCGCGCAGGCCCACCAGGCCAACCAGGCGGCCGCGCGCGCCGGCGCGGTCAAGAACTTCGTGCTGGACACCTTCCGTGTCGACGCGGCCGAGTCGCAGCGCCTGGGCGCGCGCGGCGTGCCGCGGGAGTACCTTCTGCAGCGTGGCGCCGCGCTGATCGACGAGCGGTTCGCCGGCCAGCCGGCGCTGCAGGCCGAACTGCACGGCGTCGTGAGCAGCCTGTTCGACGAGATGGCCAGCTTCGACCTGGCGCAGCGCCATGCGGAGCGGCGGCTGGAGGTCCTGAGCGAAAGCGCGGCGGCCACCGGCGACCGGGCCACGGCCGCGATCGCCCTGTCGCAGGCGCTGCTGAAGATCGGCCGGGCGCCGCGGGCCGAGCAGCTGGCCGCCCAGGCGGTTTCATGGTCGGGCGGCGATCCGCGGCTGGCCATCGTGGCACGGCTGCAGCTGGCGGCGACCCTGGCCGCGCAGCCCAAGGCGCGCATGCTCGGCGTCGAGCTCGACCGGCTCGACGCGCAGATCGCGCAGGCGCTGCCCCCGCAGGCGATCGAGCGCGCGCTCGCGCTCAGCGCCCGGGCGACCCTCGCCGCCTTGAACGGTCAGTCCGAGGTCGCGCTGGAAAGGGCGCGCGCGGCCGTCGCCACCGCCACGGCCATCGAAGGCTCGGCCTCCCACCGCGTCCTGAACCTGCGCTGGAACCTGTGGCGCACGCTGATCGCGCAGCGCCGGGTATCCGAGGCGCGCGAGCTCGGCGCGTCCATCATCGCGGACCTGCGCCAGCTCGGCGGCCCGCGGGACAGCACCGCGGCCTTCGCCGAGATCTACTACACCGCCTTCCTCTTCGCCAACGATCCGCAGTACCGGCTGAGCTTCGATGCCGCCGAAGCCGTCATCCTGGCCGACCGCGAGATCGTGAAGCAGCGAGGCTGCCGCGGCATCGCCGAAGCCGGCGCGTGGAGCGACTACTTCCTCGGCAGCCTGTACGCCGACTGGCATGACTTCGATCGCGCCGAACCCTTGCTCAACAGTGCGCTGGCTCGCATCGCCCCGGTGGGCGACGAACTCACGCTGATCCCGTACGCACCGCGCGTGCTGGCCTGGACGCGAATCGCACGCGGCGAGCATGCGCGCGGGGACGACGCCTTGCAGGCCCAGCTCGGCCTCATGACGCGCCAGGCCAGTCCGCTCGCGCCCCGCGCGCGGGCGACCCTGGCGCTCAGCCTGGGCATGCAAGGTCGTCACGCCGAAGCGCTGGAGCTGCTCGGCCCGCCCCCGGCTGCGGCGCCGCGCGAAGTGCCCGACCTCGAGGCCGCGCTGGTCCGCAGCAACATCCTGCTCGGCAGCGGCCAGCCCGCTGCGGCACTGGCGGTGCTGCCGGCGGCAGAGTCGCCCGCCTGGCTCGCCGGTGCCGAGATGGGCGCGCGCGGCGAGGCCTTGTGCGCGCTCGGCCGCGCGGCCCAGGGGCTGGCGGCGCTCGACGACTACCTGGCCGTCGAGGCCCCCCGCCGGTCACCGGCGAGCCCGTTCGTTGCCCGGGCCCGCGCGGTGCAGGGACACTGCGCGCTGGCGCTGGGCGACCGCACCCGTGCGATCGAGCTGGCCGGGCAGGCGCGAGAGGCGCTGCATCGCCAGCCGACGGTCAGCGCCTACTTCCGACAACCACTCGAACGACTGGAGGGGGCGTTGGCCGACCGCAAGTCGGGCCGTGCCCAGCTGTGAACCCGATGTACCGATTTGTCGTCCTCGGCAGCCTGACCCTCGCGAACGCCTACGTCCCTGCGGCGCGCGCCCAGGAGGCCTTGATGGACAACCCGCTGGTCGCACCGGATGGCCTGCAGCCGGTGCTCACCCCCACCCGGCTGAAGCAGGCGCCGCGCGACGTGCCGGCCAGCGTGACGGTGCTGTCCGCCGACATGCTGGCGGCCTACGGTTTCGTTGGCGTGGGCGAGGCGATACGCGTGGTGGCCGGCGGCGGCCCGCAGCGCCTCGGCGGGGCCAACTACGACCTCAAGGTGGGCAAGCGCTCGAGCTCCGGGCCGCCCCACATGACCCTGCTCATCGACGGGGTCGAGATCGGCGGCACCGCCCTGTCGGACGACGACGAATGGGCCGACCTGCCGGTCAGCATCGACGACGTCGAGCGCATCGAAGTGACACGGGGGCCCGGGACGGCGGGCTACGGATACGCGGTGACCATGGTGATCGTCAACATCGTCACGAAGCATCCGGCGGACATCGAGCGCGGGTACGGTCGCGTCACCTACGGCGCCTACGACACCCTGCGGGTCCTCGGCCGCGCCGGCATGACGCTCGGTCCGGGGGCGGTCCGGTTGACGCTGCATCACCGGCAGCGCGGCGAGATCACGGACGACCGTGCCGGGACGGCACGCCCGGATCCGCTGACCTTGGACCGCTTCACCGTACGCAGTGCCTTCGACCTGGATGACGCCTCCAACCTCGCCATCGATGCGGCGTACCTGATCGGCGAGCGCGAGGGCGACGAACGGCTCGCGCCGCCCTTGGGCAGGCAAACCTTGCGCTCGGGCTATGCAAGCGTGAACTGGTCGAGGTCGCTGGACGCTTCCAACGAGCTCCACGTGCGCCTGGACCAGTGGGCCAACACGCAGGACACCGCGGCCGTCGGCTGCGGCGCCGGTCTCGACGATGCCTGGGCTGCGTCCGGTGCCGTGTCCGGCCTGGCGTGGGCCATGCCCGAAGCCAAGCCGCCCAAGGACTGCACGCCCGCCTCGCTGGGCTACCAGCGCCGCATGCGGCTCGAGGTGCAGGACGTGCATGTGTTCGGCAACGGCGTGCGCGTGCTCGGCGGCGTCGGCTGGCGCCAGGAGCAGGCCAGCCTGCGCAATGCCGATCAGCTGCACTGGTCGACGGCCTTCAGGCGCGCCTTCGTGGCGGCGGAGTGGGAGATCGTCCCCGACGTCGACGTCAACCTCGGCGCTTCTTCCGACGACGGTGCGGCAGCCAACTACGACCGCTCGGTGCGGGCCGGCGTCAACTGGCGCCTGTCGCCGGACCAGACCCTTCGCGCAGCCTGGTCGATGGGCGACTGGGCCTCCGACAAGGGGCGCCGACTCGGGCTCGGTGGCACCGACAACGTGGTCACGCAGGAGCGCATGCAGGCCTGGGACCTGGGCTACCTGCTCACGCTGCCGGACCGCTCCGCCACCGTCGAGGCCCGCGTGTACTGGACGCGGCTGAAGGGCCGCGTCTGGAACGCCAAGCAGCCTGCGCAGCCGGAGCAGCCGGCGCGCGGAGAGGTCTATGGCGGCGAAGCCCGTGCGTCGGGCAACTTCACCGACCGCTGGTCGGGCTTCGTCGGCGCGTCCACCTTGATCGAAGGCTCCAACACCGGGGAGGCCGTCGCCGGCCCGCGCCCGCATCCCTGGTCGGCGGCGATCGGCACCAGCCTGGAGTTCGGCGAAGGCTGGCGAGCCTCGGCGGCGTACTACGGCTCGACCCGGCTGAACACCGCGACGCAGTCCGCCGGGCGGGCGGACCTGGTGCTGATGAAGGAATTCCGCTGGAACGAGGCGCGGGGCCGGGCCCTGGCCACCTACCGCCGCGCGGACCACCTGCGCCTCGTCGCGCCCGACGGCACTCCGTTGAGCCAGAACGGCTCGGCCGATACCTACTTCCTCAGCTTTCAGCTCGCCTACTGAACGGAACGGCCACGGGCGATGAAGACCTTGCGCACAGCCCCTTCGACGGCCTCGTCCCGCCCGGGCCGGCGCTCGGCCGTGCGCCTGCTGGGTGCCGCCGCGCTGGGCTGGGGCTGGTTCGGGTGGGCGGCCGCGGCCGGTGCCGAGTTGCGCATCCTCGTCGGAATGGCCGCGGAAGGCGGCGGGCCGATCGTCGCGGCGCTCAAGCAGCGCTTTCCGGGGGCGCAGGTGTCGGAGGACGTGCACACGCTGGCGGTGCGCCCGGGTCCTGCGATCTATCTCGCCGTGGGTCCGGCCGCGCTGCAGGCAGCGCTCAAGGCCGACGTCGCCGGGCCGCTCATCTCGGCTTTCGTCTCGTCCGAGGCCTACCTTCGCCTGACCGCCGCCACGCCCGCGCGCCGCAGCCAGGCCACGACCGCCATCTTTGCCGAAGCTTCGCCCACGTCGCAGATGCAGCTGATACGCCGCCTGTACCGGCGCAAGGTGCTGGTGGGCGTGCTGCTCAGCCCATCCACCCGCCACCTGCAACCCCTGATCGAGCGGGCCGCCGTGGCGGCCGATCTGGCGGTCTCTTTCGAGCAGGTCGAGACGGGGGGCAACCCGGTGCGGGCACTGGCCGCGCTCACTTCGGCGAGCGTGCTGCTCGCCGTGCCCGACCCCGAGCTTTACAACGCCCAGGTGGCTCGCGCGGTGCTGGAGTCGACCTACCGGCGCCGGCAGGGCGTGATCGGCTTCTCCCGGGCGATGGTGAGCGCAGGCACCCTGGGCGCGGCCTACGCCACCGTGGACGACGTGGCGGCGCAACTGGCCGGCATGGTCGAGGCCCTGATGGCGGGCCAGAGCGTCGACCCGCAGTACCCGCTGTACTGGCGGGTGGCCATCAACGATTCGGTGGCGCGCTCGCTCGACGTGACGATAGACGCGTCGGTGCGCGAACTCGGCAACTTCCCGACATGACGATCTCACGCCGCCTGCGCCTTCCGTCCAGCCTCGTCGGCCTGCTGGTGGCCGCCGCGGTGCTGCCGGCGGTGGCCCTGTTCGCGGTCACGGGCTGGATGCATGCCGGCGAGGAGAGTCGCCTGCGGCAGGACCTGCAGCAGCGTGCGGCCCTGATCGCCTCGGCCCTGGCCGAGGCCAGCGAATACGGCCTGATTTCCGGCAATGCCGCGGCGCTGGACCGCTCGGTGCGCGAGCTGCTGCGGCACGACTCCGCCATCGCGGCCATAGACATCCTCGACGCCTCGCGCAAGCCCTTCGTCTCGCTGCCCGGCACGCCCCTGGCCTCCGGCCTGCCCTCGGCCGAGCTGCCGGTGCGTTCCAGTGTGCCGGACATCGATTTCTTCGACAGCCCCACGCCTCACGTCTCGATGCCGGAGGAGGTCCAGCCCACCTTCCGCCTCGGGCCGGTGGCGGGTTACGTGCGCGTCACGATGTCGCCCGATGCGCTGGTGGCGGCGGCCCGCCAGGCCTTTGTCCTGCAGCTGGCGATCATTGCCGTCGCTTCCCTGGCCGGCGTGCTGGGCGTGGTGGTGCTGGCTCGCCGGCTGCGCGCTTCGCTGCTGGTGCTGCGCGAGGGCCTGCGCGGGCTCATCGAAGGGCGCTACGAGCCGCTGGACGGCCCGATGATCGGGGCCGAACTCAAGCGGGTGCGCGGGGCGCTGGCCGAGCTGGCGGAAACGCTCGCAGCGCGCAACAGCACCCTGGGCGGCATGCCGACCGGCGCGCCGGCGACGGGCGCTCCGCCCGGCCCTGGCAGCCCACCCGGCCTGCCGCCCAGCCTGCCCGCGAGCGTGCCACGCATGCCACTGGCGGCGCCGGATGCGCTGCAGCAGGATCGAATGGCCCGGCGCATCGTCGGGCGTTTCGATGCCGCGCTGTCGGCCGTGCGCCTGTGCGCGCGCCATGCGTCTCGCCTGGCCGAGGCGGCGGGCGACGACGACGAGCGCGGCCGCGCCCATCGCACGGCCCTGCACCTCATGGCCCTGGCCGAGCAGCTGGACACGGTCGGCGCCAACCTCACCGAGCCCATGCGCCACCGCATCGTCGACGGCAGCGGCAGCCTGGAGGCGGCGCTGGACGAGCTCATGGCCGAGTCGGCGCGCGCCCATCCCGGCTGCCGTCTCAGCGTGCAGCGGGACGAAGGGTTCGGGGTGGCGGCCGGCACGCGTGCCGTCCATCTGCACCGCGCCATGCAGGAGGCCCTGTCCTACCTGGTCTCGTGCTCCGATGCCTCAGAGGCGGCGGTGCACCTGCAGCGGCCCAACGGCAGCGGGGAGCTGCAGGTGAGGATCACCGACAACGGGCGCGGCGAAGAGTCCGACGCCGCCCGCGAGCGCCTCGCCCAGATCCACGACGGCCTGGTGACCTGCGGCGGCCGCGCCGAGCTGGCGCGCCTGCCGGGCGGCGGCAGCTGCCTGACGCTCAGCGTGCCGGCAATGCATTGACGCCGGCGGCCGGGGCGTGTCCTTCCGGCCCGCTCGCGGCCTGGCTGACCGCCTCGTCGATCGCCAGGCTGGCGGCGGCCAGCTGCTGGCGGATCTTTGGCGCCAGCTGACGGTCATCGCCGGCCAGCTCCAGCGCCCGCCGGGCCTGCTTCGCGGCCGCGGCGGTGTCGCCATGTCCCAGCAGGGCCTCCGACCACTGCAACGCGGCCTCGGCCTGTTCCTCGGCCGGGGCCTGGATGGCGGCCAGCACGTCGCTCTGCTTCTGCGCATAGACGCGGGCCTTGGCAAAGCTCTTCTCGTCCATCAGCACCCGCGCCACCGTGCCGTACAGCTCCGCCTGCAGCCGCGGCGCGTTGCCCCGCTCGATCAGCTGCACGTTGCGATCGAGCATCCGCTCGAACGAGGTGCCGTCGCCGCCCTCGGCCTGGGGGTCGTCCTGCACGCTGGCCCGGAAGGCATCGATCACGAACTGCTTCACCACCTGCGCCTGCTGCGCTGCCTCGGTGGCGCGCCGTGCCTGCACGGCCGCGACGACGGTGCCGGCGAGCCCCGCGGCGAACACCAGCGTGCCGGTCGCCACGGCCATGCGGTTCCGCCCGGCCAGCTTGACCAGGCGGTACCACGACGTGTCCGGCCGGGCGCGCACCGGCTCGCCGGCGAGGTGGCGTGCGATGTCCTCGGCCATGGCCTCGACAGTGGCGTAGCGT
>NZ_JBPZHD010000026.1:0-1025 GCF_051857595.1 Ideonella flava
GGGTTCAGCGCTTCGGTGATCGCTGCCAACCCAGCCCCGCGCTTGTCGCGCAGCAAGGCTTTCACCTTCTGGCGCAGTCGCACAACGCTGGCCGCAGCAACCTTGAGCCGCGCCGTTTCCCGCCCGATCAAGCCGTAACCGAGGAAGTCGCGCATGCTCGCACGCGCCACCGCGCTCTTGTCCCGGTTGACCTGCAGCCTGAGTTCGCTTTCCAGGTACTCCCCGATGGCCTCGAACGCATGTTCGGCGGCCTTGCGACTGCCAAGGTACACGTTGCAGTCATCCGCATAGCGCGCGAAGGCGTGTCCTCGGCGCTCCAGTTCCCGATCCAGGTCGCTCAGCATGATGTTGCTCAGCAGCGGCGACAGCGGCCCACCTTGCGGCGTGCCCTCCCGTCGTTGCTGCACGAGCCCGTCACGCATCAGACCCGCCTCGAGGTACCGGCGGATGACGCCGAGCACTCGCCCGTCTGCGACCTCGCGCGCCACGCGTGCCATCAGCACGTCATGGTTGACTCGGTCGAAGAATTTCGCAAGATCAATGTCCGCCACCCAGCCCTTGCCGCTTCTGACGTGGTCGCGTGCCGCTTGCACGGCCTGCCACGCGTTGCGTCCGGGCCTGAAGCCGTAACTCGACTCGCTGAAGCGAGGCTCGAACATCGGTTGCAGGACTTGCAGCAGCGCCTGCTGGATCAGCCTGTCCACCACCGTCGGCACGCCCAGCGTCCGTACCCCGCCATCGGGCTTGGGGATGTCCACTGCTCGCACTTCCCGTGGCAGGTAGCTGCCCGCCAGCAGCGCCGCCTTCACTGACGGCCAGTGAGCTTGCAGCCACGCCTTCAGCTCCTGCACCCGCATGCCGTCGGCACCCGGGGCTCCCTTGTTGCGCAGCACTCGCTCATAGGCCTTCCACATGTTGCCGCGCTCGACCACCTGCTCCATCAGCTGCGTGGCCACTTCCGCTTTCGTTCGCCCCGTTGTCGCCGTGCACGCCTCGGCACCGTCGCCAGGCCCGGTCGGGTTCCG
>NZ_JBPZHD010000003.1:0-533855 GCF_051857595.1 Ideonella flava
CATCCGCCAGGCGATCGCGGCCAAGACCAACATCACCTACAAGCTGCTGTACAACGACGCGGTCGCGATGACCGGCGGGCAGCCGGTGGACGGCACGATCAGCGTGCCCGAGATCGCGCGCCAGGTGCAGGCCGAGGGCGCCAAGCGCGTCGTGATCGTCTCCGACGAGATCGACAAGTACGACGGCCACCACGGCGAGTTCCCCGCCGGCACCACCTTCTTCCCCCGCACCGAGATGGATGCGGTGCAGCGCGAGCTGCGCGAGGTCGAAGGCGTGACGCTGCTGATCTACGACCAGACCTGCGCGGCCGAGAAGCGCCGGCGCCGCAAGAAAAAGGAGTTCCCGGATCCGCCGCGCCGCGTCTTCATCAACCAGGCGGTGTGCGAGGGCTGCGGCGACTGCGGCCAGGCCTCCAACTGCCTGAGCGTGATCCCGGTGGAGACCGACTGGGGCCGCAAGCGCCAGATCGAGCAGAGCTCGTGCAACAAGGACTTCTCCTGCCTGAACGGCTTCTGCCCGAGCTTCGTGACGGTCGAAGGCGCGGTGCTGAAAAAGCGTGCCGGCGCGGCCTTCAGCGCCGAAGACCTGGCCGCCGAGATCCGCCGCATCGGCCCGCCGGCGCCCTGGGACTGGACCGGCCCGTTCGACATGCTGGTGACCGGCGTGGGCGGCACGGGGGTGGTGACGGTGGGCGCGCTGATCACCATGGCCGCGCACCTGGAAGGCAAGCAAAGCTCGGTGCTGGATTTCATGGGCTTCGCGCAAAAGGGCGGCGCGGTGCTGAGCTTCGTGCGCGTGGCGCCGACGCCGGACCTGCTGAACCAGGTGCGCATCGACACCCAGCAGGCCGACGTGCTGCTGGCCTGCGACATGGTGGTGGGCGCCTCGGGCGACGCGCTGGGCACGGTCAAGCACGGGCGCACCGTGGTGCTGGCCAACACGCATGAGCTGGCCACCGCGGCCTTCGTGCGCAATCCGGATGCGAGCCTGCAGGCGAAAGGTTTGCTCGCCAAGCTGCATCACGCCGCCGGCACCGAACGCGTGTCGACCCTCGACGCGCAAGCCATCGCGCAAGCGCTCATGGGCGACACCATGCCGAGCAACATCGTGATGCTCGGCGCAGCCTTCCAGAAAGGCCTGGTGCCGGTCGGCGAGGCCGCGCTGCTGCGCGCGATCGAGCTCAATGGCGTGGCCATCGAATCGAACAAGGTGGCGTTTGCGTTGGGCCGCATCGCGGCCGTCGACCCCTCGGCGCTGGAGCGCCTGGCCGGCCACAAGACGGTGGAGGATCCGGGGGCCGGCCAGCTCTTCGGCACCGGCGGCCTGGTCGAGCGGCGAGTGGCTTTCCTCACCGACTACCAGGACGAGGCACTCGCCAGGCGCTATCAGGCCCTGGTGGATGCGGTGCACGCACAAGAGTCCGCGCTCGGCATCGATGGCACGCCGATGACCGAGGCCGTGGCTCGGCAGTTCTCTCGCCTGCTGGCCATCAAGGACGAGTACGAGGTCGCGCGTCTTTACACCGATGGCCGCTTCCAGGCCGCGTTGGCCGAGACCTTCGAGTCCGGCACGCTCAACTTTCACCTGGCACCGCCGCTGCTGGCGCGGCCCGGCCCCGACGGCCGGCCCCGAAAGATGCGCTTCGGGCCGTGGATGATGACCGCCTTCCGCTGGCTGGCGCAGGCGCGTCGCGTGCGCGGCACCTGGCTCGATCCCTTCGGCCACACCGAGGAGCGCAAGCTCGAACGGCAGCTCGCTGACGACTATGAGGAGCTGCTACGCGGCACGCTGCTGCCGGCCTTGTCCACGGCCAACCATGCCGCCGCCGTGGCGCTCGCCCGCTTGCCCGAGCGCATCCGCGGCTACGGCCACGTGAAGCTGGCCAACCTCGCCACCGCCCGCGCCCAGCAGACCGACCTGCTGCAACGCTTTGCGTCCGGCGAAGCGCCTGCAGCCGCCCCTGCGCCCGAGCGCAAGGTCATCGCGATCAGCGCGCTCTAGCAGCTGCGCGCAAGACAAGCGGCGCGGCCCTGCGCCGGCCGCCAGGCCGGCTCGTCAAACATGCTGGAACCTCCCTCCTGGAGGGAGGCCCGGAGGGAGCGGCCCAACAAGCTGGAGCCCCTTCCCGGAAGGGGCCTGGGGAAGCCTTACGTTCGGGCCCCACGGGCCCGTTCTGATCCGAGCGGCAAGCCGCCGCTCGGATCAGAACGGCCCGGCCGCCAGCCACTGCTCGATCTGCGGCTTTCGGTCGTTGCCCCAGAAGGGCTCGCCGTCGATGACGAAGTAAGGGGCGCCGAACACGCCGGCCGCTATCGCCTCTTCGTTGGCGCGCTTCAGGCGCTCCTTCCACATCGGGTTGTTCCAGGCGTGCTCCGCCGCATCGGCGTCCAGGCCGGCTTCGGCCGCGAGGGCTTTCAGCGAGGCCGGCTCGTTCAGCGGCACGCCGCGCGTGAAGTAGGCGCGAAAGCCGGCGCGCGCCCAGGAGGCGGCAGCGTCCTCGCCCTCGCTGTCCTTGAGCCACCAGAAGACGCGCGCGGCGTTCTGGGTCGGGATCGGGAAGGGCTCGGGCTGGGTGAAGGGCACGCGCTCGAAGCCGGCCGAACGCTGGAAGTCGCGGAACGCATAGTCCCGCTTGATCGGGTAGGCGACCGGGCTGCGAAGCTCCGCCGCGGAAAAGGTCACCCCCAGCAGGATGGCCTGGCGTCGAACGGTGCGGCCGTGACGCGCCGCCAGCGCGTCTATCCATTCGTTGGCGATGTACGAGTAGGGCGACGAGAAGTCGAAGTAGAAGTCGATCGGCGCTTTCATGCGGCAGACGATACGACGAAGTCGGACGGCCCGACAGGGGGCCCGCTCACCCGGGCGACAGGGGCCGGACCGCCTCGGGGAACAGGCTCGGCGACGCCGTGCAAAGCTGCCGAACTGGGTCCCGGCGCTGGCACCGATCTGCATGCGGACACTGAGAATCCGTAGTTACCCGGATCCGACGACAGCACTCCCCGATGCCAACCCTCTTTCAACCCGCCTCGCGGCGCGCAGTCCTCGCGGCACTTGCCGTTTTGACGTTTTCCATCGACGCCCAAAGCGCGCCACCGGCCGCCGCCCCGGCGTTCGCCGCCTCCGCGGCGGCCACACCGCCCTCGCCCGTGCTCGACCGCCTTCGCCAGGGCGGCACGCTGGTCCTGGCGCACCGCGAATCCTCGGTGCCTTTCTCCTACCTCGATGCCGACAAGAAGCCGATCGGCTATGCGATGGACATCTGCCTTCGGCTCGCCGAGGCCCTCAGGAAGGACCTGGGCCTGAAGAACCTGCCGGTGGCTTTCAAGCTCGTCACGCCGGCCAACCGCATCGCCGTCATCGAACAGCACGAGGCCGATCTCGAGTGTGGCGCCACGACCAACAACGCCGAGCGCCGGCAGAAGGTGGCCTTCACCGTGCCGCACTACATCACCGGCGCGCGGATCATGGTGCGTGCCGACACCAAGCTCGAGGAGCTGCCGCAGTTCGAGGGTCGTCGCCTGGTGTCCACCAAGGGCACGACGCCGATGAAGGTGATCGACCAGGCCAACCGCGAGCGCATGCTGCGCATCCAGGTCCTGGAGGCGCCGGACCACGCCCGCGCCGTCGAGATGGTGGAAAAGGGCGAGGCCGACGGCTTCGCGATGGACGACGTGCAGCTCTACGGTCTCATCGCCGGCCGTCCCGACCCGAGCCGGCTGAAGGTCGTCGGCAAGCTGCTGACGATCGAGCCGCTGGCCATCATGCTGCCCAAGGACGACCCGGGCCTGAAGCACCTCGTCGACGACGAGATGAAGCGCCTGATCCACAGCCACGAGGCCTACGCGCTGTACGAGAAGTGGTTCGAAAAGCCCATCCCCCCCAAGGCAGCCGCGCTCAACCTGCCGATGAACTACCTGCTACGGGACTTCTGGAAGTACCCCACCGACGTGGTGCCCTTCTGATGGCTACGCCGGGGTCATGCCAAGGCCCCTGCCGCCTCAGCGCCGGAACGTCCCGTCGTCGCTGATGAACGACAGGTCGACGTAGGCCAGGCCGGAGTGGTCGTTCGGGCCGTAGGTCAGCTCCACGCCGCCTACCCCGCCGCCGATGTTGGCGTGGTTCAGTGCCTCGAGTGCGCGCTTGAAGCTGGCCCGGGTGATCTGGCCGTTGCCCTCGGCGGCCTTCCTCAGGCCGGCGACCAGCACCTTGGCCGCGGCATAGCCTTCGATCATGGCGGGCGTGAGTTCCTTGATCCCCTTCGCGGCAGCCAGTCGGCTGGCCTCGGCAATCATGGGCGTCGCCAGATGGCGCTCGGACGGGAACACCTGGCTCACGATCACCCCGGTCCGGTCGCGGCCGAGATCGTTCACGAAGCCGGTCGACGCGTTGTTGGACAGCGTGCCGACGGTGATGGACGAGCCGCCGCCGATGCGCAAAGCCTTGATCCCCGCCGCGACCGACACCGGCGAGCCGATCATGATCACGGCCAGCTGCTTCTTCTCGACGAGCTTCTTGATGCAGGTCGTGTAGTCGGGCTTGGTCTTGTCGATCGGCTCGCTGACGGCGGGCGTCTTGCCGGCCGCCTTGAAGACCTTGAGCGCACCCTGCATCGCATCGGTGCCGAAGGAGTCGTTCACGTAGCACAGCCCGACCTGCTCTATCCCGGTCATCCCGAGGTGGCGCGCCAGGCGTTCGGACTCCGCCTGGTAGGTCGTGCGCACGTTGAAGATCCAGGGGTTGACCGGCTGGTGCAGCACCATGGCGCCGGAGGACGGCGCGAGCAGCACGATCCTGGCCTCCTCCAGCACCGGCATGATGGCCTGGGTGTGGGGCGTCCCGCGGTTGAGGAACAGGGCGACGACCCTGGAATCCGCGACCAGTTTCTTCGCGTTCTCGAGGCTGAGATCCGGCTGGTTCTTGTCGTCCAGCGTGACCAGATCGATGGACTGGCCCGCGATGCCGCCGTC
This sequence comes from Ideonella flava, assembly GCF_051857595.1. NCBI lineage: Bacteria > Pseudomonadati > Pseudomonadota > Betaproteobacteria > Burkholderiales > Sphaerotilaceae > Ideonella > Ideonella flava. The sequence goes on from NZ_JBPZHD010000003.1 coordinate 4,969, forward strand.
GGCATTCACATCGTCCAGGTACAGCTTGGCACCGAGGTTGATGTCCGCCACCGAGGCCGCCACCGGGCCGGTGATGCCGGTGGTCTGGCCGATGCGGATCTCGGCACCGGCCGGGAGGGACGACAGGCTCAGGAAGGCGCTGAGGACGAGGGTTCCGAACTTGGGGTACTGCATGGGTTTCAGTCGGCTGGGTTGGCAACGGCGTCGTCGGACGGACCGACGCCGGGAACGGGATCCTGCTGGGAGCTGGGGCGGCTGCTCGCCGCGATGCAGGCGATGGACCCGAGCAGGGCCACTGCGCTGGCGCAGAACAGCGGCTGGTAGGAGTCGATCCTCGAGGCCGCGAACGCCATCAGGGCACCACCCGCAGCCTGCGCCAGTGCGAAGCCGGTGGTGAGCAGGCCCCAGGTCTTGCGGTGGTGCGCGGCCCCTACGCGATCGAGGGCATATGCCGAGACGAGCGAAGCGATGCCCGGCGTGAAGATGCCCATCAGCAATGAAGAAGCGAACAGCGCCGCCGGGCTGCTGCTCAGCACGGGCAGGACAGCCGCGATTGCCTTGAGGACGAAGCCCGCGAGCAGGCAGCGCCTGAGGCCCAGCGAATCCGCCAGCGTGCCGGTCAGCAGCGGCCCGGCCGCCGCACCGATGCCGAACATCGCCCAGTAGGCGCCCCCGGCGGCCAGCGGCAGGCCCAGTTCGCGCACGAGGTAGTCGACCCAGAACATGGTGTGCGCGAGGTAGCCCACTGCATTCAGGCCATAGGCCAGCAGGAGAAGGCCCACCGTCATCCGGACCGCAGAAGGAAGCGGTTCGGGGGTGCTCGCCGCACCGGTCGCTTCTGCCTTCTGCTCCACGGGCCAGGGCCTCCAGGCCAGCACGGTCGCCAGGAGGCACACGCCACCCATGCCGATCCAGGCCCCGGAAACGCCCCGCAGGCTGGAAAGGCCCGACCAGGCGGCGCCGGTGACGAGCAGCGGCACGAGCGACCCGGACACCACCGCCCCGAGGCCGACGCCGGAGAACACCACCCCGCTCGCCCGGCCGCGGACCCGTGGACTGTGCGCCGGCAGCACCACCGCCGCGGGCAGCACCATCAGGACGGCGCCGCTGACGCCTGCCATCGTCCGCCAGAAGCCGTACCACGGCATGGCGGCTCCCTCGACGGCGCACGCGAAGAAGCTCGCGGTGCACACCAGCATGGCACCGCGCAGCAGCGTGGCGCTGGACAGGCGCCTTCCCAGCCAGTCGGCCAGGGGCGCGCCCACGACATAGCCGACCAGCGTGGCGACTCCCAGGTAGGAGGCCTCGGCCTTGCTGAACCAGCCGGCCCCGACCAGCGCCGGCATCAGCGCGATGAAGGCAAAGCGGCCAATGCCGTTGCCGATGAAGGTCGCGCACAGGCCCGCCAGGCTCAGGCGGTTGAACACCCGCTCAAGCAAGCCCGGCCCCTTTCCGAGACGACATCCGGCGCCCGCCGCGACAGGGACCGCGCTTCAAAGCGCACCGAACAGCGAGGCGGTGGCGAAGGCCTCCTCTTCGCTGGGCAGGGCTTCGGGCGGACCGCAAGGCGATGCCGCCTGCCCGCCGCGGACCATGGACAACATCCGGCCGACCGCCCGGCCGGCGTCCACGAGTGCGGTGGAGTTGACGCCCGGCCGCGGGATGACGAAGGTGCAGAACTTCGAGCCTTCGGTCGGGATGCCCAGGGCCCAGGCGTTCTCGATGACGCTGCCATCGCGGGCTATCCAGTGGTGCTGTCGATCGATGTCTATGCCGCCGGGATGGAACCCCTCGTTGTGGAACAGGCGGACGTGACCGTCCGCCAGCAGGCCTTGGAGCAGCGGCGAAGCATCCTCGGCCGGGCTGTGCATCGAGATCCTGGCCTTGACGAGCACATCGACCGGGGGCGATGCGGCTTCCCAGTGCCTGGCGCGAATGCGCCTCCGCCGATCGGGAGCCGAAGCCTCGCAGGCCGCGCCCGGGCCGTAGCCCGCTTCGAGCACGCCCGCCTCGATGAGCGCCAGCATCTCGCTGATCCGCGACTCGGGCGGCCCGACGGCGAGGCGGTTCATGACGGGGAGGAACTCGGCCAGCACCCAGCGATGGGAAGCCTCGGTGAGGCCGCCGAACTCTATGGCCGCGCGAAGGTTGTCGCGCAGGTCTCGCAGCACGTCGCAGGCGGCCTTCAACGCACTGCCCCGATTGCCCTTGCGGGCCTCGTTCACGTCGTGGCGAAGGTGCTCGATGAACCACCGTTCGTAAGCCTCGCGCCCGCCCAACGCGTGCGCAGGCACCGGCTGCGCAAGGGCGCCCCACGAGAACCTGTCCTCAAGGGGAATGTGGCGGGCGACGAGCTCCCGGCGTTGATGCGCATCGGCCGCCGCGGCGAACTGCTCACCGAACCGCAGCGCTGCCGCCTCGCCCTGGTGCTCGCGCAGGTAGGCATCGCACCAGGCGTACTCCATGTCGGCTGCCAGCAGCGGCAGCACGTCTTCGACGAAGTCGAGCTTTCGCTGGGCAGCCCACTCCCGCACCTTCGCCAATTGAAGAAAGTGCGCGCGGTACTGCCCTGACACGCCCTTCTGGTTGACGGCCCGCGCACTCAGCGGGAGGCCGGAGCGGGAGAAGAGCAGCAGGCGCGGTTCGTGGCCCGAGCGCACATAGGCCTTCCTTCGCGAGTCCGGGTCCGTCACGAAACGCCCCCCTCGCCCCACGGTGAGGTCGGCCACCACGTCGAAGGCGGTCAAGCCCATGCCCTCCACCGCGACGGTCATCCCCGCCGAGACCCCGGCCAGCTTCGCCGCCATGGGGTAGGGATCGTCGACGACCAGCGTGCCGCGGGGGCCAGCGGCCGCCGCCACCGGCAGGCGGGCCCGCGACGACATCGGCTTGGTGTGTCCGGTGGTCAGGAAGAGATGGTCGACATGGACCTCCTCGTGCCCGGCTTTCAGCGCCCAGTGACCCTTGGGCTCCCGGCGGGCGTGCTCCACCTCGGTCGGCTTGAAGTGAATGTGGAGGTGCGGCGGGGCCAAGGCACGGACGTAACGGAAGGCCCACATGAGATATCGACCGAACAAGCCCCGGGGGTAGTAGGCATCGGGACTGATCTCCGCCCCCGACAGCGAAGGCTCCAGGCCCATCCGGGCCTGCTCCTGCAGCCATTGGAAGAAGGTCGGACCGCTCATCACCGGCCCGGCTCCGACGACGGACGCGTCGCAGAACTGCGTGAGCTGGCCGGCGACCGTGTTGACCAGGTGGACGCTCGATTGGCGAGGGTCGTGGCAACCGGCACCCGGAGGATCCGGATCGAAGAGGAAGACCTCCAGTTCGCCGGACTGGTGCTGCCGCTCATGGGCCACGATGCGTTCCAGGACGGTCAGGCCACGCGAGCCGACCCCCACGATACCGATTCGAACGACTCCCAACGCGCTCCTCCCGCAGGGCCTCGGGAACCAGTCACACGTCGTCGCTGGTTCTTGCTCTCGGCCGTCTCTCCCCAACTATAGGGGGATGTCCGGCGTGTCCACCTTCTATCGAGTTACGTGGACGTATCAACATGTAAAACAACCGGCCTGACCAGTGAGTTTGCCGGCGCGGCACAGAACACTTGATCAGGCCAGGGCGCGCCCGATGAGGATCTTCTGGACCTCGGAGGTGCCTTCGTAGATCTGGCACACGCGCACATCGCGGTAGATGCGCTCGACCGGGAAGTCGCTGACGTAGCCATAGCCGCCATGGACCTGGATTGCCATGGAGCACACGCGCTCGGCCATCTCGCTGGCGAACAGCTTGGCCATCGCGGCCTCCTTCAGGCAGGGGCGGCCGGCGTCCTTCAGGCTGGCGGCATGCCAGATCAGCTGGCGCGCGGCCTCGATCTGGGTGGCCATGTCGGCCAGCTTGTGCTGCACCGCCTGGTGCTCGAAGATCGGCTGGCCGAAGGCCACGCGCTCCTTGGCGTACTTCAGCGCGGCCTCGAAAGCCGCCCGTGCCATGCCGACCGATTGGCTGGCGATGCCTATGCGCCCGCCCTCCAGACCCGACAGCGCGATCTTCAGGCCCTGCCCCTCTTCGCCCAGCCGGTGGGACACCGGCACGCGGCAGTTCTCGAACAGGATCTGGGCGGTGTCGCTGGAGTGCTGGCCCATCTTGTCCTCGATGCGCGCCACCGCGTAGCCAGGCGTGTTCGTCGGCACCACGAAGGCCGAGATGCCTTTCTTGCCCGCCGCCTTGTCGGTCACCGCCATCACGATGGCCAGGTCGCCGTTCTGGCCCGAGGTGATGAACTGCTTGACGCCGTTGAGCACGTAGTGGTCGCCATCGCGCGTGGCGGTGGTGCGCAATCCACCCGCCTCGGAGCCGACATGCGGCTCGGTGAGGCAGAAGGCGCCCAGCATCTCGCCCCGGGCCAGGGGCTTGAGGAAGCGCTGCTTCTGGTCCTCGTCGGCAAATGCCATGAGGATGGAGCAGACCGGGCAGTTGTTGACACTGACCACCGTCGACGTGCCCCCGTCTCCGGCCGCGATCTCCTCCAGGATCAGCGACAGCGAGAGGTAGTCCATCCCGGCACCGTCGTACTCGGCGGGCACGGCGACGCCATAGCAGCCGAGCTCCGCCAGCCCCTTCAGCTCGGCGGCCGGGAAGTGGTGCTCCTTGTCCCAGCGCGCCGCGTTCGGCGCGATCTGGTCCTGCACGAAGGCACGGACGGCGTCCTGCACGGCACGGTGGTCGTCGCTGAGCAACATGATGTGATGTCCTGCTGGAAAGTCGTTGGAAACGGGCCCGCCGTCACACGCGAGCCAGGGGAATGCGAATGAGATCCTGGGGGCGGTTCATGCCACGGGTGGCGCCGAGGTGATCCACCACCAGCACGTCGCCTTCCAACCGGGTGCGCCCGCGAAGCTGCGGCGCTAGAACCTGTGTGTCGAGCCAGGCCGGTCGCCGGTCGACCGGGACGTGTTCCCGCGTCAGGGCGAAGGCGAGTTGCAGTGCCGCATGGTGCAGCGCCACGTCGGCCTGCCGCGCGACATAGGGCGCGTAAAGCGGCGTGCCGATGTCGAGCAGCACACCACCCAAGGTGTTGCGCCACGCGAGGCGGGGCCAGTCGGACTGAGGCTCCACGAAAGGCGGACGAGACAGGGCCGGCGGCAAACCCTGCCGAACTGCGGCGAGGGCCTGGAGCCAGACGGCATCGCTCCGGGTCTTGGTGAGGTTGGGGAGCAGGCCGAGGCACACCAGCCGGTCTCCCCAGCCACGGTCCGGGCTCACGGTTTCAAGCGGGGTCCGGCAGGCAGCGCCCGTGGCTTCGGCGATGCTCGCCCGCGCGAAGTTTGCTTCGTAGGCCATCCAGCGCGTGGCGTCAGTCGCTCCTTCGGACAGGGTGGACGTCGCCCGACTGGCGGGCTCGAGCAGGGAGGGATAGGCCGCGACGATGGCGGCCGCCACACGCCAGGTGCGGCGAGCCACGCCCCAGGCCACGGCGTGGCCCAGCAGGCTTCGACTGCCGGCGAGCAACGCGTTGCCCAGGCGGCTGGCGTGATCCAGGGCGTCGGCCACGCCCACCCTGTCGCCGCGCGCCGCAGCCGAGAGTGCGACCCCAGCCCACCAGCGCCCACACGTGGACGCCCCCAGCGCGTGCGACGCATTGCGCAGCAGCATGCGCTGCGCCTCTTCGACTGGCGGCAGCCGTTCCTCGAAGGGCATGTCGTCGATGGCCGCAAGGCAACGGCGACCCAGCTCTGCATGACGCCCCACTTCGTCCGCCAGTCTGGCGGAATCCCGCTCGAGGGCCGCTTTGCACCCGAGGTCTGCCTCCGCGCAATCCAGCATTCCCTCGAACGGCTGCTTCACTGCCTGCCATGAGGAACGTGCGCCATCCTCGTTGGCGCTCCACTGTTCACGACCCCACGCTGACGGATCCGCCCCTGGCGGCGCGGCGACACCAACCAGCACGAAGAAGGCATTGCGCTCGTCCGGCACAGCGGGGGCCGGCAAACGCAGGACGGAAGGCAGCTCCGTGGGAGCACTGTCGACAAGGTTGCTGGCCACCCATGCAGCGGCCAGGGCGAGCACCGCGGCCAGGACACCGACGAGCCCGCGGAGCAGCCGGCGAAACAAGGGCCGCTTGCCTGCCCGCGCCCCCGCGCCGCCGGCCCATGCCGCGTCAGCAGGCATCACCAGTCCAGGCCCTGGCCGTCATGGTTCAGGAAGCGGCCGTTGTCGGCCGGCGTGAGCGCGGCCAGGGTGTTGCGCAGGGCGCGCACGCTCTCGGCCACGTCGAGGTCGGCGCCGTCGCCGCCCATGTCGGTGCGTACCCAGCCGGGGTGCAGCGCAACGCAGATGGCCCGGCCGGCCAGGGCGATGGAAGCATCCTTCAGCACCGAGTTCACCGCGGCCTTGGAAGCGCGGTAGAGCCAGCCGTCGGCGCCGGCGCGCAAGCCCATCGAGCCCATGCGCGAGGAGATGACGCCCAGCCGCGCGCCTTCGGCCAGCGCATCGACCAGCTGCGGGATGACGCGCATCGGACCGAGCACGTTGGTGTGCATGACGCGGTCGAAGTCGGTGGCCGTGGGCGTTTCGAGGCCGCTGGTCTTGGGGCCGTAGACCCCGGCATTGACGACGATGGTGTCGAAACCTTCTCCGTCGACCTGCCAGGCCAGGCCCGACACGCTGGCCGCATCCGTCACGTCCAGCCTGAGCACGCGCGCGCCCAGGCTGCGCAGGCGCGCCAGCGAAGCGTCGTCTCGCGCAGTGGCGAAGACCCGCGCACCGTCGGCCAGGTACTGCGTCGCCAGCTCCAGGCCGATGCCTCGCGAGGCCCCGACGATCAGCACGGTCGGTGTCATGGCCTGACCTCCGCCTGCACCAGCCGCCCGGCCAGGCCGAGGAACAACACGCCGCCCGCCGCGTTCAGCAGGCGCTTGAGCCCGGGCGAGCCGCCGAGGCGCCGCAGGGAGGCGGTGATGACGACGAGCCCCAGCAGGAACGACATCCCCTGCACGATGGACCACGCGCCCAGCACGAGGAAGGCCACGGTCTCGTGCCCCGACCCCGGCGTGATGAACTGCGGCAGGAAGGCCAGGAAGAACAGCGCCACCTTCGGGTTCAGCACGTTGGTGAGGACGCCCTGCCGGAACACGGCAGCAAAGGACGCGCTCGTCAAAGGCCGGGCTGCAGCCGCAGCGGCCTCGCCTCGCAGCGCCTGCCTCAGCATGCCGATGGCCAGCCAGACGAGGTAGGCCGCGCCGGCCCACTTGACGATCGAGAAGGCCCAGACCGAGACTGCCATCAGCGCCGCCAGGCCGAAGGCCGCCGCGAGCGTGTGCACAACGCAGCCCGCGCACACGCCCAGCGTGGCGGCCAGGCCCGCGCGCCATCCGCCGGTGAGCGTGCGGCTGACGGTGTAGAGCATGTCGACGCCTGGTGTCGCGTTGAGCACGAACACCGTCAGCGTGAACAGCGCCAGGTCGTGGATGCCGAGCGCCTGCAGCATGTCAGAGCAGCTCGACAGCCATCGCCGTGGCCTCGCCGCCACCGATGCACAGGGCCGCGACGCCGCGCTTCCTGCCCTGCTTGCGCAAGGCGCCCAGCAGCGTCACCACGATGCGGGCCCCCGAGGCGCCGATGGGGTGGCCCAGCGCGCAGGCGCCGCCGTGCACGTTGACGATCTCGTGCGGCAGCTGGAACTCGGCCATGGCTGCCATGGTGACCGCGGCGAAGGCTTCGTTGACCTCCCACAGGTCGACCTGGCTCGACGTCCAGCCGGCCTTCTTCAACGCCTTCGCGATGGCGCCTGCCGGCGCCGTGGAGAACCACTCGGGCGCCTGGGCATGCACCGCATGCGAAACGATGCGCGCCACCGGCTTCGCACCCAGCCGCGCGGCGGTGGACTCGCGCATCAGCACCAGCGCGGCGGCGCCGTCGGAGATGGAGGAGGAGGACGCCGCGGTGATGGCGCCATCCTTCTTGAACGCGGGCTTCAGGCCGGGGATCTTGTCGAGCTTGGCCTTGAAGGGCTGCTCGTCGAACTTGACCACCGTGTCGCCCGCCTTGCCGGGCAGGGTGATGGGGGCCATCTCCCATTCGAAGCTGCCATCCTCGTTGGCCGCCTTGGCGCGCAGGGTGGACGAGATCGCGAACTGATCCATCGCCTCGCGGCTGAACTGGTACTTGGCGACGCAGGCCTCGGCGAACACGCCCATGGCCTTGCCGCGCTCGTAGGCGTCTTCCAGGCCGTCCATGGCCATGTGGTCGTACATCGCGGCCGAGCCGTACTTGACGCCCTTGCGCGCGAACATCAGGTGCGGCGCGTTGGTCATGCTCTCCATGCCGCCGGCGACCATCACCTCGGCCGAGCCGGCCAGCAGCATGTCGTGGGCGAACATCATCGAGCGCATGGCCGAGCCGCACATCTTGCTCAGGGTGACGGCGCCGGTCGAATCCGGCAGGCCGGCGCGGCGCATGGCCTGGCGGGCCGGCGCCTGGCCCTGGCCCGCCATCAGGCAATTGCCCATGAGGACTTCGTCGACGGCGTCACCCGGCACGCCGGCGCGCTCGACGGCGGCCTTGATCGCCGCGGCACCGAGCTCCCAGGCGGCGAGGGACGAGAAATCGCCGAGCAGGCCGCCGATGGGCGTGCGCGCGGCGGAGGCGATGACGATGGAATCAGCCATGGGGAAACTCCTTGCGAGAGAACTCAGGAAATTCAGAAGTGCGCGCTGCGCGCGCCGCCCCGCCGCTGCACCGAGAAGCGCTTGTCGGGGTCGTAGGGGAAAACATCATGCACATGGCCGGCGGCGATGCGCTGCTTGTGGCTTTGCCAGAAATCGGCGTCCAGCAGCTCGGCGTGGTGCTTCATGAAGATCTCCCGGACCGCGGGATTGCCCAGCAGGAAGGGGCCGAAGGTCTCGGGAAAGACATCGTGCCGGCCGACCGAATACCAGACCTCGCCCGACATCTCGTCCTCCTCGTGGCGCGGTGCCGGCACGCGCCGGAAGTTGCAGTCGGTGATGTACTCGATCTCGTCGTAGTCGTAGAACACGACCTTGCCGTGGCGGGTGACGCCGAAGTTCTTCCACAGCATGTCGCCGGGGAAGATGTTGGCCGCCACCAGGTCCTTGATGGCGTTGCCGTACTCGAGCACCGCGTGCTCCATCTGCTGGCGCGTGGCGTCGGCCAGGAAGATGTTCAGCGGGATCATCCGCCGCTCGATGTAGACGTGGTTCAGGATCACCTCGGGCTGGCCGTCGCCGTCGCGGTCGGAGATCTCCAGCAGGCTGGGGCAGAACTTCTGCAGCTCCTCGATCAGCTCGTCCTCGAAACGCGAGCGCGGGAAGGCCACGTTGCTGAACTCCAGCGTGTCGGCCATGCGCCCGACGCGGTCGTGCTCCTTGACCAGGCGGTACTTGCGCATGATCTCGGCACGCGTGGTGTCCTTCTGCGGCGGGTAGTAATCCTTGATGACCTTGAAGACGAAGGGAAAGCTCGGCAGGTCGAACACCAGCATCACCATGCCCTTGATGCCGGGCGCGATGCGGAAGCGGTCGGAGCTGTGCCGCAGGTGGTAGAGGAAGTCCCGGTAGAAGATGTTCTTGCCCTGCTTCTGCAGGCCGATCGCGTTGTAGAGCTCCCAGCGGGGCTTGCGCGGCATCAGCGAGCGCAGGAAGGTGACGTAGGCCGAAGGCACCTCCATGTCGACCAGGAAGTAGGCCCGCGCGAAGCTGAAAAGCAGCAGCAGGTCATCCTCGCCGAACAGGGCGGCGTCTATGGTCAGCTGGCCCTGGGCGTCATGCAGGATGGGCAGGGCGAACGGCAGCTCGGAGAAGCCGTTGACTATCTTGCCGACCGCATAGGCACCCTTGTTGCGGTAGAAGAGGCTGGACAGCACCTGGATCTGGAAGTTGGCGCGAGGACGGAAGTCGCCCAGCTTTCGCACCATGGCCGCCACCACGTCGTCCACGTCACGGTCCAGGTCGGCGAAGGGCCGCTGGAGCTGGAAGTTGGTGACCATGCGGACGACCGCTTCGTGCAGCGTGTCGCGCGTCGGGTAGTAGGCGCGGTAGGTCGGCGCGTCGCCGGGCTCGTCGTTCTCGATGTACTCGGTGGAGATCGCCGGCCGCACAAAGATGAATTCGTTGTGGAAATAGCTGCGGTGCAGGATCTTGGTGGTCACCGAGTTGAAGAAGGTCTCGGCGCACTCGGGCTGGTGGTGATTCGTCAGCAGGCCGATGTAGTGCAGCTTGATCTGCTGCCAGACGTCCATCGGCAGCGAGTGCGCCTTGAACTCGTTCTGCAGGCGCTCGGCGTTCTCTTCCACCCGGCGGTCGTAGAACTCGATGCGCTCGCGCTGCGCACGCTGCTGGCCGTGCCAATCCGCCTGCTCGTATCGCTGCTTCGCCGAGCGGCCGACCTCGCGAAAGAGCCGGTAGTGCTTGTTGAAGCCGTCGAGCATCGCGTGGGCGATGTCGAAGGCGCGGGTGTCCGTCAGCTGCTGAGGGAACATCGTCCGGCCGCCTTCAGGCATAGCGCGCATGGATGCCCGCGAGGGCCGTCGCATAGGCCTGTTCGACCTCCGCAGCGGCGGACACCGTCATCGACAGGTCGTTCAGCAGGCCGTTGTGCAGGCCGTAGACCCAGCCGTGCACGACGACCGTCTGGCCCCGCTCCCAGGCATCCTGCACGACGGTCGTCGTGCAGACGTTGCGCGCCTGTTCCAGCACGTTCAGCTCGACCAGGGCGTTGACCTGCGATTCGGCCGGCACGCCGTCGAGCCAGGCGCGGTGCTGGTGGCGCACGTCCTGCACGTGGCGCAGCCAGTTGTCGACCAGGCCGAGCCGGGTGTTGTGCAGCGCGGCTTTCACGCCGCCGCAATTCGAATGGCCGACGACGATGATGTGCTGCACCTGGAGCCCGTCGACGGCGAACTGGATCACCGACAGCGCGTTGAGATCCGAGTGAACCAGCACGTTGGCCACGTTGCGGTGGACGAACAACTCGCCCGGCAGCAGGCCGACCAGCTCGTTGGCAGGCACGCGGCTGTCGGCGCATCCGATCCACAGGTATTGCGGCGTCTGCTGGTTCAGCAGCCGGGTGAAGAAGCCCGGCTCGCGTGCCTCGGTGGCATCGGCCCAGGCGCGGTTGTTCTCGAACAGTTCAGTCAGCTGGATGGACATCGTCGGGCGGCTGCAAGCAGAGGATCGCGCCAGTGTACGAAGCGGTACCGGGGACCCAGGCAGTTGACGTTTACGTAAACGTCAATCATAACGCCTCAGCGACGTGCCCCCCACGCTCAGGGGATTGGGACCCCCCAGTCGCCTCGCCACACTGCCGCCTCCTCTAACCACAAACGTCAGGAGCTCCCGATGAAACGTCATTTCCTGCTGGCCAGCCTGCTCGCCGCCGCCATCGCCACCCCCGCCCTGGCTGCGGGCGACAAGTTCGACCGCACCTCGCTCGGAAGCAAGTGGGTGATCACCTCGGGCAACCTGTTCATCACCAACAACCAGCTGCAGGGCAGCGACACGGGCCTGGGCTACCTGAAGAAGGCCGCCGCCGGAGTCACCGGCCAGGCGCTGGTCCAGCTCAATGGCACCGGCCTGCAGTACGGCGCAGTGGCCGTCGGCAACATCGCCGGTGGCAACAACGCCTTCGTCAAGATCCAGTCGCAGGATGGCGGCGGCATGTTCGACCACGGCGGCTTCTACGTCGGCAACAACAGCGGCGTCCTGTTCTTCACGCTCGATGCCCCGATGGCCAGCCCGGCCACCTTGAAGGTCGTCCTCACTGGCAATGTCGCCACCATGACCATCAAGAGCTCGTCGGGCACGCAGGTCTACCAGTTCGACTACGGCCAGAACTTCGGCACCGGCGGCGGCCTGGGCACCTTCGGCCCGATCAGCCTCGACAACTTCAAGAGCAGGACGTCGGTGGAAGACGCCTTCGCGCCGGCGCCGCGCAAGGTGATGATGTCCGACGCGATCGACCTGTCGCTGTAAGCGCTCCGGCTTTTCCCCTTCAGGCCGCCTTGGCGCTTGCCCGCGCCTTGGCGGCCTTTGCGCTCTTGGCGCCTATGAGCGAGCGGCACCGCGCCTCATGCTGCGCGATCTCGGCCAGCGTCACCTGGATGTCCTCCAGCTGCTGCTCCAGCTGGCGCCGGTGGTCGCCCAGGACCCCGAGAAAGGCCTCGAGCTGGGGCCTTTCGTCGCTGCCCGACTCGTACATGTCGACCAGCTGCTTGATTTCCTGCAGGGTCAGGCCCAGGCGCTTGCCGCGCAGCGTGAGCTTCAGCCGCGTCCGGTCCCGGTGGGTGTAGACGCGGTTGCGGCCGGCGCGGGCCGGCTGCAGCAGGCCGACATCCTCGTAGAAGCGGATCGCCCTCGGGGTGATGTCGAACTCCTGGGCCAGCTCGGTGATGGTGAAGGTCGGCGCGGCCTCTTCGGCCGGGGCCAAGACCGTCTTCGGGCGGGCGGGAGCACTCATGGATAGACTTGACGTTAACGTAAACGTCAGTCTACGCGAGACTCCCCACCCATGATCGTCTTCATCGATTGGCGCCTGCGGCCTGATCGCAGCGCCGCTGCCCAGCCCCCGCGGGCCGAAGGGCACCCATGATCCATCCGCACGAGAGTCAACTTCGGTACCCGCTGGGCGACACGCTGCCCGCCCCGGGCGAAGCCATCGAGATAGCGCCCGGCGTGCGCTGGGTGCGCATGGGCCTGCCGTTCGCGCTCGACCACATCAACCTGTGGCTGCTGCGCGACCGATCGGAGGATGGCCGCGACGGCTGGGCGATCGTCGATTGCGGCATCGCCACCGACGCCACACGCGCCGCCTGGGAGCGAGTGTTCGATCACGCGCTGGAGGGATTGCCGGTGCTGCGGGTCATCGTGACGCACATGCACCCCGACCACATCGGCCTGGCCGACTGGCTGTGCGAGCGCTGGGCTTGCCGCCTGTGGGTCAGCGCGACCGACTGGAACGCCGCCCGCATGGCCAGCCAGCAGACCACCGGCTTCGGCGGCGAAAGCGCGGCGCGGTTCTTCGGTGAGCACGGCCTCACGGATCCTGAAGCACTGGACAAGGTGAGGGCACGCCGGAACTACTACGCCTCGATGGTGCCGTCCGTGCCCCAGGCCTTTCGCCGGCTGATGGATGGCCAGCGGCTGGCCATCGGTGCGGCCCAGTGGCACGCCATCGCAGGCTTCGGGCATGCACCCGAGCACATCGCGCTGCACAGCGAGGCGCAAGGCGTGCTCATTTCGGGCGACATGGTGCTGCCGCGCATTTCCACCAACGTCAGCGTGATCGATCTCGAGCCCGAGGGCGACCCGCTGCCGCTGTACCTGGCCTCGATCGAGCGCCTGCGGGCATTGCCGCCCGACACCCTGGTCCTGCCCTCGCATGGCAAGCCCTTCTTCGGCCTGCACCAGAGGATAGCCCAGTTGAAGGGCCACCACGACGAGCGCCTGGCCGAAGCGCTGGCCGCCTGCCGCGAGAAGCCCACCAGCGCGGCGGAGTTGCTGCCGGTGCTGTTCAAGCGAGTGCTGGACCTGCACCAGACGACCTTTGCCATGGGCGAGGCCATCGCCCATCTGCACGCGCTGCAGAGCCAGGGACTGGTTCGCCCGACGTCCGGCGCGGACGGCGTGAAGCGCTTCAGCGCACCGGTCTGAAGCCGTGAGACGGCCGTGGGCTCAAGAAAAAGGCCGGTCGGCTGTACAAGCCGACCGGCCACTTGGGTACACGGTATACGCTCGATCCTCCCTGGACCGCCCCTTCGCTCACACGTGATGACAGCGAATGGTGAGACTGTGCCTGCGAAGCGCCGCCCGAACCATCCCCCTTTGGGGGGAAACATGCTGCAAGAAGCGACAGAGCGTGCCGGTTGACGGCCGTCAGCCGAAGATCGGCAGGACGGGATCTCGCAGCTGGGCCTTGCGGTCTTCCAGGTCGGGGATGACCGATCGCACGACTTCCCAGAACGCGGCGCTGTGGTTCATCTCGCGCAGGTGCGCGAGTTCGTGGGCGACCACGTAGTCGATCACGGGCAGCCCGAAGTGGACCAGCCGCCAGTTGAGGTGGATGGAGCCGTCGGCCGAAGCGCTGCCCCAGCGCGTCTGGGCGGAGCTCAGGCGCAGGCGCTTGACCTTGACGCCCAGCCGCAACGCGAACTCGGCACAGCGCTCCTCGAAGACTCGGCGAGCCTGGCGCTGCAACCAGCTCTGAACCGCGTCGCAGATCTGGGCCGGCAGCGCCGTCTGGGGCAGGCCGATGTGCAGCGTCAGCCGCGGCACGCCGGGCAAGGCTTCGGCGTCGGTGTTGAGCACGGCACCGGCGACGCGCGGATCCAGCACCAGGATGATGGATTCGCCGAGGAAAGGCAGCGTGGCGCCGTCGCGCCAGTCGACGCGTGCGGCCTCCAGCCGGCGCTGCCGCTCGCGTTGCTCACCCAGCTTGCGCAGGATCCAGGCGCATTTCTCGCGCAGCGCGGATTCGATCTCGCTGACGCCCACCCAGCGCGGCGCGCTGACCGCCAGGCCTTCAGGACCGACGGTGAATCCGATCGACTTGCGCCGCGCCCTGCGCAGCAGGTAGGCCACCTGGCATTCGCCAAGGCGGATTTCGCGATCGGCACGCGGATGGCGGTGGACCACCGGCACCGGAGCGGCCGCCACGGGAGCGGGCGGCTGGGGCAAAGTGGGTCGCGGGACGGCGGTTCGGGGCGGCACAGGCGGCGGCACATCGAACAGTGACAACTGCTCGGGCACATCGGCAACGAACCTGCGCGGCATGAGCGCGGATTCTAGAGGCCGGGCAGTTGTTCAGGCCGGCGTGCGGTACGCCTCGGGATCCAGCCGGCGCATCTCGGCTTCGATCCAGGTCTCGACCTCGCGCGTGACCTCGTCGGGCTGGCGCCCCACGACGGGGATCGGGCGGCCGATGGACACATCGATCAGGCCAGGTCGCAACAGAAAGCTCTTGCGCGGCCAGCAGCGGGCCGAGGTGACGGCGATGGGCACCACCGGGGTGCCGGCGCTGATCGCCAGGCGGGTCGCCCCGCTCTTGTAGGTGCCCTGCTGCCCCCGCGCCGTGCGGGTGCCCTCGGGGAACATGATCACCCAGCTGCCCTGGCTCATGTAGCGCTTGCCCTGCTCGGCGACCTTGCTCCACGCCTCGTTGCGCTTGCTGCGATCGATGTGGATCATGTCCAGGCTGCCGATGGCCCAGCCGAAGAAGGGGATCCACAGCAGCTCGCGCTTGAACACGTAGCACAGCGGATGAGGCATGAGCATCGGGAAGGCGAAGGTCTCCCAGGTGGACTGGTGCTTGGGGGCCAGCAGCACGGCGGCGCGCTTGTCAGCGGCGGTGGGCACGTTCTCCATGCCCTGCACCCGCCAGCGCACCCCGCAGATGAGCCGCGCGCCCCAGATGGCGGTGGTCAGCCATCCCGCACAGATGCGATACAGCGGCGCGCCGCGCACCACCGGAGAGACGATGACGACGAAGGTCGCCCAGGGCACCACCGTCACGGCCAGGAAGAGGAAGAACAGCGCAGAACGAAGGATCCAGCCGAGACGTTGCATGTCAGGAAAGGGAGTGCGGCCGCCGCTCAGACGGCGAATCGGGAGGCCAGCTCCTGCTGGAGCAGGTGGCTGGCGAAGGCGGCGAGGTCGTCGTGCACGACCATGCCCGGCACCGCGGCCAGCCAGGGGGCGAGTTCTTCCTCGGTGAGATGGGCTGCCCGGCCCGTGCGCACCAGATGCGGCGGGCATCCCGCGGCACGTGCCGCCTGCAGATCCCGCAGCGTGTCGCCCACCATCGGGACGTCTTCCAGATCGACGCCGTAGCGCTCCGCGATGTCACGCATCATCCCGGGCAGCGGCTTGCGGCATTCGCAGTTGTCTTCGGGCGTGTGCGGACAGAAGAAGACCGCATCGATGCGGCCGCCCTTGGCTGCGAGCAGCTTCATCATCTGCAGGTGCACGGCATTGACGGCGGCCATGTCGATCATCCCGCGGCCTATGCCCGACTGGTTGGTGGCCACCACCACGTGCCAGCCCGAGTGGTTGAGCTTGGCCACCGCCTCGAGCGCCCCGGGGATCGACTCCCACTCGGCCGGCTCCTTGACGTGGTCCTCGCGGAAACGGTTGAGGATGCCGTCGCGGCCGAGGATGACGAGCTTGGGCGCTTGCATGGGCATGGCGGGCGTCCGGCTAGCTGGCCAGGCGGGAGAGGTCGGCCACGCGGTTCATCGCTGCATGCAGCCGACCCAGCAGCGCGAGGCGGTTCGCACGCAGCGCCGGATCCTCGGCATTGACCATCACATCGTCGAAGAACGCGTCGACCGGTGCCTTCATGGCGGCCAGCGCGCATAGCGACGCGGTGTAGTCGCGGCTGTCGAACAGCGCATCCGAGCGCGGCTGGATGCTGCCCAGCACCTCGAACAGCGCGCGCTCGGCGGCTTCGCCCAGCAGGGACTCGCGCACCTCGGTGGACAGCGCGCCTTCCACCTTCTTCAGGATGTTGCCGACGCGCTTGTTGGCGGCGGCCAGCGACTCGGCCTCGGGCAGCGCGGCGAATGCGCGCACCGCCGCCAGGCGTTGGGGCAATTCGGCCCAGATGTCGGGGCGCAGGGCCACCACCGCATCCACCTCCTTCGCGCTGTAGCCCAGCTCCCGCAGGTAGCCGACCAGCCGGTCGAACAGAAAGTTGAGCACCTCGGCATGCGCCTGACCATGGCTCGCGGGGAAGGCCGCGAAAGCTGCGTTCACCATCGCCGGCAGCGACACCTGCAGCCGGCGCTCCACCAGCATGCGGATCACGCCGAGGGCGTGGCGGCGCAGCGCGAACGGGTCCTTGTCGCCGGTGGGCTGCTGGCCGATGCCGAACAGGCCGGCCAGGGTCTCCAGCTTGTCGGCGAGGGCGACCACGACGCCCACCTCGTTGCGCGGCAACTCATCGCCGGCGAAGCGCGGCTTGTAGTGGTCCTCGACCGCGAAGGCCACGGCCTCGGGTTCGCCGTCGTGCCGGGCGTAGTAGCCGCCCATGATGCCCTGCAGCTCGGGGAACTCGCCGACCATGTCGGTCAGCAGGTCGGCCTTGGCCAGCAGGGCGGCACGGTCGGCCTGGCGGGCCAGCGACTCGCCGCCGCCGAGCTGCTGCGCCACGGCCCGCGCGATGGCCATCACCCGCTCCACCCGCTCGCCCTGCGAGCCCAGCTTGCCGTGGTAGACCACCTTGGCCAGGGCCGGCACGCGCGACTCCAGCGAGCGCTTGCGGTCCTGGTCGAAGAAGAACTTGGCGTCGGCCAGGCGCGGCCGCACCACGCGTTCATTGCCGCCGACCACTGCGCTCGCGTCAGCCGGGCGGATGTTGCTGACCACCAGGAACTGGTTGGTGAGCTTGCCGGCCTCGTCCAGCAGCGGGAAGTACTTCTGGTTGGCCTTCATCGTGAGGATGAGGCACTCCTGCGGCACGTCGAGGAATTCGGGCTCGAAACGACAGGCCAGCACGTTGGGCCGCTCCACGAGCGCGGTCACCTCGTCGAGCAGCGCCTCGTCATCGATCGGCGTGCCGCCCTGGGCCTTCGCCGCCGCGGCCAGCTGGCGCTGGATCTCGGCGCGGCGCTCGGCGAAGCTGGCGATGACCGCGCCCTGCTCGGCCAGTTGCGAGGCGTAGCCATCAGCGTCCGTGATGGCCACCTCTGGCGTCGCGGCCTCGAAGCGATGGCCCAAGGTGGTGCGCCCGGCGGCCAGGCCCAGCGCGGCGACCGGCACCACCTCGCTGCCGTGCAGCGCGACCAGCCGGTGTGCCGGGCGGACGAACTTCACGTCGGTCCAGCCGTCGGCGAGCTGGTAGGTCATGACCTTGGGAATCGGCAGCTTGGCGAGGGTCTCGTCGAGCGCCTTCTGCAGGCCCTCGGCGAGGGTGGCGCCGGCGACGGTGCTGTCCAGGAACAGGGCTTCGGCCTTGCCGTCCATCGCGCGCTTGAGCTGCGGCAGCGCGGAAGCATCCGCGCCCAGCGCGGCAAGCTTCTTCAGCAGGGCCGGCGTGGGCTGGCCCTCGGCGGTCAGCGCCACGGCCACAGGCATCAGCTTCTGCTGCACCGAGCGGTCAGCAGCCTTGGCAGCAACGCCACGGACCTGCACGGCCAGACGCCTCGGCGAGGCGTAGGGCGTCACGGTCGACTCCGCAGAGGCCAGGCCCTGCGACTTGAGGCTTTCGGCCAGCGTGGCGGCGAAGACCTCGCCCAGCTTCTTGAGTGCCTTGGGAGGCAGCTCTTCGACGAACAGTTCAACGAGAAGAGTCTGTGCAGTCATGATGTCAGGCGCCCTTCTTCTTCTCGATCTGCGCCATCACTTCGTCGGCCCATGCCCTGGGCGCGAGCGGGAAACCCAGGCGGGCACGGCTGTCGTAGTAGCTCTGCGCCACCGAACGCGCCAGGTTGCGGATGCGGCCGATGTAGGCGGCACGCTCGGTCACGCTGATCGCGCCGCGTGCATCCAGCAGGTTGAAGGTGTGGGCGGCCTTCAGCAGCTGCTCATAGGCCGGCAGGGCGAGCTGCTGGTCCATCAGGTACTTGCTCTGCTTCTCGTGAGCCGAGAAGGCCTGCAGCAGGAACTCGACGTCCGAGTGCTCGAAGTTGTAGGTGCTCTGCTCGATCTCGTTCTGCAGGAACACGTCGCCGTACTTGATGCCGGGCGCGTACTGCAGGTCGTAGACGTTCTCCACGCCCTGCAGGTACATCGCGAGGCGCTCGAGGCCGTAGGTGATCTCGCCGGTCGCCGGCTTGCAATCGATGCCGCCGACCTGCTGGAAGTAGGTGAACTGCGTCACCTCCATGCCGTTCAGCCAGACCTCCCAGCCCAGGCCCCAGCAGCCGAGCGTGGGGTTCTCCCAATCGTCCTCGACGAAGCGGACGTCGTTCTTCTGCAGGTCGAAGCCCAGGGCCTGCAGCGAGCCGAGGTAGAGCTCCAGGATGTTGGCCGGGGCGGGCTTGAGGACCACCTGGTACTGGTAGTAGTGCTGCAGCCGGTTCGGGTTCTGCCCGTAGCGCCCGTCCTTGGGCCGGCGGCTGGGCTGCACGTAGGCGGCCTTCCAGGGCTCCGGGCCGAGCGCCCGCAGGAAGGTGGCAGTGTGGCTGGTGCCCGCGCCGACCTCCATGTCGTAGGGCTGCAGCAGCGCGCAGCCTTGCGCGTCCCAGTAGTCCTGCAGGCGAAGGATCAGTTGCTGAAAGGTGAGCATGGTTCGAACGTGGAGCCGGCGCGGCTGCAGCGCGGGGCCGAACCGGGCCGACGAGGCTGGCGCGCGGGCCAGGGTCGACGGGCGATTCTACGGTTGCAGGGCGTGCGGGCCCGTCGCCGCCCCTCGTTCTCGGCCCCCTGCCTGCGGGGCGGCGCCACCTAGGCGGCGGGATGCGCGGCGCGGGGCGGGATACGGATCATCCTCACACCCCGACAGGCCACTCGGCGGGTCGACACGGCGCGGCGGACCGGCGGGGCCACCTCCCCATCCTTCACGAGGAAGCCATCATGAAACTCGCCCATGCCCTGATCCCCGCCCTGTTGCTTTCCCTGGCCGCCGGCGCCGCTTCGGCCAAGGTCCTCGCCAGCGCCACGCGCTCGACCAACTTCACCTACACGGCAGACGGAACGCCCGTCCCGCTCAACGACAGCGGCAGCACGTCCATGGTCTTCAACGTCGCCAAGGCCGGCACCTATTCGCTGACCTACTCGGCGGAATGCTCGGCCGACAACGGCGCGAACAGCAACTCGGGCTGGGTGCACCTGGACCTCGAGGTCAACGGCGTGGTGGTCGCACCGACCGTCGGCTCGTCCGACGCCTTCTGCTCGCCGGACAACGTCGCGGGCTCGTCGGGCTGGGTGCGGGTGTCCATCACCGTTCCGGTTCGTCTGCTCGCAGGCAACAACACCGTGCGGGTGCTTGGCGGCCTCGTCTCGGTCAGCACCGGGTGGCTGGGCGACACCGCTCTGGTGATCCAGTAAGCCTCAAGCCTGGCGGCCGCGCCCGCGCGCACCGAGCGAGGGCGCGGCCCTGGCCGCCACCAGAACCGCCAGGGCCACGCCCCACAGCGGCCACAAGCCGCACAGCCCCAGCCAGCGCGCATAGGGCGTGGCGCCGCTGCGGCCCTCCACCTCGGCCTCCAGGGTGCCGTAGGTGTCCGCCTCCAGCCGCGCGGACAGGCGACCGCCATGGTCCACCACCGCCGTCGCCCCGGTGTTGGTTGCGCGGATCACGGGCCGCTGGAATTCGAGCGCGCGCAAGCGGGTGAACTGCAGGTCCTGCGCCTGCACCATGTGCCGGCCGAACCAGGCCAGGTTGCTCACGTTGACCAGGATGGTCGCCGCCTCGGGACCTTCGCCGGCGCTGTCCACCATCCCCTCGGCGAACAGGTTTTCATAGCAGATCAGTGGCCGGAGCCGCTGGCCGCCCGCCAGGAAGGGCGCCTGGCTGCGGCCGCTGGCCTGGTCGCCCAGGGGGATCTGCATCATGTCGACGAACCAGCGGAAGCCCGGCGGCACGTACTCGCCGAAGGGCAGGAGGTGGCGCTTGCCGTAGGCATAGCCGTCGCCGGCGGCCGACACGCCGACCAGCGAGTTCACGTAGCCCTCCTGTTCATTGCCGAGGAACGTCCCGATCAGCGCGGCCCTCGTGCCGCTGCGGAAGGGCGCGATGAGCTGCCGCCAATAGGCATCGTCGAGCCGATCCCGCGGAACCGGCAGCACGGACTCCGGAGTGACGACGAGATCGCCGCGGGCGGCTTGCAATTGCAGTTGCAGCGCCGCCATGTCGGAGGCGATGCGCTCGGGATCGAACTTGAGGTCTTGCGGGACGTTGGGCTGCAGCAGGCTCACGCGAAGGCGCCCGGTGGTCTGGCTGAATTCACGCGGAGCCACCCAGGGAGCAGCCACCACCACGAGGGCCGCGGCCAGCGGCACCCAGGCGGGGCGCCGACCCGCGAGCGGGCGCACCAGGCTTGCAATGGCGGCCGCCAGCAAGGCCGCCACCGCGCCCATCCCGTAGACCCCCACCCAGGGGGCGAGCGCGGCCAGCGGACCGTCGCTGTGGGCATAACCCGAGGCGACCCAGGGAAAACCGGTGAACCACTGGGCCCGCGCCAGCTCGGCCAGCAGCCAGCAGGCCGCGAAGGCGGGGACGTCCAACATCGGCCGGCCGGTGCGCAACCATGCGCACAACGCCATGGCCCCGGCGAAATACAGGGACAGCACCGCCGCGAGCACGACGACCGCCAGGGCCGCCAGGGGCGCCGGCAGGCCGCCGTAGTCATGCATGCTGATATAGAGCCACCAAAGCCCGGACACCAGCCAGCCCATGCCGAAGGCGAACCCTCTCCAGGCGGCTTGACGGGGCGTGGCCCCTTGAACGCCGAGGACCAGCAGCACGAGCGCCGCGATCTGCAGGGGCCACCAGCCCAGAGGTGCGAAGGACGCCGTATGAAGCGCCCCCGAGGCCAGCAGCGCCGGCCCCCACAAGCCGGGGCGCCTCACGCCTCGGCTTCGGCCGCGTCGGCCGGCTTGGGCAGGCGCTGCACCTTGAACCAGCGCACCGCACCGCCACGCGTGAGCATCACCGAGAAGCTGAGGTTGGCCACCTCGACCGATTCGCCTCTCCGAGGCACACGACCCAGCTGATGGGCGATCAGCCCGCCGATGGTGTCGAAATCCTCGTCCGGCAGCGCGACGCCGAAGGCCTCGTTGATGGAGGCGATGGAGGCGTCGCCGGCCACCCGATGGCTGCCGTCGGCGAGGGTGTAGACCGCATCGGTCGCATCCGCCTCGTCGAACTCGTCCTCGATCTCGCCGACGATCTCTTCCAGCACGTCCTCGATGGTGAGCAGCCCGGCGGTGTTGCCGAACTCGTCGATCACGATCGCCAGATGGTTGCGGTTGGTGCGGAAGTCGCGCAGCAGCTCGTTCAGGCCCTTGCTCTCCGGCACGAACACGGCCGGCCTGAGCAGCGTGCGCAGGTTCAGCTCGGGCGCGCGCTGCAGCTTGAGCAGGTCCTTGGCCAGAAGGATGCCGATGATGTTGTCGCGCGAGCCCTCGGTGACCGGGAAGCGGGAGTGGCCGGTGTCGATGACCACGGCCAGCAGCTCGTCGTAGGGAGCCTCGATGTCCAGCAGATCCATCCTCGGCGCCGCGACCATCACGTCGCCGGCCGCCATGTCGGCCATGCGGAGCACACCCTCCAGCATGGCACGCGACTGCGGCTCGATCAGCTCGCGCTGCTCGGCCTCGGCCAGGGTCTCGATCAGCTCGTCCTTGGAATCCGGGCCGGGCGAGATGAACTCGACCAGTCGCTCGAACAGGGTGCGCTTGTCGGCTTTCTCGGGCGCGTCGGCGGGATGGCCGCGATGATGGTGCGTGGCGGCGCCCTTGCGGGTCGGGCCGGCGGGCCGGGTTGGCTGGGGATCGGACACGACGGTGCCGCAAATGACGGAAGGTCAAGGATACCTGATGGGCCGGGCTTGAATCGGCCGCCGGCGGCCCCACTTTCACCGGGCCAGAATGTCATGCCCCGGGCTTGACAGGGCCCCGCCGCTGTTTCAGAGTCCAGGCCCCGCATCGTCGCCAGGGGCTGGCCGCGTTGCCGAAAGCATCCACTCCACCCCCTCGCCCCACCATGTCCCTCATCCCCGCCACCATCCTCACCGGCTTCCTCGGCTCCGGCAAGACGACCCTGCTCAAGCGGGTCCTGACCGAGGCGCACGGCCAGAAGATCGCCGTCATCGAGAACGAGTTCGGCGAGGAGAACATCGACACCGAGATCCTGGTCACCGAAGGCAAGGAGCAGGTGATCCAGATGAGCAACGGCTGCGTCTGCTGCACCATCCGCGAGGATCTGCGCTCGACGCTGGCCGACCTGGCGGCCCGGCGCCGCAAGGGCGAGCTGGATTTCGAGCGGGTGGTGATCGAGACCACCGGCCTGGCCGACCCGGGTCCGGTGGCGCAGACCTTCTTCATGGACGACGAGGTGGCCGAGAGCTACCTCCTGGATTCCATCCTCACGCTGGTCGATGCCAAGCATGCCAACGACCAGCTCGACACCCGCCAGGAGGCCCGCCGCCAGGTCGGCTTCGCCGACCAGATCTTCATCAGCAAGACCGACCTGGTCGACGAGGTCGCGGTCGATGACCTGGTTCACCGCCTCAAGCACATGAACCCGCGCGCCCCGCAGCGCCGCGTGAACTTCGGTGACGTGCCCCTGTCGTCGGTGTTCGACCTCAAGGGCTTCAACCTCAATGCCAAGCTCGACATCGACCCCGAGTTCCTCGAGAACGACGGCCATGCCCATGATCATGACCACGAGCACGAGCACGGCGAGCATTGCGACCACCCGCACCACCACCACCACGACGATGACGTGAAGTCCTTCGTCTTCCGTGCCGACAAGCCGCTGAATCCCGCCAAGCTGGAGGATTTCCTGGGCGCCATCGTGCAGGTCTACGGCCCGAAGATGCTCCGCTACAAGGGCGTTCTGCACCTCAAGGGCAGCGATCGGAAGGTCATCTTCCAGGGCGTGCACCAACTGATGGGCAGCGATCTGGGCCCCAAGTGGGCACCGGGCGAGAAAAAGACCAGCAAGATGGTCTTCATCGGCATCGATCTGCCGAAGGACATCCTGGTGCAAGGCCTGGAGGGCTGCGTGGCCTGACCATGGCGTCGCCGGTGCGAGGCATGGCTACAATCCGCGCGCCCAAAACGTGGCGGTTGCACCACAAGCTACCCCGCCCAAGGGGTATAACCGCCATATCCCGTGCCACGTGGTGAGGAGACGGATCGTGAGCAGCAAGACCCCGGCCAAGAGCGCCATCGCCGAGAAGGAGAGCGCCAAAAAGCCCGCCGCCGCACCGAAACCTGCCGCCAAGGCGCCCTCCACGAAGGCCGACAGTGTGAAATCCGCCGCCGAAGCGCCTCCCAAGCCCACCACGGCCAAGGCAGCACCCGCCAAACTGCCAAGCGATGCGCCCGCCCCGACCCGGGCCCATGCGCCCACACCGTCCACCGCCAGTTTCACCGACCGCTTCGCCCCTGCGAAGCCGACGACCAAGACCTACCCTGAACCGATGAACGCCGTGAAGACCGCCGCCAAGGCGGACCCGAAGCTCGCCAATGCCTGGAAGACCAAATCCGGCCGCGACCTGACCGAGGCCGAGCTGTTGGCGATGCCCGAGTCCGAGTACATGAACGAGAAGCAGCTCGAGTTCTTCCGCAACCGGCTGCAGGAGCAAAAGGACGCCCTGCTCTCCAATGCCGGCGAGACGACCGAGCACCTGCGCGAAGACACCTCCATCGTGCCCGATCCTGCCGATCGCGCCACGATCGAGGAGGAGCACGCGCTGGAGCTGCGCACGCGCGACCGCGAACGCAAGCTGCTGAAGAAGATCTCCCAGTCGCTGGGCCGGATCGAGGCCGGCGACTACGGCTACTGCGACGAGACGGGCGAGCCCATCGGCCTGGGCCGCCTGCTGGCCCGTCCGACCGCCACCCTCTCCCTCGAAGCGCAGCAGCGCCGCGAGATGAAGCAGAAGATGTTCGGCGACTGACACCCGCTGTCCCGACAGTCCCCAGCAGTCCTCATGTCGAACGGCAACGATGGTGGTGAAGGCATTCTGCGCCGCGTCGTGCGCTCGATCGCCGGCCCGGCGCGGGACCTGATCCAGCGCGCCGAGGACAGCCGCCTCAGCCAGTTCGACGATTCCGATCGCGCCGAACTGAAGGCGATGATCGAGCGCAAGCGCCGCAACGATTTCGTGCGCAAGCGCGAGCTCGACATGCTGCGCCGCATCCGCCGCGAGGGCCTGACGCCCGAGCAAGCCGCGGCGCTCGCCAATGCCAACCTGGACGAGGCCGACGCCCGCTCCAGCCGGCCCTCGGGCCTGGCCGACGGCACCGTCAAGGCCAAGATTGACGCCATCGAGAAGCAGATGGTCGGCATCGCACCGATGGTGCCGTCGCGTCCTGCACCGCTGGCGGGCCAGGCTGCCGTGCCCACTTCCGGCGCGCCGACGGCACCGGCCCATCTGCGGGTGCCGCCGCCAGTGCTCACCCACCCGCTGGATCCGGAGGCGACCGTGCCGCTGGACCTGCGCCACGAGCCGCTGCGCCCACCTGGCGCGGCCGGCCCTCGCCCAATGACAGCGCCCATGGCGGGCGTCGTGGAGCCGACGCCCCCGGCACCGCCCGCGCTCAGCCCTGTTCCGAGCCCGGCAACGCCGGCCCCGCGCGAGCTGCCACCGCTGGCGTTCGACTTCGAGCCGACCCCGGAACCTGAGAAGCCCAAGGCGCCGGCGCCGGCCGCTGCGGCGCCCTCGCCTCGCCCGGCCGCAGGTCGCCTGGTGGCCGCCGAGCTGCCCGAGGTCGAGGTGCTGGAGATCAAGCACGACCCCGAGCTGGACGAGGCCGTGATCTCGTTCGCCAACGCGGATTTCGCCCACAGCGAGCACGTGCTCGTGCAGATGACCAGTGCGGGCGCGCCTAGAGAGCGCCACGAGGACACCTGGCTGGTGCTCTTCGACCTGTACCGGGCCACCGGCCAGCAACAGCGTTTCGACAGCTTGTCGCTGGAGTTCGCCGAGCGCTGCGACCGTTCGCCTCCGCAGTGGTATTCGCTGCCCAAGTTGCTGGCCGACGCGACCGCACCGCAGCGTGCCGCCGGCAATGACAACGGGCAGGTCGGCTGGGTCTGCCCGCCCCGCCTCGACACCGAGGGGCTGTCGCAGCTGGCCTCCCAGCTCCTGCAGTTGCCGCAGCCCTGGGTGCTGGACTGGACCCACCTCAAGCGCATAGAGCCCGCAGCGGCAGCCGCGCTCCGGCAGCAGTTCCAGCAATGGGCCGGCGAGAAGCTCGCCATGCGCTGGCTGGCGGCCGACAAGCTGTTCGACGTGCTGCAGGAAGCCGCGCCCGTCGGCGTGCGGGACGCCGATCCGGCCTTCTGGCTGATGCGGCTGGACGCCCTGCGCCTGGTGAATCGGCCCGACCAGTTCGACGATGTCGCGATCGACTACTGCGTCACCTACGAGGTGTCTCCGCCCAGCTGGGAGCCTGCGCGTTGCACCGTGCGGATCAGCGGCCCGTCGGCCAACACGCGCTCGGCGATCCTGTCCTCGGTCGGCGATGTCAGCACCTCCATCCTGGACGACGGCAGCGGCGAGGTCGCCGTCACCACCCTGGAAATATCGGGCCAGTTGGCAGGCGACCAGGGGGCGCTGCTGCAGCACCTGGACCAGCGCCTGGGTGACTCGAAGGTGGTGCGCATCTGCTGTGCGCTGCTGATCCGCGTCGATTTCGTCGCCGCCGGCGACCTGCTGAACTGGGTCATCGCCAAGCGGGCCGAAGGGCGGCAGGTCACCTTCTTCGACGTCAACCGGCTGGTCGCGCTGATGTTCGGCGCGATGGGCATCAGCGAACACGTCTCGACCCAGCTACGGCAGGCGTAGACGAAGCCCCCGCGCCCCTTGCCAGGGGCTGCCCCCTGGAGGGGGCTCGTGAAATGGAGCCCCCACGCCCCTTGCCAGGGGCTGCCCCCCGAGGGGCTCGCGCAGCGGACCGGCCAAGCCGGATCCGCGCACGCCCGTGAAGATGGCGGTGCAAGCGGGCGTCAGATGCATCGGCGCCTTGAACGGAGGCGGGACGGCGCCATGTGCAGCGTGGCATGCTCGCGCTTCGAACTGAGATCGAACACTCCATGGATTCCTATCACGGCACCACGATCCTGAGCGCGCGTCGCCGCCTGCCGGACGGGCGCTGGCAGGTCGCTCTGGGCGGCGACGGCCAGGTCACCCTCGGCAATACCGTCGTCAAGTCCAGCGCGCGCAAGGTGCGCCGGCTGCATCACGACAAGGTGCTGGCCGGCTTTGCCGGCGCCACGGCCGACGCCTTCACCCTCTTTGAACGCTTCGAGGCCAAGCTCGACAAGCATTCCGGCCACCTGGTGCGCGCCGCCATCGAACTCACCCGGGACTGGCGGACCGACAAGGTGCTGCGCAACCTCGAGGCCATGCTGGCCGTGGCCGACCGCGACGCCTCGCTCATCATCACCGGCAATGGCGACGTGCTGGAGCCGGAGCACGGCCTGGTCGCCATCGGCTCGGGCGGCCCCTTTGCACAGGCGGCCGCGCGGGCGCTGCTCGCACACAGCGAGATGAGTGCGGTCGACATCGTCAAGCGCTCGCTGGAGATCGCCGGCGACATCTGCATCTACACCAACCAGAACCACACGATCGAGACCCTCGATTGAGGCACCTCCGATGAGCATGACCCCGCGCGAGATCGTTTCCGAGCTCGACCGCCACATCGTCGGCCAGGCCGAGGCCAAGCGCGCCGTCGCGATCGCCCTGCGCAACCGCTGGCGCCGCCAGCAGGTGGAGCCGACGCTGCGTGCCGAGATCACGCCCAAGAACATCCTGATGATCGGCCCCACCGGCGTGGGCAAGACCGAAATCGCCCGCCGGCTGGCCAAGCTGGTCGACGCGCCTTTCATCAAGGTCGAGGCCACCAAGTTCACCGAGGTCGGGTACGTCGGCAAGGACGTGGATTCCATCGTGCGCGACTTGGTGGAGGTGGCCATCAAGCAGGAACGAGCGACCGCGCTGGCCAGGGCCCGCACGCGCGCCGAGGAGGCTGCCGAGGATCGCGTGCTCGACATCCTGGTGCCTCCGCCGCGCCACGTCGGCTTCGGCAGCGGCGGCATGGAGGACGCCAGTGACTCGACGGCGCGCCAGGTGATGCGCAAGCGCCTGCGCGAAGGCTCGCTCGACGACAAGGAGATCGAGCTCGAGTTGTCCGAGGCCCGCCCGGGCATGGACATCATGACCCCGCCCGGCATGGAGGAGATGGCCGAGCAGCTCAAGGGCCTGTTCACCCAGATGGGCCCGGCCCGCAAGACCACCCGCAAACTGCGCATCGCCGAGGCGCTGAAAGTGCTCACCGAGGAGGAGGCCTCCAAGCTCGTCAACGACGAGGACCTGCGCGCCAAGGCCCTGGCCAACGCCGAGCAGAACGGCATCGTCTTCATCGACGAGATCGACAAGGTCGCCGCGCGCACCAACACCCAGGGCGCCGACGTGTCGCGCCAGGGCGTGCAGCGCGACCTGCTGCCGCTCGTGGAAGGCACGACGGTCAACACCAAGCACGGCATGGTGAGGACCGACCACATCCTGTTCATCGCCTCGGGCGCCTTCCACCTTTCCAAGCCGAGCGACCTGATCCCCGAGCTGCAGGGCCGCTTCCCGATCCGGGTGGAGCTGCAGGCCTTGTCGGTGGCCGACTTCGAAGCCATTCTCGGCAGCACGCAGGCCAACCTGATCCAGCAGTACGTCGCACTGTTGGCTACGGAGGGCGTGACGCTGGAGATCACCTCCGATGCCATCCACCGGCTGGCCGAGATCGCCTACGAGGTGAACGAGCGCACAGAGAACATAGGTGCCCGCCGCCTGGCGACCGTGCTGGAGCGCCTGCTCGACGAACTGAGCTTCGACGCGCCGCAGCGCAGCGGCCAGACGGTGACGCTGGACGGCGCGGCCGTCTCGGCCAAGCTGGGCGAGCTGGCCCGCAACGAAGACCTCTCGCGCTACATCCTCTGAGGCCCGCAGGCCTGCTGCGCCGGGACTTGAGCCGCATCAAGGGTGCGGCCGGCGGCGCGGCTAGCCTGCGGGGATGAGCTGGCGCCGCCTGTCACTGGATACCCACGCCTTCGGCGGCGCCCCGGCGCGCTGGGGCCTGCTGAGGGCGCCGCGCGAGAACCAACGCGCCGCCCGCGTGGAAAGGCGTTGGCGCTGGCCCTTGCTCCTGGCGCTGGTCGCCACCATTCCCGCGTTCTACGTCGACCTGCTGCCGCAGACGCCATCGTCCGTCGCGGTGGCGCTCTACGTCGCCGCAGCCTGCACTCTCGCGGCGGCCCTGGGCCACGTGGCGATCGTCTCCGGCGCAGCCCTGACGCACCTGCGCGCCAACGCCACCGACGTGTTGCTGATCGCCGGCCTGCTGATGTCGGCGGCGCTGCCGAGCAGCGAGCATTCGTCGATCGCCCTGAGCGCACGCCTCGGCGTGGCATTCCTCACC
This sequence comes from Ideonella flava, assembly GCF_051857595.1. NCBI lineage: Bacteria > Pseudomonadati > Pseudomonadota > Betaproteobacteria > Burkholderiales > Sphaerotilaceae > Ideonella > Ideonella flava. The sequence goes on from NZ_JBPZHD010000003.1 coordinate 34,068, forward strand.
CTGGCCCGCATGGTGTGGACGGTCCAGCACCTCATCAATCGCGGCGGACTGGGCTACCTGTTGCTGACGTCACTGGCCGTGCTGGGCGCTTGTGGCGTGGGGTTCCGCCTGCTCGAGCCGACCACGCCCGACCTGGCCAGCGGACTGTGGCTCGCCTTCACCACCGCCGCGACGGTGGGCTACGGCGACCTGGTGCCGACCACGCCGGCCTCCCGCATCTTTGCCGTGTTCGTGGTGCTGCTGGGCTACGGCGTGCTTTCGCTGGTCACGGCGGCGATCGCGGCGCGCTGGATAGAAACCGAGGAGCGCCGCATCGAACGCCAGATCCTGCGCGACATGCGACGCGAGATGGCCGCGCTGCGGCGGGACATGGCCGCCCTGCGCGAGGCGCTGCCGGCGGCAGCCGTGCTACAGCGCCAGGCGGTGCGACTGGATGTGCAGCAGGCCGTCGAAGATCAGTGAATCGATCAGCTCGTGCGGGTGGTCGATGTAGGGCGCGACCTTCCAGCCCGCACCGCCGGTGACGAGCACCACCGGCTCCTCGCCGCACAGGCCGGACAGGTGCCGGTGCATGCGCTCGATGGCCCCGGTGATGGCGTAGGTGCCGCCGCTGGTCAGTGCATCCGAGGTGTTGGCCGGGAAGCGTCGCACTTCGCCGGTGGGCACCCGCAGGCCCGCCGTCCCGCTTTCGAGGGCGCGCAGCATGATGCCGTGCCCGGGGAGGATCAGGCCACCCAGGAACTTGCCATCGCCGTCCAGCGCATCCACCGTCACCGCGGTGCCGATCATCACCACCAGCACCGGCCGGGCGGGACCACGAGCCAGCACGTGGCCGCGGGCACCGATCATGGCGACCCAGCGATCCGCGCCCAGGCGTGCCGGGTGGTCGTAGCCGTTGGTCACGCCCGCCTCGTGGGCCGAGGGCACGACCCAGCGCGGCGTCAGGTCCCATAGCTCCAGCTGCTCCTCGACCCGGCGGCGCACCGCCTCGCCGGCCACCACGCAGCCGAGCATGCTGCGCGGCGCGCCGAGCACCTTCCATTCCCTGTCGGCGAGCTCGTCGATGGTCTCGAGGAAGGACGCGCCATGCGACAGCAACGCCGCGCCGGGCTGCGGCGATGAATACAGCGCCCACTTCAGCCGGGTGTTGCCTATGTCGATGGCCAGGAAGCTCATGGTGGCGCAGGGTAACAGTCGCGGCGGCGTCAGGCGGACCCGGGGAAAACCCGCGTCGCTGCCCGCGAGGCAGTGCCAGACTGCCGACAAGCTCCCGCCCTTCATGCACAATTGACGTTTACGTAAACGTCAATCAACCCAGCCTCCGCCGAGCCCACCATGACCGACCTGTCCGCCGAATTCAAGGCCCTGGCCGCCTACCGCCCGACGAACAAGGTGCGCTTCGTCACCGCCGCGTCGCTGTTCGACGGCCATGACGCCGCGATCAACATCATGCGGCGCATCCTGCAGGGCATGGGGGCGGAAGTGGTCCACCTCGGACACAACCGCTCGGTCGACGAGGTCGTGACCGCAGCGCTGCAGGAGGACGCCCAGGCCATCGCGGTGTCCAGTTACCAGGGCGGGCACAACGAGTATTTCGCCTACATGGTGGAGCTGCTGCGCTCCCGCGGCGGTGCCCACATCCAGGTCTTCGGGGGCGGCGGCGGCGTCATCGTGCCGGCCGAGATCCGCGCGCTGGCCGACCTGGGCGTGCGCATCTACAGCCCGGAAGACGGCCAGCGCATGGGCTTGCAGGGCATGATCGGCGAGATGGTCATGCGCGCCGACGCCGACCTGTCGGTTCATGCGCCCAAGCGCGTGGAGGCTATCCAGGGCCACACCGAGGCCGCCTGGCGTGCGCTCGCCCAGGCCGTCACGGCGCTCGAGAACGGCCGGGCCGACGAAGGCTTCGTCCAGGCGATCCACGAGGCGGCCAAGACCCATCCGGCCCCCGTGCTGGGCATCACTGGTACCGGCGGCGCCGGCAAGTCCAGCCTCACCGACGAGCTCATCCGCCGACTGAGGCTGGACCAGGACGACACCCTGCGGATCGCCGTCATCTCGATCGACCCTTCGCGCCGCAAGAGCGGCGGCGCGCTTCTGGGTGACCGCATCCGCATGAACGCCATCGGCCCCTGGTCACAGGGCCACCGCGTCTACGTGCGCAGCCTGGCCACGCGCGACACCGGCAGCGAGGTCTCGGCGGCCCTGCCCGACGTGATCGCCGCCTGCCGCGCCGCCGGCTTCGACCTGGTCATTGTCGAGACCTCGGGCATAGGCCAGGGCGATGCGGCCATCGTGCCGATGGTCGACGTGCCGATGTACGTGATGACGCCGGAATTCGGCGCCGCCAGCCAGCTCGAGAAGATCGACATGCTCGACTTCGCCGAGTTCGTGGCCATCAACAAGTTCGACCGCAAGGGCGCGGCCGATGCGCTGCGCGACGTGAGCAAGCAGGTGCAGCGCAACCGCGAGGCCTTCACCACCTCGGCTGACCAGATGCCGGTCTTCGGCACCATGGCCAGCCGCTTCAACGACGATGGCGTGACGGCGCTCTACCAGGCCCTGAAGGTTCGCCTGGGCGCGCTCGGACTGCCGCTGGGCGAGGGTCGCCTGCCCACCGTGAACACGCGCCACAGCACCCACCAGACGCCCATCGTGCCGCCGGCCCGCGTGCGCTACCTGGCCGAAATCTCCGAAACCGTGCGCGGCTACAAGGCCCGCGCCCGCGCGCAGGCCCGCCTGGCGCGCGAGATCCAGCAGCTGCGCGAGTCCAGCCGCATGCTGCACGAGGCCATCCCCGAGAAGCACCGGGCCCGCGACGCACTGGCCGAGCAGGCCGAGCTGAGGGAGGCCAGGCTCGACGCCGATGCGAAGCGCCTGCTGGGGCAGTGGCCCGACATGGTGAAGGCCTACGCCGGCGACGAGTACGTGGTGAAGATCCGGGACAAGGAGGTCCGCACCCAGCTCGTGCACACCACGCTGTCGGGGTCGAAGATCCGCAAGGTGGCGCTGCCCGGCTACGAGGACCACGGCGAGATCCTCAAGTGGCTGATGCTGGACAACGTGCCGGGCAGCTTCCCCTACACCGCCGGCGTCTTCGCCTTCAAGCGCGAGGGCGAGGACCCGACCCGCATGTTCGCCGGCGAGGGCGACGCCTTCCGCACCAACCGGCGCTTCAAGCTCGTCTCCGAGGGCATGCCGGCCAAGCGCTTGTCGACGGCCTTCGACTCGGTGACGCTGTACGGCGCCGACCCGGCCCCGCGGCCCGACATCTACGGCAAGGTCGGCAACTCCGGCGTCTCCATCGCCACGCTGGACGACATGAAAGTGCTGTACTCCGGCTTCGACCTGTGCAGCCCGACGACCTCGGTGTCGATGACGATCAACGGCCCGGCGCCGACCATCCTCGCGATGTTCATGAACACCGCGGTCGACCAGCAGCTCGACAAGTTCCGCGCCGACAACCAGCGCGAGCCGACCGACACCGAGGCCGCCAAGATCAAGGAATGGGTGCTGGCCAATGTGCGCGGCACCGTGCAGGCCGACATCCTGAAGGAGGACCAGGGCCAGAACACCTGCATCTTCTCCACCGAGTTCAGCCTGAAGGTCATGGGCGACATCGCCGAGTACTTCGTGCACCACGACGTGCGCAACTTCTACTCGGTGTCGATCTCGGGCTACCACATCGCCGAAGCCGGGGCCAACCCGATCTCGCAGCTGGCTTTCACGCTGAGCAACGGCTTCACCTTCGTCGAGGCGTACCTCGCGAGGGGCATGCACATCGACGACTTCGCGCCCAATCTCAGCTTCTTCTTCAGCAACGGGATGGACCCGGAGTACACCGTGCTCGGCCGCGTCGCGCGCCGCATCTGGGCGGTGGCGATGAAGGAGAAGTACGGCGCCAACGAGCGCTCGCAGAAGTTGAAGTACCACATCCAGACCTCGGGCCGCAGCCTGCACGCGCAGGAGATCGCCTTCAACGACATCCGCACGACCTTGCAGGCGCTGATCGCGATCTACGACAACTGCAACTCGCTGCACACCAACGCCTACGACGAGGCGATCACCACGCCGACGGAGGAGTCGGTGCGCCGCGCGATGGCGATCCAGCTCATCATCAACCGCGAGTGGGGCCTAGCGAAGAACGAGAACCCGAACCAGGGCGCCTTCGTGATCGAGGAGCTGACCGAGCTGGTCGAGGAGGCGGTGCTGGCCGAGTTCGAGAAGATCGCCGAGCGCGGCGGCGTGCTGGGTGCGATGGAGACCGGCTACCAGCGCAGCAAGATCCAGGAAGAGTCGATGCACTACGAGATGCTCAAGCACACCGGCGAGTACCCCATCATCGGCGTCAACACCTTCCGCAATCCGCACGGCGACCCGGTGTCCGACCACATCGAGCTGGCGCGCTCGACCGAAGAGGAAAAGCAAAGCCAGCTGGACCGCCTGGGCGAGTTCCAACAGCGCCATTCGGCCCAGGCGCCGGCAATTCTCAAGCGGCTTCAGGCCGCGGTGATCGAGAACCGCAACGTGTTCGAGGTCCTGATGGACGCGGTGCGTGTGTGTTCGCTCGGCCAGATCACCTCGGCGCTTTTCGAGGTCGGCGGGCAGTACCGTCGCAGCATGTGATCGCGCGGGTTCCGGGACTTTGACCGGCCTGTTCAGGGCCTTGCAGACGGACGGGCCGCCCGACAATCGGGCATGTCCCGCCAGGCCGGTCGCCACCCCCTGAGCCGCGAGCACGCGATGCTGCGCGGCTTGCTGCTGGCCGGCTGCGTGGCGATCACCGTGATCTGGGCGATGGAAGCGGTGCGCGGCGAGCTGGCCACCTGGGATCGCTGGGCCTACCCTGGCCTGCTGGCTGCGCTCGGAACGTGCTCCGCGCTACTGACCTGGTGGCCGCAAAGGGCCGACCTGGCCCGGTTGATCGCCGTGGCGTCCTTCAACGCCTACTCGCCGTTCGCGCTGTTCAACATCCTGTTCGTCGGCGTAGGGCCGCCGGACGAATACCAGCTGCTGACCAACCTGTACTGGCTGCCCATGGCCTACGGCACGGCTTTCGTCTTCCTGACGATGCGCGCCGCCCTGGTCCTGTCAGGCGCCGTCTATGCCGGCACCTTCGGCGTGATCCTGTGGCATCTGCACAGAGGCGACATGCTGCACTGGCCGACCTGGCTGGCACCGATGATGAGCAACCTGGCCGTCGCGCAGGTGGTGTACGTCATCGTGCTGCTGGCGGTCTCGCGGCTGCGAGCCGACTACTACCGCAACGAGGCGGTGATGCAGACCATGCAGCAGGTCGCGTCCACCGACCCGCTGACCGGGCTGCTGAATCGGCGCGCGCTGAGTGACCATCTCGCGGCCGCGCGCTCCCTCGTGCAACGCGGCGCGCAGCCGATGTCGGCGATCCTCATCGACGTCGACCATTTCAAGCAGATCAATGACTCCGGAGGGCATGCGCTGGGCGACCGTGCCCTGGTCGAGCTGGCCGCCAGGCTGCAGGATCAACTGCGGCTGTCCGACCGGCTGGGCCGCTGGGGCGGCGAAGAGTTCCTGGTCATGGCCGCGGCGACGCCGCTGCCCGCGGCCGGCGAGCTGGCCGAGCGGATCCGCCGCGCGGCGGCCGACAAGGAGTGTGCCGGGCGCCGGATCACCTTGAGTCTGGGCGTCGCCCAGTGCCGCCTCGACGACACGATCGACAGCCTCATCCAGCGCGCCGACCGGGCGCTCTACGCCGCCAAGGCCGGCGGACGCAATCGCGTGTGCCTGGAAGATGACCCGGTGACGCTCAGCCCCAGCGAGTCGTTGGCGTGATCTCGATGTAGTCGTCGTCGCCCGGCGCGGGCTTGTCCGCACTGCGGCCACGGCGGCTCAGCACCGTCTCCATCATCTCGTTCCAGGCGTCCTGCGGCGTCTGGTGCAGATCGGCCTCGCGCTGGCGCATCAGCTCGGCGAACTCCTCGGACGACTTGTCGGGGTACCGATCCGTCGCGCGGCTCGGCACGTTGCCGAAGTGGATCGCCACCCGGCGCACCACCGAGTGGTAGATCTGCGAGACGCGCGAAGGCGTGACCTTGAGCGACTTGGCGACCTCCAGCGGCGTGAGCCCGATGCCCAGGTAGGCGTCGATCACCATGCGCTCGCGCTCGGGCAGGTCGGCGAAGAAGCTCTCGAGGCGGCGCATCACGATGCCGGTGTCGACGCGGGCCTCGACCTCTTCCTGCGGCGTGGCGGGGTGGTAGCGGTGGCTGTGGTCCCCGCCCTCGTCGCTGTCCTCGCCATCGAGGTTGACCTGATGACGGCCCATCTGGTCGGCCTGCATCAGGGAGTTGATCTCTTCGGCAGGCATGCCCGTGGCGGCCGCCAGCTGGGTGTTGTTCGGCTCGACGCCATGCACCTGGCGATGGCGCTCGCGCGCGATCTGGATGACCTTGATCTTGCGGCGCTCGCCTCGGCTGAGGAAATCCATCTGGCGCAGTTCGTCCAGCATGGCGCCCTTCACGCGCATGCGGGCGTAGCGTACGAAGGCTTCCTGTGCCTCAGGGCTGTCGCGGTCGCCCTCCCACTCGAAGCTGACGGCAGCCTGGGCGACGGCGATCAGCCCGACCTGGATCAGGTCAGCCCGTTCGACATTGGCCGGCAGATGGCGTACCAGCGCCTGTGCCTGCTTGCGAACCCAGGACTGGTTCTTCGCGATCAGGACCGACGGGACACCCTGCATCGAGATCATGGTGTCCCATCATAGGCCTGCCGCCGCGGTTGCAAGTCATCCAAAAGTGGGGGGAATTGCCGCCATTGGCGGCCCTTGCCCCCTGCCGGGCCGCAACCCGGCCGGCGCCGGTCAGCGACCGCGCATGGCGGCCATTTCGTCGGCCGTCACGCGGCCGTCATGGTCGGCGTCGGCCGCCTCGAAGCGCTTCATCGCCTTTGGATTGGCGGCGACTTCATCCCGAGTGATGATGCCGTCGTGGTTGGCGTCCAACGACATCAGGTCCTTGCCGACCTTGCCGGCGGCCTTGGCCTCGGTGCCGCGGTGCGTCTTGGCATAGGCCTTGAGCTCCGCCGGCAGGACGCGGCCGTCGTGGTCGGCGTCGATCTCGTCGAACTTGCCGGCCAGGTTGGGGGCCGCGGCCGCCTCTTCGCGGCTGATGGCGCCGTCGTGGTTGGTGTCGATCGCGGCGAACTTGTCGGCCCCCATGCGGTGCGGCTTGGCTCCGGGCGTCGTCGTCATCGACGACGGCGGAGCAGTGGGCGTGGCCGGCGGCTGGATGGGCGGGGCGGGCGGCGTCGACGTCTGCGAGTACGAGACGACGGGCGCCAGCAGCGCGAGCGACGCGGCCAGCAAGGCGATGGTGTGTCGGTTCAAAACTTTCTCCTTGAAAAGCAGCGCGGCTGCATGAGGCCGCTGACCGAGCAACGCGCCGCAGGGTCCTCCGGGGCGACCGGCCCTCCCCGCGTTTACGCGAATTTACCCGCGGATTCGGCACCGCCGACGAGCTGTCCGAGGCGCGAGAATGGACCATGACCGAAGCCCCTTTCACGCCACGACAGACCTTCGACGATGCCGACGCCGCCCTGGCCCAGGTGGTTGCGCTGTACCAGAGCCAGGTCCAGCATCTGCGGCAACACCTGCAGGACTTCGTGTCAGGCCAGGAGCCCACCAGCAGGGTGCGTGCCTGGTACCCCAGCGTGCGGGTGCAGACCGACACGGTCGCCCGGGCCGACACCCGGCTGAGCTTCGGCTTCGTGGCCGGGCCGGGCGCCTACGAGACCACCCTCACTCGCCCCGACCTGTTCTCGGAGTACTACCGCGAGCAGTTCAAACTGCTGCTGCGCAACCACGGCGTGGCGCTGGACATCGGCCTGGGCACGCAGCCCATCCCGGTGCATTTTTCGCTGGCCGAGGCCGATCACCTCGAAGGCACGCTCACGCCCGCGCGGCGCGTGCGCCTGCGCGACCTGTTCGACCTGCCGGACCTGGCCGCCATGGACGACGGCATCGCCAATGGCACCCACGAGCCGGCACCGCGCGAGCCGCATCCGCTGGCGCTGTTCACCGCGCCCCGGGTGGACTACTCGCTGCACAGGATGCGGCACTACACCGGCACCGCGCCGGAGCATTTCCAGAACTTCGTCCTGTTCACCAACTACCAGTTCTACATCGACGAGTTCATCCGGCTGGGCCACCAGTGGATGAACGACCCGGCCAGCGACTACGTGGCCTTCGTGGAGCCCGGCAACGTGGTCACGCCCCGTGTGGGGACGGGGGGCCAGGCCAGCGGTACCGCCCCGGCCCGGCTGCCGCAGATGCCGGCCTACCACCTGATGCGGCGAGGCCATGGCGGCATCACCATGATCAACATCGGCGTCGGGCCCGCCAACGCCAAGAACATCACGGACCACGTGGCAGTGCTCAGGCCGCATGCCTGGATCATGCTCGGCCACTGCGCCGGCCTTCGCAACACCCAGCAGCTGGGCGACTACGTGCTGGCGCACGGCTATGTGCGCGAGGACCACGTGCTCGATGAGGAGCTGCCCCTGTGGGTGCCTATCCCGCCGCTGGCCGAGGTCCAGCTGGCGCTGGAGCACGCCGTGGCCGAGGTGACGCAGCTGTCGGGCTACGAGCTGAAGAAGATCATGCGTACTGGCACCGTCGCTTCCACCGACAACCGCAATTGGGAGCTCCTGCCGCATCCGGGCCCCGAGCGCCGCTTCAGCCAGAGCCGGGCGATCGCGCTCGACATGGAATCGGCCACGATCGCGGCCAACGGCTTCCGCTTCCGCGTGCCCTACGGGACCTTGCTGTGCGTGAGCGACAAGCCCCTGCACGGTGAGATCAAGCTGCCCGGGATGGCCAACCACTTCTACCGGGAGCGGGTCGACCAGCACCTGCGCATAGGCGTGCGGGCCCTGGAACTGCTGCGCGAATCCAGCGTCGGCCAACTGCACAGCCGCAAGCTGCGGGGGTTTGCGGAGGTGGCGTTCCAATAGCGGAGGCCGGCGCACGAAGTGCGTGATGAATGCCCCGCATATCTCCCGGCGCCCCTCGGGGACGAGCTGTACGCTCGTTCAGTGGGCCGAATGCCGCGTCCAAGGGAGATCAAGACATGTTTTTCAATCGTTTCCGCGTGAAGGCCAAGCTGATGCTTGCCTTCGCCGTACTGGCGGGCGTTGTCGTGCTCGTCTCTGGACTGTCGCTGCGGTCGCTCGGCCGCTCCAATGACCGCTTCGCCGACTACCTGTCGGGCGTCGGGCTGCGCGAATCCATCGCCACCGACATTCGCAGCGCCGCCGCGCAACGCGCCATCTCCGCGCGCAACCTGGTGCTGGTCACCCAGCCGGCCGACCGGGAGTCGGAGAAGGCCGCTGTCGAACGGGCTCACCAGGAAGTGCAAACCCACATCTCCCGGCTGAAGCAGTCGATCGAAGGCGCCACCGACGCCACCGCCGAGGAGCGCGGCCTGGTCACGCAGATCGAGCACATCGAAGGGCGATACGGCCCGGTCGCGCTGGCCATCGTGGGCATGGCGCTCGAGGGCAAGCGCGACGAGGCGATTGCCAAGATGAACGCCGAATGCCGCCCGCTGCTGGCTGAACTCCTCAAGACCTCCGAGACCCTGATCGAGAGCGATCAGGCCGCTGCCAAGGCACGAGCCGCGACGGCCGAGGCGGCCTATTCGGAGGATCGACTCCTCCTCGTCCTGGCCTGCGTGGCCGCGGTGGCCGCCGCCGTGGGCCTGGGATGGGTGCTTTCGAACGCCGTGACAGTGCCGCTGAACCGTGCGGTGCGCGTGGCCGAAGCCGTCGCATCGGGTGACTTGAGCACCCAGATCGCCGTCGATCGCACGGACGAGACGGGGCTCCTGCTGTCCTCGCTCAAGCGCATGAACGACAGCCTTTCCGGCATGGTGGGCCAGGTGCGGCGCTCGGCCGACCAGATCGCCACGGCGTCTTCGCAGATAGCCACAGGGAACCAGGACCTGTCGAATCGCACCGAGGAGCAGGCCGCCGCGCTGCAACAGACGGTCGCCTCCATGGCGCAGATGACCAGCACCGTGCAGCACAACGCCGAGAACTCCCGCCAGGCCAGCGAACTCGCCCAGTCCGCCGCCGAGGCGGCCGGGCGTGGCGGCGAGGTGGTGCGGCGGGTCGTCGCCACGATGGGTGAAATCAGCGCCTCCAGCCGGCAGATCGGCGACATCATCGGCGTGATCGACGGCATCGCCTTCCAGACCAACATCCTCGCGTTGAACGCTGCCGTGGAAGCCGCGCGGGCGGGCGAGCAGGGCCGCGGCTTTGCGGTGGTCGCGGGTGAAGTGCGTTCGCTCGCGCAGCGCAGCGCGCAGGCCGCGCGCGAGATCAAGGGACTCATAGGCACCAGCGTCGACAAGGTCGAGGCCGGCAGCCAGTTGGTCGGCGAGGCGGGCGATGCGATGCAGGACATCGTCACCCAGGTACAGCGCATGAATGGCCTGATGGCCGAGATCGACGCCTCCACGCGGGAGCAGAGCCGGGGCATAGAGCAGGTCAACGACGCCATAGGCTCCATCGACCGCGGCACGCAACAGAACGCTGCCCTGGTCGAGCAGAGCTCGGCGGCCGCCGAGAGCCTGACGCAACAGGCCGGGGGGCTGCTGCAGTCGATCGCCGTGTTCAGGACCGCGACGGCCTGAGCGCCCGGCCCGCCGCCGCCGGCCGGCCTTCTCGGTGTTCGGTCGCTTGCGCCCTCTGGCGGGCAGGCGTAGGCTGGCTCTCACGCCTCGTTCATCGAGAGGAGAGCCAACATGTCAAGCCCAGATGTTCCGGCGGCCGGGGCCTCGGCCGCCGGTGCGACGGAGATTGCCGGCATCCGAACCCTAGCGCTCGTCGGGCCGGCCGCCGCAGGAAAGACCTCGCTGTCCGAAGCCATGCTCGTCAAGGCGGGCATGATCGGCGCCCCAGGAACCCTGGAACGAGGCACCACCGTCAGCGACCACGACCCGCTCGAGCGCCGCCTTCAGCACTCGCTGAACTCCTCGGTGATGCACCTGAAGCACGCCGATACCCGGATCCACTTCATCGACACGCCGGGCGCCCCCGATTTCATTGGGCAGTCCCTGCCCTCGCTGGAAGCCGTCGAGACGGCGGCCATCGTCATCAGCGCCACGACCGGCATCGAACCGATGGCGGTGCGCATGATGCGACACGCGGCCGATCGCCACCTCGACCGCATGATCATCGTCAACAAGATCGATGCGCCCGGAGTGGACCTGGCCGGCCTGCTGGCGCAGATCCAGGCGACGTTCGGCAAGGAATGCCTGCCGCTGAACCTGCCCGCCGGCGGCGGCAACACCGTCATCGACTGCTTCTACAACCGCGAGGGATCGGCCGACATCTCGTCGGTCGAGGCGGCGCACCGCGCGCTGGTGGAACAGGTGGTCGAGGTCGATGCGGATTTCGTCGAGCGCTACCTGAACGACGGCGACGTGGATGCGAAGGAACTCCACGCGCCCCTGGAAGAAGCCCTGCGCCAGGGCCACCTGATCCCAGTGTGCTTCGTCTCGGCCCGCACCGGCGCCGGCATCCGGGAACTGCTCGACGTGATCGTGCGGCTGCTGCCCAATCCCGCTGAAGGCAATCCGCCCGACTTCCTTCGCGGAGAAGGCGCCGAAGCCCAGCCCATGCACGCCACGCCGGATCCGGACCTGCACGTGCTCGCCCAGGTCTTCAGGGTCACCGTCGACCCCTACGTCGGCAAGATGGGTGTCTTCCGCGTGCACCAGGGCACCATCACGCCGAACAGCCTGCTGTACGTCGGCGATGGCCGCAAGCCGTTCAAGGTGGGCCACCTGTTCATGCTGCAGGGCAAGGACCACGTCGAGGTGCAGAAGGCGGTGCCTGGCGACATCTGCGCGGTGGCGAAGGTCGATGCCCTGCACTTCGACGCGGTGCTGCACGACGCGGCCGAGGACGACCACATCCACCTCGCGCCGCTGGACTTTCCGGTACCGGTGCACGGCCTCGCCATCGAGCCCAAGCGGCACGGCGACGAGCAACGCATGTGGGAAATCCTGCAGAAGCTCGTCGACGAGGACCCGTGCCTGAAGGTGGAGCACGTGGCCGCCACCAACGAAACCATCGTCAACGGCCTGGGCGACCTGCACCTGCGCATCCTGCTGGACCGCCTGCGCGACGTCTACAAGTTCGAGGTCAACACGCGGCCGCCCCGAGTGGCCTACCGCGAGACCATCACCGGCAAGGCCGAGGGCCACCACCGCCACAAGAAGCAGACCGGCGGGGCCGGCCAGTTCGGCGAGGTGTTCCTGCGCGTCGAGCCCCTTCCGCGCGGCAGCGGCTTCCAGTTTGCCGACGAGGTCAAGGGCGGCACGATCCCCAACACCTTCATCCCGGCGGTCGAGAAAGGCGTGCGCGAGGCGCTGGCCGCAGGCGTGATCGCCGGCTACTCGGTGGTGGACATCAAGGTCACCGTCTACGACGGCAAGAGCCACAGCGTGGACAGCAAGGAGATCGCCTTCGTCACCGCCGGCCGCAAGGCCACGGTGGCCGGCATCCTGGAGGCGCGGCCCATCGTGCTGGAGCCCATCGTCAACGTGGAGATCACCGCGCCGGAAAGCTCGACCGGCGACATCACCGGCGACCTGTCGTCCCGCCGCGCGCAGGTGGCCGGCACCGACGCGCAGATGGCGGGCCTGATGCTGGTGCGCGCGCAGGCGCCGCTGGCCGAACTGATGAACTACCAGAGCCGCCTCAACGCCCTGACCAGCGGCCAGGGCCGCTACACCCTGAGCCTGTCGCACTACGAGGCGGTGCCGCCCAATGTGCAGCAGCAATTGATCAGCCAGCACAAGGTGGCACCGACCGAGGAATGACGCCCGCCGGCCCCGGATGACCGCAAGCCGCGCCCGCAAGGCAACGCGGCTTTATCATCCGGGCCATGGAGTTTCCCCGCGACGTGGCGGCGATTCGCCTCGACAACGCCCTGCTGTTGTTCGACGAGTTCGTCCGAGCCACCGTCAAGCACCCGGATGCCGCCACCTTGCGCGGCCTTGAAAGGCGATTCGCAGAGCGCCTGCAGATCCAGCCGAGCTATTGGAGCCAGATCAAGGGCCGATCGCGCCAGATCGGCGAGCGGCTGGCGCGCCAGTTCGAACAGTGCTGCCAGAAGCCCTACGGCTGGATGGACCAGCCCCAGGGTGGCGGGCGCGCCGCGCTGGGCGCCTCGGCGCCTGAGGCGGATGCCGACGCACCGCTGCCGCAGGACGACGACGAGCGCTTCATCGTCGGCCTGGTGCTGACCTACTACCGGCGCCACCCCCAGCGAGCGCGGACGCGCCTGCTGGACCTGCTGGGCGAAGTGCTGATGCCGCCGGCCGTCCTGGCTCCCTCGACGCCGGCCACCGCGCCCAGGGCGTCGCCTCCGGTGAAACCGCCGGCGCCTTCGGGCGCGCCCGTCCGGCCCGCCGCGGCCGTCGATGATGCGCATGCCCTGTGGCTGCAGACCCAGAGCAGGGTCGCCCCCCTGAAGAAGAAGCGCTGATTCCGCACCGGCCGGCCGTGCGAGGGCCCGGCATCCCCAGTTGTGGGGATGCCTTCCTGATAAAAAGTGCTTGCGCAAGATAATCACTCGTTTATCATTGCGCCCAGCTCAGGGAATGAGCCTTCGCTCCGGTTGCTAGCAGCCGGCCCGCCCACCCAACCCGGATCACCGATGCTGCTGAACTCGTCCCGCAAGACGTTTGCCTGCCTGGCCGCCATCCCGGTTGCCGGCGAGGCCGTCGCCCAGACCCCGGTGAACCGCCACCGACGCCCGCGCTGACCCTGCCGCCTTTGGCGGCTTCATCAGCACCACGGCCCGGGCGGTTCTCCTCCCGGGCCGTTTGCATTGGTCACTCCGAAACCCCGACTCAGTCGCAGGAGCCTTCATGAAGTTCGTCATCGCCACCGCCAAGCCACGCAATCCGCTGGTCGGTCCGTCGCGACTGCGTCGCGCCGGCCGCCACGGGGCCTCCCGCAAGGCGCAGCGCCAGCAAGCCCGCCAAGCCCTGCGCCGCGACCTGAACCACGCCGGGGCCGAACAACACGGCCCGTGAAAAGACCACCCGGCACGCGCCGCCGAAGACGGCGCCGTGCCCGATCCGGAGATCCGCCATGTATCGCCCGTTCTATCTTCCCCAGCCCGCGCAAGGCGCCGCCTCCTGGCAACCGGTCAGCGCGGCTCATCCGGCTCGCAGGCTCGCCGCGCGGCAACTGCGACGCGCCGGCGCCTGGCTCGCCTGGATGGCACGTCAGCTGGCCGTTCCCGCGCGCCGCCCGGCAGCGCCCGGCCCCCTGCCCGAGGTCGAGTTCTGCGCCGAGGCCGGTGCGCCCGAAGGCGCGCTGTTCGTCAACGGCCAGTACGTCGGCCGCCTCGACGTCAGCCGGCTTTGATCCGGCCGATCATCGCCCCCTCAACTCGGGCGATCGCTGGCCGATAAACCGAAGGCCGGGCTGCCACAAGCGCCCGGCCTTCGGCCATGAACGCACCAGATGCCCCCCTGTTCCCCTCTCGCCGCACGCCGATGGACGTGGCCGGATGGGTGCGCTATTTCCAGCTGGCGGAGATTCCCGTGCAACGCCACACGGCCGAGGCACTCGAAGACCTGCGCCTCAACGAGGACGCCGTCGACGCCCGCATGCTGGCCGAGCTGATCTCGGTCGACCCGCTGATGACGCTGAAGCTGCTGGCCTATACGGCCGCGCTGCCACGCAGCCGGCGCCTGACCGACGTGGAGACCGCGCGCGAGGCGCTGGTGCTGATCGGCATCACGCCCTTCTTTCGTGATTTCGGACCGCAACCGACCATCGAAGCCCATCTGCAAGGTCAGCCCGAGGCCCTGCAGGGACTCCACGAGGTGATCCACCGGGCGCACCGAGCGGCCCGCTTCGCGCTGGCCTTTGCCGTTCATCGCGGCGACCACGATGCGCCCGTGATCCACGAGGCGGCCCTGTTGCACGACTTCGCCGAGATGCTGCTGTGGCTGCACGCGCCTCACCTCGCCCTGGACATCGCCTATCGCCAGAAGGCCGATCCCACGCTGCGCAGTGCAGCCGCCCAGCGAGCGCTGCTGGGCGTGCCGCTGTCCGACATCCAGCATGCGCTGATGGTGGCGTGGCGGCTGCCCGAGCTGCTGGTGCAGATCACCGACGACACCAAGGCCGGCGCCAGCCAGGTCCGCAACGTCATGCTGGCCATCCGCCTGGCACGGCACACCACGCGCGGCTGGGACAACCCGGCGCTGCCCGACGACCTGCACGACATCGCGCAGCTGCTGAATCTCGGTCCGGGGCCCACCGAAACCCTGGTGCACGGACTGGACCACTGAAGGCTCAGGGCGGCGCCGGGATCCCGAGGGCCCGCCACAGCGCCGCCATCACCTCCCCGCGGTGCACGAGCTCTATGTGCGCGGTGCCCGGCACATGCTGGCCGCTGGCGCCGGGCAGCAGGGCGTTCGATGCGGGGAACACGATGTTGTCCCCATGGCCGTAGATGCAGTGGAAAAGACGTGAGCGCGACGGCGGCTCCGCCGCCTCGAGCGCCCGCAGCCAGTCCCCGCCGGGCTTCATCTGCCTCGCGTTGATGCCGAGATGGGCGAAGTTCGCCAGCCAGGTCCCGCGGTGGGGCGTCCCGATCGTGACGACGCCACGCACCCGGCCATCAGACTGCTTCGCCGCCAGCCACGCACGGATCGCCAGCCCGCCCATGCTGTGCCCCACCAGCAGCGGCCGTTCGCCGGTGGCCTGCTCCAGGCGCACCACCGCCGCTTCGATGATGGGCACGTAGTCATCGATGGAACCGAAGACCGGCTCGAGGTCCACCGCGACGAACGGCACGCCAGCCCTGCGCAGTTGCCTGAGCCACGGAGTCCAGAGGCCGCGGTTGCAGACAAAGCCATGGACGAGCACCACCCCCGTCCGCCCCCGCCCGTCGGCAGGGACGAAGTCTGGCTCGGCCCGGGACCGAAACGGTTGGCGCCAGCCGAAGACGAGCGGCGCCGCCCGCACCTCGCCCCACCAGGCCGAGAGCCAGTCGCCCCAGCTGGCAGGTGGAGCAGGATCGCTGCGGTTGTGCCAGCGCATCAGGGCGAAGCTGACGCCGAGCCAGGCGGCATGCGCGCCGAGCACGGCGCCCGCCGCCACGAGGGCGATCAGCGGATGCCCGGCGCGCCAGGGCAGCACGCAGGCGGCGACCAGAGCGGCGAGCCACCCCAGCACCAGCGCCTGTTGCAATCGGGCCAGTCTCATCGAGCCAGTGTTGCATTGAATGATCCCGGCGCACCCACGTCCGGCTAGACCTCCCACTCCATGTCAAGGCGGCGCCCGCTCGGCTGCGTTAGGCTGCTTCGCGACATGGCGGACGACCCACACCCTTCAAGCACCGGCTCCGGCGCAAGCATCCTGGCCCACCTGCGGCAGGTCGAGGCCGAGCGCGCCGCGCGCGCGGCCGAACCCGACTGGGCCACCCGTGTAGCGGCGTTGAAGGCTTATCAGCACGCCCGCTTCGCTCGCACCCATGCGGATCTGCTGGCGGACCCGCGCCATGCGGCTGCCGCCCGGTTCTTCCTCGATGACCTGTACGGCCCGCAGGACTTTGCCGAACGGGATGCCCAGTTCGCGCGCATCGTGCCCGCGCTGGTCCGCCTGTTCCCGGCCGAGGTGGTGGCGACGGTGGACTCCCTGGCGGCCTTGCATGCCCTGTCGGAGTCGCTCGACAGCCAGATGGCCCGATCGTTGCCCGGGCCGGCCATCGACGCGCCGTCGTACCTCCGTGCCTGGCAGGCGACCGGGCGTCGCGCCGATCGGCAGCGACAGATCGAGCTGGTCGTCGCCCTCGGACGACAGCTCGAGCACTACACGCGCAACCGCTGGCTCGGCGGCAGCCTGCGGCTCATGCGCGGGCCGGCCCGCGCCGCAGGGCTGGGTTCGCTGCAGGCTTTTCTCGAGCGGGGCTTCGACACCTTTGCGGGCCTGAACCGTCACCCGGCCGGAGCCGCCGATTTCATGCGCCGCATCGAGACCCGCGAGGTCCTGCTGATGAACGCCTTGTTCGACACGGGAGCCGGCGCCGGCCCGGCCATCTTGTCCGAGCCGCTAGGACAACTCCCGTAGCCGGCAACGCGCGGCAGCCGCCAGCATCCGGTTGCGGGCTCCCCGCGCCGTCCTGCACCTTCTTCTTGCGCATTCATCGTGAACGACACCGTCCTGCCGCGTTCGGCCGCCGAACCCACTTCCCCTGCCTTGGCCAGCATCACGGCGCCCGCGCCACCGCGGCCCTGGCTTTCGCACTACCCAGCCGGCGTGCCGGCCCAGGTGGACGCGGCGAGGTACCCGTCGCTGGTGGCCCTGCTGGAAGAGGCCTGGCGTCGTCACGGCCAGCGCGACGCCGCGATCTGCATGGGGCGTCGCCTGCGCTTCCGCGAGGTCGACGAGTTTTCGCACGCCCTGGCCGCCTGGCTGCAGGCACAGGGGCTGGCCAAGGGCGATCGCGTCGCCTTGATGATGCCCAACCTGCCGCAGTACATGGTGGCCATAGGTGCCGTGCTGCGTGCCGGCTGCGTCGTGGTCAACGTGAACCCGCTGTACACCGCCCGCGAACTCGCCCATCAGCTCAAGGACAGTGGAGCACGCGCCATCATCGTGCTCGAGAACTTCGCGCACACACTGGAGGAGGTCATCGAGGGCACCGACGTCCGGCACGTGGTGCTGGCCAGCATGGGTGATCTGCTCGGCTTCTGGAAGGGGCAGCTCGTCAACTTCGCGGTGCGTCACCTCAAGAAGCTCGTGCCGGAATATCGCCTGCCGCTGGGCGAAGGCCGCGGTGTCACCCGCTTCAACATGGCCGTGGCCGAGGGCACGCGGCTTTCGCTCAAGCCGGTGAGCGTCGGGCCCGAGGACGTGGCCTTCCTGCAGTACACCGGCGGGACCACCGGCGTATCCAAGGGCGCCACGCTGCTGCACCGCAATGTGGTGGCCAACATCCTGCAATCGGAGGCCTGGTTCAGCCCGGTGCTGGCCAGGCTGGGCGACAGGCCGTTGACCATCGTCTGTGCCCTGCCGCTCTACCACATCTTCGCGCTGACGGTGTGCTACATGTTTGGCGCGCGCATGGGCATGACGAACCTGCTCATCCCGAATCCGCGCGACATCCCGGGGCTGATCGCGACGCTAGCCCAGCATCGGGTGAACATGTTTCCCGCGGTCAACACGCTGTTCAACGCACTCGTCAACGAGCCCGCCTTCGCCCAGCTCGATTTCACCGAACTCGTGGTCAGCAACGGCGGCGGCATGGCGGTGCAGAAGGCCACGGCCGAGAAGTGGCTGAAGGTGACCGGCTGCCCCATCGTCGAAGGCTACGGGCTGTCCGAGACTTCACCCGTCGCCACGAGCAACCGGCTCGACAGCACCGAGTTCAGCGGCACCATCGGCATGCCCGTGCCCTCGACGGAGATCGCGATCCGGGACGAGGAAGGTCGCGACCTGCCCTTTGGCACGCCTGGCGAGATCTGCATCCGTGGTCCGCAGGTCATGGCGGGGTACTGGAAGCGGCCCGACGAGACGGCGCTGGCGATGTACGCCGACGGCTTCTTCCGCAGCGGAGACATCGGGGTGATGGACGAGCGCGGCCTGGTGCGCATCGTCGACCGCAAGAAGGACATGATCCTGGTCTCCGGCTTCAACGTCTACCCGACCGAGATCGAGCAGGTGGTCAACCTCCATCCCGGCGTGCTCGAGTGCGCCGCGATCGGGATCCCCGACGCGCGCTCGGGCGAGGCGGTCAAGCTCTTCGTGGTGAAGAAGGATCTTGGCCTGATGGAGGAAGACGTCGCCGCCTGGTGTCGGGACAACTTCACCGCCTACAAGCGCCCGAAGGTGATCGAGTTCCGCGACGAGCTGCCCAAGTCGAACGTGGGCAAGGTGCTGCGGCGCGAGTTGCGCGCGCCGGCTTCATGACGAGCGAGTGGGCCGGGGTCCTGGCCACCCTGGGCGCGCAGGTCCTGCAGCGCGACTGGCTGTCTGCGAACCAGGTGGTGTTCGCCGATGGGGGTGCTCAGGCCCCGCCGACGGTCGTGGACACGGGTTACGCGCGACATGAAGGGATGACGCTGGATCTCGTCGGCCACGCCCTGGCCGGCAAGCCACTCGGGCGCATCGTCAACACGCACTTGCACTCGGATCACTGCGGTGGCAATCGGGCGCTGCAGGAGCGGTATCCCGGCGCGGTCACGCTGGTGCCCACGCCGTCGCTCGAGCCGGCCGGCGCCTGGGACGAGGAGCGCCTGACCTATCGCCTGACCGGCCAGCGATGCGACCGGTTCAGGGTCGACGGCGGGATGGCACCAGGCTCGTCGCTGCTGCTGGGCCCCACCGAATGGCAGGTCCATGGGGCCCCGGGCCACGATCCGGATGCCGTGCTGCTTTTCGAGCCGCAGACGCGCACCCTGATCTCGGGCGACGCCCTGTGGGAGGACAGGCTGGCGATCATCTTCCCGGAGCTCTTCGGCGAGGACGGTTTCGGCGCCACGCGGCGCACCCTCGCGCTGATCGAATCGCTCTCGCCGCGGCTCGTGATCCCAGGCCATGGCGCGGTCTTCGGCGACGTGGCGGCCGCCCTGGCCAGCAGCCGCCGCCGGCTCGATGCCTTCGAAAAGGATCCGCTGCGCCACGTACAGCATGCAGCGCGCGCGCTGGCCATGTTCCACATGATGGAGCACCAGGTGCGGGTGCGGGAAGAACTCGAGCGCTGGCTGGTCGACACACCCATCTTCGGGCTGGCCGCCTCGCGAGCGGCCCGCGTCGCGCCTGAGCCGGCGCGCTGGGCGCTTGAGCTGGTCGAGAAACTGGTGGACGACGGCCTGCTGCGGGCCGAGGCCGAGTGGGTTCGCCTGCCCACGGCCTGAGCATTCGAGCGAGCGGACACAATCCCCGCATGCAGCTGTACCGGCGCGTGTTCTTCATCGCAGGCTTCGATCCCAAGAGTCCTCGCTACTATCACCAGCTGTACCGGGGCCTGGCGCGTCACCGCGCGCCCGGGGCTGAAGGGCATGGTGGCCCGCCGCCCGAGGTGGGTCCGCGTCGCGCCTTGAACAATTGGGCAGATGAATGGGACGTCTCCTGGCCAGGCCCGGATGGCTCGCCGCCACTGATGACCCGCTACACCGTGCTGCGCTGGGACGACATCGTGCGCAGGCATTGGGCTCGGGGGATGCGCACGGTGTGGCGCGACCACTGGCTGTTCTACGTCGACGGCTGGCGGCAGGGGTTCTTTCGGCGGACCTGGCAGGGTTCTCGCCGGAACTGGATGTTCGTCACCTTTCCGCTAGCGCTGCTCGTGGCGTGGATGCTGTTGGCGCTGGCCCTGGGGGCCGGAGTGATCGGCGTCCTGCCCTCTACCTGGGCCCCTCTCGCACCGGTGGTCGCGGTGGCGATCGTCGTCGCAGGGGCGCACTGGAGCTGGCGCCGGGTGTCTCATTGGCTCGGCGCCGACTGGCTCATGCGGCTGTACGGTTTTTCGCACGCGCAGGCCGCCAGCCAGCTCGACGGCCTGCAACAGCGCATCGACGCCATGGCAGCCCTGATCCGCGAATCTGCGGCGGCCGACGCGCCGGCTCGCGAACTGCTGGTGGTCGGACACAGCGCGGGCGCGACTCTGGCGGCCAGCGCCTTGTCGCGTGCCCTGGCTCGCCTGCCTTCGACTCTCGGGCTCACGCCGGAATTCGGCCTGCTGACTCTGGGGCACTGCATCCCGCTGGTCTACTTGTTCGAAACCGCCGAAGACCTGCGTGAGGAACTCGACTCCCTGGTCGCCGACAGGCGATTGACCTGGGTCGACTACACAGCTCCTGCGGATTGGGCCGGCTGTGCGGAAATCCCCCCCTGGCCCCGCCCGGGCGCGGCGCGCCTGCTGCGCTTGTCGCCCCGGTTTCCCCAGATCCTCGATGCACAGCGATACCGGTCGCTGCGACGCAACCGGCTCGCCATGCACATGCAGTACCTGAAGCCTCCCGACCGCGCGGGCAGCTACGATCTGCTGGCCTTCACCGCGGGCGCGCAAACCCTCAGGGAACGTCACCCGAGCGCGACCCCCGGCATGCCATGACCGAACGCTTCTGCCCTCACTATCCTCCGCCACAAGCCGAACGCCCCTCGGCATGGCGCATGTTCTTCAGCAAGCGTCGCTCATGGCTGGATGCGCTTTACGCCCGCAGCTATCACATGAAGATGGGCGAAGTGCACCTGCCGGGCGTCGACCTCTACATGGTCAATGAACCTTCGCTCGTGCGCCGGGTGATGGTCGAGGAGGCGGCAGCCTTTCCGAAGCACGAGATGCTGGGCGATGCCCTGCGGCCGCTGCTGGGCGACAGCATCTTCACCACCAACGGCGAGGTCTGGCGGCGGCAGCGCGCGCTGATGGATCCGTCCTTCGAGGCGGCCCGCATCCGGCACGTCTTCGGCCGCATGCGCGAGGCCTCGGAGGCCATGGCCGCCAGGTTGCGCCAGGTGCCCGAAGGGGCCGAGCACGACGTGGAGATAGAGATGACCCACGTCGCGGCCGACATCATCCTGCGCACCATTCTTTCCCAGCCTCTGGACAGCGCGGCCGCGCGCCAGATCTTCGAGGCCTTTGCACGCTACCAGTCGCTGGCGCCGCGCCTGATGATGCCGGCCTTCTTCGGCCTGCGGTGGTTGCAGCCCTGGTGGCAGATCGGCCGCAGCCGCCGAGCGGCCGCGGAGATCCGTTCGTTGCTGGCGACGCTGATTCGGCCGCGTTTCGATGCTGCTCGTGCGGGCAACGCCACCGAGGAAGGTGACATCCTGGCCACGCTGCTTCGGGTGCGCGACGAGCACAGTGGAGCGGGTTTCGAATTCGACGAGCTGGTCGACCAGGTCGCCATGCTGTTCCTGGCGGGTCACGAGACCTCGGCCAGCGCGCTGTCCTGGGCGTTGCACCTGTTGGCCCACGCGCCGGACGTTCAGCAGCGCCTGCATGACGAAGCCGCGCAGGTGTTCGACCCGGCCAGTGACGATCCCGGCGCGATGAAGGATCTCGTTCTGGCCCGCAACGTCTTCCGGGAGGCGCTTCGCCTGTTCCCACCCGTGGGCTTTCTGGCGCGCCAGTCAGCGCAGGACTGCACCATGCGCGACAAGCGGGTTTCCCGCGGTGCTTCGGTCGTGATTTCTCCTTGGCTGATACAGCGGCATCGCGCGCTCTGGGCTCGTCCGGACGAGTTCGACCCGGACCGGTATGACGATGCGGCCAAGGGGGCACCGGGTGACGATGCCTTGCCGGTTCGTGAGTCGCTGCGCCGGGCCTACCTGCCGTTCGGCATGGGCCCCCGTGTGTGCATAGGCGCAGCGTTCGCTCAGCAGGAGGCCAGCTTGATCCTGGCGACGCTGGCGCGCGAGTTCCGCTTCGAGCCAGTGGCCGGACACGTCCCGGAGCCGGTCGGACGCCTGACGATTCGCGCGGGCAACGGCATCCGGCTTCGAGTGCACCAGCGGCGCGGCGGTGAGCGGCGATGAAGGAGCGGATGGCGGGATTCCTGGTGATGACGGCCATCGTGCCGATGGCGATCGCCGGCTACCTGTTGCTGGTGCTGATCGGCCTCGGCGGGCCGACGTCGCGCGGCCGCGCCGGCGTGCGGGCGCTGGATCACTTCGTGAACGCCTCGCTGTTCAACGGGTACGCCTGGGAGTCGGTGTCGTCTCACGCGTGGCGGGCGCGCGATCGCCGTTGGGCGCGGGGCGTGATCTGGCTCACCGACCGGTTCCAGCCTGGCCATTGCCGCCGCGCGAACAAGCGCGAGCAGCCGATCGTGGACCTGATGCTGGCCAAGGGCCTGCACAAGCAGACGATCTTCTGATGCCGGCAAGCGACGCAGCGACGTCCCCTGCGCCCACGCAGCCGGTCCGCAGACGCCACGTGCTGTACGTGAGCGGCTTCGATCCCCAGGGGCCCGGGCACTATCACTCGCTCTATGTGGAGCAGGCCGCCGTTCAAGCGAGCGTGAACGGGGTGCGAATCGACGTCGGTGCGAGGCAACGGTCTGGCTCGAATGCTGCCTGGGACGTGCACTGGCATTCGCCCGATGGCGCAATGGCCGTGGAGACACGCTACGAATTCCTTCGTTGGGATGACATCGTGCGGCAGCATTGGCCGCGCGGCCAGGGGCGCTTGCTGGCGCTGACATTGGCGGCTACAGCCCGCATGCTGGCCAATGGTTCGCTGTGGCGCATCTTGCAGACCAGCTGGCCAGCCTTCGTGGCGCTTGCCGCCCCAGCGGCCGTGATCCTGGCCGTGACGGTCGGCCTGCTGGGCATCGGCGGGCTGGCCGGCTGGGTTTGGCGCGCCTCGCATCCTGCTCTGGCAGTCGGTGGGGCCGCGACGTTGGTCACGCTGCTGTGGGCGCTGGCGCGCCGCGCGCAGGCCAAGGTGCAGATGGCTTGGCTGATGAGGAGCGCGAGCGTCATCCTCGAGCAGGCCCGAGGTCACCTGCCCGCTCTGGAGCAGCGCCTGGACGATTTCGCGTCCCGCCTCATCGAACTGGCGCGCTTGCCGGAGGTCGATGAAGTCCTGGTGGTCGGGCACAGCTCCGGCGCCATGCTGGCGGTCAGCGTGATGGCGCGTGCCTTGGCACGGGAGCCCCGGCTACTCGAGCAGAACGCCTGTGTGGCACTGCTTACCCTTGGCCACTGCATTCCGGTGCTGAGCTATCAGCCGGAGGCGATGCGCTTTAGAGGTGAATTGGCGCGGCTGCGGCAAGAGCAGCGGCTGACCTGGCTTGACTTCACGGCACCGCCGGACGGGTGCTGTTTCGCCTTGATGGATCCGACCGAAGTGTGCCTCGACGGACTGCAAGGCTCGGGATCACTCCCGCCGGGCGGGCCCAAGCGTCTGTCCCCTCGATTTGCACAGAGTTTCTCGTCGGCTCGCTATCGCTCGATACGGCGCGACAAGTACCGCTGCCACTTCCAGTACCTCATGGCCACTGAGGTGCCGGCGGCCTACGACTATTTCAGCGTGACGGCAGGGCCGATCCGCCTGGCCGACCGGTTTGCCAATCTAAGCAGCGTCACCGGGTTCCGAGACTTTCAGTGTTTCGGTGGACCGAAGCGATGAAGTTCGCCATCGTCACGCTGGGCAGCGCAGGCGACCTCCACCCGTTCCTTGCGATCGCCCGCGCACTGGTGGAACGCGGACATGAAGTGCACCTCCTGACCCAGGCGCCATACGAATCGGAGGTACGGGCGGAGGGGGTCGATTTCTTCCCGGTCGCAACGCAGGACGAGCATGAGCGCACTCTGCGGCACCCTTTGCTCTGGCATCCGCTGCACGGGTTCGGCGTGCTTTGGCGCCATCTCGCCGTGCCAGCCATAGGTCCTACCCTTCACGCGATCGACCTGCTTTCTGCGAGCGGGTCATTGACAGTGCTCGCCTCTCCCCTTGCGGCCGGGGCACGCCTGGCGCGAGAGCTCTGGCCCGGTCGCGTTCGACTTCTTTCGGGCTACACGGCCCCCATGGGACTGCGCAGCACTTCCGATCCGATGTTCATGGGGTCTTGGCGGGTCCCCAGCTTCGTGCCGCGCGGCGTGCGAAGTGGACTGTGGAAAGCCCTGGATCGATGGAAGCTCGAGCCGATGGCGCAGCCCGCCATGCGCCAGTGGACCCATCGTTTGGCGCTGCCCCCGTTCAGTGGCTCGCTTTTCGGCGAAGCTCTGCATTCACCGGATGGGGGAGTGGCGCTGTTTCCGCCCTGGTTCGCCTCGGTGCCGCTCGAGTGGGCGAGGCGAGGCGTACGCCAGACGGGTTTTCCAGTCTTCGAACCAACCCAGACTCTCGGACTCGGCGAGGACGTGGTCTCGTTCCTCGACAAACCGACCCGCTTTGCCGTGGTCTACCCTGGGTCAGCGGATCGACGAGCTGAGTCAGTCACCGGGCCCATCCTGGCGGCCTGTCGCGAGCTGGATCTGCGCGCGTTGGTGCTATCACGATTTGGTCCTCAAGGCGCCACTCCGGAGGCCAACACTCTGTGGACCGCCAACGCCCCGCTGAGGCTGATCCTGCCTGCCGCGTCCGCCTTTATTCACCATGGTGGCATCGGCAGCATCGCGCAGGCCTTTGTCGCCCGGGCGCCACAGCTCATATTGGCTTCGGCTTACGACCAGTTTGAAAATGGAACCAGGGTCGAACAACTGCACCGAGGTCGTTGGCTTCAGGCAGCAAACGCATCCGCGAAATCAGTTCGCGGCGCATTGGAAGAGCTCAGCGCCATGGCGAAGGCAACTGTCGTGATCCCGCTCCAACTCGCCAGCCTACCTGGTCGCCCCAATCAGGCGGTACAAGAAACCTGCAATATTCTCGAGGACCGCAAGGGTGCTGCTTGAATCCGCGCCCCTGATCCGGTCAGCTCCCGTCTCGCAGCCCAAAAAGAAAAAAGCCCGAACGCTATCAAGCATTCGGGCTTTTGATATTAGCCTGACGATGTCCTACTTTCACACGGGAATCCGCACTATCATCGGCGCAGAGGCGTTTCACTGTCCTGTTCGGGATGGGAAGGAGTGGGACCACCTCGCTATGGTCATCAGGCTTAACTTGTTGCCTGGCAGTCGAGTGGACTGCCAAGCCAATTCAATAGAGTCGAATCAGATGATTGCGTACACCGAGATTTTCGGCATAACTATAAATTCTCACCCAGTCTGCTCTGACGTAGATTCTACATCAAAGTTATAGGGTCAAGCCTCACGAGCAATTAGTACTGGTTAGCTTAACGCATTACTGCGCTTCCACACCCAGCCTATCAACGTCCTGGTCTCGAACGACTCTTCAGGGGGCTCAAGGCCCCGGCAAGACTCATCTTGAGACGAGTTTCCCGCTTAGATGCTTTCAGCGGTTATCTCTTCCGCACTTAGCTACTCGGCGATGCCACTGGCGTGACAACCGATACACCAGAGGTGCGTCCACTCCGGTCCTCTCGTACTAGGAGCAGGCTCTCTCAATCTTGCAGCGCCCACGGAAGATAGGGACCAAACTGTCTCACGACGTTTTAAACCCAGCTCACGTACCTCTTTAAATGGCGAACAGCCATACCCTTGGGACCGGCTACAGCCCCAGGATGAGATGAGCCGACATCGAGGTGCCAAACACCGCCGTCGATATGAACTCTTGGGCGGTATCAGCCTGTTATCCCCAGAGTACCTTTTATCCGTTGAGCGATGGCCCTTCCATACAGAACCACCGGATCACTTTGTCCTACTTTCGTACCTGCTCGACTTGTCAGTCTCGCAGTCAAGCACGCTTATGCCAATGCACTATCACCACGATTTCCGACCGTGGCTAGCGTACCTTCGAACTCCTCCGTTACACTTTGGGAGGAGACCGCCCCAGTCAAACTGCCCACC
The DNA here is from genome assembly GCF_051857595.1 of Ideonella flava. Classification (NCBI taxonomy): domain Bacteria; kingdom Pseudomonadati; phylum Pseudomonadota; class Betaproteobacteria; order Burkholderiales; family Sphaerotilaceae; genus Ideonella; species Ideonella flava. Next base: position 60,498 of record NZ_JBPZHD010000003.1, read on the forward strand.
ATACACTGTCCCCATCCCGGATAACGGGACAAGGTTAGAACCTCAAACACACCAGGGTGGTATTTCAACGTTGGCTCCATGGCACCTAGCGGCACCACTTCAAAGCCTCCCACCTATCCTACACAGATCTGTTCAAAGTCCAATGTAAAGCTACAGTAAAGGTTCATGGGGTCTTTCCGTCTTTCCGCGGGGAGATTGCATCATCACAAACATTTCAACTTCGCTGAGTCTCTGGAGGAGACAGTGTGGCCATCGTTACGCCATTCGTGCAGGTCGGAACTTACCCGACAAGGAATTTCGCTACCTTAGGACCGTTATAGTTACGGCCGCCGTTTACTGGGACTTCAATCAAGAGCTTGCACCCCATCATTTAATCTTCCAGCACCGGGCAGGCGTCACACCCTATACGTCGACTTTCGTCTTTGCAGAGTGCTGTGTTTTTAATAAACAGTCGCAGCCACCGATTCTCTGCGACCCCATTGGGCTCCGTTTGTACAACTTCACCTACTAGGGGTACACCTTCTTCCGAAGTTACGGTGTCAATTTGCCGAGTTCCTTCTCCAGAGTTCTCTCAAGCGCCTGAGAATACTCATCACGCGCACCAGTGTCGGTTTGCGGTACGGTCGTCTATAGCTGAAGCTTAGTGGCTTTTCCTGGAAGCAGGGTATCACTCACTTCGGAGGCAAGCCTCCTCGTTATCACACCTCAGCTAAGCCCTCCGGATTTGCCTAGAGGGCACGCCTACATGCTTGAACCGGGACATCCAACACCCGGCTGAGCTAACCTTCTCCGTCCCCACATCGCACTATAGATCGGTACAGGAATATTGACCTGTTTCCCATCAGCTACGCATCTCTGCCTCGCCTTAGGGGCCGACTCACCCTACGCCGATGAACGTTGCGTAGGAAACCTTGCGCTTACGGCGAGGGGGCTTTTCACCCCCTTTAACGCTACTCATGTCAGCATTCGCACTTCTGATACCTCCAGCAGACCTCACGATCCACCTTCACAGGCGTACAGAACGCTCTCCTACCACTTGCTATTGCTAGCAAATCCGCAGCTTCGGTAACTGGCTTAGCCCCGTTACATCTTCCGCGCAGGACGACTCGATCAGTGAGCTATTACGCTTTCTTTAAATGGTGGCTGCTTCTAAGCCAACATCCTGACTGTTTTAGCCTTCCCACTTCGTTTCCCACTTAGCCAATTTTGGGGACCTTAGCTGGCGGTCTGGGTTGTTTCCCTCTTGAGTCCGGACGTTAGCACCCGGTGCTCTGTCTCCCAAGCTGTACTCATCGGTATTCGGAGTTTGCAATGGTTTGGTAAGTCGCCATGACCCCCTAGCCATAACAGTGCTCTACCCCCGATGGTAATACTTGAGGCACTACCTAAATAGTTTTCGGAGAGAACCAGCTATCTCCAGGTTTGTTTAGCCTTTCACCCCTATCCACAGCTCATCCGCTAGTTTTGCAACACTAGTCGGTTCGGACCTCCAGTGCGTGTTACCGCACCTTCATCCTGGCCATGGATAGATCACCTGGTTTCGGGTCTACACCCAGCGACTAAGACGCCCTATTCGGACTCGGTTTCCCTTCGCCTACCCTATTCGGTTAAGCTTGCCACTGAATGTAAGTCGCTGACCCATTATACAAAAGGTACGCCGTCACCCTTGCGGGCTCCGACTTTTTGTATGCATGCGGTTTCAGGATCTATTTCACTCCCCTCCCGGGGTTCTTTTCGCCTTTCCCTCACGGTACTAGTTCACTATCGGTCGATTACGAGTATTTAGCCTTGGAGGATGGTCCCCCCATCTTCAGACAGGATTTCACGTGTCCCGCCCTACTTGTCGCACGCCTAGTTCCACAATCGGCTTTTTTCATACGGGGCTATCACCCGCTATGGCCGGACTTTCCAGACCGTTCTGATAAACCAACTGCTAAAACGTGCAGGCTGTTCCGATTTCGCTCGCCACTACTTTCGGAATCTCGGTTGATGTCTTTTCCTCGAGCTACTGAGATGTTTCAGTTCACCCGGTTCGCCTCGCATGACTATGTATTCATCATGCGATACCCTAAAAGGGTGGGTTTCCCCATTCGGAAATCTCCGGATCAAAGCTAATTTGCCAGCTCCCCGAAGCTTATCGCAGGCTATCACGTCCTTCGTCGCCTGTAATCGCCAAGGCATCCACCACATGCACTTAGTCACTTGACCCTATAACTTTGACGTCCAATGCTTTAGAACGTCGGTCAAGGACTGGTATCCATCGCCCACGCTAGAGCGATCGATATTGTGAGTATTCGCGTTATGCCGTTCTTCAATCTTGCTGTGCAAGTTGAAGTCTGGTGACGCAATCATATGTCGTCGACGGCACGGTGCACTTCAGGCCTTTACCCCCGAGATGCTTTCCGTCGACAACTAGATTCGACTCTATGAATTGTTAAAGAACAACAGCCAACTTTCGTCAGCAAACCCAAGCACCTGGACCAGATGTTTGGGTTTGCTTGCGAAGCGTGTGAGTGAAGGTTGGTGGAGGATGACGGGATCGAACCGACGACCCCCTGCTTGCAAAGCAGGTGCTCTCCCAGCTGAGCTAATCCCCCACGATGTGACAACCGTGTGGTGGGTCTGGTTGGATTCGAACCAACGACCCCCGCCTTATCAAGACGGTGCTCTAACCGACTGAGCTACAGACCCACGCATCTCTAACGAACGCGAGCCCGGTGTCTTTCCACGTCAGCCGGCTTGCTAGACAACAACCAAGGCCATCTTGACGCTCACCAGGCTCACGCTCTCTCACTCACTGTTGTGTTCACAGCCGATAAGTGTGGGTGCAAGAATTTGAGTGCTTCTGTTTTGACCTTGGCTACGCTTTGCACTGCTCTTGCGAACAACATCAAAGTCGCGCTTCGGTATTTCCAGAAAGGAGGTGATCCAGCCGCACCTTCCGATACGGCTACCTTGTTACGACTTCACCCCAGTCACGAACCCTGCCGTGGTAATCGCCCTCCTTGCGGTTAGGCTAACTACTTCTGGCAGAACCCGCTCCCATGGTGTGACGGGCGGTGTGTACAAGACCCGGGAACGTATTCACCGCGGCAAGCTGATCCGCGATTACTAGCGATTCCGACTTCACGCAGTCGAGTTGCAGACTGCGATCCGGACTACGACCGGTTTTCTGGGATTGGCTCCCCCTCGCGGGTTGGCAGCCCTCTGTACCGGCCATTGTATGACGTGTGTAGCCCTACCCATAAGGGCCATGAGGACCTGACGTCATCCCCACCTTCCTCCGGTTTGTCACCGGCAGTCTCATTAGAGTGCCCTTTCGTAGCAACTAATGACAAGGGTTGCGCTCGTTGCGGGACTTAACCCAACATCTCACGACACGAGCTGACGACGGCCATGCAGCACCTGTGTCCTGGTTCTCTTTCGAGCACTCCCACATCTCTGCAGGATTCCAGGCATGTCAAGGGTAGGTAAGGTTTTTCGCGTTGCATCGAATTAAACCACATCATCCACCGCTTGTGCGGGTCCCCGTCAATTCCTTTGAGTTTCAACCTTGCGGCCGTACTCCCCAGGCGGTCAACTTCACGCGTTAGCTACGTTACTGAGAAGGAACCTTCCCAACAACCAGTTGACATCGTTTAGGGCGTGGACTACCAGGGTATCTAATCCTGTTTGCTCCCCACGCTTTCGTGCATGAGCGTCAGTGCAGGCCCAGGGGATTGCCTTCGCCATCGGTGTTCCTCCGCATATCTACGCATTTCACTGCTACACGCGGAATTCCATCCCCCTCTGCCGCACTCAAGCCTTGCAGTCACAAAGGCAGTTCCCAGGTTGAGCCCGGGGATTTCACCTCTGTCTTACAAAACCGCCTGCGCACGCTTTACGCCCAGTAATTCCGATTAACGCTTGCACCCTACGTATTACCGCGGCTGCTGGCACGTAGTTAGCCGGTGCTTATTCTTCAGGTACCGTCATCCCCCCGGGGTATTAGCCCAAAGGATTTCTTCCCTGACAAAAGCGGTTTACAACCCGAAGGCCTTCTTCCCGCACGCGGCATGGCTGGATCAGGCTTGCGCCCATTGTCCAAAATTCCCCACTGCTGCCTCCCGTAGGAGTCTGGGCCGTGTCTCAGTCCCAGTGTGGCTGGTCGTCCTCTCAGACCAGCTACAGATCGTAGGCTTGGTAGGCCTTTACCCCACCAACTACCTAATCTGACATCGGCCGCTCCAATAGCGCGAGGTCTTGCGATCCCCCGCTTTCACCCTCAGGTCGTATGCGGTATTAATCCGGCTTTCGCCGGGCTATCCCCCACTACTGGGCACGTTCCGATGCATTACTCACCCGTTCGCCACTCGTCGCCAGGTTGCCCCGCGTTACCGTTCGACTTGCATGTGTAAGGCATGCCGCCAGCGTTCAATCTGAGCCAGGATCAAACTCTTCAGTTCGATCTTGAATTTCGCTCAAAGAATTGAAGTGAACTTCACTTCCATGAGCATTTAAAGTCTTGCGACTCGCTTGATTTCTCAAGCAAGCACTCGCCTTCAAACACCCACGCTTATCGGCTGTTACTTGTTAAAGAGCAGTGATCTTTCGATCTATCCAGCTTATCGCTGAAGGATGAGATCATAACACAATCTCATCCTTCAGAGATAAAAACGCCCGGCTTACACCGGGCGTTTTCCTCGGATATTAGCCTGACGATGTCCTACTTTCACACGGGAATCCGCACTATCATCGGCGCAGAGGCGTTTCACTGTCCTGTTCGGGATGGGAAGGAGTGGGACCACCTCGCTATGGTCATCAGGCTTAACTTGTTGCCTGGCAGTCGAGTGGACTGCCAAGCCAATTCAATAGAGTCGAATCAGATGATTGCGTACACCGAGATTTTCGGCATAACTATAAATTCTCACCCAGTCTGCTCTGACGTAGATTCTACATCAAAGTTATAGGGTCAAGCCTCACGAGCAATTAGTACTGGTTAGCTTAACGCATTACTGCGCTTCCACACCCAGCCTATCAACGTCCTGGTCTCGAACGACTCTTCAGGGGGCTCAAGGCCCCGGCAAGACTCATCTTGAGACGAGTTTCCCGCTTAGATGCTTTCAGCGGTTATCTCTTCCGCACTTAGCTACTCGGCGATGCCACTGGCGTGACAACCGATACACCAGAGGTGCGTCCACTCCGGTCCTCTCGTACTAGGAGCAGGCTCTCTCAATCTTGCAGCGCCCACGGAAGATAGGGACCAAACTGTCTCACGACGTTTTAAACCCAGCTCACGTACCTCTTTAAATGGCGAACAGCCATACCCTTGGGACCGGCTACAGCCCCAGGATGAGATGAGCCGACATCGAGGTGCCAAACACCGCCGTCGATATGAACTCTTGGGCGGTATCAGCCTGTTATCCCCAGAGTACCTTTTATCCGTTGAGCGATGGCCCTTCCATACAGAACCACCGGATCACTTTGTCCTACTTTCGTACCTGCTCGACTTGTCAGTCTCGCAGTCAAGCACGCTTATGCCAATGCACTATCACCACGATTTCCGACCGTGGCTAGCGTACCTTCGAACTCCTCCGTTACACTTTGGGAGGAGACCGCCCCAGTCAAACTGCCCACCATACACTGTCCCCATCCCGGATAACGGGACAAGGTTAGAACCTCAAACACACCAGGGTGGTATTTCAACGTTGGCTCCATGGCACCTAGCGGCACCACTTCAAAGCCTCCCACCTATCCTACACAGATCTGTTCAAAGTCCAATGTAAAGCTACAGTAAAGGTTCATGGGGTCTTTCCGTCTTTCCGCGGGGAGATTGCATCATCACAAACATTTCAACTTCGCTGAGTCTCTGGAGGAGACAGTGTGGCCATCGTTACGCCATTCGTGCAGGTCGGAACTTACCCGACAAGGAATTTCGCTACCTTAGGACCGTTATAGTTACGGCCGCCGTTTACTGGGACTTCAATCAAGAGCTTGCACCCCATCATTTAATCTTCCAGCACCGGGCAGGCGTCACACCCTATACGTCGACTTTCGTCTTTGCAGAGTGCTGTGTTTTTAATAAACAGTCGCAGCCACCGATTCTCTGCGACCCCATTGGGCTCCGTTTGTACAACTTCACCTACTAGGGGTACACCTTCTTCCGAAGTTACGGTGTCAATTTGCCGAGTTCCTTCTCCAGAGTTCTCTCAAGCGCCTGAGAATACTCATCACGCGCACCAGTGTCGGTTTGCGGTACGGTCGTCTATAGCTGAAGCTTAGTGGCTTTTCCTGGAAGCAGGGTATCACTCACTTCGGAGGCAAGCCTCCTCGTTATCACACCTCAGCTAAGCCCTCCGGATTTGCCTAGAGGGCACGCCTACATGCTTGAACCGGGACATCCAACACCCGGCTGAGCTAACCTTCTCCGTCCCCACATCGCACTATAGATCGGTACAGGAATATTGACCTGTTTCCCATCAGCTACGCATCTCTGCCTCGCCTTAGGGGCCGACTCACCCTACGCCGATGAACGTTGCGTAGGAAACCTTGCGCTTACGGCGAGGGGGCTTTTCACCCCCTTTAACGCTACTCATGTCAGCATTCGCACTTCTGATACCTCCAGCAGACCTCACGATCCACCTTCACAGGCGTACAGAACGCTCTCCTACCACTTGCTATTGCTAGCAAATCCGCAGCTTCGGTAACTGGCTTAGCCCCGTTACATCTTCCGCGCAGGACGACTCGATCAGTGAGCTATTACGCTTTCTTTAAATGGTGGCTGCTTCTAAGCCAACATCCTGACTGTTTTAGCCTTCCCACTTCGTTTCCCACTTAGCCAATTTTGGGGACCTTAGCTGGCGGTCTGGGTTGTTTCCCTCTTGAGTCCGGACGTTAGCACCCGGTGCTCTGTCTCCCAAGCTGTACTCATCGGTATTCGGAGTTTGCAATGGTTTGGTAAGTCGCCATGACCCCCTAGCCATAACAGTGCTCTACCCCCGATGGTAATACTTGAGGCACTACCTAAATAGTTTTCGGAGAGAACCAGCTATCTCCAGGTTTGTTTAGCCTTTCACCCCTATCCACAGCTCATCCGCTAGTTTTGCAACACTAGTCGGTTCGGACCTCCAGTGCGTGTTACCGCACCTTCATCCTGGCCATGGATAGATCACCTGGTTTCGGGTCTACACCCAGCGACTAAGACGCCCTATTCGGACTCGGTTTCCCTTCGCCTACCCTATTCGGTTAAGCTTGCCACTGAATGTAAGTCGCTGACCCATTATACAAAAGGTACGCCGTCACCCTTGCGGGCTCCGACTTTTTGTATGCATGCGGTTTCAGGATCTATTTCACTCCCCTCCCGGGGTTCTTTTCGCCTTTCCCTCACGGTACTAGTTCACTATCGGTCGATTACGAGTATTTAGCCTTGGAGGATGGTCCCCCCATCTTCAGACAGGATTTCACGTGTCCCGCCCTACTTGTCGCACGCCTAGTTCCACAATCGGCTTTTTTCATACGGGGCTATCACCCGCTATGGCCGGACTTTCCAGACCGTTCTGATAAACCAACTGCTAAAACGTGCAGGCTGTTCCGATTTCGCTCGCCACTACTTTCGGAATCTCGGTTGATGTCTTTTCCTCGAGCTACTGAGATGTTTCAGTTCACCCGGTTCGCCTCGCATGACTATGTATTCATCATGCGATACCCTAAAAGGGTGGGTTTCCCCATTCGGAAATCTCCGGATCAAAGCTAATTTGCCAGCTCCCCGAAGCTTATCGCAGGCTATCACGTCCTTCGTCGCCTGTAATCGCCAAGGCATCCACCACATGCACTTAGTCACTTGACCCTATAACTTTGACGTCCAATGCTTTAGAACGTCGGTCAAGGACTGGTATCCATCGCCCACGCTAGAGCGATCGATATTGTGAGTATTCGCGTTATGCCGTTCTTCAATCTTGCTGTGCAAGTTGAAGTCTGGTGACGCAATCATATGTCGTCGACGGCACGGTGCACTTCAGGCCTTTACCCCCGAGATGCTTTCCGTCGACAACTAGATTCGACTCTATGAATTGTTAAAGAACAACAGCCAACTTTCGTCAGCAAACCCAAGCACCTGGACCAGATGTTTGGGTTTGCTTGCGAAGCGTGTGAGTGAAGGTTGGTGGAGGATGACGGGATCGAACCGACGACCCCCTGCTTGCAAAGCAGGTGCTCTCCCAGCTGAGCTAATCCCCCACGATGTGACAACCGTGTGGTGGGTCTGGTTGGATTCGAACCAACGACCCCCGCCTTATCAAGACGGTGCTCTAACCGACTGAGCTACAGACCCACGCATCTCTAACGAACGCGAGCCCGGTGTCTTTCCACGTCAGCCGGCTTGCTAGACAACAACCAAGGCCATCTTGACGCTCACCAGGCTCACGCTCTCTCACTCACTGTTGTGTTCACAGCCGATAAGTGTGGGTGCAAGAATTTGAGTGCTTCTGTTTTGACCTTGGCTACGCTTTGCACTGCTCTTGCGAACAACATCAAAGTCGCGCTTCGGTATTTCCAGAAAGGAGGTGATCCAGCCGCACCTTCCGATACGGCTACCTTGTTACGACTTCACCCCAGTCACGAACCCTGCCGTGGTAATCGCCCTCCTTGCGGTTAGGCTAACTACTTCTGGCAGAACCCGCTCCCATGGTGTGACGGGCGGTGTGTACAAGACCCGGGAACGTATTCACCGCGGCAAGCTGATCCGCGATTACTAGCGATTCCGACTTCACGCAGTCGAGTTGCAGACTGCGATCCGGACTACGACCGGTTTTCTGGGATTGGCTCCCCCTCGCGGGTTGGCAGCCCTCTGTACCGGCCATTGTATGACGTGTGTAGCCCTACCCATAAGGGCCATGAGGACCTGACGTCATCCCCACCTTCCTCCGGTTTGTCACCGGCAGTCTCATTAGAGTGCCCTTTCGTAGCAACTAATGACAAGGGTTGCGCTCGTTGCGGGACTTAACCCAACATCTCACGACACGAGCTGACGACGGCCATGCAGCACCTGTGTCCTGGTTCTCTTTCGAGCACTCCCACATCTCTGCAGGATTCCAGGCATGTCAAGGGTAGGTAAGGTTTTTCGCGTTGCATCGAATTAAACCACATCATCCACCGCTTGTGCGGGTCCCCGTCAATTCCTTTGAGTTTCAACCTTGCGGCCGTACTCCCCAGGCGGTCAACTTCACGCGTTAGCTACGTTACTGAGAAGGAACCTTCCCAACAACCAGTTGACATCGTTTAGGGCGTGGACTACCAGGGTATCTAATCCTGTTTGCTCCCCACGCTTTCGTGCATGAGCGTCAGTGCAGGCCCAGGGGATTGCCTTCGCCATCGGTGTTCCTCCGCATATCTACGCATTTCACTGCTACACGCGGAATTCCATCCCCCTCTGCCGCACTCAAGCCTTGCAGTCACAAAGGCAGTTCCCAGGTTGAGCCCGGGGATTTCACCTCTGTCTTACAAAACCGCCTGCGCACGCTTTACGCCCAGTAATTCCGATTAACGCTTGCACCCTACGTATTACCGCGGCTGCTGGCACGTAGTTAGCCGGTGCTTATTCTTCAGGTACCGTCATCCCCCCGGGGTATTAGCCCAAAGGATTTCTTCCCTGACAAAAGCGGTTTACAACCCGAAGGCCTTCTTCCCGCACGCGGCATGGCTGGATCAGGCTTGCGCCCATTGTCCAAAATTCCCCACTGCTGCCTCCCGTAGGAGTCTGGGCCGTGTCTCAGTCCCAGTGTGGCTGGTCGTCCTCTCAGACCAGCTACAGATCGTAGGCTTGGTAGGCCTTTACCCCACCAACTACCTAATCTGACATCGGCCGCTCCAATAGCGCGAGGTCTTGCGATCCCCCGCTTTCACCCTCAGGTCGTATGCGGTATTAATCCGGCTTTCGCCGGGCTATCCCCCACTACTGGGCACGTTCCGATGCATTACTCACCCGTTCGCCACTCGTCGCCAGGTTGCCCCGCGTTACCGTTCGACTTGCATGTGTAAGGCATGCCGCCAGCGTTCAATCTGAGCCAGGATCAAACTCTTCAGTTCGATCTTGAATTTCGCTCAAAGAATTGAAGTGAACTTCACTTCCATGAGCATTTAAAGTCTTGCGACTCGCTTGATTTCTCAAGCAAGCACTCGCCTTCAAACACCCACGCTTATCGGCTGTTACTTGTTAAAGAGCTGCGTCGTAAGCTTTGCTTTTCGACGTCGCCGATCAGTGATCAGCAAAGAAGGTGGATTATGGTTCGATTTAAAAACCTTGTCAAGCGCTTGGTTATCTACCTGACATCACCTTCTTCCGTTTGCGCGGGATTTCTTTGGAAATCCCGGGTGCGCCTTGGTTTCGTTAGAAACTTCGAAAGCACCCTGCAACCGAGCCCACGACTATAGCAGCGTTTTCGGCCGCAGCGCAAGTGCTTCGGAACTTTGCGTCAATGGGGACGCATCTTCATCAACGCCATCGACGCTTCCAGCGGCGACTCTGCTGCCAGGACCGCGCCCAGCTGCGCTTGGAGCGTGCGGACGTCCGCGCGCAAGACGCGCTGCTTGATCGACGCCACTTGTGCGGGGTGCATGGAGAAGCTTCGCAGCCCCATCGCGAGCAACAGCTCCGTGAAAGCTGGATCACCCGCCATTTCCCCGCACACACTGACCCCCTTGCCCGCCTCGTTGGCGCAGGCGATCGTTCGCTCGACCAACTGCAGCACGGCTGGATGCCACGGGTCGTAGAGGTGCGCCACGGACTCGTCTGCCCTGTCGATGGCGAGCGTGTATTGAATGAGATCGTTGGTGCCGATCGAGACGAAGTCGAAGTGGCGCACGAGCGTCGGCATCATCAGGGCCGCGGCCGGCACTTCGATCATGGCTCCGAGCTCAACGGCAGAGTAGGGATGGCCGGTGGCGTCCAGCTGCGCCTTGGCGCGCTCGACGGCCTGGGCGACCTGCCTGGCCTCGCCGACGTGGGCCACCATGGGGATCAGGATGCGCACCTTGCCGAAGGCGCTGGCACGCAGGATCGCGCGCAGTTGCTCGCCGAACATCTCCGGCTCAGCCAGGCTCCAGCGGATGGCTCGCAGACCCAGGGCCGGATTGAGTGAATGCTCATGCCTCAACTCATGGGCCGACATGCGGTCCAGCGGCTTGTCCGCCCCGATATCCACGGTGCGAATGGTCACCGGAAGTCCGCCCATCGCCTGCACCACGGTGCGATAAGCCTCGAACTGCTCATCCTCGTTGGGCAGCTGGCCTTCGCGATTCATGAAGAGGAACTCGCTGCGGAAAAGGCCCACTCCGACCGCGCCTGCTTCGATCGCAGGCGTCGCGTCCGACGGCAGCTCGATGTTGGCCAACAGTTCCACCACCTGGCCATCGAGCGTGACCGAGGGCGTGTGCCGCAGCCGGTTGAGCTTGGCGCGTTCCAGTTCAATCTGGCGCTGCCGGAACCGATACTCCTCGAGCACGATGGGCGACGGGTTCACGATCACGAGGCCGGCATCGCCATCGATGATGACCCAATCGTCCTGGCGGACGATGCGGCTGGCTTCACGTGCCCCGACGACTGCTGGAATGTCCATGCTCCGGGCGACGATCGCCGTGTGCGACGTCCTTCCGCCGACATCCGTGATGAAGCCCGTGAAGACGCTTCGCTTGAACTGCAGCATGTCGGCGGGCGCGATGTCGCTCGCAACCAGGATGAGCGGATCCTCGCCGGCGAAATCCCTTGCCGCACTCGAACTCGCCGCGGCTCCGGTCCCGGCCTGCCGAGACAGCGCCTTCAACAGCCGCTCGACCACCTGCTCCAGATCGGCCTTGCGCTCGCGAAGGTAGTCGTCCTCCATCTCGTCGAACTGGCGCGCGATGACCTCCAGCTGCGCCGACATCGCCCATTCGGCGTTGTAGTGGCGCTCGACGATCCACTGCTTCGTCGCGTCTGAAAGGAGCTCGTCGTGCAGAAGCATGAGGTGCACGTCGAGCAAGGCGACGAGTTCCGCGTGGGCCTCCTCGGGCACCTCGCTCTTGAGTGCCACCAGTTCGGCCGCCACCTCGTTGCGGGCGTCCCGAAGGCGGGCCACTTCTGTCTCGATCTGCTCGGGATCGATGAAGTAGTGCGCCACGTCGACTCGACTGGAAGCCACCAGCACGGCGCGGCCTATCGCCACGCCACGAGACACCGGCTGACCGAAGACCTGGATGCTCATGGGCTCACTTTAGCAGCCGCTACGAGGGCCTCGTAGTGGGCATAGGAGTCCTGTCACGCCAGCGTCACCGCGCGGTCATGCGCGGGTCACGGCGCAGGGCCAGCATCGGTGCCGAAGATGCCAAAGGAAGACGCTGTCATGAAGGAACTGCCCAGTCCCACCCTGCCCTTGACCAGCCTGCTGGACTTTCGTCTGGGTTTCGGGTTGCTGTCGCCACGCAGTCGCATCCAGTCGGCCAGGACCCAGGCGCGTCCGCCCGTCGCCGCACCCGAGTTGCCGCTGCGCCAAGCCGACGCCAGCCCCGAGTTCGAAGTCGTCTGGGCGCGCCATGCGGACGACGTCCGTGCAGCGCAGCGCCTGCGCCACGAGGTCTTCGTCGACGAAATGGGAGCCCGTCTGAACGTCCCTGCCGGCACGCCGCCGGGACATGACGCAGACCTGTTCGACGACTTCTGCGAGCACCTGCTCGTGCGCGTCCCGTGTCGTGGAGACGCGCCCGCTCAAGTGATCGGCACCTACCGTGTGCTCACCCCTTCTGCTGCGCGTAGAGCGGGCGGCTACTACAGCGATACCGAGTTCGACCTGACACGCCTGCGCCCGTTGCGCGAGCGGATGGCGGAGCTGGGCCGCTCCTGCGTTCATCCGGAGCACCGCTCGGGCGGCGTCATCATGGCGTTGTGGGCCGCGCTCGCCGCCTTCATGAACAGCAACCGGCTGGACACCATGGTCGGCTGCGCCAGCATCGGCATGCGCGATGGCGGCCATGCCGCCGCCAGTCTGTGGGCACGTCTTCGCCAGACGCATCTGGCCGGCGTCGAGTACCAGGTGCGGCCGCGGCTGGCCCTGCCCGTGGAAGAACTGGAGCAGGCGCTTGCAGTCGAGCCGCCGGCGCTGGTCAAGGGTTATCTGCGCTGCGGAGCCAAGGTGCTCGGGGCGCCGGCATGGGATCCGGACTTCAACACCGCCGACCTGCCGATGCTGTTGCGCCTGGCCGACCTGCCTGCGCGCTATCGCAAGCACTTCCTCGGGGAGTGAGGCGCCAGGGTCGTCGCCGCCAGGAGGACCGGGACGCTCTACTGACCTTCGCCGAACTTGTCGTCGATCAGTGCGACGATGGCATCCATCGCTGCCTGCTCGTCGGCACCTTCGATCTCGATCTCGACTTCGGCGCCCAGGCCAGCCGCCAGCATCATCACACCCATGATGCTTTTGGCATTGACGCGGCGCCCGCTGCGGCTCATGAACACCTCGGACTGAAAGCCCCCCGCCAGCTTGGTCAGCTTGGCCGATGCGCGGGCGTGCAGGCCCAGCTTATTGCTGATGGTGACTGTGCGACGGATCATTCGGCACGCAGTGTAGTGGCTGGTCCTGCGGTTTCTGGACAGACGCCGGCATCACTCCCTGAGTCGCGCCGGAGAGCGCTCGCTCGACCAGTTCATCCAGCGGACGTTCGGCATAGCAAAGTGCCCGCCACAGCATGGGGACGTTGACACCGCAGACGAGCCGCCACCGCGTCCCGTCCGCCACGCGCTGCGCCGCGTTGCTCGGCGTGGCGCCGAACACATCGGCCAGGATCAGGATCTCCCTTGCCGTGCCCGCCGCCTGTTCCACCGCCGTTCGCAGTGCCGTCTCGGCCTGCTCGGCCGACCACTGGGGCAGCACATCCACCGCGACCAGCCCCGCAACCCGATCGGGAAACACATGCGCGGCAACCGCCTGCAACGCGGTCGCCAAGGGCGCATGGGCAACGATCACCAGGCCAGCCATGGGCGGATTATTGGCGATGCCGGTCAGCGGACAAATCGCAGCCCCTCGAAGAAGGGCTCGCTTTCTCGACCAGTGGCCGTCGCCGAGCCGATCACGCTGGCCTGCACCACCCATGTGCCACGCGCAAAGACGGCCGTATCCATCCTCACCGGCGGCCGCCCGGCTGGTACATGCGTCAATGTCCACCGACCCGCGGCAGGCTGCGGCGTCATGCCGGCCACCTGCCAGGCGTCGCTGGCGGCGGATGCACCCTGCGGCGACCCGAGCTTGGCGAGACTGGAGTCACGCAAGGAGTTCAGCACGGCGCCCACCTCGGCCGGATCATGCACGTCCACCGCCATCACGGCATAGGTCCCACCATCGGACTCGCACGCGTCCAGTCGGGGCGAGAGCGCAAGGCCTGCCAGCACCACTTCGCGCGTCTGCGCGACGGGCCGGCAGGGGAACATCGCCACCAGGCCCGGCCCCTCGAGCCTGACCTCGCGCCAATTGAGGGCAGGCGAGCATCCCGACACGGCCAGCGATGAAAAGGCCGCGGTGCAGGCTGCAGCACACCTCGCCCGCGAAGCACGGTCCTGCCCCAGTTTCATGCTCGGATTATCCCGTCCGACCCCGCGCCAACTTTCGGTGACTCATCCAGGGTCAAGCCTGGCCGCGCCTTGACGCACGCTCCGGCTCTGCCGACCATCGCACCTGTTCCCAACAGACGACATGGCGCCGAAGCGAGCATTAGTTCACGGGAATCCGCGCTGAGGCCCCCACATCCCAACAACTGTGGGATGTCAGGTCTTGTCACAGACAGTCACCATTCGCGCCAGCTGCCGGGTCTTGACCGGCCCCGTGACCGACCTGCCATGAACGCGCCCGAACGACTTCCTTCCACCATGCGTGCCACGAACGCCCCTTGGCCGCCCGAAGGGCAGGAAGAACATTTCCGGGCGCTCATCGCGCAGATCGGCAGCGAAGTCGGCTCATCCCTGTCGAGCGCGCTGGAACGGGTCAACATCTTGGCCACGACAGGCAAGATAGACCGGCCCAGCCTCCGCGCCCTGCGCGACGAGATCGAGCAGGCCCGCCGGGTGGGAATGATCGGCCAGCAACTGGCGCGGTTCGCGTCTGGCCGCATCCGCCAATCGCCTGAAGCCCTGAGCCTGACGCAGATGCTGCGCGACGTGCTGATGCAGCGTGGGCGCGAGATCTCGGCGCGCGGCATCGATGTGCGTCAGGCCATGCGCCCGGTGGAGGTCATCGTCGACGCCACCTTGCTGCACACGATGCTCCAGGCGCTCATCGACTGGACGCTCGAGCATGCCTTGGCCAACCTCGAGTTCCGCATCGACCTTCGCCCCTGGCCGCCGCACGCGCGCCTGAGCTGCCACTTCAGCCACCGCCCGGTGGCGGAACTGAATGACGGCGTGGTAGCGCGGCACGATGTCGACGTCCCTCCCGATGCGCTGGACACGCTGAGCTGGCGGCTCGTGCAGCAGGTTGCCTGGTCGCTCAAGCTGGGCCTGGAGAGACACGACGGCCCGGAGGGCATCACCGCGGTGACGTTCGAGTTCCCGCAGACGGTGACCGAACAGATGGAGGGCGTCACGGCGATCGAGATCGACCAGGGCTTCGGCGTCTCGGACAACTCCAAGCCCTTGGCCGGCGCCCATGTCCTGGTGCTCGCGGTGCGGCGCGACCTGCGCAACGACATCCGCGAGGCCACTCGCCACATGGGCCTGGTTGTCGACTTCGTCGGTTCGGTCGAGGAGGCGGAGGAGTTCTGCCGGGAGACGCTGCCGCAGGCGGTGATCTACGAATCCTCGCTTTCCGGACAACGCTTCGAGCGCCTGCGCAAGGGCATCGAAAGCGAAGTGCCGGACTTCGTCTTCATCGAGATCGCGCAGGAGGGCCACAGCTTCGCGCTTTCGAACGAAGGCGATCGCCAGCACGCCACGCTCGGCCGGGAAGCGGTGCTGAGCTCGCTGCCTTCGGCTCTGATCTTCGAGCTTTCCCGTACCCTGTGAGCGGGGACGGGGCGCCGTTCAGCCCCGGCCGAACACTTGCTTGAGGATGTCGCTGCCGGTGCCCACCGGGTCGCGGCGGATCTTCTTCTCCTCCTCGCCGATCATCCAGTACAGGCCGTCGAGAGCCTTGCGGGTCACATAGACCTGGACGTTCGCGTCGTCCTTCTTGATCAGGCCGAATCCGCTCGCCTTGCCGGCGACCGCGTTGTATTTCTCGGCCAGGGCCACCTTCTCGGTGGCGGCCGTGACGATCGGCAGGAACTTCTCTCCCAGCGGCGTGCGCGTGCGAGTCGAGAAGTATTGGGTAACCGAGGTCTCGCTGCCTCGCACGATCTTCACCGCATCCGCCACGCTGAGGGACTTGACGGCGTCCAGCAGCAATGCCTCGGCCTCGGGCACCGCGGCTTCAGCCGCCCGGTTCATCGCGGTGACCAGTTCGTCGACCTGCTTCTGCTGGCCGGCGAACTTCAGCAATTGCGCCGCATCCTTCAAGGCGCCAGGCAGGGGAATCATCACCTTCGGATTCTTGAGGAAGCCGTCGGTGCGCCCGAGCAGGCTCACGGCCGCCTGTGCACCGCGCTCCAACGCCGTCTTCACGCCCAGGGACGCATCGCCCTCGCTGAGGAATCCCAGGGCGGCACGAACCGGCGCCGACATGCCAAGGCCTGCCAGCAGCGTACCGCCAGCCACCGTCGTAAACTTCCTTCGCTTCATCGCCTCACCTCCATGGACATCCAGCGTCGCCGCCATCTTGCCTTGTCGCTCGGGTTGGCCGCCAGCACCTTCGGCCTGGCGGCGTGCTCGGCGCGAGAGCGCGCGCCCAACGTAAGCTACACCCTTCTCGACGGCGCCAGTTCCGATTTGAAGGCCCGGCAGGGCAAGGTGGTGCTGGTGAATTTCTGGGCGACGAGCTGCACCACGTGCATGCACGAGATGCCGCAGATCATTTCCACCCACGAGAAATTCAAGGCACGCGGCTTCGAGACCCTGGCAGTCGCCATGAGCTACGACCCGCCGGCGTACGTCTCCAACTACGCGCAGTCGCGACAGTTGCCGTTCGGGGTGGCAATCGACAACACCGGTGCCATCGCCAAGGCCTTTGGCGACGTCCGCCTGACGCCCACCACCTTCCTCATCGACAAGCGAGGCGGGATCGTCAAGAAGTATGTCGGAGAGCCCGATTTCGCTGCCCTCCACGGACTGATCGAGGATCTGCTGAAGGAGGCCTGACGCCGCCCCCGGTGAGGCCCTCCTATCGCCTCGGGGCGGCCTGTTCGAAGCCGCCGCCGAAGCAGCTCAAGCGTCGGTCTGGGCGACCACGCCGGCCTGGGCGGCCTGCTTGTCGGCGTGGTAGCTGGAGCGCACCATCGCGCCCACGGCGGCGTGGCTGAAGCCCATCCTGCCGGCCTCCTCTTCGAACATCTTGAAGGTGTCCGGATGCACGTAGCGGCGCACCGGCAGGTGGTGGCCGGACGGTGCCAGGTACTGGCCGATGGTCAGCATGTCGACGCCGTGCGCGCGCAGGTCGCGCATCACCTGCAAGATCTCTTCATCGGTCTCGCCCAGGCCCACCATCAGGCCGCTCTTGGTCGGCACGTCGGGCACGGCCTCCTTGAAGCGCTTGAGCAGGTCCAGGCTGAACTGGTAGTCGGAACCCGGCCGCGCTTCCTTGTACAGGCGCGGCGCGGTTTCGAGGTTGTGGTTCATCACGTCGGGCGGCGCGGCCTTCAGGATGTCCAGCGCCCGGTCCATGCGGCCGCGGAAGTCGGGCGTGAGGATCTCGATCCGCGTCGCCGGCGACTGCTCGCGCACCTGGCGGATGCAGTCGACGAAGTGGCCGGCACCGCCGTCGCGCAGGTCGTCGCGGTCGACGCTGGTGATCACGACGTACTTCAGCTTCAGCGCCGCGATCGTCCTGGCGAGGTTCGCCGGCTCTTCGGTGTCCAGCGGGTCGGGCCGTCCGTGGCCGACGTCGCAGAAGGGGCAGCGGCGGGTGCACTTGTCACCCATGATCATGAAGGTGGCTGTGCCGTGGCCGAAGCACTCGCCGATGTTGGGGCAGGAGGCTTCCTCGCAGACCGTGTGCAGCTTGTGCTCGCGCAGGATCTGCTTGATCTCGTAGAAGCGAGTGCTCGGCGAACCGGCCTTGACGCGAATCCAGTCGGGCTTCTTCAGCACCTCGGCCGGCACCACCTTGATCGGGATGCGAGCCGTCTTGGCCTGCGCCTTCTGCTTCGCGGTCGCGTCGTAATCGGCGCCCGTCTTGGCTTCGTGGGTGGTGTTCTGCGTGGCCATAGGACTCCGGTCTCAGCGGCTCAGATGCATCGCCAGCCGCTCGGCCAGGAGGCCCGCGACGTCGTCAGGGTTTGCACGAATGCCCAGTGTAGCCAGGTCGACCGTGCGAAGGCCTGCGTAGCCACACGGATTGATTCGGCTGAAAGGCTCAAGGTCCATCGCCACGTTGAGCGACAAGCCATGATATGTGCAGTGGTTACTCACTTTGACGCCAAGGGCTGCAATCTTGCCCAATCCCTGGAACGGATCCGGCCTGGGGCCGGCGGGCAGGCGGGCAGTCAGCGGATCGGCGAGGTTCACGTAGATCCCCGGCGCACCTGCGACCCGGAACCCCACCACCCCGAAGGCCTCCAGACTCTGGATGGCCGCCACCTCGAGCCTGAAGACGAATTCCTTGACGAAGTAGCCCAGCCGGCGCAAGTCGACCAGCGCATAGGCCACCACCTGCCCCGGGCCGTGGTAGGTGACCTGACCGCCCCGGTTGGAGGCCACCACGGGGATGTCGCCCGGCGCCAGCACATGCTCGGCCTTGCCGGCCAGGCCCTGGGTGAACACCGGTTCATGCTCCACCAGCCACAGCTCGTCGGGCGTCTCCGGCTGGCGCCCGGCGGTGAACCGGCGCATCGCGTCGTAAGTTTCGGCATAAGGTTGCCGACCGAGAAAACGGGTACGCGGCGTGCTCGGGCTGTCGGGCATGGTCGACATTGTCGAGCCGACGCGCGAAGGCCCCGGCGGCGCGATGTCGGGCCGAAGCAGGTATACGGACAGCTGACGCACCGGGAAACCGAATATGACGATGAACCAAGGCTGGATGGGGCTGCTGCTGGCGGCCGGTTTGTTGGCAGGTTCCGGCGGCGCCCGGGCAGACGAGATGACCCCCGCCGAGCGGCATACGGCCCTGGCCCAGGCGGTGGCGGTGTACGAGAGGGGCGATTTCGCCGCGGCGGAATTGCGCTTCACCGCCCTGGCCAACGCCGGCGAACCCGCGGCGTGGCACAACCTGGCCGTCATGCATCTGCGCGGCGAGTTGCCGGGGGCGAGCGACGACAAGGCGCGCGAACTCTTGCTGAAGGCCGCCGAGCGTGGCTTCGTGACGGCCGCACTGGCCCTGGGAGAGCTTTACGAAAGCGGCCGGCTGGGTGCGAAGGACCTGCCGCAAGCCCTGGCCTGGTATCAGCGCGCCGCCGACGCCGGCAGCGTCGACGCGCAGGTGGCCACGGCCACCGCCTACTTCATGGGCCGCGGGACCCGGCCCGATGCGGTGCAGGCGGCCCACTGGTACCGCATGGCGGCCAACGGCGGCGACGTGGGAGCCCAGTACATCCTGGGCTCCATGTATGAGAAGGGCGACGGCGTGGCGCCGGATCTCCGGCTGGCGCGCTACTGGTATGCGGCGGCGGCCCGCCAGGGCGACGAGGCGGCGCCGGCCAAGCTCAAGGAGATCGACTCCCGGCTGGGCTCGCAGTGACTACAGGACGACCTTCACCATCGGGTGGCTCGACAGCGTGCGGTACAGCTCGTCGAGCTGCTCGCGGCTGGTGGCCGTGACGGTGATGGTGATGCCCAGGTAGTTGCCGCCCTTGCTGGGCCGCTTCTCGACCGTGGCCGGATCGAAGGCGGGGTCGAACTGCACGGCGACGGCGACGATCGCCTCGACGAAGCCCTCCACGTGGGCCCCCATCACCTTGATGGGAAAGGCGCTGGGATATTCGATCAGCGACTGGTCGGGCGGGATGTCAGGCATCGGGATTCAGATCGATTGCTCGCGCTTGGCGCGTTGGTAAGCCTCGTACAGGCGGGCGTAGACAGGGCCGGGCTTGCCACGCAAGGCGCCGTGGCCCACCGGGTCACCATCCAGGCGTGTCACCGGCAGCACCTCGCGCCCGGCGGAGCTGAGCAGCAGCTCGTCGGCCGCGCGGACATCGGCTTCGCTGATCGGGCGCAGGTTGAAGGCGATGCCCTCCTCCTCGCACAGCTCGCGCAGCAGGGCGACGCGTATTCCCTCGAGCAGGTGCTCGCTCATCGGGGGGCCCAACAGGGCCCCTTCATGCACGATCCAGACGTTGCTGGAGGAGCCCTCGGTGAGCCACGGGCCGCCCTGCGGCCCCTCGCGAAAAAGGATGGTCTCGGCCGCACCCTGGTCCACCGCGATCTGGCGTGCCATCACGTTGCCCAGCAGCGAGGTGCACTTGATGTCGCCGTGCTCCCACCGGACGTCGCGTGCGCCGACACACGCGACACCGTGGTGACGCTGTTCCGCCGGCACCGGCTTGTAGGGGTTGCTCATCATGAACACCGTCGGCTCGAGACCGACCGGCATCACGTGGTCGCGCATCGCCACCCCGCGGGTGACCTGGATGTAGAGGAACTGGTCGCTCGAAGGTTGCGCGGCGATGACCCGGCGGGCGCGGGCCAGCCAGTCGTCGCGATGGCCTAGGCCGGTCGGCGCGGGGATGCGCAGCTTGTCGAGGTTGCGCGCCAGCCGGGCCATGTGCTCGTCGAAGCGGAACAGGCGCCCGCCGTAGACCGGGATGGCTTCGTAGATGCCGTCGCCGAAGATGAACCCTCGGTCCAGCACGCTGACCTTGGCCTGCGACAGCGGGAGCAGTTCGCCATTCAGGTCGCACAGGGTGTCGGGAAGCGGCACGGGGCTCATCGGGTCCTCCGGGGCACCTGGCAGTCCGGTGCAAGCAGGCAGATTACTTGATCCACAGGCGAATGGCATCCCAGGCGCGGCCGAAGATGCCGGCCTGCGGCACCTCTTCGGCCACCACCAGGGGCAAGGCAGCAACGGGCGTACCCGCGGCGGTCGTGACCTTCAAGGTGCCCACGCGCTGTCCCTTGGCGAGCGGCGCGACCAGCGGATCCGTGCGCTCGATCGAGGTCTTGAGCTTGTCGCCCTCTCCGCGAGGCACGGCGACGAAGACAGGCCCTTCGGCCACCAGCTTCGCCTCGTTGGCCTGGCCCTTCCAGACGGGAACAGTGGCGATCGGCTTGCCGGCTTCGAACAGCCGCACGTCGTCGAAGGCGGTGAAGCCCCAGTTGAGAAGCTTCTGGCTCTCGTTGGCACGGGCCTGGGTCGAATCGGCACCCATCACCACCGAAAGCAGGCGCCGCTTGCCGTTCGGGAAGTCGCGCTGGGCCGACGCGATCAGGCAGTAGCCGGCGGCGTCGGTGAAGCCCGTCTTCATGCCGTCGACGGACGGATCGCGGCGCAGCAGCAGGTTGCGGTTGTCCTGCCGGATGTTGTTGAAGCTGTATTCCTTGACCGAGTAGTACGGATAGCGGTCGGGAAAGTCGCGGATGATGTGCTGGGCGATCACGGCCAGTTCCCGCGTGGTGCTCGAATGACCCGCCTCGGTCAGCCCGGTGGCGTTCTTGAAGCTGGTGTTCTTCAGGCCCCATTCCTGCGACTGCCGGTTCATCATCGCGACGAAGTTCTCGACCGTGCCGCCCACGCCCTCGGCCAGGGCCACGGAAGAGTCGTTGCCCGAGACGATGATGGTGCCGCGCAGCAGCTCGTCCACCGTAGGCGTCATCTTCGGGTCGATGAACATCAGCGAGCCCCCGCCCTTGCGCTCGGCCCAGGCGCGGGTGGACACGGGCAGGCGCTGCTCCAGCGTGAGCTTCTTGTCGCGCAGGGCGACGAAGGCCAGGTAGGCCGTCATCAGCTTGGTGAGCGAAGCGGGCTCCGCGGGGGCATCCGCGTTGCGCTCGGCCAGCACCTGGTTGGCCGTCATGTCGACCAGGAAGTACGAGCGCGCGGCGATCTCTGGCGGCTGCGGCGGGGTCTGGGCGAAGGCGCCCAGGCTGAGGGTGGCGCCGAGCAGGCTGGCGCCCAGGACTCTGAGGGTTCGGTTCATCGAAAGAGGAAGAGGGAAAAGAAAAGGGATCGCGTCACGCCGGCCGGTGCCAGGCGTTGACCACGATGGACTTCAGCAGCGTGAGCTGACCGTGGAAGAAATGGCCGACCCCGGGCACCACGACCACCGGCAGGTGCTGGGGTCGCGCCCAATCGAGCGTGGCGGACAGCGGCACGACGTCGTCGACTTCGCCGTGGACCACGAGCGTGTCGGCCGGCACGGGCGCGACCTCGAAGTTCTGCGTCGCCGGGCCGACCAGCACGAGCCGCTCGGCCGCCTCGCCCGCCTCGGCCAGGCGGCGCGCGGCCTGCGATGTGACATAAGCGCCGAACGAGAAGCCGGCCAGCGCCAGGGGCAAGCCGGCAACGCGCTGCCCGGCGATCACGGCCAGCGCGTCGTCGATCTCGCCACGGCCTTCGTCCCAGCGGCCCTGCGAGCCCCCGACGCCCCGGAAGTTGAAGCGCACGGCCCGGTAGCCGAGCTGCACGAAGGACCGCGCCAGCATCTGGGCGACCTTGTTGTCCATCGTGCCCCCGTGCTGGGGATGCGGGTGGCAGATCACCGCCACGCCGCGGAGGGCGGAATCGCCCGGCGGCACATCGATGGCGATTTCCAGCGCGCCGGCCGGTCCGGGAATCTGCAGGCGCTGGGTGTTCGCGTTCATCGTCGACAGGGTGGGACCGGCTCAGCGGCCGACGTCCGGCGCCAGGATCAGCCGCTCGACGGGCTGGCCGCCCTTCAGGTGCGATTCGACGATCTCGTCGATGTCTTCCTCGTCGACATACGTGTACCAGACACCTTCCGGATAGACCACCGCCACGGGCCCGCCCGCGCAACGATCCAGGCAGCCGGCCTTGTTCACCCGTACCCCTCCGGGTCCGGCCAGACCTGCGGCCTTGACCTGCGCCTTGCAGCGCGCGAAGCCCTCCTGCGCTGCATGCTGCATGCAGGCCGCCTCGCCGTTGTCGCGCTGGTTCAGGCAGAAGAAGATGTGGTGCTTGTAGTAGCTCATCGTCCGAAATTGTAGGAGCCGGGGTCGGGCGGGTCGGTTCCGTGCCTGGCTTCAGGGAGGCGGCTCGGACCGCGAGGAGGCCAGGTGAGCCGCCAGCCACAGCAGCGCGGCCAGCGGCCACAGCCACCCGACCCACTGCGCCAGGCCGTGGAAGTGGATGAAACGCCCTTGTTCCCAGGCCTGCAGGCTGAGCGCGAAATATGGATCCGATGGCGCCTGGGCGACGAGCATGAGGCCGGCGGAGGTCACGGCGAGGCCCAGCGCGGCCGCCATCCGGCCCGCCGAGCGCAGCAGAAGCGCCGCCAGGCCGAGCGCCAACAGGCAGGCCGGCGCCACCAGCGGCGTGAGCCAGGCCAAGGCATGCGTCGGCCCGAAGTTGAGCGCCGCCGACAAGGTGGTGGTGGCCAGCCCCACGACCGCGATGGCGACGCTCACCGCCGCCCGCCGCCAGCCCGGCCGCGTCACCACGAAGGCCAGCAGGCAGGGCGCCAGCAGGCCGAGCGCGATGCCAATGGCCTCCGGCAACGCGGAGAGCTGGCCCGCCGGGGGGGGCGAGTTCTCGAGCCAGGTCAGCAGGTCCTCGGCGCCGCGCACGTCCACCAGCAGGTCCATCAGCCCGTCCTGCAGCCGGCTCCAGCTCGGCCCCAGGCCGAAGGGCATCGGCGTGGGAAACAGCAGCCCCAGCGGCCAGGCCAGCAGCAGGGCCAGGGCGCCGGCGCTGCGGCGGATGAACCATCTGTCCCGGGCCGCCTGCCAGTGGTCCGTCCAACCCAGGCGCAAGGCCAGTGCCGAGAGCGTGGCCCCGGTGGTGGCGCCCGCGGCGTTGAGCGCCCAATCGAGCCGCGACGGGAAGCGCGGCGGCAGGAACTGCTGAGTCAGTTCCATGGCATAGGACAGCAGCGCACAGCCCACGGCAGCGGCGATCCAGCAGCGCCAGGGTCTGCCACCTCCGCGCACACCCGCCGCATACACCAGCCCGGCCACCGGCGCATAGCCGAGGTAGTTGGCCCAGATGTCGAAACGGTAGCGCTGTGGCGGCAACGGAAGCCACATCAGTTCGGTCAGGCTCGCGCCTGCGGGCCATCGCCAGTCCGTGAAGGGATACAGGCTGGCGTAGATCACCAGGCACACGGCCAGCCCCGCCAAAGGCAGTGCCGAGCTCACGTGGCGGCGCTGGGCGGCCGGGGTAGGCACGGGGTGCGCCAGCTCTTCAGCCGCTCAGAACGGCTTGACCACGACGAGCACGACGATCAGCGCGAACAGCAGCACCGTGAGCTCGTTGAAGACGCGGAACCAGCGCTCGCTGCGCCGGTTCTGCAGCGACTCGAACTTGCGCAGCAGCGTGAGGCACGCGTGGTGATAACCCACGGCCAGCACCACCAGCACCAGCTTGGCATGCAGCCACCCGTGCCCCGCCCCGCGCCAGACCGAGAAGCCCAGCCACAGCCAAAGCCCGAGCAGCAACGCAGGCACCATCAGCAGTGTCGAAAAGCGGTAAAGCCGCCGCGCCATCATCAGCAGTCGCTCGCGCTCGGCGTGGCTGTCGGACGGCACCGAAGCCAGGTTGACGAAGAAGCGCGGAAGGTAGAACAGACCGGCGAACCAGCTCGCCACGAACACCAGATGGAAGGCCTTGACCCAGAGATACAGACTCGTCATCCGGCCGATTATGCGGTGCACAATTTCACGTTTTGCACCGCACAAAGAAAGAGCCCCGGCCATGGGCCGGGGCTGAAAAGCCTTGACGCTGTCATCACGTAAAGGCACCTGCTCAGGGAGGAAAAGCAGGGAGAAA
Source organism: Ideonella flava (assembly GCF_051857595.1). Classification (NCBI taxonomy): domain Bacteria; kingdom Pseudomonadati; phylum Pseudomonadota; class Betaproteobacteria; order Burkholderiales; family Sphaerotilaceae; genus Ideonella; species Ideonella flava. Next base: position 85,460 of record NZ_JBPZHD010000003.1, read on the forward strand.
CGCCCTCACGGGCATCGCTCAGGAGCAACTTTAACACCGCTTGCCGGCTCTGTACCATAGCTGCCGGTCACAAATTTAGCCCTTGCGGCGTCCCCTTTTCATGCTGCCAGCCTATCCCGCCAGCCGCCCCCGGCGCCTTCGCCGAGATGCCTTCAGCCGAGCCCTGGTGCGCGAGCATTCGCTGGCATCTTCGGACTTGATCTACCCGGTGTTCGTGCTGGATGGCGAGCAGCGGCGCGAGGCCGTCGCGAGCATGCCCGGCGTCGAGCGCCTGAGCGTGGATCTGCTGTTCGCGCAGGCCGAATCCTGCTTGTCGCTGGGTGTGCCGGTGATGGCACTTTTCCCGGTCATCGACCCGGCGCTGAAGACACCCGACGGCAGCGAAGCCACCCGGCCCGATGGCCTCGTCCCGCGGGCCGTGCGGGCGCTGAAGGAGCGCTTTCCCGAACTGGGCCTGCTGACCGACGTCGCGCTCGATCCCTTCACCAGCCACGGCCAGGACGGCCTGCTCGACGAGCGCGGCTACATCATCAACGACGAGACCGTGCAGGTCCTGGCGCGACAGGCCGTGGTGCAGGCCGAGGCCGGCGTCGACATCGTCGCTCCGTCGGACATGATGGACGGCCGCATCGGGGCCATCCGCTCGGCGCTCGAATCGGCGGGCCACATCCACACGCGGATCATGGCCTACAGCGCGAAGTACGCGAGCGCCTTCTACGGTCCCTTCCGCGACGCGGTGGGCTCGGCCAGGAACCTCGGCAAGAGCGACAAGAAGACCTACCAGATGGACCCGGCCAACAGCGACGAGGCGCTGCGCGAAGTGGCGCTGGACATCGCCGAAGGCGCCGACATGGTGATGGTGAAACCCGGCATGCCCTACCTGGACATCGTGCGCCGGGTGAAGGACGAGTTCCGCATGCCGACCTTCGCCTACCAGGTCAGTGGCGAGTACGCGATGCTCAAGGCCGCGGCTGCCAACGGCTGGCTGGACCATGACGCGGTGATGATGGAATCGCTTCTCGCCTTCAAGCGCGCGGGCGCGGATGGCGTGCTCACCTACTTCGCGCTCGACGCTGCGCGGCTGCTCAGGCCAGGCGCCTGAAGGCGTCATCCAAGGGCCGCCGATGCGCATCTTCCACATCACGGCCGACCGCTTCGCCGAATGCGAGGAGCTGCCCGAGCAGCTGCCTCCGCAAGGCTTCCTCTGGATAGGCAGCGGTCGGCGCGAGTTCGAGGTCCAGCGCGAGCTTCTGCAGGGCCGGCTGCAGCGCTGGGTCGGCGCGGGCATCGTCGACCTGCACGTCAGCGACCTGCTCAACAACCAGCTGCCGTCGCACTTCGAAGACACCTCCTGGTACGACATGCTGGTCTTCCGGCGGCTCGCCGCCGCCAGCGCGGGAAGAAACCTCTTCGTCGACGACGAGCACGGCACGCTCGCCTCGGCCCGGCGCGCACTGGACGCGATCGACACCAGCCCCGTGGGCTTCGTCGTCTTCGACCGTGTGCTGTTGACCGTGCATCCCACCGAGTGCTCGGTCCGCGAGCACTTCGCACGGCGCCTGACGCAGCATTCGCAGGAGTCCGACCTGCGCGGCACGGGCCGCCTGCCCAGCAGCCCGGCCGACCTGATGCTGCGCATGCTGAACTTCATGGTCGACAGCTACCTGGACCTGCGGCGCCTGCTCACGCGCCAGCTCACCACCCTGCAGAACGAGCTGCTCGATCCCAAGGGCCACTTCCGCGACTGGCAGGTGCTCCTGGCCAGCCGCAATGCGCTGAACGTGCTCGAGGACACCTGCGAGGATCAGCGCGCGGCGGTGCAGGAGTGGATAGACGCGCTGGACGAATGGCCGATCCAGGCCGATGACAGCGCAGCCAGGCGCGAGCGCGAGCTGCTGCGGGTGCGCTCACGGGACGTGCTCGAGCACATCGAGCGCGTGCTCACGCATGTGCGAAGGCTGGAGTCCTCGGCGGAGGCCGCCGTCCAGATGCACTTCTCGGCGCTGAGCCACCGTACCAACGACATCATGCGCACGCTCACCGTGCTGACCGCGATCTTCCTGCCGCTGAACCTGATCACCGGGATCTTCGGCATGAACTTCGAGGTGATCCCGCTGACGCACGCGGTGACCGGATTCTGGGTCGCCATCGGCATCATGGCCGCCACCGCCCTCGGCCTGGGCGCCTTCTTCTGGCGAAAGCGCTACCTGGGGACGCACGTCCGGCCGTGAGGCCTCAGCGGCGCTTGCGGTAGGGGTCCTTCAGGCCCAGGGCGAGCAGGATCTGGGTCTCGCGGGCCTCCATGGCCTCGGCGTCTTCTTCGCTGGTCTCGTGCTCCCAGCCCTGGGCGTGCAAGGTGCCATGCACCAGCAGGTGGGCGTAATGGTCGGCGACCGCGATGCGCAGCTCCCGGGCCTCGCGCGCGACCACCGGCGCACACAGGATGAGGTCGGCCTGGACCACCGGCTCCCGCAGGTAGTCGAAGGTGAGCACGTTGGTCGCGTAGTCCTTGCCGCGGAACTCGTGGTTGAGCGTGCGGCCCTCGTCTTCGTCGACGATGCGCACGGTGATTTCGCCCGGCGTGGCCAGGGCCGAACGCACCCAGCGCGCCACCCGATGGCGGGGCAGCTGGTCGCGATGGCGAGGGTCGGCGAACTGCAGGCTCAGGGCCAGCGAAGGGCGTGCGACTCGACTCACGAGGGAGCCTTCTGCTGCGCCTCGTAGGCCTCGACGATGCGTGCCACCAGCGGATGACGAACCACGTCGGTGGAGGTGAAGCGCGTCATGGCTATGCCCTTGACCGTCTTCAGCACCTCGGCCGCATCGACCAGCCCGCTGGGCATGCCGCGCGGCAGGTCGATCTGGCTCACGTCGCCGTTGACCACCGCCTTGGAGCCGAACCCGATGCGGGTGAGGAACATCTTCATCTGCTCGGGCGTGGTGTTCTGCGCCTCGTCGAGGATGACGAAGGAGTGGTTCAGCGTGCGCCCGCGCATGAACGCCAGCGGTGCGACCTCGAGCAGGCCCTTCTCGAAGGCCTTGGTGACGCGGTCGAAGCCCATCAGGTCGTACAGCGCGTCGTACAGCGGGCGCAGGTAGGGATCCACCTTTTGCGTCAGGTCGCCGGGCAGGAAGCCCAGGCGCTCGCCGGCTTCCACCGCCGGGCGCGTCAGCAGGATGCGTTGCACGCCGCTGCGCTCCAGCGCATCCACGGCGCAGGCCACCGCGAGGAATGTCTTGCCGGTGCCGGCCGGGCCGATGCCGAAGGTAATGTCGTGCGAGAGGATCTGCCGCAGGTACTGGACCTGGTTGGGCGTGCGGCCGGTCAGGTCGGCGCGCCGCGTGTGGAGCACGATCTCGCCGTCTTCGCCCAGTGCCACGTTGGCCGAGGCGGGCCGGCGCAGGTCATCCAGTGCCAGCTGCAGGGTCTCGGCATGGAGCGGCTTCTTCGCCCGCTCGTAGAGCGACACCAGCAGCGCCAGCGCTCGCTCCGCATCGCGCTTGGCCCCCTCGACGCGGAAGGTGCCCTGCCGGTGCGTGATGGTCACCGGCAGCGCCGCCTCGATCGCGCGAAGGTGCTCGTCGAGCGCTCCGCACAGGTGCGAAAGACGAGTGTTGTCGAGCGGGGTGAAGGTGTGGCGGAGGATCAAGAGCCGGGCTCGCGGTTCGGTCGAGCCCGGCATTGTCCGGCAAACGCCGGCTGGCCGGGCTCAGGGGCCGACCGGGATGAAGACCAGCTTGGGATCCGTCGTGGTCGCCACGAGCATCAACGCATCGCCGGTGAAGACCAGGTTCTGCCCCGCCAAGGTCTGGGCGTAGCCGGCGACCTTGTACTTGCGAAGCAAGGCCCCTGTCTTGCTGTACAGGCAGATGTCGTAGTCCTCGTAGGTGCCCGACACGCCGCCCGCGACGCGGCCGTCGCTGGCGGCCTCGACGCTGGTCGGCCAGATGGTCACCGGCGGCAGGTGCCCGATGGCCGAGAGGGTCGTCGCGTCAAAGGTCTTGAACACGTACGGCGCGCCGTTGTTCGAGGTGCTGCTGGCCGTGTACAGCGTCGCGCCATCGGCCGACACGGCGATGTCGTCGCCGTCGCTTCCCACATCCATCGAACTCGGTATCGGCGTGGTCAGCAACGCGCCGCCAGCGGCAGCGGTGTAGTCGGCCACATAGCCGCCGGCGCTGGCCGGGCTCAGGCCCCAGTTGATGTAGTAGAGATGCGAACCGTCGCGCGACGCCGTCATGTGATAGCGCAAACCGGTCGCGAGTGAAACCACGGCACCGTCGCTCGCACGGTAGGCGGTGCCATCGCCTCCGAGAAGAACCTCGACGCCGGTGACGCGCGTCGCCACCAGCGTGTAGCCGGCGTCCGTCGGGCCGCTGGTCGTGATGGTCCGGGTCCTGGCCATCGTGTTGAGGTCGATCACCGCGATGCGCTTGAAGCCTTCATCGACCACATACAGGTTGCGGCCGTCGGTGCCGACGGCCATGTCCCGCAGGGTGTTGCCCACCCCCGTGATCGTCGCGACCTTGGCCCCGGTGTAGGCGTGATAGACGTCGATCGTCGACGTGCCATCGTGGGCGTAGACATATGGCCGGACCGGGTCGTTCGCTATGCGGATGTAGTTGACCCCCGTCTTGGTCACGACCGCCGCCGGCGTGCTCGCTCCCTTCCACAAACCCACGCGCACCGTCGCGTTGGCGATCTTGGAGTCCGAGGTCTTGATCGTCACGGTCGCGATCGAGAGCGAATCGGTGGCCACAGCCGCGGGATTCGCCGTCAGCACCAGATTGCCGCCCGCCACGCCGCTGGAGGTCACCGACAGCCAGGACTTGTCGGAACTGGCGGTCCAGGCCACCGCCTGCCCGAAGTTCTCGTTCACCTTGATCGTGCGGGTCAGGCGCGACCAGGAGGGCGTCGAAGCGAGCGCTACGCCATCCTCGCTGGCGTGGAGCCGATGCCCGTCCACCTTGAGCGCCACGCTCACCTGCTGCTCGACGAGGTCTCCATTGACGTGGGCGACGAAGGTCAGGGTCGCGCTGGACTGGCCCTGGCCCGCTGCCGCGAAATCCGGCGTGAAGGAGACGTCCTGCGGCGCGGATGAGACCGTGCCGCTGGTGGCGCTCGGGATCAGCCAGGCCGGGAACGATTGCAGCTCCCACTCGTACGCGTTGCCGTCGGTTCCCAAGCTGAGTTGCAGCGTCTGCGCACCGGCGTCCCGGCCGGTGGCCCCCCCGAACGACAGGCTCGTCGACGACACGCTCAGCGAAGTGGAGGTGAGGGTGAAGGTCACCGGGATCGTGATCGACTGCCCGTCGGTCGAGGTGATGACGATGCTGCCGGCATGAGTTCCGGAGGCCAGCCCGCTGTCATCGACATCGACGTCGATCTGCGCCGGGCCCGTCCCGCTGGCGTTGCCGATCCTGATCCAGCCCTGCGGGCTGCTGGCCGTCCAACTCAAGCCCTCGCCCGACACGCTGAAGTGCACCGTCTCCGGCGCAGCCGCACCGTTGACGCCTTCCATGGCGATCGTCGGCATGTCGGTTCGAAGGCGGGCCACGACCTTGTAGGTCACCACGATGGGCGTCGAGTCCAGCACATTGCCCTTGTCGTCCACGGCGCCGAAAAGCAGGTGGGCCGTGTGTTCGCCGGGCGTGGTCGGCGATGCGGCGCCGATCGTCAGCTGGTAGGACGGCGCTGCGCCGGCCAATTCGGCGCCTACCCAGTCCTCGGCCGGATACGCCGGGTCGTAGGCCAGGCCGACATCGGCGATGCCGTGTCCGGTCACCTGCACGTTCAGGGTCTGGGGCGCCGGATATTCATCCTCATAGGTGTCCGCCAGGGCAACCGTCGAGCGGTCGACAGTGACCGTCGCCGCGGGGCCGTCGCTGCCGCCGCCCCCACCGCAGGCCGACAGCACCGTGGCGATGGCCAAGGCGGCGAATACGCGAACACGCCAACCCGCCTGCGCGAGGCGCGGGAAATACGAAATCATGGATCCCTCCGTGGATGCGACCGGGGCGTCGCTTTTTCGAAACCAGGCGCTGGCGCCCTGCCGACGCCTTGCGTCGTCGGCCCTCCCTTTACAAATCCTAACCGAGAGGCCCCGAATCTCGATGAGCAGTTCTCATCGAATTGCTCAAGCGCGCACGCTCGCCGCCCAACCCGATAATCCGCCGCCATGATCGGCCGACTCACTGGAATGCTGGCGGAGAAATCGCCGCCCTTGGTGCTCATCGACGTCAATGGCGTCGGCTATGAGGTCGACGTGCCGATGAGCACGTTCTACAACCTGCCGGCCCTCGGCGAACGCGTCACCCTGCTGACCCACCTGGTGGTGCGCGAGGATGCGCACCTGCTTTACGGATTCCTCACCGCCGCGGAACGCAGCACCTTCCGCGAGCTGGTCAAGATTTCGGGCATAGGGCCACGCACCGCGCTGTCGGTGCTGTCGGGTTTGTCGGTGGCCGAGCTTGCCGCCACCGTATCGCGCCAGGAGGGCGGGCGCCTGCAAAAGGTGCCCGGCATTGGCAAGAAGACCGCCGAGCGCTTGCTGCTGGAGCTCAAGGGCAAGCTGGCCCCCGAGCTCGGCTCGCCGGCCGCGCAGGTGGTTTCCGACGCCCAGGCGGACATCGTGCAGGCGCTGATCGCGCTGGGCTACAACGAGAAGGACGCGGCGGCGGCGCTGAAGAAGCTGCCGGCGGACGTGGGCGTGAGCGAGGGCATCAAGCTGGCGTTGAAGGCGCTGGCGTGAGGCGCAGAGCCGGGCGGTGAGGACTGGCCTCCCGTTCAGGCGGCTTTGCAAAATTCCTGCAATGGGCGGGCCGTAGGCTTCGCGGGTGAATCGCTCGCGACGCATCCGCCGCGGCTGGACGGGCGTATCTGCAGCACACCGCCCGCGAGACCGCCTCGATGCTCCACGCCCCCTTTCGCCGCAGGCCGCTCGCGGCCTTCCTGTTCGCCGCATGGGCGGGCCACGTCGCCGCCCAGTCGGCCAGCAACGACGACACCCTCACCGTGGCCGCTGCCCAGCAGATCGAGGTCATCGGCCGGCACTACGACAACGCCATCGGCATGAGCGACGCGGCCTCGCAAGGCACGATCCGCGCGGAGCTGCTGAGAAGCCGCCCCGCCCTGCGTCCCGGCGAGGTGCTGGAGTTCGTGCCCGGCCTCATCGTCACCCAGCACTCGGGCGACGGCAAGGCCAACCAGTACTTCCTGCGCGGCTTCAACCTCGACCACGGCACCGACTTCGCGACCACCGTCGCCGGGATGCCGGTCAACATGCCCAGCCATGCGCATGGCCAGGGCTACACCGACCTCAACTTCCTGCTGCCGGAGCTGGTCGACCGCATCGACTACCGCAAAGGCCCGTACTTCGCCACGCACGGCGACTTCGCCTCGGCCGGCGCCGCCGACATCGTCTACAAGACCCGGCTCGATGCGCCCTTCGCGCAGCTCACGCTGGGCGAGAACGGCTATGCGCGCGCCGTCGGAGCCGCCTCGTTCGACTTGTCCACGGGCGGCACGCTGCTCGGCGCCGTGGAAACGATGGTCAACGACGGCCCGTGGACCGTGCCCGAGGGCCTGCGTCGGAACAACGCCTTGCTCTCCTATGCGCAGGGCTCGCGCCAAGGCGGCTGGTCCGCCAGCCTCATGGCCTACGACGCGCGCTGGACGGCCACCGACCAGGTGCCGCAATCCCTCATCGACCAGGGCCGGCCCGACGGCACGCCCTTCGGCCGCTTCGATTCACTGGATCCGACCGACGGCGGCAGCACCTCGCGCTACAGCCTCTCGGGCGAATGGCACCGGCGCGGCGATGAAGGCGACACGCAGGTGTCGGCCTATGCCATGCGCTACCGCCTGAAGCTCTTTTCCAACTTCACCTACGCGCTGGAGCGCCCGGACACCGGCGACCAGTTCTCGCAGCAGGATGCCCGCACGGTGTGGGGCTTCAAGGCATCTCACGGCTTCTCGCACACGCTCGCCGGCCTGGACGCCTTCAGCGAATTCGGCCTGCAGCTGCGCCACGACGATGCGACGGTCGGCCTCTTCGGCACCGAGCGCCGCGCCCTCATCGGCACCACACGCGTCGATGACGTGCAGGAGACGATGGTCGGTGTGTACGGCCAGACGCAGCTCACGCTCACGCCCTGGCTGCGCAGCGTCATCGGACTGCGTGGCGACCACGTGCGCTTCCATGTCGACAGCCTCGGCAGCGCCGCCAACTCCGGCCGCACATCGGACCAGCAGCTGTCACCGAAGCTCTCGCTGATCGCCGGCCCCTGGGCCCGGACCGAGTTCTTCTTCAACGCCGGCCGCGGCCTGCACAGCAACGACGCGCGCGGCACGACCGCCACGGTCGACCCGAAGACCGGCGACCCGGTGGACAAGGTGCCGGGCCTCGTCGCCTCGCGCGGCATCGAGTTCGGCCTGCGCACCGAGGCCATCAAGGACCTGCAGAGCTCGGTCGCGCTGTGGCAGCTGAAGTCCGATTCGGAGCTGGTCTACGTCGGCGATGCCGGCGCCACCGAGGCCAGCGGCGCGAGCACGCGCCGCGGCATCGAGTGGAACAACCGCTGGACGCCCGGCGAGCACTTCCTGCTCGATGCCGACCTGGCGTGGACGCACGCCCGCTTCGACAACGCAGACCGCATCCCGAACGCCGTCGACTCCGTCGCCTCGGTCGCGGCCGCGGTCAGGAACATCGGCCCCTGGTCGGCCAGCCTGCAGTGGCGCTGGCTCGGCCCGGGTGCGCTGGTGGAGGACAACTCGGTGCGGTCGTCGCCCTCTTCGACCTTCAACCTGCGCATCAGCCGAGCCCTGCGCGACTGGCTGCAGCGCGACGCCGAGCTGACGCTGGACGTCTTCAACCTGCTCGACGCGAAGGTCGACGACATCCAGTACGTCTACGAATACCGGCTGCCGGGCCAGCCGACCTCGGAGACCGGCAAGGTGATCCACCCGGCCGAGCCTCGCAGCGCGCGGCTCACGCTGCGGGTCGCGTTCTGAACCCGGCTATTGCCCCAGCGCCTTCACCGGCGCGGTGACCTGCAGCGTCTCTTTCTGGCCGCCCTTGCCTTCGATGGTCAAGGTCAACGGCACCTTGTCACCCGCCTTGAGCTGCTGCTTCAGCCCCATCAGCATGACGTGGTAGCCGCCGGGCTTGAGCTCGACAGCCTGGCCGGCAGGCAAGTCGAGCGAGGGCACGGCGCCCATCTTCATCACGCCGCCGTCCATCTTCATCTCGTGCACCTCGACGGTGGCCGCCACCGGCGAGCTCACGCCCACCAGCTTGCCGCCCTCGGCCGAGGTGATGCGCATGAAGGCACCGGAGGCCTGCTGCTGCGGGACGGTGCCGCGCGCCCAGGCGTCGGCAACCGTGGTGGCGGCATGAGCGGTTCCCAGCGCCGCGAAGAACGTGGTGGCGGCGATGACGGAGTTGAACTTCATGGCTTTGTCCTTGGAGTCAGAAGGAATGGGTCCAGCCGGCGGCGAGGCTGGCGGAGGGAACGAGCTGGACGCCGTTCACCCGCTGCACAACGGGCACTTGCACCAGGCCGTAGACGACGTCGTCGTGACCAAGCGAAACACTCACGCCCGGCGAGAGGCTGAGGCTGGTGCTGCCGCTGTTGTCCGGTTCGGCTTCGGCGCCCCGATCGCGGCCGCGCCAGCTGGCATTGGCCTGCAGCAGCAGGCTCCACGCCGGGGACATGGCATGGGCCCAGCCGAAAGACAGGTCGACCCGGTCGCCGGGGCGGTAGCCCTCGCTTTCGCCGAAGGCGTGGGTCCAGGTGGCTTGCAGGTTCAGGGCGTCCGCGAAAGTGACGACCCAGCGGGCCGATGCACCGAGCACGCCGGCCGTCGTGCCCGTGCCCGGCTGCAGGCTGCGCTCGGCCACCGCACCTTCGGCATTGGCTACGTCGTGGCTGCCGGTCGGCAGCTGCAGCCCGGCGGTGAGCGCCCAGGCGAAATCGGCATCAGCCGCGACCGGCGCCTGCCAGCGGGCGAGCGCCTGCACGTCGCCCAGGCGGGTGAAGCGCCAGCGCTCGCGCGCGCCGAGCTCACCCGTCTCCTCGTCGATCAGGTCGTGCAGATGGTCGCGGTGCATCACCGGCAGGCGCAGGGCCAACGACCATTGCGGGCTGAGCGCGTAGTCCAGCGTCGTGACCAGGTTGGTGCTGCGGGTGTGGCGTTCCACGGCCTCCTCGCCCTCGGGCAGTTCGTCGGGCGAGAGGGTGTGGCTGCCGTGGCGCAGCTTGTCCTGGTCGATGGTCTCGACACGCAGGTCGACGCTCCAGCCCTGGTGATCCCAGGTGCCCAGGGCGAAGCGGTCGTTCAGGAGGTTGCAGAAGGCGGCGCCGCAGGAGGCGTGCGCCAGCGGGACGCAGAGCAGGGTCAGGGCGGCGGCGAGGGCACGCGGCCGCGCAAGGCAGACAAGAGGCTGCATGGGAGGGGTCTTTCGTCGATGCAGCCCGCGAACGCGCGTGGGATCGAACGCGAGCACGCGGGCAAGAGCCGGACCGGCGCGCGAAGGCGGCGCCGGGAACTGTGAAGCTCAGGCGATCGACGGCGGCCCGCGGGGCCGGGAGGATGTCCACGCGAACAGCGGGCGCGGCGAGGCGCCGAACAGGCGCGGCAGGCCCTCTCGCAGGGTCGGCAGCGGCAAGGCCGCGGGCGACGTGGGCGGCAGCAGTGCGACGCCGGCCAGGCTGCACAAGGGGCAATGGTCCAGGTGCGCATCGGCCAGCACGGGTGCCGGGGACTCGCTGCCGGTCGCCACGCGTTTGAGGCCGCTGGGCGTGCAGACCTCGGCCAGCTCGGCGCTGCCCGTGGCTTGAGCCAGCAGGCGCGACACCGTCGGCAGCAGTGCGAGCGCGGCGATCGCCAGCAGGGCGAAGGCGGTGAGCTCACGGAGGTGGCGGCGCAGGGTCAGCACCGGGCGATTCTAGTTTTGGCCAGGGCGATAATCGCTGTATGTCCATCCAGACCGACGACTTCGGCCTGCCCGAGCGCCAGGCGGCGCCGCGCATCATCACCGCCAGCGCGGCCTCGCCGCAGGAGGAGGCGCTCGAAAGGGCGCTGCGGCCCAAGGGCCTGGCGGAGTACGTCGGCCAGGCCAAGGCCCGCGAGCAGCTGGAGATCTTCATCGGCGCCGCGAAGAAGCGCAGCGAGGCGCTCGACCACGTGCTGCTCTTCGGCCCGCCCGGCCTCGGCAAGACGACCCTGTCGCACATCATCGCCAACGAGCTGGGCGTGAACCTGCGCCAGACCAGCGGCCCGGTGCTGGAAAAGCCCAAGGACCTGGCCGCCATCCTGACCAACCTCGAGCGCCACGACGTGCTCTTCATCGACGAGATCCACCGCCTGTCGCCGGTCGTCGAGGAGATCCTCTACCCCGCGCTGGAGGATTACCAGATCGACATCATGATCGGCGAGGGCCCGGCGGCCCGCTCGATCAAGCTGGACCTGCAGCCCTTCACCCTCGTCGGCGCCACCACCCGCGCCGGCATGCTGACCAACCCGCTGCGCGACCGCTTCGGCATCGTGGCCCGGCTGGAGTTCTACACGCCCGAGGAGCTGGCCCGCATCGTCGGCCGCTCGGCCGGCCTGCTCGAGGCGCCCATCGATCCGAGCGGCGCGATGGAGATCGCCCGCCGTTCACGCGGCACGCCGCGCATCGCCAACCGCCTGCTGCGCCGCGTGCGCGACTACGCGGACGTCAAGGGCAACGGCCACATCGACAAGCCCACCGCCGACGCCGCGCTGAAGATGCTCGACGTCGATCCGGTGGGCTTCGACGTGATGGACCGCAAGCTGCTCGAGGCGGTCGTCCACCGGTTCGACGGCGGCCCCGTGGGCCTGGACAACGTGGCGGCCGCCATCGGTGAAGAGCCGGGCACGATCGAGGACGTGATCGAGCCCTACCTGATCCAGCAGGGCTACCTGCAGCGCACCCCGCGCGGCCGCGTGGCCACGGTGATGGCCTATCGCCACCTCGGCCTCACCCCGCCGGTGCGCGGCGGTGGCGACCTGTTCGAAGCCAGCTGAGCGGCGTGCGCGCCGCAGCGACGCGCAGAGCTCTCGACCAGACCGGCAGCCCTGTGCGCCTGGCTTTCACGGCGCGCGCGGGTTCAGACGATCGGCGGCCCCGACCGGGAACGGGGAGCCCAGCACCACCGCCTTGCCCTGCACGCGGTTGCGCGCCTGGCATTCCTTGTCGCATTCCTTGGCCGACGGCGCGACTTCCACCGCGTCCTCGCCCATCACCATGCCCATGCGGCCGCCGCTCTTGACATCCCAGCGCGAGACGCCGCCGCAGTGACTCACCGTCACCGGCTGGCCGAAGCGGTTGATGATGGTGTTGGGGCAGGTCGGCTCGCTGCGGCGCGTGGCCAGCTGCGGGCTGTCGCGGCCGACGAACTTCGGCGAGAAGTCGTTGCCGAAATTGACCCGCGCCGTCACCGTCATGAAGACGTCGCCGAAAGGCAGCTGATCGCCCTCGCGCTCGCGGAAGTTCCGGTTGTCGAAGTAGAAGGGCGTCAGGTTCTGGTTGGCCGGGTTCGTGGCCAGCGTGTGGGTGAACAACGTGGCCTGGCCGTCGTCGCGCTCGACTTCCATCTGGAAGATGCCGCCCTGCGCGCAGTCCTTGGCCTGGATCTTCATGTCCACCTTGCCCTGGCGGCGGATCACCAGATCGCCGTCCTTCAGCTCCAGCTCCGCCGGGCCGGACAGGACCGCACCGCGCAGGTCGGGCACCTTGCTCTCGAACACCGGCGTGCGCACGCCACCGGTGATGTCCAGCGCGTTGGCGGCTCCGGTCATGGCGTAACGGCGCACGGCAAAGGTGGCCGAGTCGATCTCGAACTCCACGTACTTGCCGCGCACGGCAAAGCTCGTGCCGAGTTGGGCCGCCGGGACGTCGACCTTCACGTTGCCGCTGTAGCCCAGGGCACTGAAGCCTCCGCCCTTGCAGGCCGCGGAAGTGGCGGCGAAAGCCGGCGCTCCAGCCAGGCCGGCGGCGAGCACCAAAGTCGTCAGACGAAAGAACATGCAGTCACTCCTTCAAACAGGATCACGGGATGGGGATGACCCACAGAGCGGCCGCCTGTGCTTGAGATACATCAACCTTTCCGGCACCTCGCTTGCACTCACAATGCCGCCCACGCTGTGCTTCACCCGCCTTGACCGCCTCGTCCGACCTCGATGACACCCAGCTGATAGAGCGCTGCCGCAGTGGCGACGCCTCCGCCTGGGGCGCGCTCGTCTCGCGCTACCAGCGCCTGGTCTACGCCATCGTCACCCGCATGGGGCTGGACGAACACGCGGCGGCGGACGTCTTCCAGACGGTGTTCGAGAAGCTGATGCGCCACCTCGGCGGCCTGCGCGAACCCGACCGGCTGCAGGCCTGGATCGTCACCACGGCCAAGCGCGAAGGCCTCGCGGCGCGGCGCGCCGGGCAGCGGCACGTGTCCATGAGCCGGGCCGACGAAGCGGATCCGGAGGGCCACGAGGAATGGGACATCGCCGACGAGACCCCTCGCGCCGAGGAGCAGCTGGAGGGACTGCAGGAGTTGCATCGGCTGCGCGTGGCGCTGGACCGGCTGGACGAACGCTGCCGCGAGCTGCTGCTGCTGGTCTTTCGCGACGAGGACGACCGCCTGGGCTACGATGAAGTCAGCCGCCGGCTGCAGCTGCCGGTGGGCAGCATCGGGCCGACGAGGTCCCGCTGCCTGGGCAAATTGCGCAAATTGCTGCCGTGATCTGCCTCGTCACTTGTATTTGCTGGTGAGCACCGCGCTCTGTCCCGCATGGATGCCGATCGCACCCCCGACCCGCTGAAGCAGCTCGCCGACGATGAACTGCTCGCCCGCCTGCCCGCGGCCGCCGCGCTGCCGGATGCGCCGGCCGCCTGGGTGCAGCGCGCCATCGAGGCCTGGCAGCCCTCGCTCTCGGTCCGCCTGGCCGAGGCCGCGCAGGGTCTGCGTGAACAGGTCCAGGCCTGGCTGCGCTTCGACAGCTGGACAGCGGCGCCCCTGGCAACCGGGCTGCGCTCCACCGGCACCTCGGCCACGCGGCAACTGATCTTCAGCGCCGAAGGCCGCGACGTCGACCTTCGCATCGTGCCGGCCGAAGGCTCGCACTTCAGCGTCAGCGGCCAGGTGCTGGGTCCGGACGAGCGCGGCACGATCACCCTGGCCCGCGAAGACGGCACCGCCGCCCGCGAGGCACCGCTGGACGACTTCGGCGAGTTCCACCTGCCGGCCGTCGAGCCCGGGCGCTACCGGCTTCGCCTCGTGCTGCCGACGCAGGAGGTGCAGCTGCCGGCCTTCGACGTGGGCGGCCCGATCCGCTTCGTCGGCAAGGATGGCGACCCCGCCTGAACCCGCGGCGCTGGCCCAGGCGCTGATGAACGGCGGCCCGCTGCCAGCGGCGCCGGACGAGCCGGACGAGGCCATCGCCCTGGCCTGGGCCCTGAAGGACGCCTGCTACGCCGCCTGGAGCAGCGAGCCGCGGCGCGCGGTCGACGCCGCCGCCAGGCTCCACGACTGGCTGGCTCGCCTGCAGGCGAGCCGTGGCGACGGCGACTGGCGCGAGGTGCGCGCCCTGGCCCACTGGACCCGGGGGATCGCCGAGGTGACCGATGGGCGCATGACCGAGGCCGTGGCCTCCTTCGATGCCGCGGCCACTGATTTCGACGCGTTGCAACAACCCGGTCCCGCCGCCCAGACCCAGGTGCCCAAGATCATGGCCCTCGGCATGCTGGGCCGCCACGCCGAGGCCCAGGCCTGCGCCGAGCGGACCCAGGCCGCCTTTGTCGGGCAGGGCAACTGGCACGCCGCGGCCAAGGTCGGCCTCAACCTGGGCAGCCTGAACCTGCGCCAGGATGACTACGCCCCGGCGGCGCGGCACTACCGCGAGGCGGCGAGGCTGTTCGCCCGCGCCGGGGACAGCGAGCATTCGGTGATGGCCGACATCGGCCTGGCCGACGCGCTGACCGCCCAGGGCGATCTCGACGAGGCCGAGCGCATCTACACCCGGGCCGGTGTGCGGGCCGCGGCGCACGGGCTGCCCGTGCTGGGGGCGCTGGTCCATGAATCGATGGCCCTGCTCGATCTTTCGCGCGGCCGCTATGGCGCCGCCCTGGCCGGCTTCGAGCGCTCCCGCTCGGCCTACGAGACGCTGGCCATGCCTCAGCACTTGGCGATCGCCGAGAAGCAGCTGGCCGACGCCTACCTCGAGCTGCGCCTGCTGCCCGAGGCCGAGCGGCTGCACGGGCTGGCCCTGTCCCAGTTCGACGCGCTGCAGATGCCCGACGACCGGGCCTGGACGCTGGCGCAGCTGGGCCGAGGCCGCGCACTGCAGGGTCGGGCCGCGCAGGCCGGTGCAGCCTTCGACGAGGCCCTGGCCCTGTTCGACGCCGAGGGCAACGCCGCCGGCCGGGGGGCCGTTGCGCTGGCCCGCGCCGAACTGGCCCTGTCGCAACAGGACGCTGCCGCGGCGCTGGAGGCCGCGCAGGTCGCCTTCGCCGCCTATGCCGATGCCGGCGCCGACGATGGCGCGGCACGCGCCGCCCTGGTCAGGGCCGAGGCCCTGCGCCTGGCCGGCCGGCCGGCGAAGGCGTTCGAAGCCTTCGATGCGGCGCTCGGCCAGGCGCGCCAGCAGCGGCGCCTGGCGGCCGAGGTGCGGGCCCTCGTCGGGCGCTCCCTGGCCGAGCAGGCCCTGGGCCGGGACGCCGCCGCGCGAGCCGGCTTCGAGGCCGCCGTCGCCTTGTTCGAGGACCTGCGCCTGGCACTGCCGGGCGACGAGATCCGCCGCGCCTTCCTGGCCGACCAGCTGCGGCCCTATCGCGCTCTGCTGCACTACGCCTTGGCGGATCACGAGCGCGAACCCACGCCGGCGCATGCGGAGGCGGTCCTGCTCGCGGCCGACCGCCTTCGGGCCCGCACGCTCAGCGAGCGCCTGGCCGTCGTCGCGCAGGCCGAGGCGCCGGCGGACGCGGACACGGCCGCGCTGCGGGCGCGGGTGAGCTGGCTGGCGCGACGCGCCGAGGGCCTGCAGGACGACGACGACGTGCCCTCGCCGGCCCTGCGCGAGGAACTCCAGGCCAGCGAGCAGAGCCTGCTGGAGCGGGTGCGCCGCCAACGCCTGGCCGCGGCCACGCCAGCCGCCACCAGCGATGGCCTGGACGCCCGGCGCCTGGCCGCGACGCTGGGCCCCGGCGACGCCCTGCTCGAGTTCGCCCTCGACGGCGACGAACTCTTCGCCTGCCTGGTCCGCCCCGACGGCATCGACGTGCATCGCCGGCTCGCGAGCTGGCCCGACGTCTTGCAGGCGGTGCAGGCAGCGCGCTTCCAGCTGGAGGCGCTGGGCCACGGTGCCGCCGCATCGCTGCAGGACAGGCTGCCCACCCTCGCCGCCCGCTGCGACGCCCGGCTGGCGCAGGTCCACGCCCTGGTGTGGGCGCCGCTGGAGCCGTTGCTCCACGGCGTACGGCGGGTCCTGCTGGTCGCGCCGCCGCCCTTGTCCGCCCTGCCCTTCGGCGCCCTGCATGACGGACAGGCGCCGCTGGCCGCCCGCTTCGAGCTGGCCTGGGTACCGAGCGCCGCTCACGCCGCCTCGGCTTCGCAACGCGTTCCGTCCAGTTCCCCCGGCGCCGCTTTCGTGCTGGGCGAATCCAGCCGGCTGCCGCATGCCGGCGCCGAGGCGCGGGAAGTGGCCGCGGCCTTGCCGGGTGCCACCTTGCGGCTGGACGCCGAGGCCACGATAGTCGCCCTGCGCTCGCCGGACGCCGCCGCGGCCGGGCTGCTCCACCTGGCGTGCCATGCCCAGTCCCGCACCGACAGCCCCACCTTCTCGGCGCTGCACTTGGCCGATGGAGCCCTCACCGCCGAGCAGGTGGAGGCCCTGCGCTTGTCGGCCCGGGTGGTGGTGCTGAGCGGATGCGAGACGGCCGCCGGCGACGATGCGATCCGGGCCGGCGGCGGGGACGAATGGGTCGGCCTGGTCCGCGCCTTCCTGCTGGCCGGCGCCGGCCGGGTGGTGGCCAGCCTCTGGCCGGTCGATGACCGGATCACCGCCGGCTTCATGTCCCACCTGTATGCCGCGCTGGCCGCCGGCACCTCGCCGGCAGCGGCCCTGCGGCACGCGCAGCTGACCTGGCGGACCGAGCATCCCCACCCCTTCCACTGGGCTGCCTTCGCGCTGTACGGAGGCCTTTGAACGTGCCCTCAGCCATTTGTTGAGCCCCGGCAGGAACGATCGAGGGGAACCCACCGTACGCTCGTGTATCAACCCGGTGCGCGCCGCCTCTGTTGCGCGTCGAAGACCGTTGACCGAACCGAGGTGGCCCATGCGCATCGTCAGAACTTCCCGTGCCCGTCCCGCTCCGCCATCCCGCCTGCTGCGGGTGACCCTGGGCGTCACACTGGGCGTGCTGAGCCTCGCGGCCAGCGCGAAGGACCCCAGGGACCCTTATCTTCCCGGCGAGATCCTGGTGCGCCTGCATTCGGCCGCCAACATAGGCCCGCTGATGGCCCAGCACCACCTGAGCCTGGTGTCGCAGTCGGGCCAGCGGCCCTTGTTCAGGCTGGACGTGCAGGACGGCATGTCCGTGCCCGACAAGGTCACTGAGCTGCTGCTGGACCCGGAGGTCATCGCCGCCGAGGCCAACGTGCAGCCGCGTTCGCCGGAGGCACGCAAGAACGTGGTCTGGGCCATAGGCTCGGAGACGGAGTACCACGAGCAATGGGCGCCGGCCGCCATGCGCCTGGCCCAGGCCCAGGCCATCACCCAGGGGGCCGGCGTGCGCGTGGCGGTGCTGGACACCGGCGTCGACCCGACCCACCCGGCCCTGGCCGGCAAGCTGCTGCCCGGCCATGATTTCGTCGACGACGACGGCGACCCGAGGGAGGAAGGCACGAAGGACGACCCGGGCTTCGGCCACGGCACGCACGTGGCGGGCCTGGTCGCCCTGACCGCGCCGGCGGCCCGGATCCTCCCGGTGCGGGTGCTGGACCCGGCCGGCCGCGGCAACGTGTGGATGCTGCAGACCGCCCTGCTGTATGCGATGGACCCGGACGGCAACCCGGCCACGGACGACGGTGCACACGTCGTCAACATGAGCCTGGGGACGCTGGACCGCACCCGCATCATGGACGCCGTGATGACGCTGGCCGCCTGCGTGATCCCCAAGCAGACCGCCCAGCCCGACACCGACTACAGCGACCCCGGCTACGACGCCGACAAGGCGCGCTGCGCCGCCAGGCACGGCGCCGTCATCCTGGCCGCGGCGGGCAACGAGGGCAGCCGCCGGGCCAAGGAGTACCCGGCCGCCGAGGGCCTCTACGGCCTTGCCCCCGTGGGCGCCACGGCCGAGGACCACCGCTTCGCCGACTTCAGCAACAAGGGTTCCTGGGTGGACATCGCCGCGCCCGGAGACAAGATCACCAGCACCGTGCCGGGCGGCGGCTACGGCACCTGGAGCGGAACCTCCATGGCCTCGCCGCTGGCGGCCGGTGTCGCGGCCCTGGTGCGCGCCCAGTCGCCGAGGCTCAAGCCCAAGGACGTCGCGCGGCGCCTGGAGGATTCGGGTGCGCAGATGTGCGGCGACACCAACACCGTGCAGGTCGACGCGCTCGCCGCCGTCACGAACCAGGTGGCCCCGCCCCTGACCTGCAAATAGCTCCTGCGCAAACAACAAGGCGGCCTCGAGGGCCGCCTTGTTCATGGTGAAGGCCGCGATCAGCGCTGGCGGCAGTTCACGGTCTTGCTGGCAACGACATTGCCGTTGGCGTTCAACAGCTTGCCGGTCGCCTGGCCGTTCACGATGAAGTTCTTGGCGATCTCGGTCGCCCCCTGCCGGACGTCACGGCGGTTCGAATCGAAGTCGAATTCCACCTCGTCGCCGACGGTGTGCTTCGGCAGGCTCTGGGCACTGTTGGCGCCGGAGACCAGCACCGCGGAGTAGTTGCCCGAGGCCAGGTTGCTGCCGTCGACGGAGGCCCTCGAGCGATCGGAGCGGACCTCGCAGGTGACGCGCAGCGCGGCGCTGGCATCGACGGCGAACACGCTCAAGGCGGACAGCGTGGCGAGCAGGGTCAGGGTGCGGGACAGGGTCTGAGACATGGCTTTCTCCAGTGATGGTGGTTGGTGAGGGTTCGTCAGGGACATGGGACCGAAACCTTCCGGGGCTCGGTCTCCCACAGAGCACCTTCTCGAAAGCCAGATACATCAGACGTGAAATCCTGCCCGTGAAGGACATGCGTACCACTGGGGTGCTAGGGATGCTTTGTGCGGCGCGCCCTTCCTACAGTCCCCGCGCATCCACCAACGACCACAGGGGGCCCTTCCATGGATTCATCCTTCGCCACGTTTTCCCGCTGCAGCGCCGTGCTGCTCGGGCTGATCGCCGTTTGCGCCCACGCCGGCCTGCCGCGCTACAGCTGCGAGCACCTGGCCGCCACGGGCGACGGCCGGTACGCCGAGCCGAACGCGATCAACAAGTACGGCCGCGTGGTCGGCACGGCCTCGTTTTCCATCGGCGGCGGCCACTGGCAATGGGGCGCCGTCCACTGGAAGGACGGCAGCCACGCGACGCCGCTCGATCCCCTGCTGCCGCCCGGCTACATCGGTGCGCAAGCCCATTCCATCAACGACAACAACCTGATCGTGGGCATCGCCCAGCCCGAGTGCGACGAGGACTGCTGGATCACCCACCCGGTGGCCTGGCATGGCACCACCGCCACGCTGCTTTCGCTGCCGCCGGGCAGCCTCTCGGGCCGGGCCTACGCGGTCAACCGGCACGGTCGCATCGTCGGCCGCTACTCTCTGCCCGACTCGTTCACGGAGCACGCCGCGATGTGGCACGGCGGCCGACTGCGCGATCTGGGGACGCTCGGCAGCCGCAAGAACCGCGACTGGCAGGACAGCACCGCCACCGCCGTCAACGAAACCGGCACCATCGTCGGCTTCAGCGACACGGACGACTTCCAGACGCATGCCGCGCGGTGGGATACCGACGGCCAGGTGCACGATCTCGGCGGCCTGCCCGGACTGCTCGAATCGCAGGCCTGGTCCATCAACAGCAGCGGCCTGGTCGTCGGCAACTCCATGCACTGGCAGGGCAGCGACCGGCTCACGCATGCGGTCGCCTGGGTCGACGGCAGCGTCGTCGACCTGGACCCGCAGGCGCCGGCCGACGCGCGCAGCACGGCCACTCAGGTCAACGACCAGGGCGCCATCGTCGGCTACAAGCTCAAGCCGAATGGCACCGTGGCAGCGCTGTACTGGCCGCGCTGGGACCACAAGGCGGTCCACCTGGCGGACCTGGTCGACGGCGACTGCCATGCAGGCGGGGAATCCTTCAGCCTCGGCTACACGCACGGCATCAACGACAGCGGCGCCATCGTGTCCACCGGCCAGAGCGCCAGCGGCCGCACCGCGGCCTTCCTACTCACGCCCCGCTGACGCAAGCCGATCGCCGGCGCCGAGTCAGTGCGCGGCGATGCCGGCCGCTGCGGGCCCGGACCGCGGCGTGCAAAGCTCGCCGGCGATCCACAGCAGCGCCACCACGCCCGCGGCAGCAGCGGCGAGCGCGCTGCCAGCCAGCGCGTGGGCAAACCACAGCAGCCACAGCGTGGCCGCCATCGCGGCCACGAAGGCCACGCCGGCGGCCACCTGGCGTGCCGGCGTCAGCGGCAGGTCGTAGCGCTCGCGGTGCAGGTCGAAAGCTTCGCCAGGGAAGCGCTGCGCCACGTCGGCCGGCCGCCACCCGGGCGGGGCGAACCAGCGCCGGAGCTTGTCGGACCAGCGCCGCGTGTGCCAGCTGTCACGCGCCAGCTCGGCATAGAAGCTGAGGTTGGCCCAGACCGGATTCCAGCTGCGAAGCGGCTTGAGGGTGCCGTAGACGCAGGGCTCGGCGTCGTCCTCCTCGACGAAGGTGCCGAACAGGCGGTCCCACACGATCAGGATGCCGCCGTAGTTCCTGTCGAGGTACTTCTCGTTCACCGCGTGGTGCACCCGGTGGTTCGAAGGCGAGCAGAACCAGCGGTCGAACCAGCCGAGGCGGCCGATCTGCTGGGTGTGGACCCAGTACTGGTAGAGCAGGTCGACCAGCGCCACGACGCC
The DNA here is from genome assembly GCF_051857595.1 of Ideonella flava. Taxonomy (NCBI): domain Bacteria; kingdom Pseudomonadati; phylum Pseudomonadota; class Betaproteobacteria; order Burkholderiales; family Sphaerotilaceae; genus Ideonella; species Ideonella flava. Next base: position 106,590 of record NZ_JBPZHD010000003.1, read on the forward strand.
GAAGACCAGCGGCGGGAAGCCCAGCACCGCCATCGGCAGGTAGAACAGCCAGCCGGCGATCCAGCCCGACGAGGTCTGGCGCAGCGCGGTCGAGAGGTTGTAGTCCTCGCTCTGGTGATGCACCGAATGCGCTGCCCACAGCAGCGCCATGGTGTGGCCGAAGCGGTGCAGCCAGTAGTAGCAGAAGTCGTAGGCCAGCAGCCCCACGATCCACACCCACACCGCATCGGCCGGCAGCCTGACCAGCGCGGCGTGGTCGTAGACCCAGGTGTAGAGGCCGATCGCCGCCAGCTTGGTGAACAGGCCCACCACCTGGCTCATCATCCCCAGCCCGATGCTGTTGAAGGCGTCGGCCAGGCGGTAGGTGTTGCGGCCGCGCGCCCAACCCACGGCGAACTCGACCGCGATCAGGCCGAGGAACACCGGCGTGGCCAGGACGATGACTTGGGCGGGCGTCAGGCTCATGGTGGCCCGATGATCCTGCAAGCGGCGCGGCGCCAGGAGTCGACCGAGGGAAAGTCCTGCTCGGCATCGCACGTCATCCGGGTGACGTGCGGCCGCTTCGGGTCAGAGCTCGTCCAGCGCGAGGTCGTCGTTCAGGTGCTGGGTGTCGCCCCAGCCGACCAGCGTGAAGCCCTCGGGCGTGTAGAGAAGGCGGTTGACGCCGGTGTTCGCCAGCTCCCAGGTGCGCGGCGCATTCAGCGGGATGCGCGAGGCCGCGCGGTACAGGCAGTCCAGCACGCCGCCGTGGGTGACGAGCAGCAGGGTGCGGCCGGGATGCGCGGCCGCCAGGCGGGTCGCGGTGGCGACGCAGCGCTCGTAGAAGCCGGCGAGCGTCTCGCCCCCGGGCGCGCCGAAGTCGGGTTCGCGCTTGCGCCAACGGGCGCTTTCCTCGGGCCAGCGCTGCTCGACTTCGGCGTAGGTGTGGCCCTGGAAGATGCCGAAGTGACGCTCGCGCAGGCCGGCGTCCGTGGCGAGCGGCAGGCCGGTGCGGTCGGCCACCGCCTGGGCGGTGTCGCGGGCGCGCACGAGATCGCTCGTGACGATCGCCTCCACGCCCTCGTCGGCCAGCGCCTCGGCCAGGCGCCGCGCCTGCTCCTGGCCGATGGCGTTGAGCGAGATGTCGGTCTGGCCCTGCAGGCGCGTGTCGACGTTCCAGGCCGTCTCGCCGTGGCGCACGGCGAGGATTCGGGTGACCTCGTCCACTACACGCCCCAGGTGATGGGTTCGTTGGCGGCCTGGGCTCGCTTCATCATCTCGACGAGGGGCCAGACGCGCTGGCGCAGCGAGACCTTGTCATGGCTGCCCGCAGCGGCATCGTCCTCACCGGCTTCGCGGGCCTCTTCGCCCGAGGCGCGGCGTGAGCGCGCGGCGTCGTCGGCGGCCACCGCATCGGCCAGGGCCTGGATGGCGGCCGGCATCTGGGCGGGCTCGATGATGCCTTGCGGAGTCACGTCCTTGCCGATCAGGCCCAGTACCCGGTCGCCGGTGGGCTGCAGCATGATGACGTCGCCCGCGGCCTTGCTCTTGAACTTGTAGATCATGACCTGGCGATCATCGCACGAGCGATGCCGGCCTGGGGCCGTGTTCAGCGCACGCGGGCCAGGCCGGCGCCGCCGATCTTCCGGTCCTGCGCCAGGCGCGTGACCATGCTGGCCGCATCCAGCGGCCGGCTGTGCAGGAAACCCTGCCACCCGCAGACGCCCAGGGCCAGCAGCGGCTGCCGTTGGGCCTCGGTTTCCACCCCTTCGGCATGGACGATGAGGCCGCAGGCACGAGCCGCCGTCGCCAGGGCTGATGCCAGGCCGGCATCCGGCTGGCTGCCGCGGGCCAGGCCCTGGACGATCTCGCGGTCGAGCTTGACGGCGTCCAGCGGGAAGCGGCGCAACAGCGCCAGGCTGGCCTCGCCGCTGCCGAAATCGTCGAGCACCAGTCGCACGCCCAGCTGGCGCAGGGCCTGCAGCTGGGCCAGGGCGAGCTCGGGTTCGGCACGCAGGGCGGCCTCGGTGATGTCGAGCTCCAGCAGCTCGGCGGGCCAGTCGACCGTCTGCAGCGCCGCGGCGATGCGGCGCGACAGGCCCGGCTGCAGGCATTGCCAGGGGCTGAGGTTCATGTTGATGCGCCAGACGTGGCCGGCTGCGCGCCAGCGCGCCGCCTGGTGCAGGGCCTGCTCCAGCGCCCAGTCGTCGAGGGCGCCGGCCAGCCCGGCCCGCTCGGCCAGGCCGAGGAACTGCGCCGGCGGCAGCAACCCATGTTCTCCGTCGTGCCAGCGCAGCAGCGCCTCGACGGCCTGGATCCCGCCGCTCGCGACATCCAGCCGCGGCATGTAGCGCAGGCGCAAGGACTGCCCGGCGCCGCCTTCGCGCAGGCAGCGCTGCAGGCGGGCCAGGCGCGGGCCGTCGTCGGTGCCGTGGAAGCCATGCACGCTCCAGGCCGAGCCGCCGGCGCGGCGGGCCTGCTCGAGCGCCCGCTCGGCATGGTCGAGCAGGTCCTCGGCGCACAGCCCGGCCTGCGGATAGGCTGCCACGCCGATCGACACCATCAGGCCCTCGGTGGCCAGCAGGCCGCCCGAAGCCGACCGGCCGTGGTCGACCAGCCGGCGCGCCACCGCCTCGGCCGCGGCCTCGCCGCCCTGGCGGACCAGCACGCCGAAGCGCACGCCGCCCAGCCGGGCCAGCTGGTGCTGCACCGGCACGTGGGCCCTCAGGCCCTCGACGATCTCGCGCAGCGCCCGGGCATGGGTTTGGCCGTCCAGCGCATACAGCCGGTCGCGGTCGAACTCGACGCACAGCAGCGCCAGCGGCGTGCCATCACGGCGCGAGGTGCCCACCGCATCGTCCATCTGGGTCACGAAGCCGCCGCGCTCGGGCCACTGGCTCGCCTCGTCGACGGCGCCTCCGCGCAGCAGCCGGGGGGCACCGCGGCGGTTGGCGTTGAGTTCGCGGAAGGAACAGACCCGCCCGATGGGCCGGCCGCGGCTCCACTGGGGGCGGATGTGGCGCTCGAGCTGCGCGCCGTCGAGCAGCTGGACGGTGTCGACGGCGGTCAGCAGCGCGTGCGCCTCGATCTCCGCCAGCCGCGCCAGGTAGGAAGCCGGGGCCAGCGTCTGGCTGCTCATCCAGCGCTGGATCGCCTCGTCGTCACGCTGCGTCAGCGCCGATTCGGGCAGCGACCACAGCTCGGCGAAGCGGCGGTTGAAGGAGCGGATGCGGCCGTACAGGTCGGTCACCAGGATGCCGTCGGCCGTGGCTTCGAGCGTCGCTCGCAGCTCGGCCAGCAGCGCGTCGCGCTCGCGCTCGCCGCGGTACTCCTGGCTGCGGTCGCGCAGCAGGACGAGGTAGGCGCCGACGCCGCCGCGTGGCCCTCCAGCGCCGGCAGCGCGGACGAGGTCGCCGATAGGCACGATGCGCCTGTGGACCCAGGCCGCCTGATGGTCCGGCCGCGCGAGCTCGGTGTCACTGGCCAGCCCTCCGTGGGCGCCGCCGCGCACGTCCGCCCAGAAGGCCTGGTCCTCCAGCGTGGGCAGCAGGCTGTCGGCCGGCCGGCCCTGCAGCGCCGACGCCTCCACGCCGAACCAGGCGGCGGCCGCGCGATTGGCATGCAGCACGCACGCGTCGGCCGCGTCGACGAGCCACGCCGGGTCGTCGAGGCTGTCGACGAGTTCGGCGCGCGCGCCGGCCTGGCCGGTCAGCCACGCGATGCCCGCATCCGGCGCGCTCATCACACGGGCTCTTCCTGCGCCGGCCGCGCCGACACGTCGAAGAAGTAGGCCACCCGCTGCCGAGGCGCCAGCACCTCGGCCGCGCGGGCGGGCAACTGGCTGGGCTTGAGGCTGCGGCGGATGCCGAGGTCGGGGCACTCCTCCAGGTTCAGGTGCAGGCTGCGATTGCCGCCGCGCGAGGTGTCGTGCACGCGCACCTGCGGTTTCAGCGGCCGCGAGGAGTTCACCGAGGTCACCATCGCATAGCGGTCGTCCGACAGCTGGACCAGCGAGCCGGGCGGATAGATGCCCATCATCCGGATGAAGCCGTTCAGGATGGCGGCGTCGAACTTCGCCCGCGACTGGGCGAACATGCGGGACAGCGCCTCGTGCGGCGTCAGCGACTTGCCCACGTTCGCGGCATTGCACAGGTTGTCGTACTGGTTGACCAGCGAAACGATGCGCGCGCTCATCGACATGCGCTCGGAGGTCACGCCCTTGGGGAAGCCCGAGCCGTCGGCCAGCTCGTGGTGCTGCGCGACCACCAGCAGCGAGCCCGGCGGCAGCCCCATGCGCCGCGCCTGGGTGATGCCGTGGGCCACGTGGTCGCGATACAGCGAGGCTTCGGCGTGGGTGAAGTCGTCGTGCGGCAGGCGCACGCGATCGGGCAGGTCGAGCTTGCCCATGTCGTGCAGCAGCGCGCCGGTGCCGAGGTCGGCCATCTCGGCCTCGCCGACCTGCATCGAGCGGGCCAGCAGCAGCGAGACGACGGTCACGTTGATGGCATGGGCCGACTGCCGGTCGCCGGCGGGCTCGCCCAGCACGCGCACGCACAGCTCGCCGTCCACCAGCATCTTGTCCAGCAGGGCGCGGGTCAGGGCCTGCGCGCTTTCGCGGGCACGCTCGGGTTCCCCGCTGATCGATTCGTTGATTCGCCGCAGGTCGCGGCAGGCCTCGTGGTACTGGCGCTCGCACACCCTCAGGGCGGCCGCCTCCGCCTCCGCACGGGCCTCGGCCAGGCGGCGGGCCTGCTGGGCCGGGTCTTCCTCGACCGGCGCGGCAGCAGGCTGGGCCTCGGCCACGCCGCCCGTCCCCGCGGCACCCGAGACGACCTCGGCGGGCAGGTCGCTGCGCTCCGGGCTCCAGCGGACCTTCTTCAGGCCGAGGGAGCGGATGGTCTGGATCTGCTCTGCGCTGGCGATCTTGAAGCTCGACAGCGGAAACGGATGCGACATCCATCCTCCATCGAGGTGGATGAACATGCCGATTCGCAAATCCTGCGGTTCAACGGTGCTGGTCATGTAGCGGCGTCCCTGCCCCGGGCAGGCGAGCCCGGTCTTCTTCCCTGTGAATCGGCACGCCCGACGGAAAACTTGAGACGCCGGAACAAGCCAGCCGTGGCGAGCTAGCATCGGCGACCGCCCTTGCGGCCACCTTTCGGGCGCCGGCCCTGCTCCGGCGTTGCTGCCATGACCCACGCCTACATCTGTGATGCATTGCGCACTCCCTTCGGCCGCTACGGCGGCGCCCTGTCGGCGGTGCGCGCCGACGACCTCGCCGCAGTGCCCATCAAGGCCCTGATGGCGCGCCACCCGGGCCTGGACTGGGCGGCTGTCGACGACGTGCTCTACGGCTGCGCCAACCAGGCCGGCGAGGACAACCGCAACGTCGCCCGCATGGCCGCGCTGCTGGCCGGCCTGCCGGTGGACGTCCCCGGCGGGACCATCAACCGCCTGTGCGGATCGGGCATGGACGCCATCGGCTCGGCCGCGCGCGCCATCCGCGCCGGCGAGGCGCAGCTGATGTTCGCCGGCGGCGTGGAGAGCATGAGCCGTGCGCCCTTCGTCATGCCCAAGGCCACTTCGGCCTTCTCGCGCGAGAACGCGGTCCACGACACCACCATCGGCTGGCGCTTCATCAACCCCTTGATGAAGGCGCAGTTCGGCGTCGATTCGATGCCCGAGACGGCCGAGAACGTGGCCAGCGACTTCGGCATCTCGCGCGAGGACCAGGACAAGATGGCGCTGGCCAGCCAGCGCAAGGCCGTCGCGGCCCAGGCGCGCGGCTTCTTCGATGCCGAGATCACCCCGGTGACCATCACGCCCAAGAAGGGCGAGCCCATCGTGGTCGCGAAGGACGAGCATCCGCGCGAGACCTCGCTCGAGTCGCTGGCCAAGTTGAAGGGCGTGGTGCGCCCGGACGGCACCGTGACCGCCGGCAATGCCTCCGGCGTGAACGACGGCGCCTGCGCGCTGATCCTCGCCAGCGAGGAGGCCGTCGCCCGCCACGGACTGACGCCGCGTGCCCGCGTGGTCGCCATGGCGACGGCCGGCGTTCCGCCGCGCATCATGGGCATAGGCCCCGCGCCGGCCACCCGCAAGGTGCTGCAGCTCGCCGGCCTGTCGCTCAGCCAGATCGACGTGATCGAGCTGAACGAGGCCTTCGCCGCACAGGGCCTGGCGGTGCTGCGCCAGCTCGACATCGCCGACGACGACCCGCGCGTCAACCCCAACGGCGGTGCGATCGCGCTGGGTCACCCGCTCGGCGCCTCGGGCGCGCGCCTGGTCACCACGGCGATCAACCAGCTCTACGCCAGCGGCGGCAAGCGCGCGCTGTGCACCATGTGCATAGGCGTGGGCCAGGGCATCGCGATGGTCGTCGAGCGGGTGTAGGAACGAAGGGACGTGCTCGCGTTCAGCGGGATCCGGCCGGCGCGCCGGATTCAGGCCTGGTGGGCCTGCTGCCTCCAGGCGGTGGGCGACACGCCGCACAGGCGCTGGAAGAAGCGCGTGAAGTAGCCGGGGTCGGCGAAGCCCAGGTCCAGCCCGATGCGCTTGACGCTGAGGGTGGTGTAGGCGAGCTGGCGCTGGGCCTCCAGCGCCATGCGCTCGTGCAGGAGCTCCAGCGCCCCGCGGCCGAACTGGGCGCGGCAGAGCCGATTCAGCTGGGTCGCGCTGATGCCGAGTTCGCCCGCCAGCGAGGCGACGCTGGGCTGCAGGCGGAAGCGCGCGTCCACGAGCGCCCGGTAGCGCGCCAGGTGCGCGGGCAGGCTGGCGGCGGCCGGGCCCGCAGCCGCGTCCGGCAGCGCGCGTGCGAGGGCCAGCAGCAGGCGCGTCAAGGCCGCGTCGATGGCCGCCTGGCGCCAGCGCTGGTGGCCGCCGAACTCGTCGGCCAAGGCCGAGACGGCCGAGGCGACGGGCCGCTCGTCGCCCTGCGCGCGCAAGCCGCCGGCCGCTGGTGCCGCGTCGCCCCAGCCCAGCAGGAGCGGCCTGTCGAACACCGGCCACAGGCCCGGCTCGCCAGCCAGCAGCGAGCGCACGTGCAGTTCCTGCGCCGTGATCACCCAGCCGTCGACCGAAGGCTCGAACGCGAAGCCGTGGGCCGTGGCCGCCGGCACCAGCACCGCCGCGGGGCCGGCAAGAGCCGAGGCCCGGCCGTCCAGCCGGGCCTCGGCATGGCCGCGGGCGATGTACAGAATTTGAAACAGCAGTTCGTGCCGGTGGGGGCGGATCTCCCAGTCGTGCAGGCGGCTGCGCGAGGAGATGGTCTCGACGTGGAGCCGCTCGGGGACAGAGGCCGCGCCGGGTTCGCCGTAGAGCTGGTAGGAGGGCAGCGAACGGGCGGCGCGGCGAACGGGCGGCATGTTCGAATTGTGCAAGGCTTGGCCGAATCCGTCCATTGAAGACAGGCCCCTCGCGGCCTACGCTGCGAGGCATTCCACATGAACGGAGACAAGCGATGCGCACCCAAGTCGCGATCATCGGCGCGGGCCCGTCGGGCCTGTTGCTCGGCGCCCTGCTGCACAAGCACGGGATAGCCCACGTCATCATCGAGCGCCAGACCCCCGATTACGTGCTGGGCCGCATCCGCGCCGGCGTGCTGGAGCAGGTCGCGGTCGACCTGCTCGACGAGGCCGGCGTGGGCGAGCGCATGCACCGCGAGGGCCTGCCGCACGACGGCTTCTCGCTCGCCTTCGACGGCGGCCACCACCGCATCGACCTGCATGCCCTGACCGGCAAGCGCGTCATGGTCTACGGCCAGACCGAAGTCACGCGCGACCTGATGGACGCGCGCCGCTCCGCCGGCCTCACCACCGTGTACTCGGCCGAGAACGTGAGCATCGCCGGCTTCGACGGCCGGCGCCCGACCGTGCGCTACACGGTCGACGGCCAGGCGCAGGAGATCGAGGCCGACTTCATCGCCGGCTGCGACGGCTTCCACGGCGTGGCCCGCGCCAGCGTTCCGGTGAGTGCCATCCGGAACTACGAGAAGGTCTACCCCTTCGGCTGGCTGGGCGTGCTGGCCGACGTGCCGCCGGTGCACGAGGAGCTCATCTACGCCAACCACCCGCGCGGCTTCGCGCTGTGCAGCATGCGCAGCAAGACCCGGGTGCGCTACTACGTGCAGTGCTCGCTCGACGACCACGTCGAGGACTGGAGCGACGAGCGCTTCTTCGGCGAGCTCAAGCGCCGCCTGCCCGAGGCGGACGCCGCCCACCTGATCGAGGGCCCGTCGATCGAGAAGAGCATCGCGCCGCTGCGCAGCTTCGTGGCCGAGCCGATGCGCTTCGGCCGGCTCTTCCTTGCGGGAGACGCCGCCCACATCGTGCCGCCGACCGGCGCCAAGGGCCTGAACCTCGCGGCTTCGGATGTCGCGCTGCTCAGCCGCGCGATCGCCGAGCACTATCGCGGCTCGGACGCCGGCCTCGACAACTACTCGCAACGCGCCCTGTCGCGCGTGTGGAAGGCCGAGCGCTTCTCCTGGTGGTTCACGTCGCTGATGCACCGCTTTCCCGAGACGGGCGAGTTCGGCCGCAAGATGCAGCAGGCGGAGCTGGACTACCTGGTGAAGTCCGAAGCCGCGATGCGCTCGATGGCCGAGAACTACGTCGGCCTGCCCCTGGACGCCTGACCCCTTGGCGGGCGGGGGACAAGGGCCGGCTTTCTACAATCGGGCCCCATGAAGCCCACCCCCGCCTACACCCGCGGCGCCGCCCTGCCGGCCATCCTTGCGCAACGCATTGCCATCATCGACGGGGCGATGGGCACCATGATCCAGCGCTACAAGCTGGGCGAGGCCGACTTCCGCAACGAGGCGCTGAAGGACCATCCCAAGGACCTCAAGGGCAACAACGACCTGCTCGTGCTGACCCGGCCGGACGTGATCCGCGAGATCCACGAGCAGTACCTGGCCGCCGGCGCCGACATCATCGAGACCAACACCTTCGGCGCCACTTCCATCGCGCAGGAGGACTACGGCCTGGCGCCTCTCGCACGAGAGATGAACGTGGCCGCCGCCCGGCTGGCCCGCGAAGCGGCGGATCGCTACAGCACCCCCGACAAGCCTCGCTTCGTCGCCGGCGCGCTCGGCCCGACGCCGCGCACCGCGAGCATCAGCCCCGACGTGAACGACCCGGGCGCGCGCAACGTCAGCTTCGACCAGCTGCGCGAGGCCTACAAGGAACAGGCCGCCGGCCTGCTGGAAGGCGGCGTCGACCTGTTCCTGGTCGAGACCATCTTCGACACGCTCAATGCCAAGGCCGCCATCTTCGCGCTCGACGAGCTGATGGAAGAGACCGGCGAGCGGCTGCCGGTGGTCATCTCCGGCACGGTGACGGACGCCTCCGGCCGCATCCTTTCGGGCCAGACGGTCGGCGCGTTCTGGCACTCGGTTCGGCACGCGCGGCCTCTGGCGGTGGGACTGAACTGCGCCCTCGGCGCGGCGCTGATGCGCCCGTACATCGAGGAACTCGCGCGCCTGGCCGACGACACCTACGTCAGCTGCTATCCCAACGCGGGCCTGCCCAACCCGATGAGCGACACCGGCTTCGACGAAACGCCCGAGGTCACCAGCGGCCTGCTGGAGGAGTTCGCGAAGAGCGGCTTCCTCAACATCGCCGGCGGCTGCTGCGGCACCACGCCAGAGCACATCGCCGCCATCGCCAAGCGCGTGGGCAGCTACCGGCCGCGCCATCGGCGCGATCCGCTGCTCACGCACCTGGTGGCCGAAGCCGCCTGAGACGTTCGCCGGCCGCAGGCTCAGCTCGCGGTGGCCGTTGCCATCGCGTGCCCGCTCAAGCTGGAGGTGACCCGCTCTCGCAGGCGCTGCAGCGCGCCTTCGCCGACATCGTCCGAGGCAGGCGCGTGCGCCAGGGTGTTCAGCACGTGGGCCTTGGCCAGCTTGTAGTCGGCTTCGGGCAGGACGCTGGCGAGCCAGGCGAACTGCACTTCGATGCCGCAATCGGCGGATTTCTGCGGCGTCATCTGCGGCCCGGTCGGCTCCAGGTCCACTCCGTCGGGGCCGAAGGTCTGCAGCCACACCCACAGCGGCAAGCCGGCGCCCGGGGCGCGCCAGGCGCCGTCCTCCTGCTCCGTGCGGTCCGAGAAATTGACGACGCGGTTGTTCAGGAACCCCATGGCACGGCCCGCGTCTTCAAGCTGCATGACCTTTCCAATGGCGGGATGCCGGGTCGTGAGACCAACTGCAAGACCGAGGCCGTCCGACAGATGGCCCCAGCCGTGCGAATTGAAGATGCTCAGCTGGACCTGCCTGCCTGGCAGCCGGGTGGCGGAGATCGCGAGGGCGTGGGCCTCGTCTCCCACCTCCTGGGAGACTCTCACGAGCAGATGCTCCCCTTCCTTCAGGCGGCTCAGCCTGTCACCCGGATCGACGGGGTCGCCATCGGCCGCCCTGCTGAGATAGCCGCCCGACGGGGTCGGCACCAACTCGACAGCAATCGATTTCGCCAGCGATTCGCGTGCACGCCGCACGGCCGCCGGGTCGGTGCAGTTCGCCTCGATGTGGCGCAATGCGCCTTCCATGACCCTGGACAGCGCGGCTTCTGCGGAAGCGGACACGCCGGCAGCCGGCGTGCCGGCCGCTGTCCGGGCCAACATCTGCAGCAAGTCAGGCTCGACGCGCGACACGGTCTGCATCAACGCCGGCTCGACGTACAGCTCTTCACCCGGCGACGGCCCTTGGGCCAGGTTCACCGGGATCGGTCCCGGGTCGAGCCCGCTGCGCGCCGGGCGCTGTTCGCAGCGGCTTTCGAGCGGCCCGCTCACGCCATCGGCCAGGAAACGAAGCGTGTCGGAAGGGCCCGCCTCCAGCCGACCAGAGGAGGCCTCGCCGTTCGGCCATCGAAGCACCGCCCGAGGCGGCAGGAAGGCATCGGCCTGCGGACTCGACGCCCTGCTTTCGCGCGCAGACAAGCCCTCCGGCGAGGGCGACGGCTGGGCTGCGGTCGGTCGCGGCGCTCCTTCAGACCGGTTGGCGCCAGCGTCGCGCGTCAGCGAGGGGGAGTGGGCTTGATGACGATGTGCTTTCGTCGAGAGGCATTGACCCATGGTGTCGCAGGCAGGACGCTTCGGAAGTGCACGGATCGCGACAGTAGGGTCGCTGCGCCTGGCTTGTCGAACCCATGCGAAGGGGCGAGCGACTTCCCGAAGCCGACCGCTCCCGCCGACCAGCGAATGCAGGCGCCGAATCCTCCAGCGGCTGGCGAAGCTCGAGGCTCAGACCAGCTTGTGCAACGCGTCCAGGTTCGGCTGCACCCGCACCTCGCCCGCGGGCACGCCCGTCTCGACCTGGTACTTCGGCAAAGCCGTGTGGCGCACCGCCGGCACGGCCAGCGGCAGGCCTTCGCGGTTGACCAGGCTGACCACCGTCAGCGCGGCCTTGGGGTTGGGCTGGCGCTTCATCACGAGCGCGATCTCGCCGCAGGTCAGCTTCACCCACGCGCCGGGCGGATGCAGACCCGTCTCGGCCAGCAGCGCCTGCCCGGCCTCGTCGGGGTGGCCTCCTTCGTCGAAGAAGGCCGCCTGCGCGGCCGCCTTGGCCGACAGCGCCGCGCGGTGGCGCCGGGCCGACAGTCGGGCGGCATAGCGGTCGGCCCGCTGGATCAGTCGCGCCAGCCGCAGGCCGGGCTCCAGGCGATCCAGCGATCCGCTGGGGGCGTCGTGGTGATGGCGCACCACCTGCAGCCACAGAGGGTCCTCGATCCCTGCCGACGCGAGCAGCTCGACGCCGCGTGCGGCATGGGCATCCACCTGGACCCGCTGGGCCGGACTCAGGGGCCGCGTCTGGCGGACCAGTTCGTTCTGCAGCGGCACCATGCCGACGTTCATCGACAGGGCCGCGCGGGTCAGCGGCCGCCGCCATTGCGGCTGCCAGCCGGGCAGGCGCGGCCCGGCCAGCGCGCACAACAGCATCACCAGGATGGCGTGCAGCGTGCTGTAGTCTTCGGGCCGACTGGCGGCGGCGTGGAAGAAGCGCAGCAGCGTCGCATCGACCTGCCGCTGCAGCCTCGCCAGCATCTCCTCGGCCAGTTCGTCCAGGCGCTGCTCCCAGCGGGAGGTGCGGGTGTCGGCACCGGACCCGGGGGCGCTCAGCAGGACGCGTGCGCGGGCCTCTAGATCCGGCCATTCGAGCGGACGCTCGCCCGGCTTCGGCAGCTCGACGGCGCGCCGTTCGTAGTCGGGCTTGAGCGCGGCGATCTCGGCCAGCGTCGCCTCGCCGGTGCGCAGCAGGTGGTCGACCTGGGCGTTGAGCTGGCGCTGCACCAGGTCCTTCTCACCCTCCTCGATGAACAGCGCCCGCGCCAGCAGGTAGCCGAGCTGATGCGGATCGGCGATCGCCGAACCGCGGTGCACGAGCACCTGGCCGTTGACATCCCGCAGCGAGAAGGCCAGCGGAATGCCCGGAGCGAGACCGTCAGGGGTGATGGGGACGAGTTTCATGGCGGACAGGCACCGGCCCGTCGCGCGGGGCGGCCGGGCCTTCCGGGGATTTCGGCCGCCGACCGGGGAAGTTGAGCTCAGCGAGAGGCGCTGCTGGCGGCCGCCGCGGGGGGCGGCACGACGCGCGGCGCCGGCGGCAGGGTGGCGTCGTCCAGCTTGCGCAAGCCCCCGGCCGGCGCGACCAGGCGCAGCAGCACCTGGTCATCCTCGGCCGAGGCGGCCGCGGCCACGCGCCAGCTCGGCACGCCGCGCCCGGCCAGATGGGTGCGGATCGCCGCCATGCGCTCGGCCGAGGCCTTGCCCGAGGGCGGCGCCGCCTGGAGCCTGGCCGCGGGCTGGCGCTTCAGGCTCTGGGACAGCTTGTCCAGCACCGCCTGCAAGGGCGGCTTGGGCGCCGCGGCCGCCGGAGCATCGAAGGCGTATTTCATCGGCACCACCAGCCGGACGCTGCCGTCACGCTCGCCGCTGACCTGCACCGGCGTGCCCGCGAAGAGCTCGCCCAGCCACCGCGACTCGGCGGCGAGCGGGGCATCGGGCGGCATGGCGGGCTTGCCGGGAGAGGGCTCGACCGCCTCCGGAGCCCCCGGCGCAGGCGACGGGGTCGTGGCCGGCTGGGTCGTCCGGCAGGCCTGCAGCGCTGCAAGCAGAAGCAGGCACAGCCCGAGGCGGGAAAGAAGACGGCCGGGAGTCATGGCGGCATTCGAGCAAACAGCCTGCCCGGTAGCGAGCGTCCAGGTGTAAGCGTCGTCAGGCTGGGTGAATGGGGGCTTGCGTAGAATCCCTGAACCGTCCGAGGAGCGTTGCGACGGCGTGCCCGCGAGACTGCCGCCGGTTGCGCCGCCAGGCTCGGCACGGTGCGCACGGCAGCCCGCCGGGCGCTCCAACGGCGCTCACCCGGGCCGCAGCGCGGCCGCCGCGGGTGAGCCGTGGTGGTGGTCGCGGCCCTTTCCCCGCTGTCCCCTCCGCCGCCATGAACGCCATCGCCTCCTCCGCCGAACGCTCCGCCAACGTCGCCCCGCCGCCCATGCGCCTGTCGGGCCTGGAGCCGGTGTCTATCGGTGCCGGCACCCTCTTCGTCAACGTCGGCGAGCGCACCAACGTCACCGGCTCCAAGGCCTTCGCCCGGATGATCCTCGCCGGCGAGTACGAGAAGGCGCTGGCCGTGGCGCGGCAGCAGGTCGAGAACGGCGCCCAGGTCATCGACGTCAACATGGACGAGGCGATGCTCGACAGCCAGGCGGCGATGGAGCGCTTCCTCAAGCTGGCGATGAGCGAGCCCGAGATCGCGCGCGTGCCGATCATGGTCGACTCGTCCAAGTGGAGCGTCATCGAGGCCGGGCTGAAGTGCCTGCAGGGCAAGGGCATCGTCAACTCCATCTCGATGAAGGAAGGCGAGGCGGAGTTCAAGCGCCAGGCGAACCTCGTGCGCCGCTACGGCGCGGCCGCGGTGGTCATGGCCTTCGACGAGCAGGGCCAGGCCGACACCTTCGCCCGCAAGACCGAGATCTGCGCCCGGGCCTACCGCATCCTCGTCGAGGAGGTCGGCTTCCCGCCCGAGGACATCATCTTCGACCCCAACATCTTCGCCATCGCGACCGGCATCGAGGAGCACGACAACTACGCGGTCGACTTCATCCAGGCCACGCGCTGGATCAAGCAGAACCTGCCAGGCGCCAAGGTCTCGGGCGGCGTGTCCAACGTGAGCTTCAGCTTCCGCGGCAACGAGCCGGTGCGCGAGGCGATCCACACGGTCTTCCTCTACCACGCGATCCAGGCCGGCATGGACATGGGCATCGTCAACGCCGGCATGGTCGGCGTGTACGACGAACTGGACGCCGAGCTGCGCGAGCGCGTCGAGGACGTGGTGCTCAACCGCCGCAAGGATTCGACCGAGCGGCTGCTGGAGATCGCCGAGGCGGTCAAGGGCGCCGCCAAGGATGACTCGACGCGCCTGGCCTGGCGCAACGCGCCGGTCGAGGAACGCCTGTCGCACGCCCTGGTCAACGGCATCACCGACTTCATCAACGAGGACACCGAAGAGGCCTGGCGTGCCATCGAGGCCCGGCAAGGTCGGCCGCTGCACGTGATCGAAGGGCCCTTGATGGCGGGCATGAACATCGTCGGCGACCTCTTCGGCGCCGGCAAGATGTTCCTGCCGCAGGTGGTCAAGAGCGCCCGGGTGATGAAGCAGGCGGTCGCGCATCTGCTGCCCTACATCGAGGCCGAGAAGGCCACGCTGGCGGCCGCCGGCGGCGAGACGAAGGCCAAGGGCAAGATCGTCATCGCGACCGTCAAGGGCGACGTGCACGACATCGGCAAGAACATCGTCACCGTCGTGCTCCAGTGCAACAACTTCGAGGTCGTCAACATGGGGGTGATGGTCGCCTGCCAGGACATCCTCGAGAAGGCGCGGGCCGAGGGCGCCGACCTCATCGGCCTGTCGGGCCTGATCACGCCCAGCCTGGAGGAGATGCAGCACGTAGCGGCCGAGATGCAGCGCGACGCTTGGTTCCGCGAGAAGAAGCTGCCGCTGCTGATCGGCGGCGCGACGACCAGCCGCGTGCACACCGCCGTCAAGATCTCGCCTCACTACGAGGGCCCGGTCGTCTACGTGCCGGACGCGTCCCGCGCGGTGGGCGTGTGCTCTGAGCTGCTGTCCGACGACCGCGCCGCCGCCTACGTCGACGAGCTCAAGGCCGACTACGACCGCGTGCGCACCCTGCACGCCGGCAAGAAGGCCACGCCGCTGGTCAAGCTCGCGCAGGCCCGCGCCAACAAGACGCCGATCGACTGGTCGACCCCGCCCGCGAAGCCGCGCTTCATCGGCCGGCGGCTGTTTCGCCACTACGACCTGGCCGAGCTCGCCCAGCACATCGACTGGGGCCCCTTCTTCCAGACCTGGGACCTGGCCGGCCCCTACCCCGCCATCCTGCAGGATCCCGTCGTCGGCGACGCGGCGCGCAAGGTGCTCGAAGACGGCCAGAGGCTGTTGAAGAGGATCATCGACGGCCGCTGGCTGCAGGCCCAGGGCGTGATCGGCCTGTACCCGGCCAACACGGTGGACGACGACGTGATCGAGGTCTACGCCGACGAGTCGCGCGAGCAGGTGCTGCTGCGCTGGGCGCCGCTGCGCATGCAGAGCGAAAGGCCGGTGATCGACGGCGTGAAAAGGCCCAACCGCTCGCTGGCCGACTTCGTCGCTCCGAAGGGAACGCAGCCGGACTACGTCGGCCTGTTCGCCGTCACCGCGGGCATCGGTGCCGATGCCAAGGCGGCCGAGTTCGAGGCTTTGCACGACGACTACCAGTCCATCATGCTCAAGGCCCTGGCCGACCGCCTGGCCGAAGCCTTCGCCGAGCGGCTGCACCAGCGCGTGCGGACCGAGCTCTGGGGCTATGCCGCGGACGAGCAACTGAGCACCGAGGAGCTGATCGCCGAGAAGTACCGCGGCATCCGCCCCGCCCCCGGCTATCCGGCCTGCCCGGACCACGGCGTGAAGGCGGACATGTTCCGCGTGCTGGGCGCCGACGAGATCGGCATGGGCCTGACCGAAAGCCTGGCGATGACGCCGGCGGCGAGCGTGAGCGGGTTCTACCTCGCCCACCCCCAGTCGACCTACTTCAATGTCGGGCGGGTCGGGGAGGACCAGCTGGCGGCCTGGGGCGCGGCGCTTGGCCTTTCGGAGGCCACCGCACGCCGGCGGCTCGTCTCGGTGATGGACGGCAGCCCGGGCGCCGCAGCGTAGAAGCTGGCGTTCAGCTGGGTCTCGCGCACGAGGTAGGTGCGAAAGCGCTGGAACAGCTCGCTGTCGACCGGGCCGGGATCGGCCCAGAAGCTGTCCAGCGGCCCGGGGTGGACCAGGCCCTCGATCGCGTACATGCACTCCCCCAGCGCGATCACCGGCGTGCCGTGGTAAAGCGCCTGCAGGCCGGTGGTGCTGTTCACCGTGACGACGCCGCAGGCATGCTTGAGCAGCGTGGGCAGGTGCTGGTCGTGGATGTAGTGCACCCGCGCGTCTATGCCCAGGCGGCGGGATTCGCGGGCGATCAGGCGGGTGTAGTCGTTGTACGGCCGATCCAGGGGATGGTGCTTGAAGACCAGCAACTGGTGGCCAGGCGCATGCGCCGCGAAGGAGGCCAGCACTTCGCGGATGAAGGCGGGCACGCTCTTGTAGCGGGAATGGCGGCGGATCTGGCTGTCGTTGTAGACCTGCAGGGGCACCAGGAAGAAGCGCTTGTGCTGCTCCGGCGCGCTGAGAAAGGCCTGCATCTCCCGCTCCGCATAGCGGTACCACCACTTTCGCCAGGCTCCGTGGGCCCACTTCAGGCCCTGGCTGACCGGCGCTATCGAGCGGTGGTGGCGGTAGTGCGGGTAGCGCGCATGGCCGAAGGCGCGCGCCATGGAGTAGGCGATGGCCGCCGCCGCGACGGCGCGGAAACTCTGGCCCGTCGGAACCGGTGCAGGCAGCGGCTCGGCATTCAGGTCGCGATAGAAGGCCGGATCGCGCGGCAGCGACGAAGCGGCGTTGACGCCGCCGACCTCCAGCGTGACGTAGTCGGGCCGGACATAGCCCTCCTCGAACACGAACACCGTGATCCCCAGGGCCTCGGCTTCGGCAATCGCTGCCTGGTGCATGCGGCGCGACTGGCCGAACAGCACGATCGCGTCCAGCCTCAGCTCGGCCACCAGGCGCCGCAGGCGCGCCGGCCACTCGTCCATCGGCTCGCGGAACTGGATCACCTGCTCGCCGCGGAAGAACAGGTCGTCACCGGCGTTGAAATTGACCTTCCAGACCTGCTGGCCGTGGGCCCCGAGCGTGACCGCCAGCCGCTCGAAGAACGGCCCCATCGGACCCTGCAACAGCAGCGTCCGACGCTGGCAGAGCAGGCGGTCTAGGGAGGTCGGAATCATCGGAGAACTTCGAACAACGGTCCGTGGTGCCGGTCAGGGTGGCGACACCCTGGACCGTATGGGGTAAAGCTTGAAGACCTGGCAACCCGCATTCCCGCCGGATCGGACGCCCCGGCCGGTGCGCACGCGGCGCTCGGTGACGATTCACTGTGACACTCTAGGCAGGGGAGCGCGAGGTGACGATCCCACGAATTGGTGTCAGCTGGCCCGTATTTGATGTTTGTTGACGGTGTCTTCGGCCGCGAATCCGACACGGACAGCTTCGGGGGCACCACCTTGGCCGGACGATTGTGCAGTACAGCACGAACAGGCTTGTGACGAGTTGCGTGGGCCAGACCGGTGCGCAGCAGGCACCAACATCGCTCACCTGCTGCAAGAAGCGCCGAATGTGCGCTTCAGGTGTCAGCGGGCCTCGCCTGTCCACAGCCGGCGCAGCGCCACCGTGTGCCTCAGCGTCCATCGCCAGGCCCGCCGGCCGATCGAGACCTGGGACGCCACGGGCGGTACTCCCCGGGCACGCCACGCCTGCAGCTCGTCCAGCGCCCGCTCGGCCGTCGTGAAGTGCCCGGTGTCGCGGCTGACGTAGGTGGGATACAGCAGCAACGCGCCGGCGACCAACGCATCCAGGCTGAGGCGCCTCCGCCGGCGCGGCATGGGCTCGCGGTCGTCCGTCAGCCCCCAGCCGGCGTAGAACGGGCAACCCCAGCACGTCACGGGCTTGCCACGCAGCAGCGCCTCGAAGCCGGCGAGCGAGGTGATGACGTGCACTTCGTCGACCTGACGCAGCACCTGGTCCATGGGAGCGTCCACAACGATCTCGTCGCACCATCGGGCCGCCTGGCCCTCGCCCCGGCCGGCGTCGCGCAGCTGCGCCACGACGTCGGGGTGCGGCTTGTAGACGAGATAGGCGTCCGGGCGGGCGGCGCGCACCGCCTTGAGCAGGCCGAGGTTGAAGCGCAGGCCGGGCGCGCCCAGGCGGATCGAAGCGTCGGCCTCCACCTGCCCCACGACCAGCACCACGGGCCGGTCGACCGGCGGCCGCTGCCACGACGCCTGGCCCACGTTGTACTTGGTCAGGCCCGCGGCCAGGATGCGCTCGCGCAGGGCCGCCGCCCGGGCGCACAAGGCCGGGTCGAATTCGGCCCCGCCCAGCACCTGCTCCAGCGCCGACGGCGCGGTGGCGTCGTAATACATGCCGACGTCGTCCATGACCCATGACAGCGGCCGCACCAGGTCGGCCCCCAGCCCCACCGAGCGCAGGAAGCCGTCTTCCAGCCGGACCTGCACCGCCGCCGCCTGGCCCTGCGGCACCGGCCGCCGGCCCCACAGCACCAGCCCGGCGCCCTCGGGCAGAGGCTTGTTGGCCCCCTGGAACCGCAGCTCGCTGCCGGCAAAGAAGGCGCGGGCGATGGGCTTCTTCCAGCGCGAGAAGCCCACGGCCACCATCTGCGCAGGGAAGCGCTCGCGCATGCGCCGCTGCAGGGCGATCCACTCGAGCAGGCGTTCGGGTTCGCAACGCTGCCGCGTCTCGGGATCGAGGTAGCGCGGATAGTCGACGAGCGCGGCATGCCACAGCGCGGCGGCGCTGGCGCCTCCACGTCGGGCCGGCGGTGGCAGCTCATCTCGCGTGAGGCCCCAGCCGGCGTAGAACGGCAGCCCGAAACAGCGCACTGGCCGCCCCCAGAGCAAGGCCTCGAAACCCATCTGGGAAGTCACGGTGTAGACCGCCTGGGCCCGCTCCAGCAATCCGCACGGATGGGCCGGGCTCGCCAACAGTTGGACCCGGGCTGCCGCGCCGGGCGAAAGTTGCGCGAAATGGCCGCGCTTGCGACCAGCGAGCACATCGGGGTGGACCTTGAGCAGCACCCGTGCGGCGGGCTGCTCGTCCAGCGCCGCCTCGAGCATCCGGTGGAAGCTGGTGGGCGTGGCAACGCCGTAGGCGATGGACGCATCGCCGAAGGTCTGGTCCACCACCAGCACGTCGCCTTCACGCACCAGCGCGGCCGCTTCGCGCGCCTGGTTGTACTTGGAAGCGCGTGCGGCCCGCCACTGCGCGGCCAGGGCCAGGGCCCGGTCCTGCTGCGACGGGTTCAGGGGGCTGGCGATCAAGCGCTCCAGGCGCGACGGCGCGCCGGCGTCGTAGTAGATGCCCAGGTCGTCGACGACGATGGACAGCGGCGGCTCTTCGTTGCCGAGCCCGACCGAGCGCAGGAAGCCGTCCTCCAGGCGGATCAGCGGCAGCCCGCGAGCCGCCGCCCAGGCCTCGGCGTGACGCGCACTGGGCTTGCGGCCCCAGGCCAGCACGCCGTCGGGGCGGCGCCGGCCGGCCTGGCGGCGATTGATCAATTCGATTTCGGGCAGCAGTTCCGGCAGCGTCGGCTGCCGGGTCAGCAGCGCCCCGCCGTGGACCAGCGCGCGCCGCCAGCCGGCCAGCGGATCCTCGCGAGGGGAGGATGCGCCCGCCTCGGCCGTCAGCGGCCTCGGCGTTTCGAGGGCAGGGTTGTCCGGGCTATCGAGCGAGCTCAAGGGTCATGTCCACGGGACTTCCGTCGGCAGCATAGCCGCGCCGGAGCTGGCCGGCCGAGTCCATCACGCGGAGCGTGGCCGTGCTGGCGGTCACGTCGACCTTGAGGTAGCCCGGGTTGGCAGCCCCGGGCAGCGGGTACGGCGGCGGCCCGAGCGGTCCGACCCGCTTCTTCGAGTAGTCGGTGCCCAGGCAGGCGACGGTCGCGCCCTGCAGGTTGGGGTCGACCAGGCCGCCCTTGGTCCAGGTGCCGCCCGCGCTGAGGAGCACGCGGCTGTCGTTCGGGTCCAGCCGGCAGTAGGTGTCGACCCAGGTCGACGGCATGTTGGCGTGCGGCACCGAGGCTTCGGGCAGGCCCGCATGGCTGCCGTCGTCCAGCGCACCGCCGGAATGGATGTCGGCGCTCAGCACGACCACGTTGCGGATGCCGTGGGCGGCGATGAAGTCCAGCACTTCCGAACGCTCGGCCCCGAAGGCCCCCCAGGCATCCCAGGGCTTGGTGCCGGGATTGAAGGTCACCGGGGAGACGATGAACTTCCAGGAGGCGGTCGAGGCCGCCAGCCCGTCGAGCAGCCATTGCTTCTGGCAGGCGCCCAGCATCGTCGTGCCAGCCCGGCCGCGCTGGCTGCGGGCGTCGAGCAGGAAGAACTCGGCCAGGCCGCCGTGGGTGAAGCGCTGCCAGACGCCACCGGCAGCCCCTGCGCATCCCGCGAGCCCGTTGTCGGCCGCCGGGACGAAGTACTCCGCGTAGACCTGTCGCGCCGGGTCGCCGAAGGGGCAGGCGCCGTCGGCGCCGTTCATGCAGAAGTCGTGGTCGTCCCAGACGTAGTACAGCGGGATCTGCAGCTGCTGCGGCGTCTTGGAGGCGACGAAGGCCTTCACGAAATCGGCGCCCACCGGACGCGCCGGGTCGCGCATCGCACGCCGCATCTGGCGCAGGTTGGCCACCACGGTCGGCGCGTCTTCCGGCGGAAGGTAATCCTGCGTGCCGGGTTCGCGTGCCGGATCGGAGTGGTCGAGGTCGCCGATGATCAGGCCGAAATCCGGCCGAGGCGTGGCCGCGCTGCGCAAGGCGGCGGCCGCCTTCTCCTTCGTCATGAAATCGGCCAGGACGACGAAGCTCAGCGAGGTCGGCAGCTTGGCCGGGGTCCGGAACCAGGCGTTGGGGGTGTTGGCCGTCTCGCCGGTGTCGGCCGTGAATTGCAGCGTGTAGAGGTAGCTGGTGTTCGCCTTGAGGCCCGCCAGCGCGAAGCTGCCGGTGAAATCGTGATCGGCGGTGATGGTGGCGGTCGGACCGTCGACGAGCGTCGGGCTGCCGGTGGGGCGGTAGCGGATGCGGGCCGTTCCCGGTGCGTCCCAGCGGCTCCAGACCACCACCGAGTCGGTGCGCAGCGCGCCGACCATCGGCCCGTGCGTCAGACCGGTGGCACCCGCCGGACCTGCCAGCCCCAGCCCCGCCAGCAGCGCGGCGGCCGCCAGGCGGCGCAGTGATTTCCAAGCAGGCATGGCCATGCTCCCTTGTTGTTGCTCGTTACGCCGGAATTCTGGCGTGCCAGGCACCGCCCGGGAGCATGGGCAGCGGCAGGCGCCTCAACGTCTTGATCAGTTCAGGCCGCTGGCCGCGAAATGCGGGTTGTCGAAGCCGGGCTTGCCGTAGCGCAGGTCCGCGCCATCGGCTACCACCGTGACGCGGCCGCCTGCCGCCCGCAACACCGCGTCGCCGGCGGCGATGTCCCACTCCATGGTTCGGCCCAGCCGCGGGTAGAGATCGGCTTCGCCGGCAGCCACCAGGCACAGCTTGAGCGAAGAGCCCGCGTTGGTGCGCGAGGCCACCTTGCGACCGTTCAGGAAGGCATCCAGCGCCGCCTCGTCGCCGTGCGAGCGGCTGGCGACCACGGTCAGGCCGTCGGCCGGAACCGCGCGGCAGCGGATCTCGCGCAGCGCCTTCCCGTCTTCTTCGAGCCAGGCGCCCAGCCCGGCGGCACCCGTGAACAGGCGGCCGATGGCCGGCGCGTAGACCAGGCCCAGCACCGGCCGGCCATGGTCGATCAGCGCGATGTTGACGGTGAACTCGCCGTTGCGGCTGATGAACTCCTTGGTGCCGTCCAGCGGGTCGACGAGAAAGAAGCGGTCGCTCACATCGGGAATATCGCCTGCGGCGACGGCCTCTTCGGCCACGACCGGAATGTCCGGCGCGATCTGCTTCAGGCCCGCCAGGATCACGGCCTCGGCCTTCTGGTCGGCCTGGGTGACGGGCGAGTCGTCGCCCTTCTTCGTCACGTCGAAGTCGGTCGCGTAGATGTCCATGATCACCTGGCCGGCGTCACGGATCAGGGGCTTCAAGCGCTCCAGCAGTGCAGCGGCGTCGGACGTGGAAAAGGTGGTCATGAGCATGAATAAGCAAATGAGGGATACGCCATTGTGCCGACTGCGTGCCACAATCAAACCCCCTAAAACATTTTCTGACCGTGATTGGCCGCCCCACCCACCCCAGACATCGCTGCGCTGAATGCGCGCCGTCGCCGTGCGGTGGAGTTGCGCATAGACGGGCGCAGCCTGAGCGAGATCCACGCGGCCATCGGCCTGTCGGTGCCGACCATCATCCAGGCGTGCAAGGCCTTCGAGGCGGGCGGCTGGTCGGCCATCGCGGTAGGCCCGCGCGGCCGGCCCAAGGGCGATGGACGGGTGCTCAGCAGCGCACAGGAACAGTCCTTGAGGCTGGCGGCGCTGGGCGACCCGCCCGAGAAGCACGGCCTGCCGCCGGCGCTGTGGACGTCGGACGGCCTTCGCCAGCTGGCCCATCGCCATTTCGGCGTCACCCTGGAGGCGCGGGCCGCCTCACGCCTGCTCGAGCGCTGGGGGCTGGCGCTGGTCTCGCTGCGCTCGTCGCAGGCCAGCCGCACGCCGGCCGAGGCCGGCTGGCTGGCCCACGTCTGGCCGGCAGCGGTCGAATCGGCGCGCGCAGCGGGTTCTCAACTGGCCTGGGCGGGCAGCCTCGCGCACCCGGACAGGCCGGCGCCGGGCGGGCTGCTCGTCGCCTCCCGCCCCGTGGGCAGCCTGGCCTGGCTGCCCGTGACCGGCTCGCTGGCCTCGGCCGACGCCTGGCTCGATTTCATGGCACGCCTGCTCCGCAGCGACGCCGCACCCTGGCAGCTTTGGCTGCACGGACCGGACTTCCGCCGGGTGCCCGCCGTCCAACGCTGGCTGCAGGGACATCCCCGGCTCAGCTTGCAAGCCGGCGTTCTGCCACCCCGCGTGCGGCGAGCGGCCGAGCCGGCCCGGCCCGCCGAGCCCCTGCCGGCCGTGCCGTTGCAGGCCACGCCGACATCCGTCACGTTTTCCCCCGACGAAGCGCCGGTAGCGCCAAGCGCCCCTGCGATCATCGCGGCGCCCCGCAGCCGGGCCGCCGCATCCGCCTCAATCCCACCTTCCCTGCCTGACCACACGGACGCAAACCCCATGAACCTGACCCACCTTCAGCGGCTGGAGGCCGAGAGCATCCACATCATGCGCGAGGTCGTCGCCGAGTCCGACAACCCGGTGATGCTGTACTCGATCGGCAAGGACTCGGCGGTCATGCTGCACCTGGCCAAGAAGGCCTTCTTCCCGTCGCCGCCGCCCTTCCCGCTGCTGCACGTGGACACCACCTGGAAGTTCCGCGCGATGTACGAGATGCGCGACCGCATGGCCAAGGAACTGGGCATGGAGCTTCTCGTGCACCACAACCCCGAGGCGATGGAGCTGGGCATCAACCCCTTCACCCACGGCTCGCAGATCCACACCGACATGTGGAAGACGCAGGGGCTGAAGCAGGCGCTGGACAAGTACGGCTTCGACGCGGCTTTCGGCGGCGCCCGCCGCGACGAGGAGAAGAGCCGGGCCAAGGAGCGCATCTTCAGCTTCCGCTCGGCGCAGCACCGCTGGGATCCGAAGAACCAGCGCCCCGAGCTCTGGCGCCTGTACAACGGCCGCAAGCAGAAGGGCGAGTCGATCCGCGTGTTCCCGATCTCGAACTGGACCGAGCTCGACATCTGGCAGTACATCTACCTCGAGAACGTGCCCATCGTGCCGCTGTACTTCTCGGCCGAACGCCCGGTGGTCGATCGCGACGGCACGCTGATCATGGTCGACGACGACCGCTTCCCGCTGCGCGACGGCGAGGTGCCGATGATGAAGAAGGTGCGCTTCCGCACGCTGGGCTGCTATCCGCTGTCGGGCGCCGTCGAGTCCGAGGCCGACACCCTGCCTTCGATCATCCAGGAGATGCTGCTGACCAAGACCAGCGAGCGCCAGGGCCGCATGATCGACCACGACCAGGCCGCGTCCATGGAGAAGAAGAAACAAGAAGGTTACTTTTGAACCCCCACGCCCCCCTGCCAGGGGGCTGCCCCCCGAGGGGGCTCGCGCAGCGGACCGGCAGAGCCGGATCCGCGCACGCCCTGGGTTGAAGACTCCACCGTATTTAAGGAAATCGACATGTCCCACATCTCGGACCTGATCGCCGTCGACATCGAGAAGTACCTCAAGCAGCACGAGAAGAAGAGCCTGCTGCGCTTCATCACCTGCGGCTCGGTGGACGACGGCAAGTCCACCGTCATCGGCCGGCTGCTCTATGAATCGAAGATGCTCTTCGAGGACCAGCTCGCCGCCATCGAGAACGACTCCAAGAAGTGGGGCACGCAGGGCGGCGACATCGACTTCGCGCTGCTGGTCGACGGCCTGGCCGCCGAACGCGAGCAGGGCATCACGATCGACGTGGCCTACCGCTTCTTCTCCACTGACAAGCGCAAGTTCATCGTCGCCGACACCCCGGGCCACGAGCAGTACACGCGCAACATGATCACCGGCGCGTCCACTGCCGACGTGGCCGTGATCCTGATCGACGCGCGCAAGGGCGTGCTGACGCAGACCCGCCGCCACAGCTTCCTGGTCAGCCTGATCGGCATCCGCAAGGTCGTGCTGGCCATCAACAAGCTGGACCTGGTCGACTACTCCGAGAAGGTCTTCCGCCAGATCGAGGAGGAGTACCGGGAGTTCGCCAAGCAGATCGGCCTGACGGACATCACGCCCATCCCGCTGTCGGCGCTCAAGGGCGACAACATGCTGGAAGCCAGCGCGAAGACGCCGTGGTACCACGGGCCGACGCTGATGGGCTTCCTCGAGACCTGCGAGATCGACGAGACCCGCCTGCAGGGCCTGCCCTTCCGCATGCCGGTGCAGTGGGTCAACCGGCCCAACCTCGACTTCCGCGGCTTCTGCGGCGTGGTCACCAGCGGCATGGTCAAGCCGGGCGACAAGATCCGCGCCCAGCCTTCCGGCCGCGAGAGCAAGGTCGCCCGCATCGTCACCGTCAACGGCGACCTGCCGTTGGCCGTCGCCGGCCAGTCGGTCTGCATCACGCTGGAGGACGAGATCGACATCTCGCGCGGCGACGTGATCTCGGCCACCGATTCGCCGGCCGAGGTCGCCGACCAGTTCGAGGCCTCGCTCGTGTGGATGCACGACGAGCCGATGATGCCCGGCCGCTCCTATCTGCTGAAGATCGGCAGCCAGACCGTGACGGCGTCCATCACCGAGCCGAAGTACAAGGTGAACGTCAACACGATGGAGCACCTGGCGGCCAAGAAGCTCGACCTGAACGAGATCGGCGTCGTCAACCTCGCCCTCGACCGGCCGATCGCCTTCGACGCCTACACGGACAACCGCGACACCGGCGGCTTCATCCTCATCAACCGCCTGACGAACAACACCGTCGGCGCGGGGATGCTGCACTTCGCGCTGCGCCGCTCGCACAACATCCACATGCAGCACGTGGACGTCGACAAGGCGGCACGTGCCCAGGCCAAGGGCCAGCGCCCCGGCGTGCTGTGGTTCACCGGCCTGTCGGGCGCGGGCAAGTCGACCATCGCCAATCTGGTCGAGAAGAAGCTGCACGCGATGGGTCGCCACACCTACCTGCTGGACGGCGACAACATCCGCCACGGGCTGAACAAGGACCTGGGCTTCACCGAGGCCGACCGGGTGGAGAACATCCGCCGCGTGTCGGAGGTCGCGCGCCTGATGGTGGACGCGGGCCTCATCGTGCTGACCGCCTTCATCTCGCCGTTCCGCTCGGAACGGGCGATGGCGCGCGGCCTGCTGAGCCCGGGCGAGTTCGTCGAGATCCACGTCGACACGCCGCTGTCGGTCGCCGAGGATCGTGACGTCAAGGGCCTGTACAAGAAGGCGCGCCGCGGCGAGATCGCCAACTTCACCGGCATCTCCAGCCCCTACGAGGCCCCGGAGTCGCCGGAGCTGCGCATCGACACCACCTTGCTCAACTCCGAGCAGGCGGCCGACGCCGTGATCTCCAAGCTCAAGGAGCTGGGCCTGATCTGAAAAAAGTCACGCCTTGTGCCGCCAAGCGGCCACGAGGCGTGAGCTTTACCGAACACTGGCTACAACCCCAGGAGGACCCGCCGATATCTCGAGACAGAACGCGCCCGGAAGGCGCTTCGCCACTTCTGCATCGAGATTCGAATGTCCTCCTCTCCCGCTCCGGCCCCCTGGCGCCTCACGCGCCTGGCGGCGCTGCTGACGACGATCTGCCTGGCCGCGTGTGGTGGCGGCGGCGGCGATTCCTCCACCGATACCGACACCGGCGTCGGTGCCGGCTCCGGTGACACCCAGACCGGGGGCCAGACCGACGGCTCCGGCGGCCAGACCTCCGGCACCGACACCGGCGGCGGCGCAGGTGTCGATGGGGGCGACGGCCAGGGCGTAGGCACCACCCGCGCCGATGCCTTCCGTCTGTTGACGCAGGGGACTTTCGGCCCAACCCCGGCCGACATCACCCGCACCATCTCGCTCGGCGCCGCCGGCTGGGTGGACGAGCAGCTCGCCAAGCCTGCTCAGGCCGTGCACGTCGCCCGCTGGGACGCCGACGACGCCGCCGTCAAGCTCAAGAACCCCAAGGACACGGCCGGGGCGCCCAGCGTCATCTCCTCCTTCTACCAGCAGGCGCTGCAGGCCGATAACCAGCTGCGTCAGCGCACGGCCTTCGCGCTGTCCGAGATCTTCGTCGTCTCGCTCACCGACCTGGCCAGCGAACGCGGCCGCGCGGTCGCCTCCTACCAGGACATGCTGGTGCGCAACGCCTTCGGCAACTTCCGCACGCTGCTGCAGGACGTGGCCACGCACCCGGCGATGGGCTTGTACCTGTCGCACATGAAGAACCGCAAGGAGGATCCGACGGTCGGTCGCGTGCCGGACCAGAACTTCGCCCGCGAAGTGATGCAGCTGTTCTCCATCGGCCTGGTGCAGCTGAACAACGACGGCACCGTCAAGCTCGATGGCAACGGCAAGGCGATCGAGACCTACGGCGTCGCCGACATCGAAGGCCTGGCCTCGGTGTTCACCGGCTTCGCCTGGGGCGGCCCCGACACGCTGACGTCCCGCTTCGCCGGCAGCCTGCAGGACCCGAACCGGATGATCCTGCCGATGCAGGGCTACCCGCAGTTCCACTCGACGCTGGCCAAGAGCTTCCTCGGTACCGACGTGGCGCCGCAGTCGCCGGCCAACCCCGCAGCGAGCCTGAAGGCCGCCATCGACACGCTGTTCAATCACCCGAACGTCGGGCCTTTCATCAGCCGGCAGCTGATCCAGCGCCTGGTGACCAGCACGCCGAGCCCGGCCTACGTCGGCCGCGTGGCCGCCAAGTTCAACAACAACGGCTCGGGCGTGCGCGGCGACCTCAAGGCGGTGGTGCGCGCCATCCTGCTCGACGACGAGGCACGTTCCGCCGCCACCGCGGCCGGCGCCCAGTACGGCAAGCTGCGCGAGCCGGTGCTGCGCCTGACCGCGTTCCTGCGCGCCTTCGGCGTCAAGAGCGACAGCGGCCGGGTACTGATGACCTACACCGACGACCCCGGCCTGACCCTGGCGCAGACGCCGCTGCGTTCGCCGAGCGTCTTCAACTTCTTCCGCCCCGGCTATGTTCCGCCCGGCGGCGAGGCCGCAGCCGCCGGCATGACCCTGCCGGAGATGCAGATCACCAACGAGGCCAGCGTCGCCGGCTACGCCAACTACATGATCGCCGGCGTGCAGCGCGGTGTCGGCCAGAAGGGCGCGGATGGCAAGGCCGTCCGGCCCGACCTTCAGGTCGACTACAGCGCCTTCCTGCCGCTGGCCACCGACCCCGGGGCGCTGGTCGACAAGGTCAACGAGCGCCTGCTCGCCGGCGCGGCGGTCAACCCCACCCTGCGCAGCGAGCTGGTGGCCGCCGTGGGCTCGATCACCATCCCGGCCCTGCGCGCCGACGGCAGCAACCTCGCGCTGGTCGACAAGGCCAAGGCCAACCGCGTCTGGGCTGCCACGGCACTGGTGCTGGTGACGCCCGAATTCATCGTCCAGAAGTGACGGTCATCCCGACGAACACGTGCAAGCCATGAACCGTCCGCTCTCCAATCCGACCCGCCGCGAGCTGCTTCGCCGTGGCGCCCTGCTGGGCCTGTCGCAACCGGTGCTTTCGGGCCTCGGCGGCTTCGGCCTTTCGCTGGCCGCGATGGGGCCCGCTGCCGCCGCCAACACCGGCGGCTACAAGGCCCTGGTCTGCCTGTTCCTGTTCGGCGGCAACGACGCCTACAACACGCTGCTGGCCACCGACAGCGAGTCCTGGACGGCCTATGGCGCCGCGCGTCAGTCCGGCACCGAAGGCATTGCCCTGGCCGCCCCGGGCGTGCCGCCGAAGAGCGGCGCCTCGCTGCATGCGCGGCTGGGTGGCGTGCTGCCCATCAGCCCGCTCAACCCGCAAGGCCGGACGCTGGCCCTGCATCCGGTCCTGTCGGGCGTGCGCGATCTCTTCGGCGCCCAGCGCCTGGCCCTGGTCAGCAATGTGGGCCCCTTGTCCGGCCCGACCACCAAGGCGGCCTTCCTCTCGGGGACCGCGCCGCGGCCGCCGAAACTGTTCTCGCACAACGACCAGCAATCGGTCTGGCAGGCCTTCTCGACCGAAGGCGCCACCCGGGGCTGGGGCGGGCAGATGGCCGACCGCGTGCTGGCCGGCAACGGCCGGGCGATGTTCACCTCGGTCTCCCTGTCGGGCAATGCGGTCTGGCTGTCCGGCCAGTCTGCGCGGCAGTACCAGCTCTCCCCCTCGGGGGCGATCCACATCGGCGGACTGACGGACAAGACCTTCAACTCCGCCACGGTGCAGCAGAAGATGCTCTCGCTGATGCGCAACGTGCGCAACAACAGCGTGGCCGAGCGCGAGCACGCGGCCGTCGTCGGCCGCTCGGCCGACGCGGAAGCCCTGCTGCGAACCACCCTGCCCGCCTCGGGCGCAGGCCCCTGGGGCACGGGCGGCCTGAGCGGCACGCAGGTGGACCCGCTGCTGCAGCTCAAGGATCCCGAGACCGGCACACTCATGGTCAACCCGGCAGCCGAGCAGCTGCAGGCCGTGGCCCGCATGATCGCCGCGCGCAGCGCGCTCGGCATGTCGCGCCAGGTGTTCTTCGTCGGGCTTGGCGGCTTCGACACCCACGACACGCAGCAGCAGCGCCACACCCGCCTGATGGCGCAGCTCAACCACGCGCTCGCCTACTTCGACGGCGTCACCACCCAGATGGGCGTGTCCGAGCTCGTCACCACCTTCACCGCCAGCGACTTCGGCCGCACGTTTGCCGCCAACGGCGACGGCTGCGACCACGGCTGGGGCGGCCACCACCTGGTGATGGGCGGCGCGGTGCGCGGTGGCGACCTGTACGGCAAGCTGCCGGTCTACGGCCTGTCCGACGGCAAGGGCGGCTTCTCGAGCGACGACCAGCTGGAGTCCGGCGCGCTGCTGCCCTCGACCAGCGTCGAGGCCTATGCCGCCACGCTCGGCAAATGGTTCGGGCTGACCGACAGCGAACTGCTCGCGGTGCTGCCGAACCTGAAGAACTGGAACCAGAGCCAACGCAACCTCGGCTTCATGGCCTGACGTGCTCTGACGAGCGGCCAGGGGGTGCTGAAAACAGGCAGGGCTGTGGTGTACTTGATGCGTGCCTTCCGCCGCAGTACCCACCTCCCTGCTCGTCCCGCCACCGCCTGACGCGCTCCTTGTGCGATTGCGGTCGCTGGCCGCGGCACGACATGGCGACGGTGCCGTGCCCGGCGGCGAGGCGCTCGCCGCCAAGCTCGAAAAAGGCGCGGCTCCCCCAGCAGCCTGGGGCCGCATGGCCCACGCCATCCATGCCGATTGGCTCAAGGGCCATGACCAGCCGCCGTCGGAGCACCAGGCGCTCTTCGTCGACTGCGTGGCCCACGCCTGGCAGGGCCTGGACGACGCCGAGCGCCTGCGCAGCGGCTTGTACCCGGCGCTCATACGCGCGCTGGCCGCCGCGGGACAGGACGAGGCGCTGTCCGCCCTGGCCCAAGCGCTGGCGCCCCTGGCCGCGCAGGACGATGCCGAGCACGCGCTCGCCGCCCTGCTGCGCCAGTTGCGCCAACGGCGGCTGTTCGTCCCGCTGCATGGCCTGCTGGATGCGCTTCGGCCCGCCTGGCGACCCTCGCGGTCCTGGAGCGCACCGCTGCTGGCCGGCGTGCTGGCGCTGGCCCGGGACGCGGACGATTTCGACGCCCTGCAGACCGCCGCCGCGTGGCTGCCCGAGCTCGTCGACGCGGCCCGCGCGGAAGAGGCGACGGACGCGGCCACCTGGCGCGAGCTCGGCAAGCTGGCCTTGCGCACGCTGCAGGTCGGCCCCATGCAGAAGGCCGCACAGGCCCTGCTGGACGACGGCGGCCTGCAGCAGTCCGAGACGCAACCCCTGCTGCTGCAGCTGCTGGGCCTGCTCGCCACCTTCGCACCCGACGACACGACGCGCGCGTTGCTGGCCGAGGCCACCGGCCAACCGCCAGGGCATGCCGCCCTGCGGCTGGCCCTGGCGCGCATCGCCCACGCCGAAGGGGCAGACACCACGGTGCTGCGCGGCCTGCTCGAAGGCATCGAGCCCGGCCAGCCGGGCGGCGCCGCGGCCCTCGGCTGGCTCGCGGGAACGCTCTTCCACAACGGTGACGAAGGCGGGGCGCGCGCCCTGTACGAGCAGCTTGCCGACCAGGAGCTACTCACCGGGCCGGACCACCTGCGCCTCGCACACCTGAGGGCTCGCGACGACAGCGCGGCACCGGCGTCCGGCAGCGCCGCGCCCGCCGAGGCGCCGCCCGCATGGCCCACCGACATCGTGAGCCCCTTCGCGCCCGCCTTGGAGCCGCTGATCGAGCTGCTGGAGAGCGCTCCCGTGCACGACAACCCCGACGACGCAGCCACCCTCGCGCTGGCCGGGGAAGCCGCCGTGGCAGCGTGGCGAGCCGCGTTGCCCACCTTGCCTGAGCTCAGCATGCAGGCCTGCCTCCAGCTGGCCCGCCACCTGGCCCAGCTCGAGGCCGCCGTCTTCGCGGCGCACAGCCAATGGATCGAGGCCTTCCCCTTCCCGCTGGGCCCCGCCTACGGAAGGATCGACCCGATGCGCTGCCGCGCCCTCGGCCAGGCCCTGCTGCGACACATCGTGGTGCTGGCCGATTTCGCGCTGGACCGGCCTCATCCGCTGCAGGGCTCTCCCGGCCAGGCCAGCCTGCGCCAGGCGCTGGACCTGGCGGAGCTGCGAAGCGAAGCCCGCTGGAGCCTCGGCGAAGCGGAAGATGCGCTGGGCGACGTGGCCTCGCTGCAGCAGCGACTGGGCGCAATGGGCGCCGCTCCGTTGCAGGATCTGAAGGCCCGGGCCCTGCTCACGCTCGGCCGCCTGGACGAGGTGCGTGAGTGGGTCGCGGCAGGCGGCGACGAGGTCCTGCCCCTCGTCGGCTGGGACGATTGGATCGCGGCGGAGGACAAGCAGCCGCACACCCTGGTCGACGACACCCCGCCCAGCGGGAGCTTCGAGGCGGTCGGGCCGGACGGCGTCGTGCGCCAGCATGCCCACGCACTCGCGCCGACGCGCATGTCCGCCCTGCACCACACCGACCTGGGCGTGCGCAATTCGCACCTGCTGATCGGGCCGCGCGCCGGCATCCTGCGGCCCGGCCCCTGGCATCTGAGCATGGGCGAGTACCCGTACGAGCATCGCCACGTCCGACTGCGCGGCGGCGGGCCGCGCTCCTGCGGCGCCGTGCTGCGGCCGGCGCGATGGCAGACGGTGTCGACGCCGGTGCTGGTGCTGGCCAACATGGACGCCACCTACCACCGCAACTACTACCACTGGATGCTGCTGCTGCTCACCCGAATCGAGGCGGTGCGGGCGCGCGGCCTGCTGCTCGGCGGGCGCAAGCTGCTGCTGCCGAGCGAGCTGTCGGGCTGGATGCGCAGTTCGCTGGCCGACCTCGGCCTGGGGGAAGAGCACCTGCTGCTGTACACGCAGGACGATGACCTGCGACTCACCGACGCGCTGCTCGTCTCGCCGCTGGACTATGCCTGCCCCTCGCTCGTCGAGGGATTGCGCCAGGCGCTGTGGCGGCGCGCAGGGCTGGAGCCCTCGGCGCCGCCCGCGGCCGAGCGGCTGCTCTACATTTCGCGCCGGGGCGAAGGACGCCGACCGCTGGTGGAGGAGGCCCGGATAGAGCTCGCCGCCAGCGCGCTGGGCTTCGAGACGGTCGCTCCGGAGACGCTGAGCCTGTCGGACCAGGTGCGCCTGTTCGCCACGGCACGCGGCATCGCAGGGCCGCCCGGCGCCGCCTACACCAACCTCGTCTGGGCCCAGCCGGGCGTGCGCGTGCTGTCGATCTTCAAAGAGGAAGCCAACTTGCCGACCTTCATCGACCTGTCCATCATCCGCGGGCAATCGCACCGCTGGCTGCTCGGGCGAAACCTGCCGGGCTATGCACTGATGTCGAGCGTCAATGCACCGTTCAGCGTCGATGTCGCCCTGGCCGAACGCGAGCTGGCCTGGGTCGCCGGCGCCAGGGTCTGAGGCGGCAGGAAACAAGCGCCACGAGAGGGATGGGGATGAGCAGTTCACAAGCCGTGGTGCCCGCGCTGGGCCGCGTGTGGCTAGACCGGCTGGCCGATCGTTGCGGCCGCGAGGGCCTGCTGCTGCCGGGCGGCGAGAGCCTCCACCGCAAGCTGGCCCAACCGGACGTGCCGGTGGGTCTGCGGGGCAAGCTGGCGCATGCGATCCACGTCGACTGGGTCAAGGGCCGCAACGAGGCGCCCCCCTGGCAGCTGGAGACGCTGGTCGAGGCCATAGAGGCCTGGTGGCACGTCCTGCCGGAAGGCGAAGAGCCGCTGTCGGCCGGCCTCGCTCCGGCCTGGGTGCGCGCGCAGGGGGCGCTGGAAAGGGTCGAGCCGCTGGCCGAGGCCGCCCTGCGATGGCGCGAAGCCCTGGCAGCGCCCGAGCACGAGGCCGTGGCGCTGGCGCTGCTGCGCCAGTTGCGCCGGCTCAAGGGCGAGGCCGCGATCGAGCCGAGCCTGGCGCTGGTGGACGCGCTGGGCAGCCGCTGGGAGCCCGGGGTGGCATGGACGGCCGACGTCGCCGGCACGCTGGCCATGGTGGCCCGCAGCGCCGAAAGCCTGGCGCCGTTGCAACGCGTGGCCGGATGGGTGGAGCGGCTGGCCCCCCATGCCGCAGCCTCCCCTGGCGAGCCGTGGCTCGCGCCCTTGACGGCCGCCGCCGTGCGTTGCGCCTGCCTGCCGGCGCTGCAGCAGCTGGTCACCGCGATGCTGAACCTGGCCGACCCGGAGCCGGGCATGGGCCTGACGCTCGCCAGCGCCATCGAGGTCCTGGCCGAGTTGATGCCCAACGACGGCGCCCGCGGGCTGGTGATGCGTGCGGCCAAGGCCTGGCCGAAGCAGCCGACCATCCAGATGGAGCGCGCTCGTCTGGCACGCGCCGCGGGGGCGACGGTGCAACAGCTTTCCACCTCCCTGCTCGCGCTGGAGGCCACCCATCCGGCCACTCCGGCGGCCTGGCAACTGCTCGCCGAGTACGCCTTCCACGATGGCGATCTCGAGCTTGCCCAGGAGTGCTACCAACGGCTGGCCGAGCTGGACCAGCTGGATGACCAGGCCCAGCTGCGCCTGGCCCACCTCAGCCTGCGCCGCACGGGTGCCGGGGGACCGCTGCCGGCAGACGTGCCCGAGGCCGGCCCGCCGGAACTCGACGAGGGCCAGCTCGGGGCGCTGGCCCCGCTGCTCGCGCCGCTAGGCCAGCTGCTCGCGCTTTCGCCACGCCATGACAGCCCCCACACCGTGGCCGACCTGGAAAGGCGCGCCGCTGCCATCCTGTCCGCCTTCGAAGTCGCGCTGGCCGGCGAAGACGAGCTGACCCTGGCCGACGCCAGCGCCGCGGCCAGCCACCTGTGGGAACTGGCCAATGGCGGGGCACTGGACCTGGCCCACTGGGAAGGCGTGTTCCCTTTCGACCTGGGCCCGGCCTTCGGAACGCTGGACGGCTACCGCTGCCGCGCCCAGTGCCGCGCGGTGCTTGGCCACCTCGTGGCGCTGGCCCGCCACGCGTGGCGGCGCGAGCGGCCGCTGCGCGGTGCGCCGGGCGACGCCAGCGTCGAGATGCTGATCGAGCTGCTGCGCCAGCAGCTCGATGCCCAGCTGGCCCTGAAGCAGCCGCGCGAGGCCGGGGCCGACATGGAGCAGGCCAGGGAAAGCCTGGGCCCGCTAGGCGCCACCGCCCTGCTCGCCCTGCGCGAACGCGCCCTGCTGGCCGCCGGCGAGATCGATAGGCTGCGAGCCGATCTCGCCGCCGTGCCCGGCGCCCAGCCCGAAGCGCCGCGCAGCCCGGAGCCGCTGCCCCTGCGAGAGTGGGAGGACTGGCTGCGCGCCGAGGGCGCATCGGCCCATGCGCTGGTGCAGGATCCGGCCCTGCCCGGCCGCTTCGAGGTCGTCGATGTCGATGGCCGGGTGCGCAGCGAATCGCACGAAGCGCTGGCCACCTCCCTGAGCCTCACGCGCATGACCGACCTGCGCGTGCGCAACCTGCACCTGCTCGTCACGCCGCGAGGCGGCGTGCTCAAGCCGCATGCGTGGCACCTGCAGATGGGCGAGTTCCCCTATCCGCATCCCAACGTGCTGGCGCGTGGCGAGCAAGGCACGGTGCTACGCCGTGCCGGCTTGTGGAAGCGACTGGACGAGCCGCTGGTGGTGCTGGCCAACATGGACGCGCCCTTCCACCGCAACTACTACCACTGGATGGTGCTCACGCTCACGCGCATCCAGGCCCTGGCCGCGAACGGCATCCTCAAGACCCGCAAGCTGCTGCTGCCGAAAGAGCTCACGGGCTGGATGCTCGGCTCGCTGCGCGACATCGGTCTCGATGAGTCGCGCATCCGTTGGTACACCGCGGAGGACGACCTGCGGCTGACGGATGCGGTGGTCGCCTCGCCGGCCGAATTCGCCAGTCCCACGCTCGTCGAGGGCCTGCGCCGCACCCTGATGAAGTCGGCCGGCCTGGATCCGCAGGCGCCTCCGGCGGGCGAGCGGCTCATCTACCTCGCCCGCCGCGGCGAGACACGCCGGCCCATGGTCGAGGCGGAGCGGGTCATCGACATCGCGGAGGAACTCGGCTTCGAGATCGTCGCCGCCGAGACCTTCAGCCTGCTCGACCAGGTGCGCCTGTTCGCCTCGGCACGCGGCATCGCCGGGCCGCCGGGCGCGGCCTTCACCAACCTGATGTGGGCGCCCGCCGGCGCGCGGGTGCTGACCCTCTTCAAGCAGGACATCAACGGCCCGACGTTCTTCGACCTGTCCTTCCTGCGCGGGCAGCAGCACCGCTGGCTGCAGGCCAGGAGCATCGCGGGATTCGAGTCGGTGTCCATCGTCACGTCGCCCTTCTCGGTCGACCTCGCGCTCGCGCGGCGCGAGCTGCAATGGGTGAAGGACGGCTCATGATCAGGTTCCTGGACCTGCAAGCGGTGTATCGGCAGGACCAGTCCGCCTACGACGCCGCCTACCGCCGCGTGATGGACAGCGGCCGCTGGATCCTCGGTCCCGAGCTGGAGGCCTTCGAGGCCGAGTTCGCGGCCTTCGGCGGAAGGCGCCATGCCATCGGCGTAGGCAACGGGCTGGATGCCCTCGCGCTCGCGCTGCAGGTGGCCGGCATCGGGCCCGGCGACGAGGTGCTGGTGCCGGCGCACACCTTCATCGCGAGCTGGCTGGCGGTGCGGCTGGTGGGCGCTGTGCCGCGTCCGGTGGAGCCGGCCCCGGGGCTCTACAACATCGACGCGGCCGGGGTCGAGGCGGCGCTGACATCCCGTACCCGGGCGGTCATGCCGGTCCACCTGTACGGCGCACCGGCCGATCCCGCGGCCATCCGCCGCCTGTGCGAAGAGCGAGGCCTGCTGCTGCTGGAGGACGCGGCGCAAGCCCACGGCACGCGCCATCGGGGCGAGCCGACCGGCGGCTTCGGCCGCCTGGCCGCGTACAGCTTCTACCCGGGCAAGAACCTGGGAGCTTTCGGCGACGCCGGCGCCGTGGTGACGGACGACGATGCCCTGGCCGCGGCGCTGCGCAACCGGCGCAACTACGGCAGCGCTGTGCGCTACCAGCACGACAGCGAAGGCGTGAACAGCCGGCTCGACGAGTTGCAGGCGGCCTTCCTGCGCGTGCGCCTTGCGCGCCTGCCGGCCCACAACGAGCTGAGGTGCGCACAGGCTGCACGTTATGCGGTGCGGCTGGCTGCAGCGCCCGATCTCGCGCTTCCGGCCATTCCCGAGGGCGACGAGCCGGTGTGGCACCTCTTCGTCGTGCGCCATCCGCGGCGCGACGCGCTGCGCGAAGCGCTCGCCGCCCAGGGCATAGAAACGCTGATCCACTATCCCAAGCCGGTCTACCGCTTCCCGCCCTTCGCGCAGCATGCGACGGCGGGGCGCAGTGCGAGCGATGAACTCTGCGACGAGGTGCTGAGCCTGCCGATCGGGCCACACCTGGGGCTGGACGAGATCGATCGCGTGGCCGACGCGGTGTCGGCGTTCTGCGAAGGGCGGCCGCGGTGAGCGCCGGCGAGGCCCCGGCCGGCAAGGCCCTCAGCGCAGACGAGTACGCGGCCCGCCACGACGCCGCGCTGGATTTCGAGACGGTGTGCCTGGCGGCGCGGCAGCAGTACAACCTGGACCAGGTCGAAGCCCTGCAACCCGCCGTGGTGCTGGAGGTCGGCTGCGGGCCGGAGCTGCTGAGCCTGCAGGCGCTGGCGCGTCCCCACCGCCTGCGCCAGTGGGTCGCCGTCGAGCCGGCCGCACGATGGGCCGACGCCGCCCGCACGGCCGCAGCGAACGAGCCGCGGCTGCACGTGGTGCACGACTACATC
Organism: Ideonella flava; assembly: GCF_051857595.1. Classification (NCBI taxonomy): domain Bacteria; kingdom Pseudomonadati; phylum Pseudomonadota; class Betaproteobacteria; order Burkholderiales; family Sphaerotilaceae; genus Ideonella; species Ideonella flava. Next base: position 143,724 of record NZ_JBPZHD010000003.1, read on the forward strand.
GAAGGCGCAGCACAAGCGCTTGGAGCGCTGTGGGGCGACCAGCCGGCAGCCGACCTCGTCATCGTCTCCGGCGTGATCCACGAGACCGCCGAGCCTGAGGCCCTGCTGCATGCGGCTGTGCGCTGGCTGGCACCGGGCGGGCACCTTCTGGTCAGCGTTCCCAATGCACTGTCCTTCCACCGGCTGCTGGCGGTACAGATGGGCCTGATCGAGGCGCCGGAGGTGTTGAGCGAACGAAACCGGCTGCTGGGCCAGCCGCGGGTCTACCGGCCCGAGGACCTGCGCGAGACGGTGGCCGGGCTGGGGCTCACCGAGATTCGCCTGGACGGCTACCTCTTCAAGCCCTTCACCCATGCCCAGATGGCGCTGCTGCTGCCATCGCTGGGCGAGCGCGGCGTGCAGGGCCTCATCGAGCTGGGCCGGCAGTTCCCCGCGCAGGCGGCCGAGATCGCGCTGGTCGCGCGGCGGTGACGTCTGTGGATGGCGTAGCGCGGCCGGCACAGGGCCGCGGCGCTAACCCGCCGCCGGGGGCTGCTGTTCCTGGAACCAGCGCATGAAGTCCACGTGTTCGCGGATGTAATCGGCTTCGTCGAACAGCTCCGAAGCGAGCACCAGCAGGCAGGCGTTGGAAGAGAAGCCGTGCAGCTCGCGCCAGATGCCGGGCACCATCAGCAGGCCCTCGTTGGGGTGGCTGAGCGTCACCACGCGCTGGTGCACGCCGTCATCCAGGTGGACCTGGAAAGAGCCCGACATGGCCACGTAGAGCTGGCGCAGCTTCAGGTGCGCATGGCCGGCGCGCGAGGCGCGCGACGGCACGTCGTAGGTCCAGTAGGCGCGCTTGATCGGGAACTCGAAATCCACGCCGGATTCGACGAAGGAGATCGACCCGCGGTGGTCGTAGACCGTGCGCAGCTCGACCAAGCGGCAATCGTCGACATGGGCCATTCCTCATTCCCTCCAAGCAAGTTCCACGAACCGATATTCGCGCCGTCGCTGAACTGTCCACCCAACCAGGATGGGGCTCAACAGGTGATGAGGTAATGATCATGCACCACGGTGCTGGCGCCGAAGCTTTCCTTGTAGAAGGCGAGGCCCGGATTGAGCTCGCGGCCCTCGTGCTCGTTGGAGTGGCCGAAATCGAACCACTTGCCGGCCGTCTGGGCCCGGGCGATGGCCTGCTCCAGCAGCAGGTCGAGCGCTGCGCAGCGCCGGCCCTGGTCGGCGGCGGCCATGTACTGCAGGTGCACGACGGTGGGCGTCTCGAACAGCACCAGGCCGCCCACCAGCTCACCCGACCAGCGCGCCCACTGCAGGGAGATCGCGGCGGGAAAGCGTGCGGCCAGCAGGCGGATCTCATCGGCGCTGTGCACCGGGTGGCTGCCGTGCCGTGCCTGCAACTCGCGCTGCAGCAGGACCCAGAAGGCCGACCAGTCCTGCACCGCTTCTGCCGGGCAACCCGCGTGGCCGCCCAGCGCCAGCTCCGGGCGTTGGCGCGTCGCCCGGGTGATGGCCCGGCGCCGGCTCGCCGGCCAGTGAGCCGGGGTGGGGCCTATCACGGCCAGGGCATCGCGCCTGGCCAGCTGCGCGCCGCAGCGCCACAGTGCCCAGCGGTCTTCCTCGCACGGCAGCCGGTGGTAGATCGAGGGCACGGTCTTGTACAGCAGCTCGCTGACGCCCTGGGCCCGGCAGTGCCGCTGCAGGGCTTGCAGCAGATCCCAGGTGGCTTGCTGGCCCAGCGTGTCGGCCAGCACCAGGCCGCCGTAGCTCAGGCCGCCATGGCTTTCCAGACGCCGCCCTAACCGGTTCGCGGGCAGCACGGCGGCCAGCCTGCCGCGGCGCTCGATCACCAGCGACGCGTCGTCGAAGCGATCCGCGTGGTAGCCCATGAAGCCGCGATCGAACAGGAAGGTTCCGTTCGGGCTCGCCGCGACGAGCGCGTTCCACGCGGGCTCGTCAGCGGCGACGTACGGCCGGAAGCTGAACTCGTCGGCCATCGCGGCTCATCGGGTGATGCCATGCACCGACGGCGCCCGGGCGAAGTCCAGCACACGCCGCACGACCGGATGGGCGGGATCGAAATCGGCCTCGGCATCGGCGATGACCTGCGCCAGCGACTTGTCGGTGCCCTGGAAGCGCTCCAGCAGGTGGCGGGCAATGTCGATGTCCTCGCGCGTGAAGCCGTGGCGCTTCAGGCCGATCAGGTTGGCGCCGCGCAAGTGCGCCAGGCCCTCGCTGCCGTAGGCGATGGAATACGGCAGCACATCCTGCGCCACGGCCGACATGGCCGAGACGAAGGAGTAGGCGCCTATGCGCACGTACTGCTGCATGCCGACCATGCCGGCGATGACCGCGTGGTCGTCGATCGTGCACAGGCCGGCGATGCCGGTGTAGCTCGTGATGCGGCAGTGGTGGCCCACCTCGACGTCATGCGCGAGGTGGACGTAGGCCATGATGAAGTTGTCGTCGCCCAGCACGGTGCGGCCGTGACGGCGCGTGGTGCCGCGGTGGATGGTGACGAACTCGAAGACGTGGTTGCGGTCGCCGATGACCACCTCGGTCGCCTCGCCGCCGTAGGCCTGGTCGTGCGGCTCGCCGCCTATCACCGCATGCGCGCCGAAGTGGTTGTCGGCGCCTATCGTCACCTTGCCCTGCAGCGAGACCCCGTTCATCAAGCGGGTGCGAGGGCCGATACGGATCTCGCCTTCGAGCACGCACCAGGGGCCGATGTGCGCGCTGGGGTCGATCTCGACCTGGCCGCTGATGACGGCGGTGGGATGAATCATGGGCGGAACCAGAGCGTCGCCAGGCAGCCGGCGACGAGGGAGTCGTACGGCCGGGTGACCGTCTGGTCCACGGTGTTGGTCTCTCGGTGCTCGTGCCCGATGTCGCAGCCCAAGTCCAGCCAGCGTTGCGGGCTGTAGCGCAGGCCCAGCTTGAGGGCCGTCGTGCGGTCGACGACGTGGCTGGTGGTGGCCGGGATCAGGTCGGAATAGCGGCGGCGCGAATATTCGGCGCCGGCGGTCAGGTTGATCTTGGACGTGGCGGCCCACTGCGCCGTCCAGATGAAGGCGTCGCGCAGCAGGTCGCCCGCGCGTGCCGGCGCTGCGCCGGTGGCATCCGGCGTGATGACGCTGCCGCTGCCGCCTTCGGCGTCGCGCAGCAGCTGGGTCTTCAGCAGCAGCTTGCCGCTGGGCATCCAGTCCCAGCCGATGCCGCCGGTCCAGTAGCTGCGATCCTCGGCCACGCTGTGCTTCTCTTCGGCGCGGCCGATTCGCAGGTCCAGCTTGCTGGCCCCGGTGGCCTGCCAGTTGGCACTCAGCTCGGCCTCCCTGCGGGCCACGTCGTCGCCGGGCACCAGGTCGGTGTCGGGCCGCGAGATGCGGGTGTAGCGAAGGACCAGCATGGTCGACAAGTCCGGGCTCGGCTTGTAGCCGATGCCGCCTTCGCTGCTCCACTGGGACAGGCGGTTGAGCTTGTCGAAGGTGTCGTCCGAATACTTGCGGTCCAGCGAATCCGCGCCGGCATGCAGCGACCACAAGCCCATGCCGCCCAGTTGCGCGCGGAAGTTCGCGGCCTGGGTGCTCTCGATGTTGCGGCCCTGGAAGGGCGAGGCGCTGTCGAGGCCGAACTGGTACTGGCGTTTCACCGACTGCACGCCCAGCACGCCGGACAGCTCGCCTATCGTTTCCCAGTCGAGCTCGAGGCCGAGCTGGTGGCCGGTGTTGTCGAGATCGTCATGGTCGCGGTAGCGGTTCGCCTGCAGCGAGCCGATGCCGCGCAGGCGCTGGCGGCCGAAGGCCTCGTCGAGCGCGAAGTTCAGTGCCGTGGTCGACGTCCAGTCCGACTCCTCCCCGGAGCTCAGGCGGAAGATGTTCGATTCGTGCGTCAGCGTCTGCGACACGCCGATGCTGAAGGGCGAGGCGGGCGGCGTGGCCGGCTGGGTGATCGGCGGTGGCGAAGCCACCGGAGGCGGCGGCGGTGCGTCGACCTGGGCCTGCGCGAAAGCCGTGCTGCCCAGGCAGCCGAGCAGGGCCGCCAGCGCCGTGCGGCGCGGCTCGAAGGCGGTCGGGAGCTTGGTGATCATGGCGCCTCGTCGTCGGTTCGTTGTCGTGGTTCACATGTCGTTCGACTCATGCCACTGCGCGCCGGTCTCAAGGTACCGAGGGTCGCTCCCGAGTTCCCGGATCCCCTCGGGGGGAAGCCGTGCAAAAGCATGGCCCTGAGGGACCGCTCAGTACGCCTTGCGATCGAAGAACATCAGCTTGGCGGTGCGGGCGATGATCAGCAGATCGAGCCCGAGCGACCAGTTGCGCAGGTACTCCAGATCGTACTCGACGCGTCGCGCCATCTTGTCCACCGTGTCGGTCTCGCCACGCAGGCCGTTGACCTGGGCCCAGCCGGTGATGCCGGGCTTGACCTTGTGGCGGGCCATGTAGGCCTTGACGATCTTGCGGTACTGCTCGTTGTGGGCGACCGCGTGCGGGCGCGGCCCGACGATGCTCATCTCCCCCTTGAGGACGTTGAAGAACTGCGGCAGTTCGTCGAGCGAAGTCTTGCGGATGAAGCTTCCGAACCTCGTCACCCGCGGGTCGTTGCGGGTGGCCTGCTGCACGACCGAGCCGTTGTCCTGCACGGTCATCGAACGGAACTTGTAGACCTCGATGATTTCGCCGTCCAGGCCGGTGCGCCGCTGGCGGAAGATGACCGGCCCGCGCGAGCTGAGCTTGACGCCTATCGCCACCGCGAGCAGCACGGGCGAGATCAGCAGCAGGATGAGGGTGGCCAGCACCAGGTCGCTGGCGCGCTTGAGCAGGCCGTTGATGCCGGTGAAAGGCGTCACCAGCAAGCCCACCACCGGCACGCCGCCCATGTCCTCCAGCCGGCCCTGGATGATGCTCACGCCGAAGACATCGGGCACGAAATGCACCGAGGCCGTCGTGTTCTGCAGGGTCTCCATCAGCTGCAGGATGCGCGGCTGGGAGGTCAGCGGCAGCGTGATGAAGACATCCTTGATGCCGCGCTGCTCTATGAATTGGGGCAGCTCGTTCAGGCCGCCCAGCAACGGCACGTCGAGGGGCAGCTCGAGCCGGGTGGCGGAGCGGTCGTCGAAGTAGCCGAGCAGGTCATGGCCGTAGCCCTTGCGGGCGCTGAGCATCTCGGCCACGCGCTGGCCCATGCGGCTCGCGCCCACGATGACCGCCGGTCGCCGGTACTCGGGCAGCGCCGCGCGGTGCCGCATGTAGGCGGTGCCGAGCACCACGCACAGCCAGTGCGCCAGCGGCGTCGCGATGGCCCAGCCCAGCAGCAGCCTCGGCTCGAAGGCGCCCAGGCCGCCGGTGGCGTAGCCCACCATCAGCAGCACGGCGAGCACGCCTATCCACGACAGGAAGATGTCGATGCCGACACCGATGCCCGTCTTGCCGAAGCGGTTCAGCCCCGGGAACATCAGGACCAGCAGCAAGATGGCCATCGCCATCGCCGCGCCGCCGAAGGGCTCGTCGAAGATGGCATGGAAGACCGCCAGCATGACGGCGGCCAGCACCGGCTCCAGCACCGCGGCGATGGCCGACGGCACGCTCGGCGGCGCGTTCAGGAATTGCTTGCGGGCGCTTCGTTCTTCAAACATCTAGCCAAGCCGCGTTCGCCGCCGCGACACAGGTCGCCGCCAGGCCGTCCCACAGACGACTGGCCCCCAGCGCCCGCAAGGGGCTCTCTCGAGGGCTTGGAACTCCGTCGCCGCAGGCGACGCAGGGGGCTCACGCCGTCCTGCCGTACGTATCCTCGTAGCGGACGATGTCGTCTTCCCCGAGGTAGCTGCCCGATTGCACCTCGATGATCTCGAGATCGACCTTGCCCGGGTTGGCCAGCCGGTGCACCTCGCCGAGCGGGATGTAGGTGCTCTGGTTCTCCGTCAGCAGGATCTTCTTCTCGCCGCAGGTCACCTCGGCGGTGCCCGTGACGACGATCCAGTGCTCGGCACGGTGGTGGTGCATCTGCAGGCTCAAGGTGGCGCCCGGGCGCACCATGATCCGCTTGACCTGGAAACGCGGGCCCGCGTCGATGGAGTCGTACCAGCCCCAGGGGCGGTGCACCTTGCGATGCAGCAGGCCCTCGCCGCGGCCCTTGGCGGCCAGCTTGCTGACGATCTTCTTCACGTCCTGGCTGCGCGCGGTGTCCGCCACCAGCACCGCGTCGGCCGTCTCGATGACGACCAGGTTGTCCACCCCGACCGTGCTGACCAGCCGCCCCGAGGCGTGCACCAGCGTGTTGCGGGTGTCTTCCATCATCACGTCGCCGACCGAGGCGTTGCCGGCCGTGTCCTTGCCCGCGACCTGCCACACCGCGTCCCAGGCGCCCAGGTCATTCCAGCCGGCGTCCAGGGGCACCATGCGGATGTCGAAAGCGCTGCCGGGGCACCGCTCCATCACGGCATAGTCGACCGACTCGGCCGGCACCTGCTCGAACTCCTTCTTGCCGGGCCGGATGAACTTGGCATCCGCGCGCTTGGCCTCCCACGAGGCCTTGGTCGTCTCGAGGATGTCGGGACGGAAGTGCTGCAGCGCCTTCAGCCACACCGAGGCCTTGAGCACGAACATGCCGCTGTTCCAGTAGTAGCCGCCCTCGGCGAGGTAGCGCTCGGCGGTCGGCAGGTTCGGCTTCTCGACGAACTGCGCGACGGCGGCCAGCTCCGCCCCGACGGCGCCCGGGCTGACGCGGATGTAGCCATAGCCGGTCTCGGGCCGGTCGGGCGTGATGCCCAGGATGACGATGGAGCCTTCGGCCGCGCCGCGCACCGCGCGTTGCAGGGCGGTGGTGAACGCGGGCAGCTCGGCGACCGTCTGGTCCGCGGGAGTCACCACCAGCACCGGATCGGCCCCGCCCTCCTGGGCCTGCAGCGCCGCGAGCGTCAAGGCGGGCGCCGTGTTGCGGCCCGCCGGCTCCAGGATCACCGCCGTGCTGTCCATGCCCAGCTCGCGCAATTGCTCGAGCACCATGAAGCGATGTTCGGCATTGCCGACGACCACCGGAGATTCGACCTGGATGTCGTCACTGGCCAGCTGCGCCACCCGTTCGGCGGCCTGCTGGAACAGCGTGGTCTCGCCGGTCAGCACGAGGAACTGCTTGGGATAGCCGGCACGGGACAGCGGCCACAGCCGGGTGCCGCTGCCGCCGGCCATGATCACCGGCAACACTGGAATGGATCGGGACATGAACACCTCTATGGCTGGTCTGCAATGCGGGCAGCGAGACGGCACTCCGCCTGGCGCAGGGTCCGGACTATTGTGGCAAAGATACCTGGGCCGGCCGGCCCCCTAACAGGTCGGGCCGGGGCCGTGGGACGCGGCAATCCTTCACGTTGCGCGGCCGCTGAAAACTGCACCGTGATCGAGCGGTGTGGCTCAGCGCCGGCCGATCGAGCGGTAGTCGAGGCCGAACCCGCGCACCAACGCGGGGTCGTACAGGTTGCGGCCATCGAAGATGCGCTTGTCCTCGAGTGCCGCCGCGAGCGATTCGAAATCCGGCGTACGGAACTCCTTCCACTCGGTGACGATGATCAGGGCGTTCGCACCGGCCACCGCCGCCGGCGCGGAAGACGCGAAGCGGACGCTAGCCATCGCCTGCGGGCCCAGGTCAAGCGCAAGCACGCGCCGTGCCTCGGCGGCGGCGACCGGGTCGTAGGCCTGGACCGAGGCGCCGCGCCGGACCAGCTCGGCGATCACGACGCGGCTGGGAGCCTCCCGCATGTCGTCGGTGTTGGGCTTGAAAGCCAGGCCCCAGACCCCGAAGGTCCGGCCCGTGAGGTCCTCGCCGTACACCCCGACGACCTTCCTGACCAGCACCTGCTTCTGCTCATCGTTGACGGCCTCGACGGCCGTCATCATCTTGCTCGGCAGGCCTGCGTCGGCGGCCGTGCGGGCCAGCGCCTTCACATCCTTCGGAAAGCAGCTCCCGCCGTAGCCCGCGCCCGGATAAAGGAAGTGCGTGCCGATGCGAGGATCGGAGCCTATGCCCACCCGCACCTGCTCGATGTCGGCGCCCAGCGCTTCGGCCAGCCGCGACAGCTCGTTCATGAAGCTGATGCGGGTGGCGAGCATCGCGTTGGCCGCGTACTTGGTGAATTCGGCGCTCCGGATGTCCATCACCAGCAACCGGTCGTGGTTGCGCACGAAGGGCGCATAGAGCGCACGCAACAGCAGCGTGGCACGCTCGTCCTCGGTGCCGATGATGATGCGATCGGGCTTGAGGAAGTCGTCGACCGCCGCGCCCTCCTTCAGGAATTCGGGGTTAGAAGCCACCGAGAACGCCAGCTCGATGCCGCGCTTGGCGAGTTCATCCGCCACGGCCTCTCGCACCCGGTCGGCGGTGCCGACGGGAACGGTGCTCTTGTCGACGATGACCTTGTGGTCGGTCATCAGGCGGCCGATGTTTCGCGCGGCGGCGGTGACGTACTGCAGGTCGGCCGAGCCGTCCTCGTCCGGCGGCGTGCCCACGGCGATGAACTGCAGGGTGCCGTGGGCCACCGCGCGGGCGACGTCGGTGGTGAACTCCAGCCGGCCGGCGGCGGCATTGCGCTGCACGATCTCCTGCAGGCCGGGTTCGTGGATGGGGATGCCGCCGCTGTTGAGGATTTCGATCTTGCGGGCATCGACGTCGAGACAGACGACGTGATTGCCCATTTCGGCGAGGCAGGCGCCGGTGACCAGGCCGACATAGCCGGTGCCGATGACGGTGACTTTCATGGGGTGTTCAGACGGTGAGCTCGCTCAGGCACGGCGCGGCGGCGTCCTTGGGGGACAGCAGGGCAGGCACGCCGGCGTCGGGCCAGTCGATGCCGATGGCCGGATCGTCCCAGCGCAGCGAGCCCTCGGCCTGCGGGGCGTAGTAGTCGGTGGTCTTGTAGAGGAAGTCGGCGCTGTCGCTCAGCACCAGGAACCCATGGGCCAGACCGGGCGGGATCCACATCTGGCGGTGGTTCTCGGCGCTCAGCACCGCGCCGGCCCAGCGTCCGTAGGTGGCGCTGCCCGGACGGATATCGACGGCGACGTCGAACACCGCTCCGCTGGCCACCCGCACCAGCTTGCCCTGGGCATGCGGAGCGCGCTGGAAATGCAGACCTCTCAGCACGCCGCGGGTCGAACGCGAATGGTTGTCCTGCACGAACGCCACGGGGTGCCCGACCGCTTGCTCGAACAGGCGCTGGTTGTAGCTCTCCATGAAGAAGCCGCGCTCGTCGCCGAAGACCTTGGGCTCGAAGATCAACACGTCGGGGATCTCGGTTCTCTCGAACTTCAATTCACCCCCTCGGCGCTGCGCGCGGTCCCCGGGAGGGGGTATCCATCCTTGAGGCGGCTGTGCAATCTCATGCGCCGGGATTGTCCCATGGGGCCCCGCGCGGCCGCTCAAGCCGTCCATCAGTAACCAATTGTTCACGCTTTGGTGCCCGGCGCACCGCGCGGCACCCTGTCGGATCGCGGCGAGCTGACCGATGATCAAGTGACCCCCTTTGCAGCCGCCCCGTCTTGAACCCTCCCATCATGAATGCCGCGCTCGTCGTCGCCCTGGAAACTGAGCTGGCCTACCGCGGCCCGGAACGCCGTGGCGGCGAGAACGCGGGCCTCGTGCGGCTGATGGCCGCCGTGCTGGACGAGGTCGACTACGGCCTGATGCTCTTGTCGGCCGACGGCCTGGTGGTGCACGCCAACCACGCGGCCCTGCGGGAAATGGGTTCCGCCCATCCGCTCGAACTGCGCAGCCGCCGCCTGCGCGCACGGGACCCGCACGAGCAGCAGCCCTTGGTCGACGCCCTGGAAGCGGCGCGCCACCGGGGCGTGCGCTGCCTGCTCAACCTGGGCAGCAACGAGGCCCGCATCGGACTGTCCATCGTGCCGCTGCCTCTGGCACTGTCTCGCCACGCCAGCGGGAACGCGGTCCTGATGACGCTGCAACGGACGCAGCTGGTCGAAAAGCTGTCCGTCGGGGCCTTTGCCCGGGCGCGTGGCCTTTCCCAGCGCGAGGAAGAAGTATTGACTGCGTTGTGCGAGGGACTCCGGCCGACACAGATCGCCGAGCGCATGGGCGTCGCAGTGGCCACGGTGCGCAGCCACGTGCACAACCTCAAGGAGAAGACGCATTGCCGCAGCATGGTCGAGCTGGTCAAGCAGATCGCGCTGCTTCCGCCGCTGGTGACGGCCTTGAAGACCCCGGGTCGCATGGTCTGAGGCCCGCGGGCCGGCCGGATCCGCTGGCTGGGCGCAGCCCGACCCTGGGGGCACTCAAGCAAATGTGGCTCTGCCACTTTGCTTGAACCCCCTCGGGGGGCGGGCCGGGTGCAGCCCGGACCTGGGGGCAATCAGAAAACGCGGTCCTTCAGGATCTGCTGCAGGTACTGCCCGTACCCGCTCTTGGCCAGCGGGGTGGCCAGCGCGGCGAGTTGCTCGTCGCTGATCCAGCCCTGGCGCCAGCAGATCTCCTCGGGGCAGCAGACCTTCAGGCCCTGGCGCTTCTCGATCGTCTGCACGAAGGCTCCCGCCTCCAGCAGGCTGTCATGGGTACCGGTGTCGAGCCAGGCATCGCCGCGCCCGAAGATCTGCACATCAAGCTGGCCCGCCTCGAGGTAGCGGCGGTTCAGGTCGGTGATCTCGAGCTCGCCCCTGAGACTGGGCTTGAGCGCCCTGGCATGCGCGACGACCTGCTCGTCGTAGAAGTACAGGCCGGTGACCGCATAGCGGCTCTTGGGCTGCTTCGGCTTTTCCTCCAGGCTCACGGCATGGCCCGCTTCGTCGAACTCGACGACGCCGTAGCGCTCGGGATCGGTCACCGGGTAGGCGAACACCGTCGCGCCGCTGTGCCGAGCCGCGGCGGACTGCAGCCGTCGGCCGAGGTCATGGCCGTAGAAGATGTTGTCGCCGAGCACCAGCGCGCTCCCGGCCCCGGCGAGGAACTCTTCGCCGATCAGGAAGGCCTGGGCCAGCCCCTCGGGCCTGGGCTGCACCGCATAGCGCAGCGACACCCCCCAGTTCGAACCATCGCCGAGCAACTGCTCGAAGCGGGGCGTGTCCTGCGGCGTGGAGATCAGGAGGATGTCGCGGATGCCCGCCAGCAGCAGCGCCGACAGCGGGTAGTACACCATCGGCTTGTCGTAGACCGGGATCAACTGCTTGCTCAGGGCCAGCGTGGCCGGGTGCAGCCGGGTGCCGGCGCCGCCGGCCAGGATGATGCCCTTGCGGGCGGGCAGGTCTGTGCTCACGGGCGGTCTCCTGGAAGGGGCCTGGGCAGGGCGACGGCCTGCGGGAAGGGATCGCGATACTGGCCGGCGCGGTCCTGCGCCATCCACCAGAGAAAGCGCGCATTGCGCAGGTAGCGCCGGCCGTAGCGCCCGGGCTCGGTCAGGACGCGGTAGCTCCACTCCAGGCCCAGCTTGCGCATCCACACCGGCGCGCGCCGGACCTCGCCGGCTTCGTAGTCGATGGTGGCACCCACCCCGATGAACACCCGCACCTGGGGCAGGGCCGCTCGATGGCGGGCGAGCCAGATCTCCTGCTTGGGCGCCCCCAGGCCGACCATCAGCGCCGTGGCGCCACTGGCCCGCACCATCGCGAGCACCGACTCGATCTCGGCGGGGTCGTCGACGAAGTCCATCGACGGCCCATGCGCCCCGACGACCAGCTCGCGGCCGGCGGCGGCGTTGATCCGGTCGGCGGCTTTCCGGGCGACGCCCGGTTTCGCACCGAGCAGGAAGATGCGCACCGCGGGATTGGAGGCGTGGCGCCGGAAATACGCCGGCACCAGATCCGAGCCGGTCACCTTCTCGGCCACGCCGCAGCCCTGCCAGCGCAGCGCCCACCAGACGTACTGGCTGTCCACGGTGACGAAGTCCGCCGCCCGGTAGGCCGAGACGAAGGTCGCGTTCGTCTGCAGGTGGTAGAGGTGGTCGGGATTGACGGTGAAGACCAGGCCACCGTCCGCATCCAGGCGATCGAGCAACTGGTCCATCGTGAGGTCGTCCGCCCACACGTTCAGCAGCGGGACGCGCCGCCAGGGCCGCGCAGGGATCGCGAAGGCCGGCCCGGGGGCAGCGGCAACCGGAGGCGCGGTCTTGGCAGGCACGCGGTTCATTGTGCTCACTTCCTGTCGGTGCGGACCCAGTCCTTCTGCCGGCGCGACCAGAAGCGCAGGTAGATGGCCAGCTTAGACACGGCGTACAGCGGCGCGCCGAGCAGCTGCAGCGGGGAAAGCACGTCGCGCCCCCAGCGGATCCAGGCCGCCAGCACGGCCCCGGACAGCAGCGCCAGCAGCAGGCTGCAATACCACCAGGGGCCTGATCCACCTAGCGTCCACGCGGCCAGCGCGGCCAGGCACCACAGGGCCGCGGTCACCAGCACCAGCAACGCCAGCGGGGGCACGGCCAGGTCGAGCGCGAGGCCGAACAGCCCCCAGTCGCCGCACCTGAGCGCCTGTCGCAGCAAGGGCAGCGCGTGGTGGCCGATCAGACCCAGGTGACCATGCTCCCAGCGCGTGCGTTGGCGCTGAGCGGCGGCCGTGCCGGAAGGGAAGTGGCTGTCGACCAGGGCGGCTTCGCAGAAGCGCGGGGCCTGGCCCTCGCGCGCCAGAGCCAGGCCGAGCTGCATGTCCTCGACGATGCTGCCGCTGGCCAGCGGCGCCTCGGCGATGAGCGGCCAGGGGAAGGCCATGCCGCTGCCGGTGAGCTGGCAGGGCCAGCCCAGCCGCGCCGCGCCGCGCGGCCGCACCCGGTTCTTGACGCGCCAGGCGAACTCGGCGATGCGACCGTTCAGGCCGACGGGCCCGGCGTTGCGCATCAGGTAACAGGCCTGCACCGGTGCGTTCCAGCGCACGCAGGCCGCGGCCAGGGCATCGAGCGCGCCATCTTGCGGCAGGCAATCGGCATCGACGATCACGACCAGCGGCGGCGGCGCCTCGCGCAGCCGCTCGACGCCGAATGCCAGTGCGTAGCCCTTGCCGCGCTGCTCCGCGTGCTGGCGCTCGGCCACCTCGGCGCCTTCCGCACGGGCAACGCCAGCGGTGTCGTCGCTGCAGTTGTCGGCCACCACCAGCAGCCGGTCGCCGGGGCGCAGCTGAGCTCGCAGCGCACGCAGCGTGGCCGCGATGCCGGCCGCCTCGTCATGCGCCGGCACCAGCACGGCCAGCTCCGGCCGCGGCAACGCGCCGACGCCACGCCGAGCCGGCAGCCAGGCGGCAGCGACTTCCAGCACGAACACCAGCACCGGCACCGCCAGCATCAGGACGAGCAGCCCGATCAGGCCCGTGGCCAGCAGGGACAGCACCGTCATCACGCCACGCTCCCGGCACGCTGCACCAGCACGACTTCATGCCTGCAGGCCTCGGTCGCAAGGGGGCGGGAACGGTCGGCCGGCCGGGCGCGTGCACTCATGCGCAAGTGCTCACCGGAGGTAGTGGCGGACGGAGGCCGCGATGCCGCGCTCGACGAGGGCCTCGCGCGTGCCGGCGGGCTGCCAGCCCAGCGCCTGCCGGCTGTGGCTGTTGTCGAAGCGTGCGGCCAGCTGGCGGCACGCCCAGTCGTGATGGCTGGGCCGCTTGCGGTTGGGATGCCGGATGGCGTTCTTCACGGTCTCCTTCACGACATCGAGCAGGAAGAACTTCCACACCGGCACCGGCGTCGCTCGCAGGCGCGTGCCGGTCAGGCGCGACACTTCGGCCACGTACTCGCGCGCCGTCAGCAAAGGTGCGTCGGTGAGCAGGAAGGCCTGGCCCTCGATGCCGGGCTTGTCCAGCCCGAGCACGAGCGCGTCGGCGACATCGTCGACCAGCACCAGGGGCAGCTTGTGTTCGCCGCTGCCCCAGTACTGCACGCGGGTGTCCGAGTGGAACATGCCCACGCCCCAGTGCGCCGGCGGGCAGCCCTCGCCTATCACCACCGCCGGCCGGAAGATGACCAGCGGCAGGCCACGGCTGCGATGCAGGTCCAGCAGCAGCGCCTCGCAGGCGGCCTTGGAGCGGGCGTAGAGATTGCGCGAGCCGATCGCCGGGTCCAGCGGCGTGCCGCCGCCTATCACCTTGTCGGCGCTGGCGGCGTCGTAGGAGTCGATGGTGCCGGTGTAGATGAATCGCTTGACGCCCGCCGCGAGCGCGGCTTCGGCCAGGACGCGGGTGGGCTTCTGGTCGCCCTCGACGTAGTCCTGCCAGCGCTGGCCAATGGCCTTGGCCAGGTGATAGACCACCTCGATGCCCTGCAGCGCGCGGCTCACCGCCGCCGGGTCGTCCAGCGCCCCTTCGGCGACCTCGACCGGCAGGCCCTCCAGCTCGTATTGCGCGCCGGCCCGGCTGCGCGACAGCACGCGCACGCCGTGCCCGGCTGCCAGCAGCGCGCGCACCAGGCGCTTGCCGATGAAGCCCGTGCCGCCGACGACCAGCACCTTGGCCGGCTGCGCGGGCACCGGGGCGGCCGGCGCCGGCCGCGGCTGCGCCGAGGCACCACAGGCCGCCGCGATGCGCTCGCAGCTGCCTATCACTTCGGCACCGAAGCGGCCGCCCAGCCGCTCGTCGAGCCGGCCTTCCTCGATGCCGCGGTAGAACGCCGCCACGCTGCGCGAAATGCTCTCCAGGAAGACATTGGCCTGCGGGCCCTTGCGCAAGGTCGCCGCGAACTGGCGCCGGAAGTTGGACCAGGCCTGCCCGCGCCAGGCGGCCGAGCCGCGGCGTGCCTGGCCCAGGCTGTCGAACAGCGCGCTGTTGCTGCGAGCCTCGGCGGTCAGCAGCAGGTCGCGCTCGAAATCCAGCTCCGCGCTGGCGGCGTAGCCGCGCACCCGCAGGCTGCGGTCGGGCTGGCCGGGCTGGACCGACAACTCCAGGCTCACGCCGGTGGTGCCACGGCGGCCGATGACGCTCCAGTGGCGCCAGACGCGCTGCGCGCCTGGCAGCTCGATGGGCAGCGAGGCACTGGCCTGCAAGTCGTCCAGCGGCCCGACCAGGTCGTGCAGGAAGGCCAGCAGGTGCGGCCCCAGCTCGAACAGCAGGTTGGACTCGGCCCTCAGCATCCAGTTGTTGTAGGGCCCGAACTGGATCAGGCCCAGCGGGTAGAGCCAGCGCAGCGAGACGTGGTCCAGGCGGCCGATGGTGCCGTCCTTCACCTGTGCGCGCAGGCGCTCGTAGGCGGGCAGGAAGAGGAAGTTGTGGTTGACGCCCAGCATCAACCCGCGCGACTCGGCCTGCGCGGCCAACGCGTTGCAAGCCGCCGCGTCCAGGCCCATGGGCTTCTCGACGAAGACATGCACGCCCGCATCGAGCAGGCGGCGGGCGACATCGACGTGCAGCTGCGGCGGCAGCAGCACGTGCACGGCATCGAGGCCGGCGGCGAGCATCTCGTCGACCGACGTGAAGACGCCGGGGATGCCGAAGGCCGCCGCGGCCGCCGCGGCCCGGCCGCGCGAGACATCGCAGACGGCCGCGAGCTCGACCTGCCCGGGCAGAGCCCGGAGCGCCTTGGCATGGGCCTGCAGGATGTAGCCGGCGCCCAGCAGGCCGACACGCCTTGGTCTTGTTGTCATGTTCCCTATGCGTGTTACTTGTATTCGATGATCCGGTAGCGGCCGCGCGCCAGGTTCCAGTGGAACTTGATCAGCCCCAGCGCATTGGCGAACTTGGCCAGCAGGTTGAAGCGGGCGTACAGCGCGCTGTCGGCCGGGCTGTCACCGCGCACACGCCGGTACCGCCAGATACGCCAGCCCAGCACGCCGTAGCCGCCCAGCAGCAGCACGCTGGCTCCGCGCGTCGGCCACAGCGTGAGCAGCACCCACAGGGGCAGCGCGACGCCCCAGAACCAGGTGCTGCGTCGCTCGCGCGCGCAGTCGCGCTGCGGGCCGGCGCCGTGCAGGTGGGCACGCTGGCCGATGGCGTGGCCGGCCCGCACGGCGCGCGTCCACCACTGCGAAAACCGGTGGATGTCGGCGTCGTGCTGCGCCATCGGCACATCGAGCTTGCGTACCTGGTGGCCGGCGGCGCCGACACGAACGCCGAACTCCGAATCCTCGCCGGCGATGACCTCGGTGTTGAAGCCGCCCAGGGCCTCGAAGACCGAGAGCCGGACCATCATGATGCCGCCGAGCGCGCCGAAGTTCTCGATCACGCCGGCCGGTGCCAGCCACTCGAGCGCGCACAGCCGGTTGTAGACGGAAGCGTTGGGGTGCAGCTCCTGCAGGTGGCCCAGCACGACGGCCGTCGCGGGCACGGCGCGAAGCGCTCCTTCCGCGGCTTCCAGCCAGTCGGGCAACATCAGGCAGTCACCGTCGAGGAACTGCACATAGCGCAGATGCGGGTGGCGGGCACGCAGCAACGCGGCACCCTCGTTTCGTGCTCGTGCCGCCGAGAACGGCCGCGACGGATCCAGCGGCAGCACCGCATCGACCAGCCCGCGCGCACGCTCGACGCTGCCGTCGCTGGAGCCCGAGTCCACGTAGATCACCGGCCGAGGCTGGGTGCGCAGAGCCTGAAGGCAGGCCACCAGGCGCTGGCCCTCGTTGCGGCCGATGACGACGATGCCGGCGGCGGGCAGCTCTTCAGGCGTGCTCATGGTGCGGCGCCGCGGGGGCGGCGAACGGCAGGCAACAAAGGGGGCGCGGAGCGGGTGCGAAGGCCATGCAAGGGGTGCGCGAACGCAACCCGCCAGAAGCACGCGCCGACTGGCCAGCCGCGAGGCGCGGGCAGCGAGCGCGCATTATGGTCGACGCACCGGCAGCAGGCCCGGGGGGGTCGAGGGCCTGGCCAGAGGCCGCTGCGGCGGGCCGGCGGGACGGCCGGCCATGGGCCCCGCATCGGGTTGCAACCGCCCGCGCTCGGGCATGTACAACCGCGCGCACGAAACGCTGAGCCCGGCCAGCATGTAGGTCAGTTGCAGGACCACCACGATGCTGCTGGTGGTGACCAGCACGAACAGCAGCGCGATCGTCGTGGCGATCAGGTAGTTGGCCATGTGCCGACCCTCTGCACTGGCGTCGGCGTGCCCCCGTAGCCGCCAAAGCGACGACAGGGTGGCGAGGAAGATGCCGACGAAGCAGGCCAGGCCCACCACGCCGGTGGTCAGCGCGATGCCGAGGTAGGAGTTGACGATGTCGATGATGCCCTGGCCCTGGCGCAGCTCCTCCATGTAATTCAGGTAGCCGGGCACCCCGAGCCAGGGGCTGTTGGCGATCAAGCCGAGCGAGATCTCGAGCAGGCGCTGCCGGTATTCGACGTTCTCGGAGTCGACGTGGCCTACGAAAGGCAGCATGTCGACCACGAAGTGCAGGGCCGGGATCAGCGACGCCACCGCGACGATGCCGATGCCACCGACCACCGCGTAGACGAGCCGGCGGCCGGCTCCTTCGCCCAGGAAGATCAGCAGCACGAACATCAGCGCAGCCCCGAGCCACGAGCCACGGGCCAGCGAGGCGGCGAGCCCACCCACCAGGGCCAGCGTGCCGAGCCAGGCCAGCGCCCGGTAGCGGACGTCGTTCTTGATGGCGCCCCAGAAGCCCAGGCCCAGCACGAGCACGCAGCCGAACATCAGCGAATGTCCGGCCGACGCCTTGGCGCGAAGGAATCCGGCCCGCTCGAGGAACACGTTCATGTCCCAGTCGATGTTCCAGCCCTCGGGCACCGCGTCATACAGCGGCCAGCGGCGCACCGACTCGAACATCGCGAGCAGGGACAGCACCATCGCCACCAGCACATAGGCCCGCAGGGCGCTGCGAAGGCCCTCCGGCGTGGTGAAGGCGCGGCTGAAGACCCAGTACGGCAGCAGCGTGTCGACGCCGAGCACGAAGGCCTGGCGGATGAGGTCGGTGCGCGACGCGTAAGGCAGCATCACCGCCAGCTGGACCCCGAAATAGGCCAGCACGAACCAG
Source organism: Ideonella flava (assembly GCF_051857595.1). Classification (NCBI taxonomy): domain Bacteria; kingdom Pseudomonadati; phylum Pseudomonadota; class Betaproteobacteria; order Burkholderiales; family Sphaerotilaceae; genus Ideonella; species Ideonella flava. Next base: position 161,603 of record NZ_JBPZHD010000003.1, read on the forward strand.
TCGGCCGCGACCCCCAGCGGACCGGGTTGGCGCGGACCTCGGCCGATGCCCAGCATCGCCGGCAGCAGCAGGGCGAAAGTGAGAGCGCGCGAATGCGTCATCTCGAAGAAGTTGCCTATCGATCCGAAGCCGGGGATGTAGGCACCGAGGTTGGGCACGGCCAGCAGCAGCAGCGCCCACAGGATGGCTGCGCGCTCCGCCTTCTGCCTGGCCGGCAACATGAAAGCGAGCACCACGACGGGCATCGCCAGCGTGTAGACCCAGATGCTGGGCGAGACGAACGACAGCGTCGTGACGATGAGGAAGGCCCACCGCAGGCGGCCGATCTCGCCTTTGCGCGCCTGCTCGGGCCAGGCCAGTCCGGCGATCCAGAACAGCAGCAGCGCCGTCGCCAGGATGATGGGCAGCGGCTTGAGATGTGGAGACATGTGTCGGTGCGAAGGCTGCGGCGCGCAGCAGGCCGAAGCAGCAAGGAGCGTACCGCATGGCCGCCGCCGGACCGGTGATGCGGCACGGCGAAAGACCAACCATCTTGGTCACAATAGGCGGCTTCGCCCACGCCATGCCGCCACCACCCGCCGCCACATCGCCCGCCACCGGAACCTTGCGCCAACGGGCCGGCTCCGCCGCGCTGTGGATTGGCCTGGGCTTCGCCCTCACCCAGGCCGTGCGCCTGGGCAGCAGCATCATCCTCACCCGGCTGCTGGCGCCGGAGATGTACGGCCTGATGACGATGGGCACGGTCATCATCGCGGCGGTCGTGATGATGTCCGACTTCGGCTTCTCGCAAAGCGTCATCCACAACCCGCGCGGCGACGAGCCGGAGTTCCTCAACACCATCTGGACACTGCAGCTGGCCCGCGGCCTGGCGCTGTTCGTGATCATGAACCTGGCGGCGCTGGCGCTCTGGGGCGCGCACACCTGGTGGCCGGGCCTGCTGCGCGGCAGCTATGCCGATCCGAACCTGCCGCCGGTGGTGGCCATCCTGTCGCTGGTGCCCATCGCCATGGGGCTGGAGTCCACCAACCTCGCCCGGGCGCAGCGGGCGCTGGCCATGGGGCAGGTGGTGCGCAACGAGGTCATGGTCCAGCTGGGCGTGACCGCGCTGATGATCTACCTGTCCCTGCACTGGCCGGCGTACTGGGTGCTGCCGGTGGGCTGGCTGGTGTTCGCAGCCGCCGTCTCCGTGCTGAGCCACCTGACCCTGCCGGGGCCGCGCAACTGCCTCGGCTGGGACCGCAGCGCCGCTCACGCGGCCTGGCACTTCTCGAAGTGGATCCTGCTGTCCTCGCTGCTGACCTACCTGTTCCGCGAAGGCGACCGCATCCTGCTCGGCGGCATGCTTTCGACGGCGGAGCTGGGCATCTACGCGATCGGCGTGCAGCTGGTGAACGCCACCAAGGAGGTCATCTACCGACTCGCCGCCTTCGTGGGCATGCCGGCGCTGGCCGAAGTGGCTCGCGAGCAGCCCGACAGGCTGGCCCGCGTGTACCGCCAATGCCGCTGGCCCATCGATGCCGTGTGCGTAGCTGGCGCCGGGTTCCTGTTCGCCGCCTCCGATCGCATCATCGGCCTGGTCTACGACGGTCGCTACGGCGCCGCCGGACACGCCCTGGCGGTGCTGTCGCTCGGACTGATCGCCTTCCGGTACACGGTGATGGACCAGTACCTGATCGCCACCGGCGAGACCCGGCAGCTGTTCAAGCGCGGGGTGTTGCAGAACATCACGCTTTACACGGCCGTGCCCGTCGGATTCGCGCTGTGGGGCACGACGGGCGCCCTGGCAGGCATCCTGCTAGCCCAGTCCTCGGTGGTGCCGTTCATGTTCAAGGTGCAGCACGACCGCGGGCTGCTCGACTGGCGTTTCGAGATCGGGACGCTGGCCTTCTTCCCGCTGGGCTGGGCCCTGGGATGGCTCGTGAGCTGACTGCGTTGGCACCATGCAACTGACCACCATCATCGTGAGCTACAACACCCGGCACCTGCTGGACGACTGCCTCGCGTCGCTGCATGCGGCCGAGGCCGCCATCGGCGGCGGCGCCTGCGTGGTGGTCGACAACGCTTCACGCGACAGCTCCGCCGATCACCTGGCGCAACGGCATCCCGAAGTGCAGCTGATCCGCCTGCCGCACAACGTGGGCTTCGGGCGTGCCAACAACGCCGCCCTGCCGCACGTGCACACGCCCTTCGTGCTGCTGCTCAACACCGATGCCTTCATGACGCCGGAGTCGCTGCGCCTGTCGCTCGACTACATGGCCGCCCACCCCCGCTGCGGCGTGCTGGGCGCCCGGCTGCTCAATCGCGATGGCAGCCCGCAGCCCAGCGCGCGGCGCTTTCCGACGCCGTGGAACGTCTTCCTGCTGCAGGCCGGCCTGGAGCGCTGGTTCCGCGGCACGCCGCGGATCGACCCCAGCGACTGGGACGCCGACCGGCCGCAGGAATGCGATTGGGTGCCCGGCTGCTACTACCTCATCCGCAAGTCGGTGATCGACCAGGTGGGCCTCTTCGATCCCTTGTTCTTCCTCTACGCGGAAGAGGTCGACCTGTGCCGGCGGGTCAAGAATGCCGGTTGGCAGGTTCACTACTTCCCGGATGCGCACGTGGTGCACCTCGGAGGGGAGAGCGCCAAGGCCGAGGGCGAGGTGACGGCCAGCCGTCAGCTCGACGCCCTGTCCATCGAGAGCAACCTGCTGTACTTCCGCAAGCACCACGGCCGCGGCGGCCTGTTCGCCCACGTCTTCCTGGAGGGCCTGGCCGCGCTGCTGGTGGGCCTGAGGGAGCTGGCGCGGCGCAGCAGCCTGAGCCGTCTCGCGACAGGCCTTCAGCGCTGGCGTGCGACGCTGGGCCTGCTGCGTCAGACGGCGTTCGGCACCCGCCCGACGCGCTGAGCGGTCAGCGACCGGTACAGCCCCAGCCACTGCTGGACCACCTCCGGCCAGCGCCAATCGGCCGCCTGCGCACGCGCGGCGATGGACATCCGCTCCGCGAGGGCCGGGTCCTGCGCCAGCCGGTCCAGTCGATCCGCGATGCCGCGGGTGATCGCCTCCAGGCTGTCCGGCCGCACCAGGAAGCCGGATTCGCCATCCTTGACCAGGAGTTGCGGCCCGCCCCAGTCGAGGCACACCGGCGGCAGGCCGAGGGCCATCGCCTCCTGCACGACCATGCCGTTGGCATCCTCGATGCTCGGCAGCACCATGCCGCGGTAGGCATCGAAGCTGGCGATCAGGTCCTCGTGCCGCTCATACCAGTCGAGGAAGCGCACCCGGCCTTGCAGGCCGAGTTCCTCCACCACCTTCCGGCAGGTCTCCAGCTCGGGGCCGCGGCCGACCACATCCAGCTCTATCGGCAGCTGCGTCTGTGCCAGCGCGCGGATGGCGAGCGCCGTGCCCTTGTGGAAGACGAGCCGGCCGAAGTGCACGAAACGCAGGTTGACCCCGTGGTGCGTCAGCCGCGGCCGCGCCAGCAGCGACTCGGCCACGCCGCAGTCCACCGTGTCGACCAGCGTGCCGTCGTCCATGCCGGCGGCCAGCAACGACTGGCGCGTGCGCTCGCCACCGGCCACGAGCACCAGCTCGGCATCCCTTCGCAGCGGGGGCAGGCAGCGGCGCAGCCACTGCAGCGGCATGTGCAGCCGGCGGCGCATCCCGGCGCTGAAGCTCTCGTGCCGGCGGAAAAGCCGCGGATAGTAGATGTTGCCGTTGATCGGACCCAGGACGTTCGGGAAGCGGCGCGACAGCCACCGCGGCATCACCGGAGAATTCGGCTCGACCTGGTGGATCACGATCGCCCTTCCGGCGCTGGCAGGCTCGCGCGCCAGCTGCTCGGCCAGCCGCACGGCTTTCCAGGAGAACCACGGCCCGAGTGCCGGGCGAAAGACCACGCTTCGCCACAGCAGCAGTGACAGCCGGGTGTCCGACACGAAATGCACCCCGGCGAGGCCCAGGCGGGCGATCTCGGCGCGGTTGCGGTCGTGGGTGATCTGCAGCGTCTCCGGCAACACCCGTTTCAGCTCCCGCAGGATCTGCAGGGCCTTCATGGCCTCTCCTCCCATCTGCTCGCTCACGTTGGGCGCGATCAGCATCACCAGAGGGGGGACAACGGCATCGTTCAAGGGCGGCTCGGCAAGCTTCATGGGGCGGGACGCAGTGGCGCCCTGCAGCATAAGGCTTCACGCATCAGGAAAGAAAAAGGCTGGCGGGCGAGCGGAACAGGCGGCCCCCAAAAAAAAGCCGCCGGCTGGACGCCGGCGGCTTGTCTTGCAGGGGACGCTCAGGTCAGCGGGCGCAGCCAGCCCACCAGCAGTCCTTGGTGTCGCGGTAGGGCAGGACGGCTTGCCACTTGACGTTGTTGTTCTGGAACTCGGTTTCCTTCAGGCCCCAGACGCCGTACTTGCTGGGCGTGTACACGTGGTTGAACATCGTGTAGATCGTGCCGCCCACGGCTTGCCAGTCGGTCAGCGTGCGGGTGTAGGCCGTGGCCATGCGCGGGTCGCGGTTGGCGGCGGTCATCAGGTTGAGCCACTGCTGGTCGGTGTCGCCGGGGTACATGATCAGGTGCTGGCCACCTTCGTAGGCCAGCATCGGCAGGCCGCGGGTCGACGAGACGTTCTTGTTGGCCGTCATCCAGGTCTTGACCTGAGCGACCGCGCCGTCGATGTAGGACTCCTTGGTCTTGCCGTACAGGGGCGGGGTGACCTTGTTGCCGTTGGCATCCTGGCCCAGGATCTCCTGGAACAGCTTGCCCACGCCGCCGTCCGAGTCGGTGTACCAGGTCTTCACCGTGCCGCGAACCGCCGGGTCACCGATGTAGCCACCGAAGTACGGGGCGACCGCCAGGCCGTCCATGCCCTTGTAGCAGGCCTGCCCGCCCATCTTGGACAGGGCATACGGGCAGTCGAGCTGCTGCTGGCCGATCCAGGAATTCGAAGCCTGGCCGTTGAACACGCACTTGACGCGGGAAGCATCGGCACCGAATTCGGTCTTGACGATCTTGCACAGCTGCGCGGCGCGCATGCCATACCAGCTGGGCTGCAGCTCGTAGACGCTCACGCCCTTGGCGATCTGGTCAGGCCAGGTCGCGGCGGCCTGGTCACGCATCCACAGGGCCTGGCTGAAACCGTAGTTCCAGGGCTCGTTGCTGTACTCGAGGATCAGGTTCAGCTTCGGCGCCAGCATGCCCTTGATCTGGCGGGCGAACTTCAATGCGTAGTCGTCCGTCGCGTGGGTCGGCAGGTTGACCCAGGGGTCGGCGCCGACTTCGTTGGCCAGCGAAACCATGGCGTTCACCGGCACGCCGGCGGGGCCGGTCCACAGCGCATCGGCCAGGCGCGGGCGGTCTTCCCAGTTCGCCAGGGGCGAAGAGTTGGTCTTGTTCCAGTCCAGGAAGCGCAGGGTGCGGAAGCCCTTCAGGTCGGCGACGAACTGCGGGTGCCAGATGCGACCGGTCGTGTTCTCGAAGGTGACCAGGCTGCCCAGGCCCTTGCTCGCGCATTCGGCGTCGGTCAGCGCGAAGACGGCGCGGTTGCCCGAGCAGACGCCGCCCGGGGGCAGGACACGGATGTTGCGGATGTAGTTGCTGGGGTTGGTGGCGCTGATGGTCAGCAGCAGGCCCGAGGAGTCGCTGTTGGTGACCTGGACGACGTCACGCCCGGGCTTGGACTCGGCGGCCACCTTGGTGCCGGCCATGGCGTATTCGATGGTGCCTTCGCCCTCGTACACTACGGTGTACTTGCCGGCGGGGTGGACGCGGCTGTCGTCCTGGAACATCAGGACCGACACGCGGCGGTACTTGACGTTGGTGTCGTTGGCCGCCGGCAGGCTCGTGGGCCAGCCGTTCGCGTCCAGGTTCATCTTCGACTGCTCGAGCGTGTCCCAGCCGCTCTGGCCGTTGGTGAAGTTGTTGCAGCCGGCGTCCTTGGGGTAGCTGCACTGGGTGAACCAGCCGCCCGCGCGCTTGAACTGGTCGACGGTCGGCATGTCGGGCGAGTAGTACTCGAAGGCGTTCAGGTTGACGCCAACGCCGTGGTTGGACGGCACGCCATAGGCGTGGGCCGCGCCGGCGAAAGTGAGGGCCACGACGGCGCCGAGAGAGGCGCGGCGGGCGGTCAGTTTGATGTTCATGGGTGGCAAACCTTAGGGGGAAGGGAATTCGATGCAGGAGGAGGCCAGTGCCGCTTCACCGAACAACACCGATCTGCATGAGCGACGAAGAGCTGATCGACGTCACACCCGGGGCGTGAACCTGACGACCGCAAGAAAAGCCTCGCTTCTGAAACGAAAGGCAACTCGGGGGTGATCCATGCGTTTATCCGCGGATCGAGGCCTACAGCCTTGAAATACACGGCCGGGAGCGTCACTGCTCGCAACCCGGCCACCAGCAGGCCAGGCCGTCGCGCTGGGCGCGGACGGCCTGCCACTTGGTGCTGTCGTCGGAGAACTGCGTCTCCTTGAGTCCCCACGCGCCGGCCTGCGAGGGCACGGCCAGGTGGTTGAACCAGACGAAGAGCTGCCCGCCGGCGGATCGCCAGTCGGACAGATGGCGTTCGTAGGCCCGCCCCATGCGGCGATCGCGGTTGGCGGCCACTATCAGCTTCAGCCAGGCCGGATCTTCGACACCGCCGGGCGGCGTCAGGTGCTGGCCGCCTTCGTAGGCCCACATGGGCAAGCCGTGGGCATCGGCCACGGCCTTGGCCGCGCGCATCCAGCCGGCCGACTGGGCCAGGGCACCGGCGTCGGCGGCATCTTTGTGGCCTTGCAACGGGGGGCGAGCACGGGCGCCCTGGGGATCCTCGGCCAGCAACTCCTGGAACAGGCGGTTCAGGCCGCCATCGGGATCCTTGGGCCAGGACACCACCGCCGTCCGCAGGCTTGGCTCGGCGAGGTAGCCGCCGAAATAGGGCGCGATGGCCACCGCGTCGACGCCCTTGGCGCAAGCCTTGCCGATCTGCGCGGCCGCCTGAGGGCAGGCCAGCACTTGCCGGATGAGTTCGGGATTGGCGGCCTGGGTGTTGACCACGCATCGCACCGGCGCCGCCTGGGCGCCCCATTCGGCCTTGACCATCTGGCAGATCTGCACCGACCGCCACGCATACCAGTTGTTGGCCAGCGCGACGTCGCCTCCGACCTTCCTGCCGGCCCCGGGCCACTGCGCCTGCGCCCGCTGGTGCATCCAGCCGGCCACCGGGAAGGCCTGGTTCCAGGGCTCGTTGGCGTACTCGACGATGGCGACCCGGCCGGGCGGAAGCTGCTGGCGCAGCAGCTTGGCAAAGCCGCGCACATAGTCGTCGCTGGCCCGCATCGGCAGGTTCAGCCAGGGGTCGGCCCCGGCGACGCGGGACAGGTCGAGCATGGCCTCGATGGGCACGCCGGCATCGCTTGCCCAGATGGCCGCATCGGGCTGCGCGCGCTCGCGCCAGTCGGTCACGCGCGTGCTGTTGGTCTTGCCCCAGTCCATGAAGCGAAGCACCCGAAAGCCCCGCAGGTCCTGCACGAAGCGCGGGTGCCATCGGCGCTCGGCCGGGAACTTCTCGAAGGGCACGAAGGCCCCTTGAGTCTTCGGTTCGCACTCCGCCGGTGTGGCGGCGTAGCGGTCGAGATCCTTCGCGCAAGCGCCGCCCGGCGGGAAGACACGGATGTTGCGGAGGTGGTCCTTGGGATCGGTGGCCTGGATGGCGATGCGCCAGCCGCCGTCGGCCTGGTTCGAGACCTCCACCACGTCGCGCCCTGGGCGGGACTCGCGATCGATCTTGCGGCCGAGCAGGTCGTGCACCAGCACGCCCTTGCCCTCGTAGGTAACGATGTACTTGCCCGCCGGGTGGGCGTGGCCGTTGCCGTTGAACAGCAGCACGCCGACCGACCGGAAGCGGACGTTCGGGTCATCCGACGCGGGCAGCCGCTTGACCCAGCCTTGCGCGTCGAGCTCGAGCCGATCCTCCTCGCGGGTATCCCAGGAGCTCGCCTCGCCGCTGAAGCCCTGGCAACGGGTGTCACGGCTGGGTTCGCACTGGGTCAGCCAGCCGGAGCTGCGCTTGAACTGGTCGACCAGCGGCAAATCGGGGCTGAAGTAATCCCAGGTGGCGAGGTTGAGTCCGATGCCGGAACGGGCTACCGCCGGCGAACCGCCGAGGGCGGCCAGCAGCAGCACCGAGGCGAGGCAGGCCCGCCGCCAGCCGCAAAGCTTCTCCCTCCCGACCTCAGCCGAGCCCTCCTCCACGCCGCCAGCTCCCGAATTTGAATGATCTAGCGCCCTCCCGGATTAGGGGTTGCGCATCCAGCGACAGATCATGCATTCAGTGCCCCGCCCGTGCAGTGACAGGACTCCCGCAATTGGTAAGAGATTGCTGCTGTTATGGGTGAGTAAAGTAACGAGGCGTATCGTCGTCACGGGAGCGCGGCGAGCCGTCGCCGGGCGGCCGGCGTGAGGCTGGCGAGCAGGTCCCGGATGAACTGGTCCTGCAGGGCAAAGGCGGCCGCGGTGTCGATGTTGATCGACGAAACCCGAACCAGCATGCCGTCCACGATCTCGCCCCGCAGCCCATGGCGGATCTCGGCCAGGCGCTTGTCCAGCCCGCTCATCGTCAACTCGTCGCCGATCACCGTCCAGTAGGTCACCGGCTCGTGCCGGACGGTGGAGAAGGTGGTCTCGAGGCGTCGCACCGGGATCCTCCCGTAGGGCAGGTCCAGCCTGTCCTCGCGACGACCTTCGAGCTGGAATCCCTGGGCGGGATAGCAGACCTCCGGATAGTGCATCTGCAGGCTCACGTCGGACTGGTCGGCGCCGTAGGCGATCGACAGCATGATCCGCTCGCCCGGGCCGCGCACGTAGGTTCGCTCCAGCGTCTCGGTGTAGATGCGGCGCAGCAGTTCCTCCGTCTGCGGGTTGACGACGATGCCCCGCGCCCGCGGATCGACGACCCAGCCGGCGAATCGCTCCGGCACCGCCTCGGCCAGGGTGAACTGTCCGCGCCGGTCGGCCATGCGTCGCGTCGGGATGAGCGCGGCGCCCAGCGTCGATGCGCCGACCATGAGCGCCGCCAGCACGGCCGCACGGCGGTTCAGCGGCGGCGTGTCGGCGGCCATCGGGTCAACTCGCCGGGCGCGCCCAGCGCAGAAGCGAATCGCAGCCCACGATGAGCATCAGCGCCGACAGGAACAGCACCATGCCTGCCAGCCCATGCAGGAAGCCCTGGCCCGCGGCGTCGCCGAGGTGGTAGGTGATCAGGGACAGGGCGATCACACGGATCACGTTGGCGACGAAGGAGATGGGCACGATCAGCAGCGCCAGAAGCACGTTGCGCACCGTCGACGAGAAGCGCACGACGTTCAGGTAGAGCAGGCCCATCGCCTCGAGCGTGAACAAGGTGTACAGGCCGGCACAGGCGTCGGCGACCAGCAACTGGTAGGGCCCGACCTGCAGGATGACGCCGCTGCGCGCCACCGGATAACCCACGGCATAGAGGAGGTCGGCCGCCACCGACGACACGGCGAGCTTCATCGGCTGGGTCACCGCTTCGACCAGCGCCGCCGGCAGCGGCACCAGGAAGAGCATGAACAGCAGCGGGAACCACATCGCCCGCGCCGCCCGGACACCGCGGAACAGCAGCAGGATCCCCAACAGCACGGGGACGGCCGACAAGGCCTGGGCGCTCAGGATGCGCTGCGAACGGCCGAACACGTGCAGCAGCAGCGCCACGGCCAGGATCGCCCAGCCCCAGGCGGGCCGGGTGAGATCAATGCCCGCCCGTGGCTCGGCGAGCGCGCTGCGCTGGCGCCAGAACAGCCACAGGCAAAGTGCCAGGACGACCGGGCCGTGCCCCTGCTCGTCGGTGGACCAGACCGTCTGGAACAGGTCGCGCAGCGTCGGGCCGTACAGCGCCGCCAGGCCCGCGGCCGCGAGGGCCCACGGCACCCACCTCGCCGAAACCTCGGACGTCGGAGCCGGCGGGACGGCCGTCGATGGCACGGCGGTGGGCCTCTCAGGCCAATGTGGCTTGGCCACTTTGCTGGCCCCCTGGGGGCGGGAATGACGCCGTCATTGCCTGGGGGTTCTCAGTACTCGTTCATCACCACGCCAGCCAGGCGGGTGTTGGCGGATTGCAGCGAGGCGACCAGGTCCTGCAACTTGGAGATCTTGCTGGTGTTGCGCCGGGCGACCACCAGGGCCGCCCCGCACCGGGCGGCCACCACCACCCCGTCGGTGCCGAACACCGAGGCCGGTGAATCGATCAGCACGTGGTCGAACTTCGAGGTGAGTTCGCGCAGCAGCAGGCCGAAGGCCGGGCCCTCGACGAGCTCCAGCGGGTTCGGCGGCTGCACACCGACCGGCATGACCCAGAGGTTCGGCACGTCAGGCACCGCCTTGACCACGTTCTTGCCGCCCCGCCCGGCCAGCAGGTTGGACAGGCCCTTGGAGTTGTCGACGCCGAAGATCTGGTGCATGCGCGCTCCTCGCATGTCCGCATCGACCACCAGCACCTTGCCGCCCAGCTGGGCCAGCGCGACGGCGAGGTTGGCGCAGAAGTAGGTCTTGCCGTCGCCGCTGTCCGGGCTGACCACGGCCAGCGCGCGGCGCATCGTCTCGTCCTCGGTGTGCATGCGCAGCAGGATCTGGCTGCGGATGGCCCGGAAGGCCTCGGCCTGGTGGCCGAAGGGCTGCACCAGCGCCACCAGCTCGGGATTGGCCTTGCGCCGGTGCTCGTCGCCGTACGCATACTGGAATTGCTGCGACAGCGCATACAGCACGTCCTCGGCGTTGGCGAGTCCCAGGGCGATCGCGGCCTCGCCGAAGCGCATCTTGTGCTCGCGCTGGTACTTGCTGATGCGCTCCACGTCCTCGGCCGACAGGTTGCGCGCATCCCGGATCAATTCGCCGATGGCGCGGACCTTGGTCTCGGCCACGTCCATCGGCGAATGGATGGAATCGGAGAAGTCGTGCTGGGTGGGATCCCCGGTGTCGCTCATGGACTGCTCTGGTTAGGCCTTCGGAGGCGCCGGCAATCGGCGCCCCGAGATCATGCGGTCCTGGTTCTGGGCCAGCTGGACCCGCATTCGCCGGCCGATGGTCGGCGTGGGCATGATGCCTATGACGGGCAGTCCCAGGGCACTGAGCGCGTCCGACGGGACGCGCAGACGCTTGTCCAGTTGCTCCAGCGCAAAGGCGACGCCCAGCCCGACGGCGACGCCGAAGAACATGCCGATCAGCATGTTGGCAGCCACCTTGGGCGAGGAAGGCGCCCCGGGCGGCGTGGCCCGCGCCAGCATCGACGCGTTGCTCTGCCGGTTCTGGCTCTCGAGATTGCTCTGGTTGTAGCGGTTGAGCAGCAGGTCGTACGAGCGCTGGGCGTTCTCGACATCCCGCTGCAGCACGCTGCCCTGGTCGCGCACCTGTTTCAGCCTCAGCACCTTGGCGCGCTGCTCCTCCAGGCTGGCGCGGACCTGCCCCTCGCGGGCGCGGTCGATGTTGGCGCTGACCGAGACGCTGCCGGTCACGTTGCGGGTCTCGGTGGCCAGGCGGTTGCGCAGCTCCGCCAGGGTCGCCTTGGCCTCGAGCACCTGCGGGTGCTGGTCCCCGTAGCGGGCATTGAGCTCCTTGACCCGCGCCTCCGCACGGCCGACATCCGCCTTGATCGCCGCGACCAGCGGGTTGTTCAACACGTCGGACATCCGGTCGGCATTGTTGGCCACCTGGGCCTGACGGCTGGAGGATTCGCTGCTCAGCGCCTGCGTCGAGACCAGCTGCTGGCTCAGCATGTTCAGCCGGGCCATTTCGACGTCGTAGCGCTCGTCGGTGACGATGATGCCCTGGTCCTGCTGGAACTTGGACAAGCGCTGCTGCGCCGCCTCCAGCGCCGTCCTGGCCTCGTCGACCTGCTTGCCGAAGAAACCACTGTACTCCCGCGCCGGGTCGACCCGCAGCTCGACCGCCGTCTCGAGGTAGGCCTGCACGAAGGCGTTGGCGATGGTCGCGACGAATTGCGGCTCGGTGCCCCGGTAGGCCACGTTGACGACGTTGCTGCCCGCCCTGGCGACTTGCACGTCCAGGTTCTTCAGCATGAACTCGACCAGCCAGTCCTCGATGGTGCCGTCGCCCTTGCTGACCTTTTCCCACAGCTTGCGGATGGGCGGCACCTCGGTCAGCTTGAGGTTGCGCACCACCCGCAGGGCCACCCGGTCGCTGCGGATCACCTCGACCTGGGTGTTCATCATCGCCGGCGAGGCGGCGCCGCCGTAGAGCATCGAGGTGACCGGATCCGGCTTGATGTCGATCACCAGCGTCGCGGTGGCGGTGTACATCTTGGGCGCCAGCATCGTGTAGCCGATCGCGGCGCCGAACACCAGCGCGAAGGCCAGAACCGCCGGCAGCCAGCGGGCCTTCAGGACGGCAATGACATTGGCCAGATTCATGATGGGATTCCTAGAACAGGCTCTCGCGGACGAACACCACGTCGCCTGTTTGGAGTGCATCGTCCAGCGTCAGTTCGAGCTGCTGCACCTGCCCGTTGGCGGCGCGCCGGCTCACCCTCAGGCCACGCTGGGTTCCACGCTGGGTCAGGCCGCCGGCGCTGGCCAGGGCCTGCATCACGGTCATCCCGCGCTCCAGCCTCAACTGGCCCGGGCGCTGCACTTCGCCGTAGAGGTAGACCACCGGGTAGCGGTCGACCCAGATGGCGTCGCCCGGCTGGATCACGATGTCGTGCTCGCGCCCGCCCGGGGCGAACACGCGCGGCAGGTCCACCTCGCTTCGGAAGGGCTGGCCGTTGCGAAGACCGGTCACCACCACCGTGTCCGAGCCGGCATTTGCGGCCACCCCGCCGGCCAGGGCCAGCACGTCCGTCAGCCGCATGCCGGCCACGTCCAGGGGGATGCGGCCGGGCTTGCCGACCTGCCCGAGCACGTTGACCTGGTTGGCCCGCACCTGGGTCACCATCACCGTGACCTGCGGGTTCTTGATGAAGTCGCCCTTTTTCAAGGCGGCGGCCAGGGCCGCCTCGGCCTCGCTGACCGTGCGGCCGCCCAGGCGGATGGCTCCGATCAGCGGATAGCTGATGACCCCCGCTTCGGTCACGCGGGCCTCGAGCGTGAGATCCGGACTCTGGTAGACGGTGATGCGGACCGTGTCTCCGGGGCCGATCCGGTAGAGGTCGGTGTCGATCGCCGCCGGTGGCGGTGCCGGCGGCTGCGCGGGGCGCGCACCGGCCTGGGCCGCAGCACCAGGAGCCCAGACGAGAAATGCCGTCGCGAGGGCGAGCGCCGGCAGGATCTTCACCGAATCAGACAAATGCTTCATTTCAGTCCCATCCCTTTCTTGGCCAAGTCCGGATCCATGGCGCTGCCGGCGGCGCGGGGCAGCGGAGCGGCGTCCGGCATCGCCAGCCGCACGGGCTCGGAAGAGCCCTCCTCCGGCAGCGCCACCTGCACCGGCACCGGAGACATCGGTGGCAAGGCCGGTGCCGAAGCGCCCGCCGCGGCGCTGGCCGGCCCGCCCGCGAACTTGCCCTGGTAGGTGATCTGCGCGGCCGTGCGAAGCGCCTTCAGGTTGTCGTCGATCGCCCGGCGCCGGGCCAGCGTCGCCAGGTACTGCTCGATGGCCGGAGCGGCACGCTCGTACGACACCGGCTCCGTGCGCGAGGCGGCGACGAACACCACCCGCATCGCCGGCGCATCGGCCAGGATGGCCGCCTCGCCATCCTTCATCTTCGCGAAGCGTTCGACCAGCCCCATCGGCAACTGTTCCGCCGGCTTCACGGCGTGGCTGCCGCTGTAGCGCAGGCCCTCGGCCTTCAGGGCGTCGGCGAAGTCATCCACCGAGGTGGCCCGGGCGAGCCGCTCCTTGATCCAGTCCTGCCGCGCCGGCGGGGCGTCGATGAGCAGTTCCTGCAGGGAATAGACCCTGCGCTGGCTGAACAGGTTCGGCGTGCTGTCGTAGAACCTTCGCGTCTCCTGCGGCGTGGGTCGCGGGGCCCCCTGCGTGATGCGCTCCTTGTAGGCCCGCGCCAGGACTTCACGGCGGGCCGCCTCCAGCGCCTGCACGGTCTGCGGATCGCGGTCCAGCTTGAGCTCGACGGCCTTCTGCACCGCCAGTTCCTGGTCGATCAGCGACTCCAGGATCCGCTTGCCAGCGGAGTCGGACTGGTCCGGCCGGACGTTGTGCTCCTGCTGGAGCACGAAATTGATCTGGTGGACCGTGATGTCGCTCTGGTTGACCCGCGCGGCGACCTGGGTGGCATCGGCCTTGCGTTCGCCGCAGGCGGCCAGCGCCAGGGCCAGGGAGACCATCACGAGTGCACGGCTAGCGGATGGCGAAGCAGGCCGCGCAGGCGGGCGTCGGCAGGGATGCGGTCGGGTCTCGTCGGCGAGCGTCATGCAGGTCGGGCTCCTGGCCGGCGGCGTGTGGCGCAGCCTCGTTGCGAACGATTCTACGAACGCGGGCAGATGCCCGCCCCGGGGGCCGCGTTCAAACGTGGGGGCGCGTGTAGCCGAATCGCTCAATGATGAACTTCTCCCGGCGCGTCACGAGATCGGTGCTCGCGGCATCGTAGAAGCGCTCGATGCCCATGGAACGGGCGGCCTTGCCGGTCGGCTTGGCGTCATAGATCATCTTGCGCTGCTCGTCGGTGAGGCTGACACCACTACGCTCCAGGGAGCTGACCAGGTCCTCGGTGAGGCTGTCCTGGCGGATGATGTGGTCGAGCACCAGGTGCTGGGCTTCGAAGGAACGCAGCCCCTCCTGGGTGCCGATGGTGACCGGGATGTGCGAGGCCCCGCGCACGTACAGCTGGAAGTAGCGGTAGGTCATCAGGCCGGCGACCTTGCTGATCGGGGACTGGGCGAAACCGGACTCGACGACCCGGCGGGTCTGCAGCGCGCACACGACCCGCAACCATTCCCGGAAAGCCTCGACGTTGTCGTCGCTGGCGTACCAGAAATCGCGTGCCCTCTCGGCTCCCAGCTGCTCCGGCAGCGAGATGCGGCGGCTGTCGTCGGCCGGCGCCTCCTTGCTGCGCGCCTTGGCGTTGGCCTCGATCTTCTCCAGCAGCTTGCGCCACGACTTCTCGTTGACCATGCGCTGGTAGAGCTCGCCCTGCTGCGCGCAACCAAAGGTCCACAGCGACAGGTACCAGCCCCAGGGGTCGCGGATCGAGCCGAACATGGGCCGCTTGCTGGCCAGCAATTCCTCGGTCGGCACGCGGATGGTGTTATCGACCTCGCCGCCGACGATCTTCAGCAGCAGTTTCTCGACATGGGAGGCGCCGGTGTTGCGGAATTCGATGAAAACAAGCTTGTCCGAAATGAGCATGCGGTCGGCGCCTTGCGAGCGAAATCAACAACAATCCTCATGCGCCGCACGCGGCCGCGGCGGCAGGCACAGGGCGCTGCGATCATAGACGACAGCCGCGCCCCCAAAAGGGCCGCCAAGGCGTGATGCAGCACACGTGCTGATCGCCCCGGGCATCGTTCTTGCGAAGGCCCACTGTGCTAGCATCGTCTGCACGCTTGTTCAGCAGTCGCGCGCGGTTTTTTCCGCTCTCACGAAGGGCTTTCGGCACCCTGCCCGGTCGCTTCGGTTCCTCAACCTTGCAAGCAGTCCTCCATGTTCAATCTTGTGCCCGATGAGGGCTCCGACATTCCCTTCCTGCCGGACAACAACGCCGAGATCACACGCGAAGCCGCGTCGACGGTCGAATTGAATGGCGACTGGACCATTCCCGCCAAGGCCATCACCGTCCTGCGCGTGAAGACGGGCCATTTCAGCGTCAACGTGTCGATCAACACGCTGCGTCCGGCGGACAAGCTGGTCGTCACCTTCCAGGGCGCACGCGCCGGCGGCAAGGAGACCACCAACGCCATGCGCCCGATGTTCGCGCGTCGCAACTGGGAGGCGCTGTTCGAAGCCCCCATCCTGGCCATCAGCGATCCGATGACCGAGATCGACTGGAACTCCAACGTGCCTCGTTGCGGGTTCTACATGGGCACGCTCGAGAACGACCTGGTGCCTGAGCTCAACGCGCTGATCGACGTGGTCTGCGCCAAGCTCGGCATCCCGGTCGACAGGGTGATGATGTACGGCTCGTCGGCAGGCGGCACCTCGGCCATCCTCGTCGGTAGCCAGCGCACGACCAAGACCGGCATCGTCGCCGTGTGCCCGTTCCTGCGCCCGGACAAGTACCGCGAAGGCGTGGTCGCCGCCGGCATGCGGGCCATCGGCAAGACGATGGACGACTATGAGGAGATGATGCAGAAGACGCCGTGGCGCTTCAATGCGCTGACGGCCCTGAAGGATGCGCACAACGAAGGTCGCGACATCCGCCTGGTGGTCGGCCAGAACCTGAAGGACGTGACCACGATCAACCGACACTTCCCGGGCCTGTGGCGCCGCTGGGACGTGGATCCCGAAGGCGGCGTGTCGCCCGACGGTCACGTGATGACGCTGATGTACAACTCGGCCGAAGCAGGCCACGGCCCGGAGCCGGTCGAACTGTCGATGCCGCTGTGGAAGCGTGCCGTTGAATTCTTCGAGGCGCCGCTGAAGCGCACGCCGAAGAAGGCCAAGAAGACGGCCGACGCGAACAACGACGACTGAGCGAGCGGCAACGCATTGCGACAAAGGGGTGCCAACGGCGCCCCTTTTTGCTGGCGGCCCGCCCTGGGCGCCTCAGCCGAACCGGTAGTCGAAGCGCTCGATGATCGGCGCATAGGCCCGCGCGACCAGCTCGCGACTGGCGTCGTCGTAGAACTCCGTGTAGTGGCGTTTGGCGCTGCCCTGTGCGCGTTCGCTCGTGACGTTCTCGGACACGATGGGAATCGGCCGGTCGATGCCCAGCCGCTGCAACACTTCGTCAAACCCGGCTTGCAGCGCCTCGAAACGAATCACGTAGTCGGCATGGTCGAGGTACTCCAGCGGTCCCTTGACGGTCTTGTCCTTTTCCGTGTGGCGCTTGAGCTGGCCAGCCAGCCACTCGGGGAACGGCAACTCCTGCGCCGCCTCCATGCTGGCCTTGATCTTCGGGTTGTCCTGCGCCCAGCGGTACTTCTCGGGTTGGTCGACGAAGCGCCCCTTGCGCTTGAGGTAACGACTGACCAGCAGATCGTAGGGGTTGCGCACGCTCGTGAACTTGAAAAGCCTGTCGAGCTGTTCGCGCGTCATCAGGCCGGCCTCCAGCAGCTGCCGCCATGTGGCGTGATGCTTCTTGGCGATCACCTCACCGCTGCGGGTGATCTCCCTGTCGGGCATGGGCTGCCCTTCGAGGGCCTCCTGCAGCGTGCGCGCGATGGCCTTGCTCGCCGTCTGCGGATTGGCGAAGAAGATGTAGTTGTAGCGAGGAGAGTAGACAGCCAAGACAGACCCCCAAATTTGGATGCGGCGCGCCGCCGCGGCCCGCGAAGGTGCGAACCTATACTAGGTCCGCCTTGCCAACACAAGACCAAATCCGCCATGCTCACCTCCGACAAGCTGATCCTCGTTGAACTTCACAAGGTCGGCTCCACGCGATTGAAGAAGCTGGTCGGTGATCTGGTCGGGGGCGAGACGAGTGCCAAGCAGTCCGCCTACTCTGATGACCTCGCGGCCATGGGCAAGCCTGTCGTTGGCTACGTGTGCAACCCATTGACCTGGTACCTCGCCCAATGGAAATTGGGTTGCAGCGGCAAGGGCGAGTTCCACAAGCGCCTGACCGATCAGACGAAGTGGGATCTGCTTCGTTCGAAGCGCGCCCAGTTGCCGCCGAAGACCGAAGCGGCCGGACAAGCCAAGGCCCTGCCGGAAGGCTGGAACGCCGCGCACGCCAAGGACTTCTGGTACGGCGACGCCGACAACGTCGAGGCCTTTCGTGAATGGCTGCAGGCCGTGGCTGCGCATCGTGGCCTGCGGCGGCTCGTCGACCATGGCTACAACAACTCGCCAGTGGCCAAGCTGGGTGGCCTGATGACCTACCAGTTCCTTCTCATGTTCGTGCGCAACGCCGAGAACATGGAAAAGTCAGTGGACTCGATGGAAGCGCTGGAAGCGCGCTATCAGCAGCAGGCCATCACGTCGCACTTCATCCGCTCAGAGGCCATCAGCGAAGACCTGAAGAAGGTGCTGGAGGCCTTGCACGTGCCCTTGAACGCCGAGCAGCGCGCAGCCGTGGAGGGCCTGAGGGTGCGGTCCAGTGCGCAGGACGAGGCGATCATCCGCTTCTACGACCCCACCAGCCTTCGCTTGATCGCCAAGCGCGAAGCCTTCATCAACAAGCTCTTCGACTATGGTCCCCCCAGCGCAGAATCGCGCACCGTCGCGCGTGCCGCGAGGAACGAGAAGGCGGACAGCGAAGGCAAGGCCGGCAAGGGCGAAGGCGCCAAGCTGAGCAAGGCCGAAAAGGAGCAGAAGCGCCAAGCCCGTGCCGAGCGCCAGGCCGCCAAGGCGGCCAAGGCGGCCCGGAAGGAGGCGGGCGGAAAGAAGGAAGAACCGGCAGCAGCGCCGGAGACCGGCAAGCCAGCCCGTCCCGCCCGAAAGACGGAAAAGAAGGCCGACAAGAGTGCCGCAGCGCCCAAGCCGGAAAAGCTCAAGCGCGTGAAGAGCAGGCCCCTGGACGAAGACGTGATCGAGACCGACGAATGAAGCTCGCTCAGTCGCCGAAACGGTAGTTGAAGCGATTGATGATCGGCTCGTAGAGCTTCTCGACGACCTCGACGCAGGCCGTGTCGTAGTACTCGGTGTAGTTCTTCTTCTTTTTCTTCACCTTGGCCGCATCCGGCGCGGCAGCGCCTCCCTCGGCGCGCCCCTTGGTGATGTTGTACTCGGTCACCGACAGCGGCTCAGTCACGCCGATGTGACGCAGGAACTCGTCGAAGCCCTCCTGGAGCGCTTCGAACCGGATCACCAGGTCGGCGTGGTTCAGGAACTCCAGCGGGCCCTTGGCCAGCTTGTCCATCTCGCCATAGAGCCGGCTCAGGTGCGCCACCCATTGGGGGAAGCTGTTGTCCGGCGCGGCGGCCTCGACGCCTTCCAGCCAGGGGTACTTGGACGGGTCGTTCGCCAGGCGGTCGCAATGCTTGATGTACTTGCTCACCAGCTGGTCGAAGGGGTTTCGCACACAGGTGAACTTGAACAGCTTGCCGAGTTGATCCTCGGTCAACAAGCCAGCCGCCAGGATCTGGCTGTAGGTCGTGTGATGAGCCCGGGCCACGGTCTTGCCGTTGCGCGTGATTTCGCGGTCCGGCAACGGCACGCCGCTCAGGCTGCGCCTCAGCGTCAGCGCGATCGCCTTGCTGGCGGTCTGCGGGTTGGCGAAGAAGATGTACTGGTGCTCAGCTGAATAGACGGCCACTTCAAGTCTCCCTCCGGGACGATTCCTCGGTCAGCCGAGCGCGCCCGGCGTGCTCCACTGCTGGATCCAGGGCGCGCAGGCCGCCTGGATCTTCTCGATCTCTTCGGGCAACAGCACCTTGTGCGCGTCAGAGGCGCGCTTCTGGATGGCGTGAGCCTTTTCCGACTTGCCTTCCGCCTTGCTGCCCGTGGCTTCGGACGCAATCATGTTCGGCACGAACTCCATGCCGGCCCATTCGCAGATGGCCTGGATCGAATCCGCCGGCGAGTCGATCAGCCAGTCGTACGGCGCCATGTACATGGACTTGCCGTACTTGGGAATGGCTTCGTTGACCAGGCGGGTGAAGCGCTCGAACACCCCGATCATCTCGTCCACGCCCTTGTCCAGCCAGCCGGTCTTCTCGGGCGGCTCGCCGTCCGCCTTGGCCTTGACCAGGCGCTTGCGATAGGAGGCAACGACATCCACCGGATCGCGGCTGCAAACGAGGATGCGCGCGTGGGGGAAGACGTCGAAGACCAGGTCCAGCTTTCTGAGGTGGCCTGGCGTCTTCTCCAGCGGATGCCGGCCCGGATAGATGCGGTTGCCGGCGAAGTAGAAGAAGGCCCTGATCGAATCGGCCTCGCCCAGCTCGCCGAACTCTTCTTCGTAGGGCTCTATCCACTCGCGCAGCGCCATCAGGTTGGGCCGGCCCTTGAGGTAGGCGCGAGTCGGGAAATGGATCGGATCGACGTAAGGCTGTCGTGGCCGCAGGAAGATGAAGGTTTCGCGGCAGTTGGCGATGTCGAACATCGTCGGATGCTGAGCGAAGGCCACCTGCAGCATCGACGTGCCCGAACGGGCCAGGCCCACGATGAAGATCGGGCGGCTTTGCTCGCACCAGCGCCGCAGTTCGGCCAGGTCGAGCATCGGGGCGGATTCAGCCTCCGGCTGTCCGGTCAGTCGCTTGAGCAAGGTGCGCATGGGTGTAACGAATTCTAGGAGTTCATCGCTGGACGCCCGGCCCCCTCACTCGCCTCCCGGCCCCTTCGGATAAGGGGGGCGGGCGTGATCGCTTTCACGTCTTGAAGCGAGGGTAGCCAAAGGTCTCGAAGTCATCCTTGTACGCCTCGTACAGCGCCTGTTCCACTTCCGGCTCGTCGGTCAGCAGCTTCTGCAGGGCCTCGTCGTCTGCATCGCTCTTGTTTCGCTTGGGCGCGGCCAGGGTCTGCTGGGGGCGCTTGGGCAGGCCGGGGATGGCCTCCTGGATCAGGCGCAGTTCCGAGTCCAGCGACTCCAGATGCCCGACCTGGCTGACGAGCAGCTTGCCGGACTCGTCGCACAGCCATTGCGTCTGCGACCAGAGCAGGCGGTGGTACTGCTTGCGCTTGAGCTTGGGGCTCAGGGCGAAGGTACGGAAGTCCGGCATGTTCTCGATGAACTTCAGGCGATCCATCTCCTTGTTGCCGCGCCAGCGCTTCATGAAATGGAAGGTGCTCTGCGCGCGGGCATAAGGATTGCGAACGATGCCGAACGAGTAGTAGCTGGACCACAACTCGGGCCCCACGATGGAGCGGATCTCGCCGGCGGTGGCGTGCTTGGTGAGCCCGTAGCGCTTCTTGAATTCGTTCTGCATCGCCTCGCCGAGCGCCGTGCCGCCGACTTCGAGATCGCGGTAGCTGCTGTACTGGCTGAACAGTTCGGTGACCGAGGTACCTGCCGACTTGGGAACGTGAACGAAGATGAATTTGTGGGTATGGTTGACGATCACAGGGGTCGGCTCCAATGCGGGTCACGGATAATAACGACGCCCCGGCGGGAGAAGGCGTGCGAAAGAAACATCGATGATCATTTCACTCAACAAGCGCTACGTATTCGTTCACATCCACAAGTGCGCCGGGACGAGCATCGAGGTCGCTCTCGCCAAGATGCTGCGCCACAACGACATCGTGCTGGGCTCGACCAAGAGCGGCGAGAAGTACCAGGAGTTCTTCAAGCGCACGATCGGCCTGAACAAGCACAGCACCGCCCTGGAAGCGCGCGACTTCCTCGGCGAGACCCTGTACGGCAAGTTCTACAAGTTCGCCTTCGTACGCCATCCGATCGATCGCCTGCATTCGCTGTACTCGTATGCCCTGAAGCTCGCCCACGATGCTGAAATGAGCGACGACGAGCGACGCAACTTCGATGCCCACGGCCGCTGGCCGGACCGGCCACCCTTCCGCTACAAGGCGGTGGCCGCGGCCCTGGAGTCACGCTCGTTCAGCGACTTCGCCCTGCATCCGCTGACCTGGGCCGACGCCGGTGCGCAGCCGCAGTGGCAGAGCGTCTGCGACGCCTCGGGCAAGCTCATCGTCGATTTTGTCGGCAAGGTCGAATCGATCGAGCAGGACTTCACCCAAGTGTGCGAGAAGCTCGAGGTCAGCGTTCCGCTGGAGGTGCGCAACTCCAGCCTCGAGAAGAAGTCGGCCCTGGAACTGTCACCCCTGGCGCTTTCGACCGTGCGGGAGCGCTTCGCTCGGGACTTCGAGCTCTTCGGGTACTAGAGGCCCCCACGGCCCCTACCGGGGCCTGCCCCCCGAGGGGGTTCGCGCAGCGGACCGGCAAAGCCGGATCCGCGCACGCACTCGTATGGAGCGGCGCTGCGCGCGCTAGGAGGGCAGCCCCTGCCGGGCCTGCCCTGAAGGGGGGTCGCGCAGCGGACCAGCGGACCGGCAAAGGCGGATCCGCGCACGCCCAGGGTCGGTCCCCGGTGGCTACCAGTTGGAGCTTGATTCGTAGCCCAGGCGCTGCAGGGCTTCGGGGAAGCGTTCCTTGAAGGCTGCCTTCAGCTCGGGGGTGAAGGTCTTGACCCACTGGCGGCTCTCGCCGGAGCGGATGTGGTCGGCGGGGTCGGAGCCGGCGGCACCGCCGAACAGGGACTGCTCGGCGACGTGCTTGAGTGCCATCTCCAGGCGCTCGCCTTCGTAACCGAGGAATTCCATCATCGGCCTGAACACCTTCAACTCGCGGTCGACGATCAGGTCCTCGTAGCGCACCTCGAAGCACAGGTCCTTCTGGGTGTAGTCCCAGCCCTGCATCTCGCGGATCGTCTTGCCCGCCGTGTGGTCCATCTCGAACACCAGCTTCTCGTGATCGGTCGGCAGGGCGCTGATGGCCTGGCGGTAGGACTTGCCACCGTATTCCTTCTTCGGATTGTTGGCCCACTTCTCGACGGTCTTCACGTGATAGAAGGCGCCCGAGATGACCACGTCACGAGGGTCGCGTATCACGTGGACCGCGCGCACGCCCCGCTTCGGGAAGCGGGCCTGGAGCGCCTTCAGATCGACCTTGCTGTGGTCCTGCAGGAAGATGTCCGTGGCCGGGGGCAGGTCGGCCTGGGCCTTGTAGTGCAGCTGCAGCTTCTCGGCGCGCTTGATGGCGCGAAAGATGTTGGCCATCCAGACCGAACCGGTCTTGTGGTGGGTGCAGACGACGATCAGCGGGGATTTCATCGGGCAAGGCAGGGCGCGCTCGGTCGGCGCGCCAGGATGGGATGGGGGTGGGGCGCGCGAGCCTCGGCATCTGCGGCCTACACGGCCGGCCGGGCCAGGCTCACAGCGCGGCGGTTTCCAGGTCTCGGATCTCTTCGTAGTTGGTGATCACCGCCGACAAGGGCTCGTCGATCACCTTCTTCAGGGCCGGCTGGCGCTCGAACTGGTTGTCCACGCCAAGGAACTCGGCCAAGCGCTCGCACACCGCGGGCTGGAAGTCGCCCGCCTCGTCGAAGACGCCCTCGTAGTCGATCGACAGGCGCTGGGCGTCATCGAACCCGCCGTCGACGGTGTCGGCGGCGCGCTTGCGCTTCTTCATCGAGGACAGCACCAGGGCGCGCTCCACGGAGACCGGACGCTTCTCGGGCAGCTTGGCAGAGTCGTCCGCCGGCTTGTGGTAGCGGCCGGTCTGCACCGCGACGAGGTTGGACAGCACCGAAAAGAAGTGCTGCCGCCGCAAATGCACCACCTTGAGGCCGGTGCGCTTGATGAGGCGCAGCATCGGCGGGTTGGTGAAAGGCAGCTGCCAGGCGTCGTGGATCAGGTTCAGGTGCTCGTACTTGATGTCGAGCAGCGCGATGCCGTCCTTGTCCTTCGGCACCAGGGACGCCACGTAGCCCAGGAACACCTTGCCGTGGTGCTCCGGGAAGGCGAGGTCCGGGTTCTGGGCGATCTGCTCGCGGAAGTACTTGAAGAAGC
Source organism: Ideonella flava (assembly GCF_051857595.1). Lineage (NCBI taxonomy): Bacteria > Pseudomonadati > Pseudomonadota > Betaproteobacteria > Burkholderiales > Sphaerotilaceae > Ideonella > Ideonella flava. The sequence continues at coordinate 185,114 of NZ_JBPZHD010000003.1, forward strand.
CCTGGGGGTTGTTCGAGTTGAAGATCTCGCCGCGGTCGCGCACCCGCGGGTGAGAGGCCAGCATGCGGCGGAACACAGTGGTGCCCGAGCGCACGCCTCCCATGAAGAGCACGATGCGACCCAGGTCCTCTTGGCGGATGGGATCTTGGGCCGGACGGTCTTTCTGCTTCATGCGCGCTGGCTCCCGATGGCTTCGATGGAGAAACGTTGTTGGCCGCGGGGCAGCCAGATGATCAGTTTAAGCGGCCTACCAGAGCACATTCTTGACCGAGATGGATTTCCAGATCTGATTCCAGCCGGCATCGCTGCCGTAGCGTGCCTTTTCCTCGCGCTGCGCCTGCGCCGCCAGATGAGCAAGATTCCGGCCCAATCCCAGCACGAGCTCGGTGAGCTGCCACAGGCTGATCTCGTCGAGGCGGCCATTGGCGCCTGCCGGCTGGATCACCGGCACCTCGGCGCGGCGGAAGGTCTCCCTGAAGACCTCGTACTCCGGCGCGTCGCCCGACAGGTCGAGCACGGCCAGGGGCAACGGTCGCAACAGGCGGAAACGGCCCAGCATGGACCCGGCGTGCAGCCGCCGGCGCCGGCTGCCCTCGCCGGCCAGCGGCACGGCCAGCGTCGCATCGCCGACCACCACCTGCGACGGCTGCCAGTCCGGGTGGAAACGGTCCAGCGCGTCGGCCAGGGTCTCGGCCAGCTGGAGCTGGTCGTCGCGGGCCAGAAGAAGCACCCGCTGGGGGCTGCCGTCGTTGTTCAGCAGCCAGGGCCGCCAGCGCCAGAACGGCACGGTCACCGACCGGGCTTGCGGCGCCGCGGGCACCGGCTCGGCCAGCGGATGGCTGTCGATCAGCGTGGCCTCGTGGAACTGTGCGGTGAGGTGCGCCATGGCGCTGCCGAGCATCGCCGGCTGCAGCATGCGGATCACGTCTAGCCGCACGAACAACGGCAGGCGCGCGGGCTGCTTGCCGAGCGTCAGCATCTCCGGGCACACGCGTGTGACCCACAAGGTGACGCGGCCATAGGCGCTCAGGACCTCCTGCAGGCCGGCCTCGGCGCTGGGCAATCCCAGCGAGCGGCCGCCGGGCGGCTCTATCCCGGGCGCGACCGCGAGCTTGCAATGCGTGGCCATGCCGTGGAAGGCCTCGAACAAGGCGCCCTGGTTGGCCGGCAGGGGCTGGTCGAAGTACAGCACCACCTGCGCCAGGTGGCGCATGAGGTTGACGGTCTGGAAGATGTGTTCGCGGTAAGGCGAATCGAGCTCGAAGAAACCGCGGTCGACGGTCATCACCACCGTCGGGAAACTGGTCAGGCGGCGCAGGGTGTCGTCGAAGGCGACCTTGGCCTGGGCGCGCACCAGCTCGTAGGTATGGGTCGTCGACTCGTTCAGGCCCTTGAGCAGCTGCCGGTCGAAGGCGACGTCGCAGCAGACCTCGGCCACCTCCTCCATCGACTCGCACCGGTGCCACGGGTGCCTGGTCGGGATGCCCTCGAGCGCGTGGCCCATGGCGACCAGCGGCATGCCGGTGGCGAAGGCCTCCACTGCCTTGATCTTCAGGCCGGTGGAGAAGGCCAGGGGCACGATCACCAGGTCGACGTCACGGTAGAACTCGTCGGTCGAATCGACCGGGCCCATCAGCTCGACGCCGGGCAGGCCTTCCAGGTCAGGCAGCTTGCTGCACATCACGCCGACGAAGCGGATGACGACCGGCGCCTCGCGCCGCGCAATGATCGGCAGGGCGACCTCGACGAAGGCGCGCGCGTTGTTGACGTTGATAGCGTTGCCCGAGCCCAGCATGCCGATCACCAGGCGGTCGCGGTCTTCGGGACGGCGCACGCGAGCCACTCGAGCCTCGGGCTCGATGTGGGGCATGGTGATGCAGGGCGTGGAGCTGATGCTGCGGTAGAAATCGCGCTCTTCGTCCTTGATGGCCCAGACCAGCTGCGCGCGGTTCATCGCGATCGCTTCCTGGTCCTCCGTCGTGTAGAAGAACTCGGGCGCGATGCCGTTGTCGTCCAGCAGCTTGCGGCGGCCGGTGAACTTGTCGTGCGTGTCGAGGATCTTCAGCGTGTTCGCGGGCGCGTACTCGAACGCCTTGCTCAGGTAGGCGTAGTTGACGATGAAGGCGTCGTAGCGGTTGCGCTTGAACAGCCACTGCAGGTAGTCGCGGATCGAGTCGTCCCACCACTCGTCGATCTTGTAGTCCGCGCCCTCGGGGCGGGTGTAGGTGTGGCGGGTTGCGGGCAGCAGGTGGAAGCTGTCCCACTGCTTGCTCATCTCGCGCACCAGGTCGTCCGGCAGGTAGTCGAACCACCACTCCTGCGGATAGAAGACGAAGTGGATGCGCGCGCCGCGGCGCTGCAGTTCACGGCAGACCGCGTAGATGCGCTTGCGGTTGCCCTGGTCCGTCGGGGCGGTGGGCGTGGGGGAAAGCACCAGGATGTCGGAGCCGAGCAGGCTGACCTCGGGCTCTAAAAGGCGCGCTCTCAGCTCGACGTGCAGCGGATCATCTGCCTCGGGCGAGGGGACGGCCGCCAGCACTCGTGACCCGGCAGCGGCAGCGGCTCGCGTCGGGGTGGCTTCGGCTCGACGATTCATGGGAGCACCCTGGGTCCTGCGGCCGGTCCCGCCAGGCGGAAATGAGCCTCTACGGGCGGCCGAGCGAGGTTCATGGGCACCCTACGGCCTGCGGCCGGTCCCGCCAGGCGGGAATGAGCCCCTACGGGCGGCCGGGCGAGGTTCATGGGCACCCTACGGCCTGCGGCCGGTCCCGCCAGGCGGGAATGAGCCCCTACGGGCGGCCGGGCGAGGCTCATGACGCCGCGTCGGTCGTGGCCGGTGCAGCCTGGGGGCGGTTCGGCGCCACCGTGTCGCCGGGCTCGACGGCCTTCAGCCAGTCGGCCACTTCGGCCTCGCTCGCCTCGTTGACCGCCAGTCGCAGGAATGGCACGCCGAGCTGGCGGGTGGCGTTCTCGTCGGAGTCGGACGTGACGGTGCTGACACGCTCCGCGATGAAGGTCAGGCGGGTGACGCCGAGCGCTTCGCGAGGCATCAACAAACCTTCGAAATCCAGCACCCGATGGCCCGCTCGGCGAACGAGCGGCAGGGTCATCTCGTCGCTCATCGCGCGCAGGCCGGCGGCATGGTCCCCACCCCACTGCGGCATCTGAAGGATGAAGCGCAGCGGCACGGAGCGGTCGAGGTGGAAGTCGAAATGGAAGGCCTGGCCCGGACCTGTCCAGCGGAACGGGTTGCCGACGCCGTCGCGCTCCAGGGCGTAGAAGCCGTGGTCGGCGGGCATAGGCATGCCGGCTTCGACCACCGCCTTGCGGCGCCCGGCGTACTGGTTGCGAGCCTGGGGCAGGAGGATGTCGCGGCTTTTCTGGACCAGGCGGATCGCCTCCAGCTCGCGCTTGAGGCCCGCCATCTCCTGTGTCAGCTCGGCGATGGCCAGACGCCCTGCGGCGAACTCGCGCGCCAGCGCATCCAGCACGTTGTGTTCGCCCAGCTCATCACGGATTTCGCGCGCGAGCGCCTTCAACCGTACTGCCTTGTCTTCGTCGCTCATGTCTGAAACCTGTGGTGCGGGTCAGCGCCAGTGTAGGCGGCGGAGATTACCAGCCGACCCCAGGAGCGCCCTTCCCTAGGATGGTTACGTCGAGTCACCCACGCCCGGCGGCGAGCATGCCGGGCGTGACGCGATTCACACTCGCGAGGCCAGCCATCGGGCCAGGCGTTCGACCTGGCCGTCGTATTCGGCATCCAGCGCCCGTCGGGTGGTGGCCGCCTGCGCGGTCAGGTGAGCCAGGAGATCGCGGCCGCCCCGCGCGAAATTCTCGAAGAGGTAGTCCGTCAGCGCGTTGTTGTCCTCGAACATCGGCAACTGCCACAAGTGGGTCAGGCCCTGCGCCCCAGGCAGCGTGGTGAGCACCGGGCGGCCGTAGCAAAGCGGTTCGACGGTCTTGATCTTCAGGCCGGTGCCGCCGACCATGGGGTTCAGCGCGATGTCGATCGCGTCGTAGAAGGTGTGAAGCTCCTGCACGAAGCCGAGCTTGATCACGCCGGCGCCCTCTCGCACATGGCGGCACACGCCGCCGGCGACGACGATGGGATGCGGAAACGGCACGCCGCGCGCCTGCACCTTGGACAGGAACTCCGTCATGCTGAGGATGTTCCAGTCGTTGGCGCTGCCCAGGTAGCCGAAGGTCAGGGGCCGATCGCCGCCCCGCGGCGCGAAGGGGCGCAACGCCGGCTCGACGTAGGGCAGGTAGAGGATGTTGCGGTGGCCGCGACCGGCGAGTTCGGCCGCCTCCTCCTTCTGGATGGCGAGCGCCGCATCCGCGCGGCGCAGGGCGCTGTCCTCGTCGGCGTAGGTGGTGCTGAACCACTGGGGCTTCATGCCGGCGGCGGTGTACTTGGCCCGGCGCTCGCCGAAGATGTCGTGCGTGTCGAGCACCTTGACCACATCCGGGCCGAACTGGTCGAACAGGGGCGCATACCAGACGTAGTTCACGTGCACGACGCTGTAGCCGCGCAGGCGGTGCATGTCGCGCGCGGCGGCTTCGAGCCCGCGGTCGTACCAGTCGGCGATCCGGCACACGTGGCCGGGCTGGATGTGCTTCGGTGCCCTCGACCGGACCACGTTGACGCGGCCGAACTCGGACGTGAGTGCATGCGACAGCGCGGGGTCGAACCCCTCCTCGTTGTGGTACAGGAGGTCGACTTCGAAACCCTGCGCCTTGTACAGCCGGACCATCTGCATGATCCGGCGGGCGTTGCCCTGGTCGGCCGGCACCAGACGGTTGAAGCTGACCACCAGGACGCGCGGCGCGGCCAGGCCGCTCGGCAGGAACGGCACGGGCGAAGTGTTGGACAGATCCATCATGCCGTCTCGACGGTGAACTCGGCCGCACCGATGTCGCAGAAGCCGTCGCCCGGGACGGCGTCCCGCGGCAGCGACAGGTGCAGCAGAGCATCCTGCCCGGGCGCGACGGCCGGTATCGCGAGCCGAAGGAATGCACCATGGTCGGTGTAGTCGACGGCCGTCGGCGAAAGCGCGTGCTCTCCCAGGGCGATGGCACTCGAGTCGACGCGCGCTCGAACGTTGCGCAGCAGCAGGCGCGCCTGGCAGGGCGCGCCCCAGGGCAGCAGGATGGCCCCCAGTCCACGGCTGTTGAACAGTGCCCGGCCTTCGTGGGCGATGTGGTGGGCCAGCGTCTGGCTTCCGGCAGCCACGACCTGCACCGGGTCGATGCGAAGGCGCAGCTTCACGCGGCCATCGTGCAGCCTTTCGAGCAGCAGGTCGGCCTGGCGCGAGCGGGCGAGTTGCGCGGAAAAGGTCAGGGCACGCTCGATGTCGCGCAGGCCGGCATCGCCCAGCAGGCCGGCGAGGCCGGCACTGGCCAGCACGCGGGCGTCGGAGGCCTGGACCGGCTGCAAGGCGCCCTGCCGGATGATCCCCTCGAAGGCCGGCCAGCCTGCCACCGCGGGCGGCCCGTACAGCAGCACCGGGACCCGCGCCTGCAGCGCCTTGGACACCAGGGCCGCCATCTGGATCGCCGGCGCCCGCTCGGCCGGCACCGCGGCCAGGCACAGGGAGGCTCGACGCAGCAGCCGGGCGGCATCGCCGGGCGCGCCGGCGGCATCTATGCGCAGACGCGGCGCCGGTTGCCCTTGGGCCACCGCCATGTAGTCCTGGTATCGCCAGGGGGCGGCGTGGATCCAGCCGACGGGGCCCTGGGACTCCAGCAGCGGCAAAGCCCGGAGCGTGTCCGTCAGGACCACCGGCAGGCCGTTGCCCAGGGCGCCGTTGCGGGCCACGGCGGCGGCGAACAGATCCACCCACACGTCGATGACCAGGCCCGCGCGGGGCGAGGCCGGCGCGCTGGCGAGTACCGAATCGGCGTCGATCATCGGACGCCCTCCCAGGCCGTATCCAGCAGCTTGCGCACGCGGGGGTACAGCGCGCGCGGGCTCAGCGACTCGACGCGTTGCGCTTCGGCGGCGCGCCTCTCGGCGCGGGCAGCGACGCTGGGCAGGCCTGCACAAGCCGATTCGATGCTGGCATGAAGCGCATCGACCAGGCCGGCGCCTATCGACACGTGATCGATCAGTGGCGATTCGAACTCGGGGTAGGAGCCGATGTCGACCGTCACGACACGGCCGCCTCCCATCACCGCACGGGGCAGGATGCCGGAGGTCTCGCCATACGTCGGGTAGCGCAGCACGAACGACAGGTCGGCGCGGCCGAGCAGGACATCGAGCTCGCGTGCGTCCAGGTAACCGGTCACGCGCGGGCCATCGCCGTCCGGCCACAGCCGGCGGATGCGATCCGACACCGCGTACTCGCTGGCGCGTTCCTCGCCGGCGAACAGCAGCTTCAGCCGAGGATGGGCGGCGCGCGCTCGCGCATAGGCGACGAGCACCTCGTAGAGCATCTTGTTGCCGGTGAGGAAGCCCGGCACCAGCAGCAGGATGTCCCCGGACTCCACACCGAAACGCTGCAGCACTTCTTGCGCATCGGCTGCCGCGGGCGCCGGCGGCAGGACGAAATGCGGGATGCGCTCCACCGGCCGGCCGTGCTCCACGCCGAGCGGCACGTCGAACGCGCCGCCGCGAAACCGCGCCTCGGCGTAGCGGCTGTGAAGCATCAGGCCGCGCGCCGAGCCGGCGATGCGGCGGACCATCAGGCACTCCTGGTACAGCAGCCCCGGCGTGCGGGTGAGCGAGCCGTCGCGGCCGACGAAATCGGCAGGGACTTCGTAGCCGGTGTCGCGCACCCAATGGTTGAACATGCCGTTGGCGCGCTCCATCTGCAGCGCCACCTGGTGCAGGTAGAACAGCGACACGTCATGAACGATCACCGTGCCCGGGAAGCGGTGCAGATGGTCGAGCATGTAGGCGCAGTCGCCGTTGTTGCCGACGTTGTAGAGGATCTGCGCGCCAGGCTCCGGTTGACGCGCCAGGAAGGCCGCCTCGTCGAGCACCTTCAGCCGCATTCCGGCCAGCGCGGCGGAGGCCTCTGCAGTGCGGCCACTTTCGGCCACCAGGCACAGCTCGAAATCGGCCGCGAGCATCGGCAGGTACTCGACGATGTAGTCGGCCAGGCCGTTGCGCTGAGGAGGTAGCGGGGAGAACAGGTACAGGCGTCGGCGCGCGCCCGGCCAGCGGGCGGGCGGGGGCGTGCGGAGACCGGTGTCGGAAAAGTTGAACACGGCGCGCGAATCTTCCCTGCGCGACTTCAGGCCTTCGTCGCGGCCGACTGGCCGCCCCGGGCGCTCGCCACCGCCGGCCTGGCACCCGGCGCAGGGGCCGCCTGGCCAGGCTCCAGCGCGGCGATCTCAGGGCGGGCCAGCCATTCGCGTTCGAAGTTCGTGCGCTGCAGGGTCAGCATCTCCGAGCAGATGTTGACGATCTCGCTCTTGAGCAGTGCCAGTCGCGCCGGCAGTGCCTCCGGGTTCTGGGTCAGCACCAGGCGCTTGAGGAAGGCGACCTCGGCCTCCAGGGCCGCCAGCTTGCGGTCGTGGTCGCCCAGGGTGGCCACGCCGACCTGGATCGGGTAGCTGCCCAGCGGCTGGCCATCCGGGCCCACCACGCTGATCTGGTTCGCGCCGTCGACGAGGCGGTCTATGCGCACCGGGATCGAGAAGTGGTGCACGCTGCCGTCGGCGGCCGACTCGTAGAACGCCAGCGGCTCGGCGTTCTGGTCGTTCAGGCGAGCCATCAGCGCCGGGCGCTGGCTGACCCGGTGCAGGTTGGTCACGCAACCCTGCACGGCGCCGCCGGTCAGGCCGTGGAAGCGCACCTGGTAGAGCAGGTCGACCGGGGCACCGTCGGTCAGGCGCAGCAGCTCGTGCAGGCCCTGGACCGTCGTCTCGAGCACCGGCGTGCCGCGGGCCGAGCGGACCTCGAGCATCACCGCGCCCTCGCCCACCTGCCCCGGCAGCAAGGCCGCCTGGGGGATGCGCAGTTCGAACGCGGAGTGCTCGCGCGAGGGCAGGTTGAGCCCGGCCAGGTCGCGCACGAAATCGAACACCGACAGGTTGGCCACGGCCGAGGCCACGCAACGGCCGTCCAGCCACAGCTGGACCACGTCGAAGGCCAGGGCGTCGTCGCCCGGGACCGAGAAGCCGATGATGCGGCCGCGCCCCCAGTCGATGCGGGCCTGGGCAAGCGGCGCGGCGCCGATGGCGGCGGGGTCGTTGGCGTCGGAGGGTGTCATCGTGGGACCTGGCTGGACAAGGGCGGCGGCCAGGAGGCCGCCGCGGCGCCTCAAGGCGCGGTTTCGAACACGCTGGAGGTCAGCGGCGCTTCGCTCGGCGGCGTGACGACCAGCCCCGCGGTGAGGCGGCGGATCTCGAAGCTGCCGCGGCCGACCGGGTTGAAGAACAGGTGGAAATCGAGCGCGTTGATCTGCGACGGATCGAGCATGTCGATCGCGAAGCTGTCGGCGGCCAGCTGGCCTGGCGACAGGCGCAGCGCCCGCTCGCTCCAGTGTTCGCCGACCTTCCAGGCGCACTTGGCATTCAGCCCGGGCGCCGGGGTGCCGCGCACCTCGACGGCCAGCGACAGGCGCGCCGGGCCGGCCGGCATGTCGGCCAGCAGCGCGCGCGCATCGACCACGATGGACAGGAAGCTGCCGTCGAAGTCGGCGTGGTTGACGACCAGCGCGTAGCGCTCGTCGGCACCATGCGGCTGGTTGACCTGGATGATCTGGATGAAGCCGTTGCGGTAGTCGCTGTACAGCGCGGTGTCGTTGGCCAGGCGATGGCCCGACACCGGATTGCTGGCCGAGGCGCTCGCGCTCGGCACGCGCAGCCAGGACGGCGCCAGGCTGCGCTCGGCGTTGCCGCTTTCCTGGCCCGCCAGCGGCGACAGGCCGACGGGCGCGCCACCGATGTCGTGGCCGGCGACCAGCTGGCACAGCTGGTCGATGGTTTCGTTGAGGCGCCCGCGCAGCGCCTGGAGCTCCAGCGTCAGCCGGTGCACCTGTTCGTGGCGGCGGGCATCGATGGGTTGGGACATGGGCAATCGAACGGCAGAGGACGGATCCCGCATGGGGCTCGGGTGATATTAGCTCGCGGCCGGCGACAACTTCGTGGGCTTGCGTGCACCTGGAACTTTGTTTGAGATCATGCCGCCCGACGCCGCATCGGCCGTCTGGGCGGGATGCTCGTAGCCATAGCGGCGGCGACCGGCCGAGCAAAGGCGCCGGACCACCGCCAGCTCGTCGGCCGAGAGCACGCCCTCGTCCTGGTGATCCACCTGGCGCGTGTTGAGCGACGAGAACCACTTCGGGTCGAAAGGCTCGCCGATGAAGTCCAGCAGCAGTTTCAGCTGGGTGGCCGGCTGGGCGACGAAATCCTCGTAGCGCAGCTCGTAGACACGGGCCGGATAGCCGCGCTTGAGGCCGCCGACGATCTGCACCGCCTCGTTCCAGTAGTTGCACGCGCCGGTCAGGTTCTCGACCTTGACGATGCGGCCGATGCGCAGGCTGGCCACGACGTTGACCGGCTCGCGCACGATGTGGATGAACTTCGAGCGCGGCATGCTGGTGGCGGCCAGCAGGGCGCCGTAGACGTTCTGCGGCGTCTTGTCGAACCAGCGCCTGGCGCCCGGCTTCTTGCGCTGCATGTACAGGGCCATGTAGCGCATGTAGAGCTCGGCGCGCGAAGTGCATTGCTTGAGCAGCTCGGCGAACTCGGCCTCGCTGATGCCGTCGAGATCGCGGTGCTTCTTCAGCACGGCGTTGTTCGACAGCGCGCGGCTCATCGCCTCCGTCCCGTAGGGCTCGCCCCAGCGGAAGAAGTGCGTCTCCTCGGGGCAGGCCAGGTGCGGATGCATGCGCAGCGCATCGCGCAGCATCGTGGTGCCCGAGCGGACGCAGCCGACGACGAAGAAAGGTGCCGGCATCTGCGCGGCATCGTGCTCCGCCCGGCCGGCAGCTGGCTTGGCGGACGCCGTGCGGGGGGGCGTCTTGGGCGCGGGAGCCGATTTGTCGTTCATGGATCGAGGTCGGGTCGTCGAGGGTTCCAGGCCCGGAAGGGCCGGGGCGTTCAGATGATAGGTTTCAGGGTCCGGCTCAACGGAACCATCGGGCCAGCTGGCGGCGCTTGAGCTCTTCCAGCAGCTTCGGGAAATCGAGGATGCGCTCTTCGAGCGTGCCCGGGTTCTGCTTGCGGATCGGCTCGGTCACGGCCTTGAACTGGTGTTCGGAGCCTACGAAGCGGGCGATCTCGTTGAGCTTGGCGAGATCCTTGATCTCGTTGTAGTCGACCTGCAGGTAGCGCTGGCCTGTCTGGTGCAGCACCGTCTGCACGTCGTTGTAGTAAAGGCTTTGCCGCAGGGCGAAGGTGACGAGCTTGTTGATCTCGACCTTGACCGGCTTGGGCGGGGCCTTGGCGGCCTCGGTGGTCAGCCACACGCCGGTCTCGCGCGCGGTCTCGAGCGAGATGTAGGCCTCGAGCAGGTTGCGCGACAGCACCACCTTCGCCACGCCCGGGTCATACAACAGGCGCGCGGTCATCTGCGCACTGTGGTCGAGGAAAAGGCGCAGGCCGACGACGCGGCGGTCGCAGGCCTGGTCGACCTGGGCGATGAAGGCATCCTCGTCCGCGTTGCGTGCGCCCGTGTCCTCGCGGGCGTAGCCGGGGGGTCGGCCGGCCGCCTCGTGGCCCAGGCCGACGAAGGCCGGATTGAACAGCTCGCCATGACAGCGCACGTCCGGCAGCAGGTTGAGCTGGCGCTCGAGGAAGTTCGATCCGCTGCGCATCATGCCCACCAGCAGGAAGGCCGGGCGCTTGAAGACGGGAGTCCTGTTCTGTGGCGTCTTGATGGAGATCTTCAATCAGCAATTCCTTGAGAGCGCCTCAGGCCGACGACATCGTCGCCCACCCCCGAGGGAATGAGTCAAATGGCGGATCCCATTGACTCAAGAGCAGCTGGCAACGCCACGCAGCGCGCGGGAACTGTACCCGAATGCTCCCTGTGCAGACGCCACTGGGCGCAGTGGATCGGAAACCGTGCGTAGCAGGCTTCACGCCAGCTGCCGCGGCCCGTCGTCCACCGCCCGGGCCCGATAGCCCAGGTGGCGGTAGTCGGAGCCGTATAGGCGATCGAGCCGGGCCTGCAACTCGGGCGTGATCACCTCGTCGAACGAATACGGCGCGGGGGACGTCTGCCAGGGACGGTACAGCACATCCGGAATGCGGCGCACGCCCGCCTTGTGCAGCACCAGGGCCATGTCGGCGGCGAAATTCTCGACCTTGCCCACGACGTCGATCTTCAGGTGCTGGCGGTACTGCACCAGCATCGGGCCCTGCGGGCACCAGTGAGGGTCGCGCCGGATGTCGGTGTCGCCGGCCAGGTTGGCCTCGACGAAGCGAAGGAAGGCCGCGAAGTTCTCACGCTGGCGCTCCAGCGAAGGCGACTCGTCCGGCGCTGGCGGGCGCAGGCCCCAATCCCTCTGCAGCACCTGGCGGATCGCCATGAAGCTGTGCCGGCCGGTCAGCATGAACTTCTCGTGGAAACAGGCATAGGCCCGGCGGCCGGGATCGCGCACGAAGGTGAAGACCAGTGCCCCCTCACCCAGCTGGCGTCCGATCAGCTCGTGCGTCTCGTCGCTGTCCTCGCGGCTGCGACGCAGGCCCGGGTGCTGGTGGATGGCCTGCGGATTGTCGGCGTAGCGCCCGTGGGCGATGTAGAGCAGGTGGTTCTGCAGGGTCGTGCTGGCGGACTTGGGCAGGTTCAGGTAGACCAGCGGCACCCGCGCCGCCGTGACCACGCCCATCGGCCAGCGCTTCACGCGAGGGGTGGCAGGGGCTGCAGCGGCCGGGGGCGGGGCAGCATCGCCGCCCTGCCCTTCTGCCGGCACGGCCTCGGGCGGCGCAGGCTCTGCGGGCACGGCGGCGCGGGTCCATAGCGGTTGCAGCAGCGTCGCCCGGGCGTTCGAACGGTCCATCGCCAGGGCCCGATCGAGCTCGCGCAGCCGGCGCGGCATCCACACGCCGCGTTCGGCCAGTCGGCAGTGGTAGTCGGCCAGTTCGCTGCGCTTGCGCGCCATCTCGCGAAAGCCGGCTTCGTCGAGCGTTCCGGCCAGGGCCTGGTCGAACACCGTGCCCAGCAGGCCGAGGGCGTTCAAGGTCTGTGGGGTCGTGTGGCCCACGAAGGGCAGGCGCAGGTTGACGCGGTTGTGGGCAGGCAGCCGCTCGGCGTGAAGCCGGTCCTTGATCTGGTAGGGGTCGTAGCAGACGTAGACGCGACGGGCCAGCTCGGCGCCCTGCACGCCATCGACGAGATCGCCGGCCCAGGCGGCTGCGCGGGCGCCGGCGAAGCGCTGGTCGAACCACACCTTGTCGGGCGCCAGGCTCGACTGGGGATTGAGCGCGAGCACGGTGCAGCCCGGAGCGCAGGCCGCGAAGGCGAGCGCCGCAAAGCCCCCCATCGAGGGACCGTAGAAGATCACCTGCGGGAACCGGTCGAACCATCCGGCCGCCTGCAGGGCCCGGAAGGCCTGGTGCAGGCCGGGATTGCGGTACCAGTCCGTCGCGACCCGCTTGACGCCCAGCACCGAGTGGCCGCGGCGCTGGAGGTAGGCCTGGCCCCAGGCCGGTCGATCGAGGTCGGTCCCGGCCTTGCCGAGGGCGGCGGGCTCGAAGGTGACCGCGAGCACCGGCCCGCCGGGAAGGAAATCGACCTGGTGCTTGCCCAGGCGAAGGCTCGCCAGCTGCATCGCCTGGCAGCGTTCGACGAAGGCCGCGCTGGAGGTCACGGCCTGCGGGCGAGGCTCAGGCACGGGCGTCCGCCGCTTCGGCCGGCGCCGGCTGCTGTGCTTGCAGGCGTGCCAGTTCGCTCTCGATGCCACGGCGCAGGTCCAGCAAGGCCGGCGACCACGCCGCCAGGCCCGCGGTGTAGTGCTGCCCGGACCAAAGGAAGCGCAGCAACGAGGCGTCGTCGATCGCCGCCTCGCGCGGGCCCAGCCCGGCGAAGGCGAACATCTCGTCCACGGCGGCCAGGCCGGCCACGCCCCGCAGGAACAGGCGCTCGTACCGGCACACCAGCACGCTGGCGGCGCAGGCGCCCACGGCGCGCTCGAACCACTGGTGCGTCTGCCATTGCTGGTCGATGCGCTGTCTCAACTCCTGCGCGGACGGGGTCGCGAGCTCCTCGCCCGCCTGCAGCCGCTCCCGCAGGCGCACCACCGCAGCCGCATCGCTGCAGTCATGGGCGTCGGCCACGATGATCGAGAACAGGTGCTCCACGCTGGGCGCACGTTCGACGAACAGCACGTGATAGCCCGCCTGCGCCAACGCGTCCAGAAGCATCTGGTTGAAGTCCCAGGACTCGGCGTCGTAGCAGTGCCGGAACAGCGCCCCGGCGCCCAGCGCCTCGTCGAGCAGCCCCCGCGCGCGCTCGGGCGAGCCCTGGTGGAACTCGCGAGACACCTCTCCCCAGGCGTTGTCCCAGTGGAAAGGCTGGGCCCCGACCGTCGGGCCGCCCAGGGCCGGCCCCAGCAGGCGAAGGACGGCATCGGCGCCACTGCGCCGGGCCGAGAGGATGGCAAGGCGATGGGCAGGCATGGTCATTCGCTCGTGTCACCGAACAGGCGAAGCCGGGCGTCGGCCTCGCTCGTCGCGAAATACGCCCGGGCGTCGACCGCCCGCCAGGCCTGCCGCACGGCCAGCAGGGTCGGGTCGGCTTCGCCGGGGGCGATCGAATCCACGGCCAGGAAGCGGCAGCGGTGCTTGGATTCGCGATGCGCCTGTTCGAAGTGATCCTGCGGCAGCCAGCCGGGCACGCCGGCGGCACGGACCGTCTGCTCGAACAGCGCGGCCTCTTCCATCGCGCTGATGTCGCGCAGCGCCGCTTCGGCACGCTGCAGCTTGCCGAGCCCGCGCGGATCGCAGCAGACGAGCGTCGCGTGTTCGTCCCACAGAGCGAAGTCGCGCAGCCATGACGGCGTGGCGGCGTCGACGCACATCACCGTCCTGTGCAGCGGGTCCAGGTGGATGAGCTCGTGCGCGAAGCCGGCCGGGTCGTGATCCCGGCGCGCGCGCATGCCGCACTGGATGCCACGCCAGGCAGCAGCTTCTTGCGCAGGCACCAGGCGCAAGGGATCGAACACGAAATCGAAGGCCGGCAGCGACGGATCGTGCCTTCGCATCTGCCGGGCCACGGCCGCCGCCAGCCGGCGCGACGCTGCGTAGAGCAGCACGTACGGACGCTCGTTGAGGCCCATCACGCCACGCCAGGCGTCGGGCTGTGTCGCGACGCGAGAGCGCGAGATGTTCACCGTCAGCGCCCGCGCCAGGTACTTCGCGTAGTGGCCGCTCGGCGAGCCGACATGGGCGAAGTAGCTCCAGTCCAGTTCGGGGTTCGCCACGTGCTCGTGGATCTGCTCGGAGAGTCGGGCGGCATGGGGCGACAGCTTGCGGGCGAAGAAGAAGGGCTGGCGCAACAGGTGCTCGAAATGGCCGTTCTCGAGCACCAGCGGCCGGCCCTGGTCGTCGAATTCGTAGTAGGTGAGGTTGTGCCCGGCCACGCGCTCGGGCCGCTGCGCCGCCATCACCAGCGACTGGATCGCGAACTCGTCGGGGATCCAGCTGGCGGCGAAGAATTCGCGCAGCGCCGGCTCTGCCAGGCGGGTGGCCACGGACGCAGCGGTGGCGCGCGTGAGGCAGAACCACTGCGAGCCGAAATGGATCTTCAGTCCGCCGGGCGGCTGGCGCCTGCGGCCCAGGCGGCGCTGCAGCGCGGTGAAGCGCTCGAACGCCCAGCGATGGGTGCGGAAGTTGAAGGGAAAGCGGAACTCGTAGCGCTCCTTCTCCAGCCCGCCCTTGACCCAGCTGCGGCGGTTCACGTCCACCGCCTGGATGAAGTCGATCCCGTCGCGCCGCCGCAGGAACTCCTGCAGGCTGGCCAGCGGCCGGATGGGCACGCAGCTCGCGCTGCTGAGCAGCAGGTAGTCGGGGGTGAAGGACTCGTCGCCGATGGCCGCCTTCAGCATGCGGTGCGTGGCCTCGACCAGGGTGTAGTCGCCCCACGCGCAGGCGACACGCTCGGCAATGAAGGCGTGCTGCACCTGGGGCGGCACGAGCGCCGCCAGGGCCTCGCGCTCGGCCTCGCTGCGGCGCGCGTCGTAGTGGATGTAGAGCTTCAGGTCGGCACTGGCGAAGAAGGGCGAGCGCAGCGTCTGGGCCACCTGGCTCGGCGACTCGTGGCACAGCAGCAGCACGGCCACCCGTGGCAGCCGCTCGTCGGCCTTGGAGGCTCCCGGCGCAGCCATCGGACTCTCGGCACTCAGAACCATGTACCGGCCTGCATGAAGCCCAGCCGCTGCAGCTGGCCGCTGCCGGCATAGCGCAGCGAGATCTCGGGGTCGTACAAGCGCACGTCGCCCGCCTCGAAGTAGGCCTTGTACTCGGTGCTGCCGGCGTAGTGCTCGCCGCGGACCATTTCTTCCGAGGCCTTCTCTCGAAGCAGGCTCACGTACTTGAAGTGGAACAGCACGCCCGACACCGCATCCGCCCGGCCGTTGACGGTGCAGTTCAGGCTGGTGTCGTTGAGGTGGTGCATCGAAGAGACGTAGCGCAGGCCGTTTGCCCACCGCACCAGCGGCACCTTGTTCAGCGCCGGCGCCTGCTCGGGGTTGTCGGCGAAGAAGCGCCGCATCCGCACACCGCCCTGCACCCAGAAGCTCTGCGTGCCGGCGTCGAAGCGCTGGGTGAGGTTGAAGCGGTCGAACCAGGGGCAGACGGCGAACGGATCGGCGCCGGGCGTCAGCGTGGTCTGGCTCAAGGGGCCTTCGCCATAGGCGTCCAGCAGCACCGTGAACAGGCTGGGCTGGCCGATCGCCTCCAGCCGCACGGTGAGGCTGTGCAGGTCCCGCTCTTCGCAATGCGGGTAGACCAGCAACTCGTCCGGGTCCACCGTCACGCACCACTTGCCCACGCCGTACTGCGCGAGCAGCACGTTGCACCAGTCCATGCCGAAGTTCGAAGCCTTGTAGCTGCCGTCGGCCAGCCAGGACGAGCAGTCGGGCTGCTGGCCGAGGTAGTCCTGCAGGCCATCCTCGGACTGGTTGTCGACCACCAGGAAGTGCCCGACACCCAGGCGCCGATAGTGGTCGAGAAAGGCCGGCATGCGGGGCATCTCGTTGCGCGCGCAGCACACGAGCAGGCTCCAGGCGGAGGCGATGGCCTCGGCGCGCACGGTGCGCGGCCGCAGCTGCTGCCGGCTTCGTTCGATGCGGCGTTCGGCGGTTCGGTCCGTGCGGATCATCGGGTCAGCGGCTCGGGCCCAGGGCCTCTTGGTTCCAGAAGTAGATCTTGCCGACCCAGCCCGGCAGGCGCACGGACACACTCGGCGGGACGCCGTCGTTCCATTCGGTCAGCTGCTCCTCGGTGACGCCGGTGGACGCGCCGCCGGCGGCGGCCGCATCGTACTGTTCCGGCACGACCATGACGAGATTTCGCCCCACGCGCCGGGCCTCGAGGAAGCACTCGCGCTGCATCGGCCACAGGTGCTGCAGCACGCGCAGCGCCACCACCACTTCATAGCGCTTGTCGGCCACCGGCCAGGGCAGCTGCTTCGGGTCCTGGTGGAAGACCTGTCCCTGGCCTTCTCCGGCGCCCTTGTCCGCCCATTTGCCGGTCGGATCCAGGGTGTCGCTGCCCTTCACGATCGGCACGCCCTGCGCGCCGATCTCGAGCACGTCCGAAGCGCTGGCGGGCTTGCACAGCCGCGCGAAGTCGATCGCGCTCTTGTAGTACTCCCAGCGGGCCTGGGCGTTCTTCGCCGGGCCATCGGGCACGCGGCGGATGATGGCCAGGTAGTCGGCCTGGCTGATGAAGGCCGCCGGCCGGTCGTGCGCCGCGTTCAGGCGGTCGAACAACTCGCCCAGCATCGCCGTCATGGCCGCCGGGTCGCTGGCCGCCTCCGGCCGGTGCTGGCGAACGTACTCGGGGTGCACGAATACCACCCGCACCGGGATGCGGGCGATGCCCAGCAGCTTGGCGATCGCCATCCGGTGTCGGCCGTCGAGGAAGAGCAGCCGCCCGTTCTCGCTGACGCCGAGCTTGATCTCGTGCGTCGGGCTCAGGCTGCTGTGGTAGTCGTCGCCGGCGAAGCGAGCAAAGACCTCAGGCTCCCGGTGCGCACGCTCGGCGATCTCATCCTGCCGCAGGAAGCCGTGCCGTGCCATCGAGGCGTACAGCGAACGCACCTCGCGGTTCAGCCGCTCCAGCAGCTCCTCGCCGCTGCGGCACTCCCAGAGCACCCGGCCCTTGCGGATCAGGCCGAGGTTGTACTTGAACCAGCGGGTCGACTCCCAGGGCTGGCCGGCGACGAACACGGCGTGGAAGGCCTCGTGGACCATGCCCTCCTCGAAGCGCGTGCCCTCGCCCAGCGGCGCATCGGGCGCCAGCTGATGAAAGCGGTTGACCTTGCCCCAGTTGTCGGTGCCGAAGGCGCTCGGGCTCAGGGGCGACTCATAGACGTCCGTCCGGCTGTGGATGTGGAAAAGCGCAGGCGGCATGTCGTCAGCGCAAAGCCGCGGGCGAATACAGCCCGGCGAGCATCTCGTAGTCGGCCGCGTACAGCTCCACCAGCTTGTCGAAGGCCTTCGCCGGCAGCTGGTCGAGCGGGATCCTGGAGGCGCGCTGGGAATGCGGCAGCTGGGCCTGCAGGCCGGTCCGCTGCTGCAGGTCGGCCACCATGTCGCGCAGACGCTCGAAGGGGTAGACCTTGTCGAAGGCGGCGAGCGAGGCGCAGAACTCGCTGACGGGGCGGCAGTGGTGGGCGATGGTCGGGATGCGGCGGTAAAGGTCGAAGCGTTCGACGAAGGTCTGCAGGTCCGGGTCGAAGGGGAAATCGTCCCAGTCGATCGCGGGGTCGAGCTGCAGGTTGAGCAGCTTTTCCCGCGACAGCTCGCGGTGACGCAGCACCCGGCTGCTGTAGGCCGAGAGGAAGCGCTTGATGGGGTCGCGCACGACCACGAAGCGGAAGGCTGCCGCGCTCACGTCGCGGTGGCGCTGGGTGAAGTAGTTGTGCACATGGCGGGCGCCGTCCCCCAGCGCCGGCGAGAACGGCTGGCCCACCGTCATCCGGAACAGCATCTCCTTGATCGACGTGCAGGCCGCCTTGGGGATGGGCTGGTAGCCGATCGACCAGCGGGAAAGGTAGATGCCTTCGATCGGCTCGCGGTCGATCGGCTCGAAGGCCAGCTCGGCCACCGGCACGGCGCGAGCCCCGGCCTGGGCAGCGAGGGTCAGCTTGACGGGGTGCCGGCGCGACGCCCGCACGCCGACGGGCCGGAATCGCGCCATGTGGGCCGCCTCGACATCGCCCAGCCGCGCGGCCACGCCGGGAGAGGCCTGGCCCCAGTTCAGGCGCCGGCGGTCGCCGGCCTGGTGCAGCCAGAGCCTGCCGCCTGCGGCGGGCGCCTGCGCCGGCACGACCACGCCGGCCAGGCGGACCGCTTCACCTTCGCGCAGCACGGGCGGCAGGCGATCGAGCTTGACCAGGCGGACCGGCCGGTCGGGGCCATCCTGCGCCCGTAGCACCGGGGCCATCGCGGCGGGCGGCAGCTCCAGGCCGGCGGACCACTGGGCCTCGCGCGCCAGGCGATCCTGCCAGGCGGGATCGAGCGTCGCGAGAGCGGCTTGCAGCTCGTCGCGCAGGCGCTGCGGCCAGCGGGACGCCTGCGACCGTGCCGGGATCGCGCCGAGGAAGTCACGCAGCGACTGCCAGGCTGGCGATTCGCCCGGCGCGCCCGCGGCGAGGCCCTCCAGTGCCAGCCTGTGAACCGGCACGCCTGCGCGGGACAACGCCAGCTCGGTGCAGGCCAGGTGGTCCATGACCGCACGGTCCTGCTGCACCAGGGTCGCCACGGCGGGCGGCATCGGCAGGCCGGCCAGTTGGTCGGCGAGCCGCAAGGCCGGGTCGGACAGGCTGAGGATCAGGTGCCGGATGGGCCGCCGGCCGGCGGCCGCCACCATCGCCCGCAGCACCGCCGGGTCGCAGTCGGCGACACCGTGGGAAAGGGCTCGCAGGGGCTTGAGCAGCCGGGCGAGGCGTTTGTCGTCCGCCTCGCGCGGCGGATCGGTGCGCCAGGCTTCCACGGCCTCGCGATGCGGGCCCCCAACGGCCAGGGGCTGGACGGCCGGCGCGACGTGGCCCAGTGCCTCCAGCAGGGCTTGCGGGAACCAGCGGCCGGCGCGGCCCAGGCCATGCCAGATCCAGACAGCCGGCGGCAAATCGATACTCGCGGCCGCCGGGGATGCCGCGTCGGATGCAATCAATGGGGTCATCTCGGGTTCAACCAGGTCCGGCTGCCAGCGTAGAAGGCGCTGGTGCCCGGCTCGTGCAGCGAGCGCCGTGCTTCGGCCAGCATCGCAGCGTACTTCTTGTATTCCTCGGCTCCATTGAAGTGCTGGAGGCGGGCGACCTCGGTGTGAACCTTGCGACGAAATCCGGCGTGGTACTTGAAGTGGGCGAACCACACGGGCTCGGGCGCCGGCCGCAGGTTGCTGGCGTAGTGCAGGCCCTCGGCCAGCCGCACCCACGGTGCGTAGCGGAAGACAGCGATCTTCTGCGAGGTGTAGAGGTTGGGCGCCGAGTCGGGGATCAGCCGGTGGCGCAAGGCGCTCAGGTAAGTGGGCGCATTCGAGTACGAGCCCGAACCGAGCGCCCAGTGCACCAGCGGCTCGCGGTCGAAGCAGGGCGCCGCCTCGAACGGCGCCTGCAGGCTGAAATCAGCCTGGTCCATGTCGCCCGCGGGGTACATGTCGACCATCATCACTCGGGCGGCGTCGTGGCCGGCGGCCTCGAGCTCGTCGAGCCAGGCGCCGATGGGGCGCTGTTCGCAGTCCGGGTAGACGAGGAACTCGTCCAGGTCGGCCAGCACCACCCACTTGCCGAGCGCGTGGGCCCCCAGCACCGCCTGCTGCCAGCTCACGCCGTAGTGCGAGTGCCGATACTCGGTGTCGGCCGAATACAGCACGACGTCCGGTTGGGCCGCCAGGAATTCCCGCGTGCCATCGTCCGACAGGTTGTCGATGAAGACGAAGGCCTGCACGCCCAGCGAGCGGTAGTGCGCGAGGAAGTGCGGCGCCAGCACGCGCTCGTTGCGGGCGACGGCGATGAGCACCACCGGCGCCGTGGCGAGGATCTCCAGGCGCGAATCGGGGCTGGGGGCGCTCACCAGCTCCAGCTGGTTGGTGCCGGAGCCTCCGAGCCGCACGGGCCCATGGGTGGGCCACACGCGGGGCGGCAGGAGGCGATCGCCCGCCTGCCCGGCCTGCACGGCGGGGAGGTCTTCGTGTCCATCGAGGTGCGAGACCAGCGTCGGGCTGTATCGCGAGGGATAGAACAGGTTCTCGAAGGCGTTGACCGGGATCGCGCCGGGCCCGAATCGCCGCCTCACGAGGCTGTAGTGCCCTTCGTTCGACAGGTCGATCCCGCGCAAGGCGAGCAGGTCGCCCAGGAGCTTGTCCTCGAGGAAGGAGCTGCGCACCAACCGGGCGCCGGCGGTGGTCTGCAGCGCCTGGACGACCTGCGCCATCGCATGGCGGCTCAGGCAGTAGGCGGCGCCACCATCGGCGTAAAGCGAGGGTTCGGGCGATTTGTCGGCGGAATGGGCCGCGCGCTCGGTCGAGGAACGGTTCTGGTGCCAGACCCGGTCGGTGCCGCCGATGCCACGGTGCAGGCGCCGGCCGTGGTAGTGGTGGGCCAGGTACGGCGCCGCAGCGAAGTAGGCGGCCACCGAGAGATGACAGTCGTCATCGATCTTCAGCAGGTGCTCGAAGCGGGTGTGGCGCCAGGCCCAGTCCACCAGGGCCAGGGTCTTGGCCGGCAGCGCCTCGTAGGCATCGGAGACCGCGAGCTCCAGCACGTCGCCGTTCAGCTCCCCGGCCCCGTCGCCCACTACCACGATCCAGGGGATGCCCAGCGCGTCGAGATCGCGGCCCCAGCTGTCGCGGATCGCCTGCACGCGGGTGGGCAGGTTGCGGCGGCAGGAGTAGATGGCCACCAGGGTCGAGTAGGCAGGCCCGCTGACGGCCAGGCTTGGCTGGGCGCAATGGCGCCCTTCGGAGCAGCTCACACGCTCGCCATAGCGCTGCTGCAGCCGTTGGCGCCACTCCGCCACGACGCGGGCCAGCACTCCGTCCGGCCGATCGGCCAACGCGCCATCCAGCAGGCTGAAGGCGCTGATCAGCGCGGCCGGCGGATGGGGCATGTCGGAGCAGGCATCGAAGGCCTCGATCCACAGCTCCCGCAGGGCGACAAGGGCGGCCTCGCGCTGCGGCGCCGCCAGCGTGTCCCGGCATCGCAGCCAGTCGGCCGCCGCCAGCCGGACACCGAGGAAGTGGCTGCGGCGCCGGCCCAACGCCCTCACGGCCCGTACCGCAGCGGGATTCAAAGGGACGGCTCCCGTCCGATCGGCCAGGCAACGCGCGATCAGGTCGGCCGCGACGGCCCGCTGGGGGGCGGCCGCCACCTCGGCGAGGGCACGGATGTCGTCCGCCAGTCCGGCCATGCGCTGCGGCGACAGCACGCCGGGCGCCGCGCCCGGGCTGGCCGCCAGACGCAGCAGGTCGTTGCTCTCGTGCAGCAGCACAGCCGTGGCCTGTGCAGCGACGCTGGTCGTGGCGCGGGAAGCGAGGGCCATGGCAAGCTCCCGCGCCACCAGGTCGGCGTCCACGTTTTCGAGCGACCGCAGCCAGGCAAACGGCTCGACCAGCGCCGTCAGCGCCGTGACGTCCACCTCCTCCGGCCGGGCCAGGGCCTGCCGAAGCTGCTCGAAACCGGCCCGGGCGCGTTGCAGCGCGGGCGGCCAGCCGCCGACGGGCTCTTCCACGCCGTCCAGTGCCCGCCAGAAATCCGGCACCAGTGCGCAGGCCCGCAATGCCAGCCATTCGGCGTGCGACTGCAAGGTGTCGTCGACCGCCCCCGCGTTCGCCAGCACCGCGGCCAGGCCCTGCAGCAGGTTCGCGTCGTGCAGGCGCGACCAGTAGCCGACCGAAGCGAGGTGCGCCAGCAGATCCAGGAAGCCATGCAGAAAGGCGGAGACGGCGGTCGCCTGGCGCGGCACGCTCTCGTGGCTGGCCAAAGCGGCTCGGACCGCAAAGGCGACGCAATCGGTGTTCAGCCACCCGGCCCGTCCGGCAGCAATCTTCTTCATGGCCAGCCGGGCGAGTCGGAAGTCACCGGAGGCGGCCGCTTCGGGCAGGAGCAGCGAAAGCTCCCAGGCGGATTCCGTGCGGACCAGCTGGCGCAGGCGGCCGGCGTCCAGGGAAGGCCGCAGCGCCGCATACCGCCCCAGGCTGCAGAAATAGGGGATGACCGACCAGAGCAGCCGCTGGCCGACCGTGCCGGTGGCCCGTCCGTCGGCCAGCACGGCCTGCAGCGCCGCCTCGGGCTGCGCCGGATCCTGGTTCACACGAGCGTTGAAGTCGCGCAGCAGGCGCCAGACGACCGTGGTGGCGTAGTCGTCGGTCGCCGCGCCGTCGACGACCGGATCCGCGGCAGGCTCGTCCGCGGGTGCATCGGCGAGCAGCGCGCCCACGCCGTAGCGCTGCGCCTGTTCGCGCACGAAGCGGCGCTGGGCCTGGTCGAGCCCGTCCCACAGGCCGGCAGCCGAGACATGCTCGACGAGAAGAAGGGTCGCGTACTGGCGTTCGCGGCGCTGGTCCGCCGTTTCTTCCGCCGGGGCCGAGGCTTCGACCTCGCGCTGCTGGTCCAGCCAGGCGCGCAGCGTCTCGCGCCGCAGGACCCACGGCGCCGCGCCGAGTGGCCGGCCGGCGACCCACACGCTCAGCGCGAGCTCGCCCGACTCGCCGGCGCGCTGCCAGAGTGTTGCGGGCAGCTCGATCTCGAAGCCCAGCCGCTGCCGAGCGGAATTCAAGGCGCGCTGCACGTCGGCGCGTTCGACCCGGATGACCGAGCAGTCGACCGGCTCGCCGTTGCAGCTCAGGCCGATGGCCTCGTCGTCGAGGAAATCCAGGCACGCCCAGCCCTGGAGGACGCCTCGGTCAACGCGCTCGACGTGGCCGAGCGGCGCCACGCCGGCGTGGCTGGCCAGCGCGTCCAGCACGGCCCATCCGCCGCGCAGGCGCACCTGCGCTTCGAGCCAGTCGCGAAGATCCGCCTTCAGGTCAGCCTGGGCACCGAGCTGCCGGACCTGCAATGCCAGCTCGACAAAACGATCCTCCCAATCGCCGTCGCGGCCGTGACGCAGGGCCTCGACAAGCACTTCGATGGAGGCCGGCAAGGCCACTGGCACCTGCAGCGTATCGGCTCGCAACTCGACGTGGGCGGGGGCGGCGCCCGCACGGCGCCACACCTCGCCCGGCAGGTGAAGCCTGAAGCCCAGTGGCGTGTCGCCTGAGGCCTGCAGGGCATCCAGTACGTCCTGCCGGTGCATGCGGTCGACACGCGCCGCTACCGGCTGGCCGTCGACCAGCAGCACGACCTCGGCACAGGCGCCGCCTGGGCGTGCCGCCCAGCCGACCACCGTCAAGCCTTCGATGCGCTCGATCACCAGCCGGGTCGGCGCCTCGCCGGCAGTGGCGACGGCTGGGGCCGAGGCCGCGGGGATTCCAGGCGAAGAGGAACGGAAGAAGGACAAGCTCATCGAGACGCGGTGGGACTCATGCCGCCGGGCGCCACTGCGCCGGTTCGGAGTCGATGTAGACGGTGGCGAGCAGGCGGTCGGCCAGCTCGTCGGGCCGTGTGGCGAGCTCCAGCGGCAGCAGCAGATGGCGCGGATCATGCCGGCGGGCCCGCTCGGCCTGCGCTCCGAGGTCGAACACCGCGATGCGCCGGCCGCTCCTCAAGGCGCCGGAAAGCACATAGCAGTACGTCTCGGGCCAGATGGAGGGGATGAGCACGATGTGCGGGTCGGCCGCGCTGATCTTTTCGAGCAGTTCGTTGTCGAAGTAGCGGCCCAGCAGGGCGACGCCCTGGTCGGCCAGGCGGGGGTCGTCCATCGAGTAGCCGAGCAGCGAGACCTTCAAGGGCAGGCCCCGGGCCCGGACCGAATGCGCCAGGCCGTGCACGACGTCATACCC
This sequence comes from Ideonella flava, assembly GCF_051857595.1. Classification (NCBI taxonomy): domain Bacteria; kingdom Pseudomonadati; phylum Pseudomonadota; class Betaproteobacteria; order Burkholderiales; family Sphaerotilaceae; genus Ideonella; species Ideonella flava. The sequence goes on from NZ_JBPZHD010000003.1 coordinate 209,180, forward strand.
CTTGATCCGGCTGATCGCGCCGATGACCAGCACGCGCAGCGACTCGCCAGGCGCGAGGACAGGAGGCGCGAGCTCGTGCGGAGGGGGCTCGTCCTCGTGCGGCTCGATGGTGACGCGCAGCTGCGGCGCCATCTGGGCCAGGCGCCGAGCCACGTCGGAAGACGGCACCACCACCTGCTGGGCCGCCGACAGCAGGTGCAGGGACTCGGCGCGCCAGGCCTCTATCGGGCCGGTCTGCTCGATCAGGCGATCCTGGGCCAGGCAGTGGTTGCAATCGGCGGTCGTCGGCTCGCCGCAGTGCCTTCCGTCCGGGGTGACGAGGTTCACCCGCGGGCAGACGGCGTAGTAGTCGTGCACGGCCAGGCGGATAGCCAGGCCCAGCCGCTGGGCGGCGCCGAGCAGGTGCTGCGCGGTGCCGCTCGGGAAGTCGATCAGGTGATGCAGGTGGATCTCGGTGATCGCGAGCTCGCGCAAGGCCTCTTCCAGCATGCCGTCGACGTGCAGCGGCAGGGCGGCCAGGTTCTGCAGGCCGTAGAGGCCGGGATGCAACAGCGCGACGCAGCCGGCCTCGTGCGAGGGCCGCAACTCGAAGGCCGCGGCACCCTGGGCCAGCAGGTGCTGCGACTGCTCCAGCAAATGGCGCTCGGTTCCGCCGCCGCGGTTGTGGCACACCAGGAGCACGTTTCGTTCGGCCTTCAGGCGCTTCAGGCGAGCCAGGTCGATGCGGGTCCGGTAGACCCAGGCCGGATCGTCGGAGATGTGGCGCGCGACATCGGCTTCGTAGTGCGGATGCAGCCGCGACAGCGTCTTGATGGCCTTGGCCGTGCGCTCGGCCGCTTCGCCCTTGAAGCTGACCGAGCCGACGTGGCGCACGTAGGTGTCGCAGGCGATGGCGTTGGTCCAACCTCGCCGGATGGCGCGCTGGCAGAAGTCGTTCTCTTCGCCGTAGCCGCGCCCGAAATGGCGCTCGTCCAGCAAGCCGATGTCGCGGATCGCCTCGCGCCGCATGTACATGCAGAAGCCCACGCCGGTGGGGGTGGGCACGTGCTTGCCGGGGTTGACCGCCGCGGCCATCTGGTCGATCTCGGCGTGTCCCACCTCCAGGCCGAGCCGGTTGTCCGACAGCGTCTCGGGGTAGCTGCAGATGGTGGCGTTGTTGGACAGCGGCGTGACGGTCGCCAGGCGGGGGTGCTCGGTGGCGTGGCGCAGCAGGCGGTCGAGCCAGTCGTTGTAGACCTCGGTGTCGCTGTTGAGGATCACCACGTCGCGCTCGCGGTGCATGCGCAGGCCATGGTTGACCGTCTTGACGAAGCCCTGGTTCGCCCGGTGCTGCTCCAGCGTGAACAGGCCGCGACCAGCCAGGCTGCGCAGCATGGCGTTCAGCTCGGGCACGGGGCCGGCGTCGTTGATGACGATCACCTCGTGCGGCGTGGCCACCGGCGTCGTCAGGACGGTGTAGAGGCAGCGCAGCGTCTCCTGCGCGCCGCCGTAGACGGGGATCAGCACGTCGACCGTCGGCTCGACCGTGCGCGGCCGCGGCTGCACGCCGGCCCAACGGGCCGGATCCAGCATGTCGACGTCGGCCACGTCGACCACCGGCGGCGGTGAAGGGACACGCGCCTCGCGGTGATCCATGCCCTTCAGGTGGTGCGCCAGGTGGCCGTTGGCGAACAGCGTCAGCGGATTGCCCTTGGACACGCGCAAGCCCGGCTGCGAGCCGAGCAGGCGGCGCATGTCTATTCCCGGCAGCGGGCTGCGGCCCTCGCGCCAGCCCCAGCGCTGGAAGTGCTCCAGCGCGTCGAGGCCCGACTGCGCGACGTCCGGGTTGCTCTGCAGGTAGTACTCGGCGTCGAACCAGGGCGTCGGCGACATGCCGCGGAAGCGCGCCACCAGGCCGTAGTGCAGCAGCCGGTTGACGTGGCGGCGGCCGCACAGTGCGTCGTAGTGGCGCAGGTCGAACAGCGGCGTCGGCGAGAGGTTGGCCGCGTCACCAATCAGCACATAGTGACGCAGGGGCGACATGCCTCGCAGCTCGCTGGGCTCGATCTGCGCGAGGTAGTGCTCGCGATCGAACAGCCCCAGGTGCCGGGTGAGCTCGATCTCGAACGACAGCAGCGCCTGTCGATTGCCCCACAGGCGGCCGACGGCGCGCACCAGGCGGATGCCTTGCAGCATCACCTGCGCGTCGAAGGCCCGCTTGGGTACTGCGATCACAAGGCTGCCTCCAGATCCGACTTCTCGCCTGCGCCGGCCGGCCCGAGGGCCGGCCCTGACCGTCAGAAGGTGGTCAGCACCTTGGCCGAGATGGCCAGCTGGTACAGGATCGACGTGATGCCACGCGCGACCTCCACCCACTTGGTCTCGACCTTCGGGAACACGATGATCTCGTCGCCCGCGCCCGGCTTGGCGCCGCTCGGCGCGATGCTGCCGTCGGGACGCAGCAGCAGGATCTTGCTGCGGTCCGAGCGCTGGGTATAGCCGCCGACGAGGTCGACGTACTGGTCGACGTCGTAGCTCGGGTTGTAGATCAGCGTGTTGGCGAAGGTGACCTCGCCGCTGACGGCGACCAGGTTGCTGCGCTCGGGCAGGCGGACCACGTCGCCGTCTTCCATCACGGTCTCGCCCGCCTGTTCCTTGCTGGCGAGGACCACCTGGCCCTTGGGCACGATGGCGCGGGCGCGCTCGACGAACTGCAGGATGAGGTCGGCCTCGGTCTTGCGCAGCGTTGCTTCCTCCATCGTCGAGGAGCGTGCCGTCAGGGCGGCCACCTCGAGCCCGCGCAGGGTCTGGTCCAGGCTCTCCTTCTGCTTGGCCGCCACCGACAGCCGGTACAGCTGCAGGGCATCGATGTTGGCCTGCGGTGCCGGCTTCAGGCGGGCGACCACGTCCTTCAGGCGCGAGCCGTAGGGCATGACGAAGGAGCGCTCGCCGAGGTGGGCGCCGTCGATTCGCACCAGGATAGTCGCGGGGTACTTGTCGGCCGTCACGCCGACCACGTCGCCCGCCTGGATGACGACCTCGCCCGCCTTCTCGATCGGGTGGTATTCGCTGCGCCGCTCGGCGCCGATCGAACGCACGATGCTGATGTGGGTGGCGTTCGGATTGGGCTGGGCCAGGGCCATCAGCTCGGCCGCGGTGACTTGCGGCTTGTTCAGCTCGAACTGGTAGGGATTGAGCACCTCGCCGGACACGACGACCGAGTGCTGGCGCGGCGGCACGACGATGGTGTCGCCGTCCTGCAGCTGCAGCGCCTCGATCTTGCCCTTGAGCAGGAACTGGTAGAGGTCTATGCGTGCGCGCTGCTTGCCGTTGCGCATCACGTCGACGGCCAGGTAGCTGCCGCGGTCCGGGTCGATGCCGCCGGCGCGGTCGAGGTAGTACAGAACCGAGTCGGAAGACAGGCCGCCATACAGGCCCGGGGCGCGCACGAAACCGGTGACGTAGACCTTGACCGGCTGTGCCGCCTGCAGGGTGGCGTACACGCCGACATTGGCGCGGAACACCTTCTTCACCGCGGTGTCGACCAGTTGGTTGAGGTCGCCGTTGCGCACGCCCACGACCTTCACGGGACCGACGTTGGGAATGAAGATGTTGCCCTGCGCATCGATCGGCTGGACTGCCTCGTAGACGATGGCTCCCCACAGCCGCACCAGCACGTTGTCGCCGACCGCCAGCTGGTAGTCGGGATTGAAACCGCTGAAGGTCACGGCGCCGAAGCGGCCGGAGAACATCTGCGAACCGAAGACGACGGGCTTGGCGCCCGTGGTGCTCGTCGGCGACGGCGGCAAGGGCGTGGCGGGCTGCGGCGGGGCGACGACCGGGGCGCCGACGGGCACGGGCGCCGTTGGCGAAGCCGCCGTGCCGGCCGTCGGCACGCCGGTGTTGGGCGTGGGAGTCGCGCTCGTCGTCGTCGTGCCGGTGGTCGTGGTGCCGGAAGGCGGCGTGCCGTAGCCGGGTTGCTGCGTCTGCGCCGCCGCGAAAGGCACCAGCACACTCAAGGTTAGGGCAGCGATCAGGGCGCGTGCGGACAGTCGGTTCATGGTGTTAGTCCTGATGTTCTTGGATGGTGGCGACGATCAGCCGGACCACCGAGTAGACGATGGCGCACAGCGCAAGCAAGGTCAGTAGGTTGTAGATGCGGCGCGGGTACTCGGCGGTCTCGGCCTTCACCGGCGCCTGCACGATGACCAGGCTCTTGAGCTTGCGCGCGGCCTCTATGCGCGCGGCCTCGAGAGCGGCGTTGGCCTGCTTGTACTGGTCCTCGGCGATGGCCGCGTTGAGCAGCAACTCCTGGTACTTGGTGTTCAGGGTGCCGAGCCGGTCGCCGCTCTGGCTGCTGGTGGTGCGGGCCTTCTCCGCCTCCAGCTGGGCCCGGTTCGCATTGACCTGCTCGCGCAAGGTGACGATCTGCGGCGCATCCGGCTGCATGAAGGACAGCTTGCTCTTGAGCTCGGCCTCCAGCCGCGCGACGGTGGCCTGCAGCTCCGCGGTCAGCGCCGACGCGGCGGTCGTCTGGGCGATCGGGTCGAGGATCCTGTTGGTGGACTGGAACTCGTTGAGCTTGGCCTTGGCCCCTTGCCACTTCACGGCGGCGGCATCGAACTCGCCCTGCGAGAACAGCATCTGTTCGGCGGCGATGCGGTGGGAGAACTCGTTGACGAAGCGCTCGGCCGAATTCAGGATGGCGCGGTTGATCTCCAGCGCCTTTTCGGGCGTGAAGCCCTGCGTGCGGATGGTCAGCAGGCCGTTGACATCGCTGAACTCCACCTCGACGCGCGAGCGGAAGTACTTGACGAACCACTCGTTGCTGATGCCCGGCCACAGGCGGTAGAGCAGGTCCGGGCCGGACTCCTGGTAGTGCTTGCGCAGCCCGAGCTTCTGGTCGAGATCCAGCGCCAGGGGCGTGGAGTGCACGTAGTCCATCACGTACAGCGTGTCCTGCCAGCCGAGCAGCCCGGTGCCGGCGCCCAGCGAGACGGGCCCTCCGACGCCGGGACTGACCAGCGCGGACTGCACCGCGATCATCGACTCGCTGGTGTAGCGGTCGGCTGCGATCACCGTGTAGTAGATCGCGCCGAGCAGCATGGGCACCGCGATCAGCGCGATCTTGAGCCGCCGGGGCGTGAATGCTTTTGCCTTCATGGTTGCGATGCCTTCAGTAGCTCCTGGAACGCCGCGAGACCTTCGTCCACGTCGTCATAGACCGCCGCATGACCGTTGTGAAGGAACACGACGGTACTGCAGAAATCCTTGATGTCCTTGTGGTTGTGCGAGACCAGGATCACGCCGGCGCCCGCCAGCTTCTCCCGGAACACCGCCGCCGCCTTCTTGCGGAAGATCGGATCCCCCACGGCCATCACCTCGTCGATGAGGTAGTAGTCGAAGTCGAAGGCCATGCTGATGCCGAACGCCACGCGCGACTTCATGCCGGGCGAGTAGGTGCGCATCGGCAGGTCGAAGTAGTCGCCGATCTCGGCGAACTTCTCGACGTACTCGATCTTCTCGCGCTTCTCCGGGCCGGTGGCGCCGAACACGCGGCACACGAACCGCACGTTGTCGCGGGCGGACAGCGAACCCTGGAAGCCGCTGCCCAGGCCGACCGGCCAGGAGATGCGCTGGTTCGTGACGACCTCGCCGCGGTCGGGCGAATCCAGCCCGGCCAGCAGCTTGAGCAAGGTCGACTTGCCGGCGCCGTTGCGGCCAATCAATCCGACGCCCGAGCCGGCGGGCAGCGTGAAGGACAGGTCCTTGAAGACGTACTTGCGCCCGTGAGGCGTGGGGTAGGACTTGGTGAGGCCTCGCAGCTCGATCATCTCGGCCTCACTCCCGGATCATCAACCGCTGGCGGTTGACGAAGAACAGCGAAACGCCGAGGAACAGCACGACCAGGCCCCAGATGAGCGGGTATTCCACCGTCACGCCCATCAGCGGGTGATAGGTCGGGAAGAAGGCCCACCGGGACAGCTCGACCATGTGCAGCAGCGGGTTCCACAGCAGGATGGGAATGACGGTCGCCGGAAAGGAGTTGACCGGAATCAGCACGCCGGAGGTGATGTACAGCGGGAACGAGGTCAGGTGCAGGAAGGTGTCCAGCGCGGGGTACTTCTTCACCCCGACGGCCGACATCAGGCCCAGGCCGACGCCCCACATGATGAACAGTCCGACGACGCCCAGGTACTCCAGCGGCTGGTACGGCACCGAGCGGTAATCCATCCAGGCGAAGATCAGCATGAACGCGAGGAAGATCATCGCGTACATGGTCGATTCCATGATGGCGCGCGCCGCCATCGCGTCGGCCGGCTTGACCTGCCGGTAGCCGAACAGGCCGGCGTTCGCGTCGACCGCCGACATCATGCGAAACCAGATGTTGCGGAAGATGAAGAACGGCAGCATCGCCACCACCAGGTACACCGCCGGCTCGATCTGCACCCCGGTGTAGCGCTGGCGCACGACCACGCGGAGCACGAGCACGCTGCCGATGTTGGCCATCGGCTCGAACAGCACCCAGAACAGCCCGACCATGCGGTTGCCGAAGCGAGTCTTCAGCTCGCGCAGCATCAGCGCGAAGACGACGGCTTTCTCGATCTGCCAGGAGCTGCGTTTCATGGTCGGTGGGCGGCATTGCCGGCCATGGGCGGCGGCAAAGGCGGAACTCTATCCGACCCTTCGAGGACCCTCCCGAGCGGTCTGTCAGCAAGTATCAGCACGTCGGTCCCTCCGCGGCCGGCACCGGGCGGCCAGCGCGTGTCTTGTCATTCGCGCTTGCATTCTGCCCCCCATCGGTCGTGACCCACTCCACGAATTTGGGGGGATTCGCCTCCACATCGGGCCCAGGCGTGATGTGTTTGCCACAAGACACAATTCGGCGCCCGCCATGAACATCCTCTTCATCCACCAGAACTTCCCCGGCCAGTTCCGGCACCTCGCGCCGGCGCTGGCCGCGGCCGGGCACCGGGTCGATGCGCTGGCCATGCACCGCCGCCCTCCGCCTGCGGGCGTCACCCAGCATGCCTACGGCGTCAGGCGCCCGGCGGGCAAGGATGTGCATCCGCTGTTGCGCGAGGCCGAAGCCAAGGTCCTGCGGGGCGAGGCCTGTGCGGCGGCCATGCTGCACCTGGCCCGTGGCGGCTACCGGCCGGACCTGGTCGTCACCAACCCCGGCTGGGGCGAGGCGCTGTTCGTCAAGGACGTGTTCCCGGACGCGAAACTGGTCAGCCTGCTCGAGTTCTTCCACGGCGCGCCGGGCGGGGATTTCGGCTTCGATCCGGAATTCGGCCAGCCCTCGCTCGAAGCGCGCATGAAGCACCGGCTGAAGAACCTCGCACTGGTCGAATCGCTGCTGGCCATGGACCACGGCGTCGCGCCGACCACCTGGCAGGCCTCGCGCCTGCCGGCCGAATACCGGCACCGCGTGGACGTCATCTTCGACGGCATAGACACCGACCAGGTGCGGCCCGATCCCGACGCGCACTTCACCCACACGCAAGTGCCCGAGACGCTGCGCGCAGGCGACCCCGTCGTCACCTTCGTCAACCGCAACCTGGAGCCCTACCGCGGCTACCATGTCTTCATGCGCGCCCTGCCGGAGATCCAGCGCCGCCTGCCCGATGCCCGGGTGCTGCTGGTCGGCGGGGATGGCGTCAGCTACGGCGCCGCCGCCCCGGCCGGCACCACCTGGAAGCAACGATTTCTGGACGAAGTCGCCCCACGGCTGGACCTTGCGCGCGTGCACTTCCTCGGCCAGCTGGCCTATGCCCAATACCTGAAGCTGCTGCAGGTCTCGGCGGCCCACGTCTACCTCACCTACCCGTTCGTGCTGTCCTGGAGCTGTCTCGAGGCCATGAGCGCCGGCTGCCACGTCATCGCGAGCCGGACGGCGCCGGTGGAGGACTTCGTCGAGGACGGCGTCAACGGCCACCTGGTGGACTTCTTCGACGCGCAGGCGCTCGCCGCGGCCGTGCAGAGCGCCGTGCAGGATCGCGATCGACATGCAGGCTTGCGCGCGACGGCCCGCCGTACCGTGGTCGAACGTTGCGACCTCAGACGCGTCTGCCTGCCGCAGTGGCGTGCGCTGCTGTCGCGCCTGGCCGGGCAGCCGGCATGAGGGGAGCAACAGCCTGATGTGGCAGCGCCTGCTGGGCCGCACGCTGCCGCCCATCCCGCCAGCCGGCACGCCGAAGGACGCTGCGGCGGCCCGCCGGATCCTGCTGCTGGAGGAAGGCACCACCCCCAGCGGCGACTACATCCTTGGGCCCTGGCTCGCCATGCTGGGTCCGCCGGTGCTGCGGATGGACGCACGCCAGCCGCCACGCACGGGGCAGATAGAGCGTGGCGACTTCGTCGTCGTGCAGCGTTACCTGCACGCACCCTGGCGCCATGCGCTGGAGCGCCAGCGCCAAGACCTGGCCGGCCTGGCCTGGTTCCTGGATGACGACCTGCTCGACGAGCGGGCGCTGGCCGAGCTGGCGGCGCCTTACCAACGCAAGGTCCGCCAGCTCGCGTTCCGCCAGCGGCCGTGGTTCGAACAGATGGGCGCGCAATGGTGGATGGCCACAGAGGCGCTGGCGCTCAAGTACGCCGCCGCTTCGCCGACCGTGCTGCCCTTCGCGCCGCCGCGCGCGCTGGCCTCGCCCGCGCACGGGGTGCGCATCGTCTACCACGGCACCGCGTCCCACCAGGCCGAGATCGACTGGCTGCGCCCGGTGATCGCCGAGGTCCAGCGTCGCCGGGACGACACGCACTTCGAGCTGTTCGGCGAGTTGCCGGTGAACCGCGGGTGGCGCGACCTGCCCCGCGTCGCGGTCCTGCACCCCATGCGTTGGGAAAGCTACCTCGCCCACACCGCCGCGCACCCTGCGGACATTGGCCTGGCGCCCTTGCTGCCCGGGGTGTTCAACGCAGCCCGCGGCCCGGTCAAGTTCGTCGACTACACCCGGCAGGGAGCACTCGGGCTCTACAGCCGCGTGCCGCCGTACGAGGCCTACGTTCGCGACGGCGTGGACGGCGTGTTGCTGCCCAACGAGCCGGCCGCGTGGGTCGAGGCCATCGTGCGCTGGGCCGGCGACGCGGCCGGGCGTGCACGCTGCGTGGCCGCAGCGCGCGATCGTTTCGTCTGAGGCGGGATCAACGCTCCGGCAGGGCCCGCCGGTACTGCACCGCCTCGGCCACCGCGGCCATGCCCACATCGGCCGCCCCGGCCAGGTCCGCGATCGTGCGGGCCAGCTTCATCACCCGGTGCAGGCTGCGGCCGGACCAGCCGAGGCGCCCGGCAACGCCCTGCAGGAATTGCGTGGCCGATGGCTCCAGGCGGCAGGCGGCATCCAGCTCCGATGCCGGCAGCGCGCCGTTGGCCGCGCCCTGGCGCTCGTGCTGCCGCGCTCTTGCGGCCACCACCCGCTCGACCACCGCGGCGCTCGGCTCACCGTCCGCCGCGGCCATCAGCTCGGCCGGTGCGATGGCCGGCACCTCGACCTGCATGTCGATCCGGTCCAGCAGGGGGCCCGACAGCTTGCCCTGGTAGCGGGCGACCGCCTCGGGCGTGCAACGGCAGCTGCGGCCGGTCGCGGCGAAGGCGCCCAGCCAGCCGCAGGGGCACGGGTTCATCGCCGCCACGAGCTGGAACCGCGCCGGGTAGTGCGCCTGGCGCGCGGCCCGTGAAATGGTGATGTGGCCGGTCTCCAGGGGCTCTCGCAGGGCCTCCAGCGCCATGCGGGGAAACTCGGGGAGTTCGTCGAGGAAGAGCACGCCGCCGTGCGCCAGGGAGATCTCGCCCGGACGCGGAGGCGAGCCGCCCCCGACGAGCGCCACCGCGCTCGCGCTGTGATGTGGCGCGCGCACCGGCCGCACCCGCCACTGGGCCGCCTCGAAGCCCCCCACCGAAATGCTCTGCAGGGCCGCCGTGGCCAGCGCCTCGTCATCGTCCATCGGCGGCAGCAGGCCGGGCAGGCGCTGGGCCAACATCGACTTACCTGTGCCTGGCGGGCCGACCAGCAGCAGGCTGTGGCCGCCGGCGGCGGCGATCTCCAGCGCGCGCTTGGCGACGGTCTGGCCCTTCACGTCGCGAAGGTCGCGCCCCGTCGCCGGCTGGCGGGCCGCTTCGGGGCGGGCACGCGGCAGATCGGGCGCCGCCGCGCCGGCAACTTCGCCTGGCACGGGCTGCAGGGCCTGGACCACCTCCGCGAGATGGCGCGCGGCTCGGATGTCGAGGCCTTCCACCCGCGCCGCCTCGGCTGCACTCGCGGTGGGCAGCACCAGGATCGGGCGCGGCGCTGCCTCGCGGGCCGCGAGGGCCAGTGCCAGCGCACCACGCACGGGACGCAGTTCGCCCGCCAGCGACAGCTCGCCGGCGAACTCGACACCCGCCAGGCGCCTGGCATCGACGATGCCCTGCGCAGCCAGGATGCCGAGCGCGATGGGCAGGTCGAAGCGACCCGACTCCTTGGGCAGGTCGGCCGGCGCGAGGTTGACGGTGATGCGCTTGTTGTGCGGGAAGGCGAAACCGCTCTCCGCCAGGGCGGCCCGCACGCGTTCGCGCGCCTCCTTGACCTCGGTGTCGGCCAGGCCGACCAGCGTGAAGTGGGGCAGCCCATTGGCCAGGTGCACTTCCACTCGCACTTCGGGCGCCGCCAGCCCGTCCAGGGCGCGGCTGGCGACAACGGCCAACGACATCGTTCCCCCTTTGAATGTCCCCGGGATTGTGCGGAGCCAGTTCGCCCGGGGCTTCCCCCCGCTTGGGGGACCCCTCTCGTCGCACACGATTGGTGCGCACACACCACCAATCACCATGAAGGTGCGCCTTCGGCCGGCATTCACGCACCGAGTTGCGCCGGGCCCGCCGTCCATGCACCGGCCCGGTCGTGGCACGGAAGCTGCAGAGCTGGCCCGGGAGCTTTTTTGTTTGAGGAGTGGACACAAGATGACGAGCAAGACCCTGGCATTCATGGCGGCCGCACTGACGGCCGGCGCACTGGCCCCGACGGCTGCCTTCGCGGACGACTATTCGCTGGCATACAACGTCGGCGCCGTCAGCGAGTACCGATACCGCGGCATTTCGCAGAGCCGGCTGAACCCCGCGGTGCAGGCGGGCATCGACCTGGGCCTGCCCGCCGGCTTCTATGTCGGGACCTGGGCATCGCAGATCAGCTGGATCAAGGATGCCGGCGGTGGCGCCGACGTCGAGATCGACGTCTACGGCGGCTGGAAGGGCGAGGTCTACAAGGGCCTGACGCTGGACGTCGGCGCGCTGACCTACCAGTACCCCGGCAATGACCTGCACCCCAGCACCAACACGACCGAGCTCTACGGCGCGCTGACCTACGACGTCGTCACGGCCAAGTACTCGCACAGCCTGACCAACCTGTTCGGCTTCGCCGACTCCAAGAGCAGCTGGTACCTCGAGATCGCCGCCACGATCGAAGGCCCGTACGGCATCTCCATCACGCCGCACGCCGGCCACCAGCGCGTCGAGAACGTCCCGGCCGCCAGCTACAACGATTACTCGCTGACGTTCAGCAAGGACTTCAACGGCCTGGTGCCCAGCCTTTCCTTCGTCGGCACCAGCACGCCCAACTACGTCGACAAGTTCGGCAACGACCTCGGCAGCACGCGCACGGTCGTCGGCGTCAAGTACAACTTCTGAAGCCCTAACCTAGGAGCAAGCAACCATGAAGATGGTGACCGCCATCGTCAAGCCGTTCAAGCTGGACGAAGTGCGTGAGGCCCTGAGCGCCATCGGCGTGCAAGGCATCACGGTGACCGAAGTCAAGGGCTTCGGCCGTCAGAAGGGCCACACCGAGCTGTACCGCGGCGCGGAGTACGTGGTCGACTTCCTGCCCAAGGTGAAGATCGAGGCGGCCATCGACGATGCGCTCGTCGATCGCGTCATCGAGGCGATCGAGGCCTCGGCCCGCACCGGCAAGATCGGCGACGGGAAGATCTTCGTGACCGCGCTCGAGCAGGTCGTGCGCATCCGCACCGGCGAGACCGGCAAGGACGCCCTCTAACTACATATCGACCGAGACAACCCGATCATGAGAAAATTCCTCGTCTCCCTCGCCTTGGGGCTCGCCGCCCTGGGATTTGCCGGGGTCAGCGCCGCGCAGGACGGCGCCGCCTCGGCGCCCGCCGCCGCCACGGCCAGCGCGCCGGCCGCCACCACGGGCGCGGCCGCGGCCGCCGCCCCTGCAGAGGCCGCCTCGGCCGCCCCGGCCCCCGTGCCGAACAAGGGTGACACCACCTGGATGCTCATCTGCACCGCGCTGGTGATCATGATGAGCATCCCCGCCCTGGCGCTGTTCTACGGCGGCCTGGTGCGCAGCAAGAACATGCTGTCGGTGCTGATGCAGGTGTTCGTCACCTTCTCGCTCATCACCGTGCTGTGGGTGATCTACGGCTACAGCCTGGCCTTCACCGAGGGCAACGCCTTCATCGGCGGCTTCGACCGGCTGTTCCTGAAGGGCATCTTCGACCCGGCCACCGGCTCCTTCGCCAACGCCGCGACCTTCAGCAAGGGCGTGGTGATCCCCGAGCTCGTGTTCGTCGTCTTCCAGGCGACCTTCGCGGCCATCACCTGCTGCCTGATCGTCGGCGCCTTCGCCGAGCGCATCAAGTTCTCGGCCATGCTGATGTTCATGGTGCTGTGGTTCACCTTCAGCTACGCGCCCATCGCCCACATGGTCTGGTTCTGGATGGGTCCGGACGCCTACACCGGCAAGGAAGTGGTCGACGCGATGAACGCCAAGGCCGGCCTGGCCTGGCAGTGGGGCGCGCTGGACTTCGCCGGCGGCACCGTGGTGCACATCAACGCTGCGGTCGCAGGCCTGGTGGGCGCCATCATGGTCGGCAAGCGCATCGGCTACGGCAAGGAAGCCTTCACCCCGCACTCGCTGACGCTGACCATGGTCGGTGCCTCGCTGCTGTGGGTGGGCTGGTTCGGCTTCAATGCGGGCTCCGCCCTCGAAGCCGGCAACAGCGCCGCGCTGGCCTTCCTGAACACCTTCTCGGCCACCGCGATGGCGGTGCTGGCCTGGTGTGCCGGTGAAGCGCTGCACAAGGGCAAGGCCTCGATGCTGGGTGCGGCCTCCGGTGCCGTGGCCGGCCTGGTGGCCATCACCCCGGCCGCCGGCAACGTCGGCATCGTCGGCGCGCTGGTCGTCGGCGCGGTCGCCGGCTTCGCCTGCCTGTGGGGCGTGAACGGCCTGAAGAAGCTGATCGGTGCGGACGACTCGCTGGACGTGTTCGGCGTGCACGGCGTGGGCGGCATCGTCGGCGCCCTGCTGACCGGCATCTTCAACAACCAGGCGCTCGGCGGCCCGGGCCTGGTGACCGACTGGGTCACCGCCACGGTCGGCTCCAACGGCATCTTCGACCAGTTCCTGATCCAGGCCAAGAGCGTCGGCCTGACCCTGGTCTGGTCCGGCGTGGTGTCCTTCGTCTGCTACAAGATCGTCGACCTGGTGATCGGCCTGCGCGTCACCGAGGAAGAAGAGCGCGAGGGCCTGGACATCACCTCGCACGGCGAGACCGCCTACAACCGCTGATTCGAGTCCCCTCGATTCCAGCCCAGGCCGCCTTCGGGCGGCCTTTTTCATGGCGCGATTCGCTTTCCTTGCGCCTGCATCGCGGCCGTCGCCGGCACCCTTGCCAAACGGGGCGCCCGACCCCATCTGACAGAATCGATCCTCCACCGCCGCCTCGTCCACGCCATGGTCCCGCACCTCGTCACCGCGCTCACCGGCCCGATCAACGAACTGGAGCAGCGCATCCTGGAGTCGATGCCGGCCATCGAGCGCTGGTTCCGGCTCGAGTGGATGGAGCACACGCCGCCGTTCTACAGCTCGGTGGACATCCGCAACGCCGGCTTCAAGCTGGCGCCGGTGGACACCAACCTGTTCCCCGGCGGCTTCAACAACCTGACCCCCGACATGCTGCCGCTGGCGGTTCAGGCGGCGATGGCGGCGATCGAGAAGATCTGCCCCGAGGCCAAGAACCTGCTGCTGCTGCCCGAGAAGCACGACCGCAACAAGTTCTACCTGATGAACCTGCAGCGGCTGATCCAGATCTTCTCGCTGGCCGGACTGAACGTGCGGCTGGGCACGCTGGACGAATCGATCACCGAGCCCACCACGCTGGACCTGCCCGACGGCAGCCACCTCACGCTCGAGCCGCTGGAGCGCAGCCGCCGTCGACTGGGGCTGAAGAACTTCGACCCCTGCACCATCCTCCTCAACAACGACCTGTCGGCCGGCGTGCCCAAGGTGCTGGAGAACCTGCACGAGCAGTACCTGCTGCCGCCGCTGCACGCGGGTTGGGGCATGCGCCGCAAGACCCACCACTTCCACGCCTACGAGGAAGTGGCCAAGAAGTTCGCCAAGCTGCTGGGCATGGATCCGTGGCTGATCAACCCGATGTACACCCGCTGCGGCCAGGTCGACTGGGCGGCCGGCCAGGGCCTGGACTGCGTGCGCGACAACGTCGACGCGCTGCTGTCCAAGATCCGCCGCAAGCACAAGGAATACGGCATCAACGAGAAGCCGTTCGTGGTCGTCAAGGCCGACAACGGCACCTACGGCATGGGCATCATGACCGTGCGCGACGTCAAGGAGCTGGACGACATCAACCGCCGCACCACCGACAGGATGGCCGCGGCCAAGGACGGCCAGACGGTGACCGAGGTCATCATCCAGGAGGGCGTGCCTACCTACGAGCGCGTCAACGACGCGGTGGCCGAACCGGTGGTCTACATGATCGATCGCTACGTCGTCGGTGGCTTCTACCGAATCCACGCCGACCGCGGCATCGACGAGAACCTGAACTCCCCGGGCGCGAGCTATGTGCCGCTGGCCTTCGCCGAGAGCCACCACCTGCCCAAGCCGGGCGCGAAGCCGGGCGCCAGCGCTCCCAACCGCTTCTACATGTACGGCGTGATCGGCCGGCTGGCGATGCTGGCCGCCGCCTACGAACTCGAAGCCACGGACCCCAACGCCGAAACGTATGAATAGTTGGCCCCCACGGCCCCTCCCGGGGCCTGCCCCCGAGGGGGCTCGTGACATGGTGCCCCCACGGCCCCTGCCGGGGCCTGCCCCCCGAGGGGGCTCGCGCAGCGGACCGGCAGAGCCGGATCCGCGCACGCCCTGGAGGGGAGCGGCGCTGCGCGCGCTCGGAAAGCGTCGCTGACCTGGCAAGAGGGGCGCAGCGGACCGGCAGAGCCGGATCCGCGCACGCCCTGGAGGGGAGCGGCGCTGCGCGCGCTCGGAAGGCGGCGCCGACCTGGCGAGAGGGGCGCAGCGGACCGGCAGAGCCGGATCCGCGCACGCCACTGGGTCTAGATCTGCACGCGGGTGCCGAGTTCGACCACGGTGTTGTCGGGCAGGCGGAAGTACTCGGCGGCGCTCTTGGCATTGCGCGACATGGCGGCGAAGACGCGCTCGCGCCAGGTCATCATGCCGGCGCCGGGCGTCGGCACCACGGTCTCGCGGCTGAGGAAGTAGCTGGTCTCGAAGGCGGGGACCCGCAGCAGGCCCTGCTTGTCCATCTGGGCCAGGGCCTGGGGCACGTCGGGCGTTTCCATGAAGCCAAAGTGCAGGCTCACGCGCCAGAACGCGTTGCCCAGCGCCTGCACCGTCACGCGTTCTTCCGAAGGCACCCAGGGCACCTCCTCGTAGTGCACGGTGACGATGAGGTTGCGCTCGTGCAGAACCTGGTAGTGCTTCAGGTTATGCAGCAGGGCCTGCGGGACCATCTCGGCATTGGCCACCGGATAGACCGCCGTGCGGGTGCTGCGCTGCAGGTCCGATGGATCCAGGCTCGCGATGAAGGGCTGGAGCGCCAGGCCGTCGCGCTCGATGCTGTCCAGCACCAGCGTGCGGCCGCGGGCCCAGGTGCTCATGGCGGCGAAGATCAGCAACCCCAGGGCCAGTGGGAACCAGCCGCCGTCGGTCAGCTTGACGGCGCAGCTCAGCACCAGCACGCCATCGACCGCGAGGAAGAGCGCCGTCGCCCCCCAGGCCAGCGGCGCCGGCAGGCGCCAGCCCTCGCGCACCACGAAGAAGGCCAGCACGGTCGTGATCAGCATCGTCATCGTCACCGCGATGCCATAGGCCCCGCCGAGAGCCGAAGAGCTGCCGAATCCCAGCACCGCACCCAGCACGCCGGCCAGCAGCACCCAGTTGACCGCCGGCAGGTAGATCTGCCCCATCTCGCGGGCGGAGGTGAAGCGGATCGTCATGCGCGGCAGGTAGCCGAGCTGGATGGCCTGGCGGGTCATCGAATAGGCGCCGGAGATGACGGCCTGCGACGCGATGATCGCGGCCAGGGTCGCCAGGCCGATCATCGGCAGCACCCAGGCGGCGGGAAACAGGCGGAAGAACGGGTTCTCGAGCGCCGTCGGGTCGCCGATCAGCAAGGCGCCCTGGCCGAGATAGTTGAGCGCCAGCGAGGGCATGACCATCGCGCCCCAGGCCAGCTGGATGGGCAGCCGGCCGAAGTGACCCATGTCGGCGTAAAGCGCCTCGGCGCCGGTCAGCGCCAGCACCACCGCGCCGACCAGCGCGAACACGTGCCAGCCGCTGCCGCGCAGGAACTGCCAGGCCCGCAGCGGGTTCAGGGCGTGCAGGATCTGCGGCTGCTCGGCGATGTGGACGATGCCGATCACCGCCAGCACGAGGAACCACAGCACGATCACCGGCCCGAACAGCCGGCCGACGGCGGCGGTGCCGAAGCGCTGCACGACGAACAGCCCGACCAGGATCAGGATGGACAAGGGCAGGATCCAGCTCTTGAGGTCCTCGGAGACGATCTCCAGCCCCTCCATCGCGCCCAGCACCGAGATGGCCGGCGTGATCACGCTGTCGCCGTAGAAAAGCGTGGCACCGAAGACGCCCAGCAGCAGCAGCACCTGGCGCAGCCGCGGCTTGCCCGCGACCGCATGGGCTGCCAGCGCGGTCAGGGCCAGCGCCCCGCCTTCGCCCCGGTTGTCGGCACGCAGGATCAGGACCACGTACTTGAACGTGACGACGAACATCAACGCCCAGAAGATCACCGACACCGCGCCGATCACGTTGTCCGGCGTCAGCGCCGCGCCGGTCGATGGCGAGAAGATCTCCTTGACCGTGTAGAGCGGGCTGGTGCCGATGTCGCCATACACCACGCCGATCGCCCCCAGCGTGAGCGCCCCGAGCGACGAGCGCTGCAAGTGGGCGGCCGGCGTCTCGGCCGTGGCTGCGATCGAACTCATGAAAGACCTTCTTCGGGATGGAACAGCCCCGATGGTCTTCACCCCCCCGTCAGGAACGCATAAAGATTTGTGAAGATGTGACACCCGGCTGCGGAGTACCGCAGCCACCCTCCGAGGGGGTGCGCGGCCGCCGAACTGCGACACCCGGCTGCGGAGTACCGCAGCCACCCTCCGAGAGGGTGCGCGGCCGCTTCGGAGCGGCCGTGCGCTGGCCACGCCAGACCCCCGTCAGGCGCTTTCGGCGAGGCGGTAGCCCACGCCGGGCTCGGTCAACAGCCGGCGCGGGTCGGCGGGGTCGGCTTCGAGCTTGGCCCGAAGCTGGCCCATGTACAGGCGCAGGTAGTGGGTGTGCTCGGTGAACTCCTCGCCCCAGACGTCGGCCAGCAGCTGGCGGTGCGTCACCACCTGGCCGGCGCTTCGCACCAGCCGGGCCAGCAGCTTGAACTCCGTCGGCGTCAGGTGCACCGCCTCCCCGCGCAGGTCGACGCGGTGAGCGGCCAGGTCGACCGTCAGGTCGTCGGCCTCGTACCGCGTGAGTGCGGGCTTCAGCGCGGTCCCACGGTGACGCAGGGCCACCCGCATCCGGGCCAGCAACTCGCCCACGCTGAAGGGCTTGACGAGGTAGTCGTCTGCCCCGGCATCGAGCAGGCGGATCTTCTGGCCGTCGGCCTGGCGGGCGGAGATCACCAGCACCGGCGTCGACTCGCGGCGCCGCAGCGCGGCCAGCAGCGTCTCTCCGTCGCCATCGGGCAGGCCCAGGTCGAGCACGACCAGGTCCGGGCCGCTGCGGGCATGGGTCCACAGCGCGAGGCCTTCGCTCAGGCTGGCCGCCGTCGACACGTCGTAGCCTTCCAGGGCCAGGGCGTCGCGCAGGGTCGTGCGCAGTTCGCGGTCGTCCTCGACCAACAGCACCCTCATCATTCGGCGGCCTCCGCGGGCGGCGTCACGACCGGCAACCAGAGTTCGAAGCTGGTGCCCCCGTGCGCCCGCGGGCGAAGCCGCAGCTCGCCGCCATGGGCGCGGGCGATCGCGCGGCACACCGCCAGGCCGACGCCGACGCCTCGGGCGGCACCGGGCGCACCGGCCGCATGGCCGCGCTGGAAGACCTCGAACACCCGCCGTCGGTCCGCCGGCGCCACACCGGCGCCGCGATCGCGAACGGCGATCACGACGTGTGCGGCGCCGGTCTCGCCGGGCAGGGCCGCCTGGTGGCGGACCACCAGTTCGACCGGGCCGGTGCTGTACTTCAAGGCGTTGTCCACGAGGTTGTCCAGCAGCTGGGACAACAGCATGGCGTCGCAACGCAGCAAGGGCAAGCCCGGCTCGAGGCGGGCGCGCACCCGATGGTCATTGTCAAGGCGACGGGCATGGGCCAGGGCGGTGCCCACGATCTCCTCGGACGACTCCCAATCCAGCCGCAGCGTCACGCCAGGCGCATCGAGGCGGGCCAGCTGCAGCGTGTTGTCGGTCATGCGCGACAGGAGGCGGACCTCGTCGACGATCTGCGTCGCCAGGTGCGCACGCTGCGAAGCTGACAGGCGCTCCCCCTGGTCCTGCAGGGACGAAGCCGCGCCGAGGATGACCGCCAGCGGCGTGCGGTAGTCGTGCGAGATCGAGGCGAGCAGGGCATTGCGCACGCCTTGCGATTGCGCCATTTCGCGCGCCGCTTCGCTCTGTCGCGCCAGGGTCGCGCGCTGCAAGGCGACGCCGAGCAGGTCGCACAGCGCCTGGGCCCGGATGCGGCAGATCTCGCTCGCCGAGCCGGGGTCCGCCAGCCGGACGAGGGCGGCGCCATGGCTGCCACCGCGCGAACGCAGCGGCAGGTACCACGCCGGCTGCTCGGTGTGGCGCCCGGTGCCGGGACCGAAGGACTGCGATTGCCTGAGGCACAGCCACAGGCCGGCACGCTCGTCGGCGTCGATGGTCCCCTGCACGCGCACAGCCTCGGCGCTGTCGGCCGGCGGGAGTTCATCGTGCAGCAGCATGAGGGCGGCCGGAGCGCCCCCCAGATCGGCCAGCGCCTCGGCGACCGGCCGGGCCTGGTCGGCCGGCTCGGCGCTGTCGCGCAGGGCCTCGCCCAGCGCCTGCAAGCGGCCCGCCCAGCGCGCCGCATCACGCGCTGCGGTGGCCTGCGCGCGCAGGCGCCAGACCAGCCCGGCGATCAGCCAGCTCACCGCCAGCATGGCCGCGAGCAGCACGGCGTGTCGCTCGAAGTCGACCTCCAGGCTGCCCCGGGGCGGAACGAAGCCCCAGTTGAAGCTGAGCATGCAGGCCAGCGCGAAGGCGAAGGCGGCCGGGGCCGACAACCAGATGCTGGCCACCACCGAGGCGATGACGAACAGCATCGCCTGGTTGGCCAGATCGACGTGGTGGTCCAGGACGGTCGCCCCGCCCCACGCCGCTGCCCAGAGGACCGCGGCCCCGGCCCCCCCGGCCACGCGGCCGCGCCAGCTGGCGCGCCGTGGCGCGGCGATCACGGTGTAGAGCCCCTGGTTCAGGCCGAGCATGACGGCGTTCATCCCTGCGAGGCTAACCTCGGCGGCGTCAGGATGGCATCAGGACGTGCGGACGCTCGACATAATGCCGCGCGAAAGGAAAAGAACATGAGCGGGCTGGCGTTGTTGGCGGTATTCGCCGGGGCAGGAATGGGGGCGCTGCTGCGCTTCGGACTGGGCGGCTGGCTCAACCCGCTGTTTCCCACGGTGCCGCTGGGCACGCTGGCCTCCAACCTCATCGGCGGCCTGCTGGTCGGCCTGGCCAGCGCCTTCTTCCAGCTCCATCCGCAAATACCCCTGGAATGGCGCCTCCTGGCGATCACCGGCTTCCTGGGAGGGCTGACGACCTTCTCCACCTTTTCCCTGGAAGTGGTCACGCTGATGGGCCGCCAGCAATATGGCTGGGCCCTGGGCGCCGCCGGCATCCACCTGCTGGGCTCGCTGGCGCTGACGGGCATCGGCTTCGCGTTAGCGACGGCGCTATTCGGCCGCGGATGAGGCCGGGGCCGCCTTGGCGGCCAGCTCGGCGCGCAGGCGCTTCAGGCGATCCTTGGGATCCTCGCCGGCCCGCGCCTGGTCGAGCTTCATCTCGGCGATGAAGCGGCTGGGGACGCCGGCCACCGTGTCGCGCCCCTTCTTGCGACGGCGCAGGGTGCTCACCACCAGCGTCTTCTGGGCGCGCGTGATGCCGACGTACATGAGGCGCCGCTCCTCCTGCAGGCGCTCGGGCGTCATCTCCTCCTCGTCCGCCTTGAAGGGCAGCAAGCCCTCGTTGACGCCGACCAGCACCACGTGCGGCCACTCCAGGCCCTTGCTCGCGTGCAGGGTGGACAGCACCACCTGGTCCTGCTCGTCGCCGCGCTCGGCCAGCGAGAGGATCACGCTGATGGTCTGGGCCACGTCGAGCACGCTCTTCTTCTCGGTCTCGAAGGTGCCGCCTTCCTGCGTGATCTCGCCGCCGCAGCGCTTGGCCACCCAGTCGACGAAGTCCATCACGTTGGACCAGCGCGAGGCGGCCAACTTCTCGCTGTCCTCGCTGTCGTACAGGTGCTGTTCGTAGCCGATGTCCTTCAGCCAGCCCATCAGCAGCGCCTTCGCGTCCTCGGCGCCGACGGTCGTGCGGGCCTTGTGCTCGAGGTCGTTCACGTAGCGTCCGAACTCGTGCAGCGAGCCTATCGCCTTGGCCGGCAGCGCGGTGCCGAGGCTCTCGGCGAACAAGGCCTCGAACATGCTGGTCTTCCACTTGCCCGAGAACTCTCCCAGCTTGCCGATCGTCGTGTGGCCGATGCCGCGCTTGGGCGTGGTCACCGCACGCAGGAAGGCCGGGTCGTCGTCCTGGTTCACCAGCAGGCGCAGCCAGGCGCACAGGTCCTTGATCTCGGCCTTGTCGAAGAAGCTCTGCCCGCCCGAGACCTTGTACGGGATCTGCGCCGCGCGCAGCTTCTGCTCGAAGGCGCGGGCCAGGTGGTTGGCGCGGTAGAGGATGGCGAAGTCGCTGAACTTGATGCGCGCGTCGTTGCCGCGCAGGGCCTGGATGCGGGCCACCGCACGCTCGGCCTCGTGCTCCTCGCCGTCGCACTCGGCCACACGCACCGGCTCGCCCTCGCCGTGCTCGCTCCACAGCTTCTTCGGGAAGATCTTCGGGTTGCCGGCGATCACCTCGTTGGCCGCGCGCAGGATGGCGCTGGTCGAGCGGTAGTTCTGCTCCAGCGGGATGACCTTGAGCTGGGGGAACTCCTCGGGCAGGCGCTTGAGATTCTCGATGGTGGCGCCGCGCCAGCCGTAGATGCTCTGGTCGTCGTCGCCCACCGCGGTGAACATGCCGCGCTGGAGCTCGTCCGGGTGATCCACCAGGGACTTCAGCAGCTCGTACTGCACGGCGTTGGTGTCCTGGTATTCGTCGACCAGCACATGGCCGAAGAAGCTGCGCCACTTGGCCTTCGCCTCGGCGCAGCGGGTGACGAGCTTGAGCGGCAGGCTCATCAGGTCGTCGAAGTCCACCGCCTGGTAGGCCGCGAGCCGCTCTTCGTACAAGGCCATCACCCGGGCCGCGACGCGCTCGTCGTCGTCCTTGGCCGCGGCGAGTGCGCCGCTGCTGTCCAGGCCCTGGTTCTTCCACAGGCTGATCGTCCACTGCCAGCGCTTGGCCATCGCGTTGTCGGTGCAGGCGCCCGCGTCGCGGATCACGCCGAGCACGTCGTCTGAATCGAGGATGGAGAAGTTCTGCTTCAGGCCCAGCTGCTCGCCGTCCTCGCGCAGCATGCGCACGCCCAGCGAGTGGAAGGTGCTGATCGCCAGATCCTTGGCGGCCCGAGGGCCCACCAGCGCCTTGGCGCGCTCGCGCATCTCCATCGCCGCCTTGTTGGTGAAGGTGATGGCGGCGATCTGCCTGGGCGCGAGGCCGGCCTGCAGCAGGCGCGCGATCTTGTGGGTGATGACGCGGGTCTTGCCCGAGCCGGCGCCGGCCAGCACGAGGCAAGGGCCACGCAGGTACTGCACGGCCTCCATCTGGGCCGAATTCAGCGTCGCGGGAGCATTCATAGTGTCAACTTCCGAACCGCGCCGACCCAACCAAGGGATTTGCGCGGATCCGGCTCTGCCGGTCCGCTGCAAAAGCCCCCTCGGGGGGCAGCGACCGGAAGGGAGCGTGGGGGTCGCATTTCACAGTTTGTGGGTGGAGAGCAAGAGGCTCGTCTCGGTGTGGGCGATGCCTTCGATGAGTCGGATGCGGCTGAGGACGCGGTCGAAGGCCTCGAGGCTGTCGGCTCGAAGCTCGGCCACGATGTCCCAGCGGCCGTTGGTGGTGTGCAAGGTCTGGACCGCCGGGTCACCTCGCAGCGCGCGGATGACCGAGTCGGCGGCATTGCCCTCGACCGCTATGGTCATGAGGGCCGCGATGCGGTTGGTCTCGGTCTGCGGCTTCAGGCGCACGGTGTAGCCGACGATGGTGCCGTTGCCCTCGAGCTTGGCGATGCGGTTCTGGACCGTGCCGCGCGCGACCCGCAGCGACTTGGCCAGCGAGGCCACCGAGGCCCGGGCATCTTCCCGAAGCAGGCTCAGCAGTTGGTGGTCGACGTCGTCCATGGCAAATGATCAAAGTGCCAAGCCATTCTAGCGTTCTGCTCAAAGCTTCGATCAGATTGCACAGTTTGTTGTCTTCTTGTTGGCTTCACACCTGAAGACAATCCAGTTCAAGGCGTTGTTCGGGGGCCGCGACCGACGCTGTTGGCACTCACTCACCCACCCCATCGGCGAGTGAGAGCCCATTCGAGACACCCAGGCCCACCAACCGCAAGACGAGAGTCCCATGGTCGACTACATCGGCATCGCCGACATCCAGCGCCTGGTCCAGCAGATCGGGCCCGGCACCTTCATCGAACGCCTGGCCACCGAGATTGAATCGGACTACCGCCGCTGGGCCCAGTTCGAGAAATCCGCCCGCCTGGCCAGCCACTCCGACGTGGGCGTGATCGAGCTGATGCCCACCTCCGACGGCCAGCTGTACTCCTTCAAGTACGTCAACGGCCACCCGAAGAACACCTCCGAAGGCCTGCTCACCGTCACCGCGTTCGGCGTGCTGGCGGATGTGGACACGGGCTACCCGGTGCTGCTGTCCGAGCTGACCGTGACCACCGCGCTGCGCACGGCCGCCATGTCGGCCCTGGCCGCGAAGTGGATGGCGCGGCCCGACAGCCGGGTGATGGCACTGATTGGCAACGGCGCCCAGAGCGACTTCCAGGCGATCGCCTTCCACCGCATCATGGGCATCCGCGAGCTGCGCCTGTACGACGTGGATCCGCAGGCCACCGCCAAGCTGGAACGCAACCTGCGCGCCCTGCCCGAGCTGGCCGACCTGGCCATCATCCGCTGCGCCTCCACCGGCGAGGCCGCGATGGGCGCCGACATCATCACCACCGTCACCGCCGACAAGCGCAATGCGGTGATCCTGGAGCCGGCCATGATCCGGCCCGGCGTGCACATCAACGGCGTCGGCGGCGACTGCCCCGGCAAGACCGAGCTGCACCGCGACATCCTGCTGCGCCCGGATGCACGCGTCATCGTCGAGTACGAGCCGCAGTCGCGCGTCGAAGGCGAGATCCAGCAGCTGCCGGCCGACTTCCCGGTGACCGAGTTCGCCGACATCGTCGCCTCGGGCCACAGCGCCCGCACCAGCGGCGCGCAGGTCACCATCTTCGATTCGGTCGGCTTCGCGCTGGAGGATTTCTCCGCCCTGCGCTTCCTGCACCTGCTGCTGAACGAACAGCGCGAAGGCGCGCGCCAGATCGACCTGGTGCCGCGCCTGGACGACCCGAAGGACCTGTTCGGAGGCGTGCTCGGCGGCACGCCGGCAAGGGCCAAGCTGCGGCGCGTCGCCTGAGCCACATTGCTGCTGCGTAAAGAAGCCCGGCGCCGCCCGGGCTTCTTCGTTTTCGCCAGCGTGTCCTTATGCGGCCCTGATGCGGCGAGTCACAAGCTGCAGGCATTCGAACCACCGAAAGGCATCACATGCCCTCGCTCGCCGAGTTCCAACGCCTGCCGCTGACGCCCGTCTCCGGCCCCCTGCAGCTGGCCGCCTTCGCCCCCCGCGCGACCCTGACCGACGCCGCCACCAGCCTGATGACCGACCTGGGCCTATCGTCCTGCGTCACCGTCGACCAGCACGACGCCATCGCGCCGACGCTGCACGTGATGCAGCGCGCCGGCGTGCGCATGGCCTTCGTCACCGGCCTGGGCGGAGAGCTCGTCGGCCTGGTCACCGCCGACGACCTGCAAGGCGAGCGTCCGCTGCTGCGCGCCCTCGCCGACCACATCGCCCTCGAGGAGCTGACGCTGGAGCAGGTGATGCATCCGCGCAGCGACTGGCTGGTGGTCGACGCCTGGCAGGTCGAGCACAGCCGCCTCGGCAACGTGGCCGCCACCATGCGAGCCCACGGCCTGGCCTATCTGCTGGTGGCCGAGCGCAGCGAAGCCAAGGCCAGCCGCATCCGCGGGCTGTTCTCCGCCCGCCGGCTGGAGACGGCGCTGGGCGTCGATCTCGCCACCGGCCCGGTGTCGCGCAGCTTCGCCGAACTCGAAGCCGCGCTCGTCCGCTGATCCGCTGCCGGCGGCGCAGGCCGCAAGGTAAGCTCGGCCGCCCGCCGCGATGCGGCGTCCCGAGCCGGTGCCTTGACGTACGCCCTGCCTCGCCCGCCTGCCGGGCCTGACCGCCGAACCGATCCCCGCCGCCGCGCGCTGCTGGCGGCCGCACTTGCCGCCGGCGCCGCGCCCGCCTTTTTGCGCCACGCGCTGGCCGCGGACCAGCCGCGTTTCGAGCTCGGCGTCTCCAGCGGATTTCCGCGGCCGGACGGCATGGTGCTGTGGACCCTGCTCACCGGCCCGGCCCTGCCGGAACGGGTCGAGGTACGGTGGGAGGTCGCCCGCGACGAGGCCTTCCGCGACATCGCCGCCCGTGGCACCGAGAACGCCGAAGCGGCCTGGGGCCACAGCGTTCACGCCGAGCCCGCCGGGCTGGACGCGGGCCGTTGGTACTTCTACCGCTTCGAGGCGCTGGGCGCCCGCAGTGCCATCGGCCGCACGCGCACCGCACCGGCATCGGATGCCGAGGCGACGCTGAACTTCGCCATCGCCAGCTGCCAGCGCTACGACCACGGCCGCTACGCCGCCTGGCGGCAGGCGGCCAGCGAGCCGCTGGACCTGCTGCTCTTCCTGGGCGACTACATCTACGAGTACCCCTCGCCACCCACGGCGCCGCGCTTTCACGAAGGCAGCTGGCTGCGGACGCTGGACGACTACCGTGCCCGCTACGCCACCTACCAGCGAGACCCGCAGCTGCAAGCCGCTCATGCCGCCTTCCCGTGGCTGCTGGTGTGGGACGACCACGAGGTCGAGAACGACTACGCCGGCCTGCAGGGCAACCAGCTGCAGTCCTGGTTCCCGGCCCAGCGCGCCGCGGCCTACCAGGCGTACTGGGAGCACCTGCCCCTGCCCAGGAGCATGCGGCCGCGCC
Source organism: Ideonella flava (assembly GCF_051857595.1). NCBI lineage: Bacteria > Pseudomonadati > Pseudomonadota > Betaproteobacteria > Burkholderiales > Sphaerotilaceae > Ideonella > Ideonella flava. The sequence continues at coordinate 234,915 of NZ_JBPZHD010000003.1, forward strand.
TGGACGCGCCCGGTGCCGAATCGCGGATCTACGGCGCGCACGACTGGGGCCGGCTCGCCCGCATCCTGCTGCTGGACGACCGCCAGTGGCGCGACCCGCAGGCCTGCCCCAGGCCGGGCCGCGGCGGCTCCAACACCGTCGCGCTGAAGGACTGCGCCAGCCTTGCCGACCCGCGCCGCACGCTGCTCGGCGAGGCGCAGGAGCGCTGGCTCGCCGGCGCCTGGAGCAGCGGCCATCCGTGGAACCTGCTGGCTCAGCAGACTTTGATGTCCCGCTTCGCCTGGTCAGACCCTGCCGGCGCCGACGGCGGCCAGTACTGGACCGACGGCTGGGACGGCTACGCGCCGGCTCGCCAGCGGCTGCTGAACGACCTGGCCTCGCGCAAGCTCGGCGGCGCGGTGGTGCTCGGCGGTGATGTCCATGCGCACTACGTGTCCGACCTCAAGGCCGACTTCGCCGACCCGCGCTCGGCCACACTGGCCACCGAGTTCTGCGGCACGTCGATCACCAGCCAGGGCCTGGAGCAGGCGCGCATCGATGCCGCGCGCGGCTTCAACCCGCACCTGCGGTTTGCGCGTGCCGACCAGCGCGGCTACGTCAGCTTCAGCCTGTCGGCCGCCTCCCTGCAGGCGCGGCTGATGGCGGTCGCGGACCCGCTCGATGCGAACAGCCCGGTGGCCATCGCCGCCCGCTTCCACGTCGAGGCCGGCCGCCCCGGCGCGCAGCCGGACTGAAATGGTCCAGATCTTCGTCGTCACCCTGCCCTTTTTCGCGCTCGTGCTCTGCGGCTACGTCGCTGCGCAGCGCCACCTGTTGCCGGCCAGCGCCATCCCCGGCCTCAATGCCTTCGTGCTGTTCTTCGCGCTGCCTTGCATGCTGTTCCGCTTCGGGCTGAGCACACCGCTGCTGCAACTGCTGAACCCGGCGCTGCTGAGCGTCTACCTCGTGTCGGCACTGGTGATCGTGTTCTTCACCATCGCCGTCACGCTGTCGGCGCGCATAGGCTTGAAGGACGCCGCTTTCGGCGCGCTGGTCGCGGCCTTCCCCAACTCCGGCTTCATGGGCGTGCCGCTGCTGGTGGCGGTGCTCGGCCAGACCGCGGCCGGGCCGGTGATCTGCACCATCTTCACCGACATGCTGGTGACCAGCTCGCTGTGCCTGGGGCTCTCGCAGGCGGCCGGCGCGGGCGCGGCCGGTGCCCGGGCGGCCGCCGGTCGTGCACTGCGCGGCGCCTTGTCCAACCCGCTGCCGTGGTCCATCCTGCTCGGAGCCGCGGTCGGTGCCGCGCCGTTCACGCTTGCGGGGCCGGTGCAGGCAGTGATCCGCATGCTGGGCGATGCGGCCAGTCCGGTGGCGTTGTTCACCATCGGCGCGGTGCTCTGGCGCTCGGGCGACCCGGCACACCGCAGCACCGACGTGCCCGATGCGTCAGTGCCGATGCCGGCGACCACGCCGCTGGCCGACGTGCTGCCGGTGGCCGCCATCAAGCTGCTGCTGCACCCGCTGCTGGTGTTCGCCCTGTGCCTCGCCGGCATCCGGGCCGGCCTGCCGATCAGCAGCGGCCAGCTCACCGCCCTGACGCTCACCGCGGCCCTGCCCAGCGCGAGCAACGTCTCGATGCTCGCCGAGCGCTACGGCGCCGACAACGGCCGCATCGCGCGCATCATCCTGGCCTCGACCGTGCTGGCCTTCTTCAGCTTCAGCGCGCTGGCGGCGCTGTTCGAGGTGCGGCCGGGAGGCTGATCAGCGGCGCGCCATCCAATCGGCGCGCAGCAGCCCGTACATGGCCGAATCGGAGACCTCGCCAGCCACGATCCAGCGCTCGCGCAACAGTCCCTCGCGTTGGAAGCCGAGGCGCTCGAGCGCGCGACAGGAGGCGGCGTTGCGGGGGTCGATGTCGGCCTCGATGCGGTTGAGCTGGAGGTCGTCGAAGGGCGCGCCGGGGCGGTGGTCGAAGGCGCAGTCGATGACCGCGGCCAGCGCCTCGTTCATCAGCCCGCGCCCTTGCTCGGCGCGAGCCAGGGCGTAGCCGATGTCGGCGCTGCGGCAGGCGGCGTTGATCTTGTACAGGCTGAGCGTGCCGACCACGCGGCCATCGCCGCCGTGCGGCACCAGCCCCAAGCGCAGGTCGCGCCGGCCCGCGAGCGCCTCGCGCTCGCCCTCCAGCAAGCGCAAGGCCTGGGCGGTATCTGCCCATGGCGGGGTCGACCAGTAGCGCATCACCGCCGGGTCGGAAAAGATCGCGAACAGCGCGTCGGCGTCGCCATCGTCCAGCGGGCGCAGCAGCAGCCGCGGCGTCTGTATTCGCAGCTCGGCAAAAGGCGTCATGCCATGTTCTCCCAGGTCTGAGCCAGGCGACCGGTGCCGCCTTGGTAGTGGAGTTCGCCCAGCGCGCCGTTGACCAGCGTGAGCTGGGGCTGCCGGTGGCCGATGTCGAGGTCCAGCAGCACCGGGCAGGGCAGGTCGCCCAGCGCGTCGCGCACGGCGGCGGCGTGGGACAAGCGCGACTCGTCCGTCACCTCCGGCGCAGCGCTGCGGCCCAGCAGCACGCCGGCCAGGCCATCGAACCAGCCGTGCAGGCGCAGGCTGACGAGGCTGCGCAGCATCTCGCAGGGGCTCAGCTCGCAGTTTTCGAGGTACAGCAGCGCACCGTCGGCACCGTGCTCGCGCACGAAAGCGGGCACGTCGCCGAAGGCCGTGCCGGCGAGGCGGCTCACGGTGTCCAGGCAGCCGCCGATGAGCCGGCCGCGCAGTGCCAGCGGCTCGTCGTCGCGGCCGTCCAGGCGCCGCCAACGCGTGGTCTCCGTCTGGTTCCAGCGCGCCGCAGCGTCGGTCTCGAAGGGGATCCAGTGGACCTGGTAGTGCGCCGAAGCGTGCTGGACGAAAGCCTGGCGTCCGTCGTGCGCGAGCAGGTCGAACACGCCGGTGACGAGCGGCTCCGTCTGGCTCGGTGCCACGTCCATCAGGTTGCTGCCGTGGGCGCTGGCCCAGCCCGAGCGCAGGGCCAGCGGCATCTGCAAGGTGCTGATGTCGGAGAAGCCCAGCAGCCACTTCGGCGGCAGCCCGCGCAGCGCATCGAAGTCGAGCAGGGGCAACAGCTCCATCGCACGCTCGCCGCCCCAGGGCGGCAGGACCGCAGCGATCTCCGGGTCGGCCAGGAACCGCATCAACTCCCGGGCGCGCTGGGCGGCCGGCGCGCTCTGGTCGTGCCGCTGCGCGCGCAGGTTCTCCCCTTCGACGACCTGGAAGCCGCGTTGTCGCCAGTGGCCCAGCACCAGGTCCAGGCGCTGCAACGCGCCGGCACTGCCCACGCCGGATGAGGGTGCGGTGATGGCGACGGTGTCGCCGGGGCGCAAGGGGCGGGGAAAGCGAAGCGTCATGGGAGTCGTCGGCCATCGAAGGCCCGACAGACTAACCCAGGCCCGAGCCGCGTTCGCCTGGCGGCCGCGGCTCTGGCCTGCTGCGAGGTGCAAGCCATGAATCCAGCCGAATCAGCCGGGCGTGGGACGTCCTGGTGCTGGCGTAAGCTGCAGCGCTTTGGTTCAGCTGCCGTTGCGATGACCCGACTCCACCGTGCCTTCCCCGCGATGCTGGCCGTCGCGGCCTTGCTCGCCGCCCCGGCGGCCTTTGCCGCGACGACGACCACGCCCGGCAAGTCGGCCAAGCCGGCGACGCCCGTGCGCAAGCCCGTCGCCAGGAAGCCGGTCGCGGCGGCGGCGTCGACGCTCACCGTGGCCGAGGTGCTCCAGCAATCACCCGCCAGCGACTGGCGCCCTCTGGACCCGCAGAACACCCTGTTGATGGAGCTGGCCTCGGGGCCGGTGCTGATCGAACTCGCGTCCCGCTTCGCTCCCCGTCACGTGGCCAACATCCGCGCCTTGGCACAGCAGGGCTACTGGGACGGCCTGGCCATCGTCCGCGTGCAGGACAACTACGTCACCCAGTGGGGCGACCCGGATGCCGAATCGGCCGACAAGGCCAGGCCGCTGGGCAGTGCCGCGCGCCAGCTGCCCGCCGAGTTCTCGGTGCCGCTGAAGGGCTTGGCGCTGGATCGCCTGCCGGACGCGGACGGCTGGGCGCCGCTGAACGGCTTTGTCGACGGCATGCCGGTCGCCGCCGATCCGAAGACCGGCCGCGCCTGGCTGGCGCACTGCTACGGCATGGTCGGCGCCGGCCGCGACATGGCCCCAGACAGCAGCAACGGCGCCGAGCTCTACGCCGTGATCGGCCAGGCGCCGCGCGGCCTGGATCTCAACATCACGGTGGTGGGTCGCGTGCTGCAAGGCATGGAGCGGCTTTCTTCGCTGCCCCGCGGCACGGCCGAGATGGGTTTCTACGCCGAGCCCGCCCAACGCACGGCGATCCGCCGCGTGCGGCTGCTGGCGGACGTGCCGGAGGCCGAGCGCCCGGCGCTGGAGGTGCTGCGCACGAGCAGCGCCACCTGGCGCGCCCTGCTCGACGCGCGTCGCGTGCGGCACGAGGAGTGGTTCGTCCACAGCCCGCGCCACATCGGCCTGTGCAACGCGACGGTGCCGGTGCGGCCCAGGGCCGCGACGAAGTGACTGCGTGCCGCCCCTAGGCGATCGATCCCCTCGGCGGACCGACGCCGAAGGCGGCGTAGGGGCCCTCAATCGCCGACGGGCCGCCCCTAGCGATCGATCCCCTCGGGGGACCGACGCCGACGGCGGCGTAGGGGCCCTCAATCGCCGACGGGCCGCCCCTAGGCGATTGATCCCCTCGGGGGACCGACGCCGAAGGCGGCGTAGGGGCCCAAATCAGTCTCCCTCGTAGGCCCGCTGGAAGTCCGCCAGCGTCTTGCCGGCCTCGTCGCGGAAGGGCTCGTCGAGCATCGTGAGCGTGACGATGCGGTCGACGCGGAAGCTGCGGAAGTCGTCGCGGTGCTCGCACCAGGCCCCCAGGGTCCAGACGGCGCCCCAGAAGAAGCAGCCGAGCGGGCGGATGGTGCGCTCGCTGTCGCGGCCGCCTTCGTCCCGATAGGCCAGGTGCAGCTTGCGGCGCAGCTCGATCGCGCCACGCAGGCGCTCCAGCCGCTCGCGCACCGGGTCGTGGCCGCTCCACGAGGGCGCGTAGATGGCGAGGCTCTCGGCCGCGGCGCGCGCAGCCGACGGCAGCACCGCCAGGATCTTCGACAAGGCGCCTTCGGCCGCGGCCGCCAGCTCGCCGTCCAGCCGCGGCTGGGCGATGCGGACGGCGGCCACCAGGGCCTTGGCTTCGTCGGACGAGAACATGAGCGGAGGCAGGTCGTAGCCCGCGCCGAGCCGGTAGCCCACGCCCGCCTCGCCCTCGATCGGCACGCCCTGCGCCTGCAGGTCGGCCACGTCGCGGTAGACGGTCCGCAGCGAGACCTCCAGCCGCGCCGCGAGGAACGCCGCCGTGGACAGGCGGCGCCCGCGGATGAGCTGGACGAGTTCGAACAGTCGGTCGGCTCGGCGCATCAATCCATCGCGGTGCAGATCTCGACCAGCGTGCCGTCCGGGCAGCGCACGTAGGCCACGGTCTGTCCCCAGGGCTTGACCTTCGGCGGCGCGAGCAGCGTCGCGCCGGCGGCGACCGCACGCTCGCAGGCCGCCGGCACGTCGGTCGCCACGAGCCCGATCTCCATGCCGAGCGGCTGCTTCGAGCCGTCGGCCGCCACGTAGTCCTGACCCAGGTTGCCGCGCGCGATGTCGTGGTGGGCGAAGGACAGCGTGGTGCCGCCGGTGTCGAGCTCGCCGTAGCCCTCGCCGGGCGCGAGGAAGCGGCGCTTGAGCCCGAAGGCACGCTCGAAGAAGGCCAGCGACTTCTCGACGTTGGCCACGTAGACGATGGTGTAGGCGAAGTGCATGACGACCTCCGGCAAACCGATACCCTACTTCAACGAATGAAGGCCGACGCGGTTGCCTTCGGAGTCCTCGATGTGGGCAAAGGCACCCATGCCCTCGGGCAGTTCCGTGCGCGGCACCAGCAGTTTGCCGCCGGCCTCGGGCAGGCGGGCCAGCACCACATTGAGCGAAGGCTCCGCGCTGAGGTAGACCACCGTGCCCTCGGTGGTCGGGGCCGGGGCCTTCGAGCCGGCATACAGGCAGCCGCCGACGCTCGTCCCCGGCTCGTATTCGAAGACGGCCAGCGTGGTCTCCGGGCCCATGGCCTCGCGCCGCAGCGGCCGATGGAACAGGGTCTCGTAGAAGCGCTGCGCGCGGTCCATGTCGCGCACCGGGATCTCGAACCAGTGGATGGCCTGGGTGGGCTTGTGGGTGGTCTCGCTCATGGGTTTCTCTCCTGTCGGTTAGGGGGTGGGCGCGCCCGGCTCCAGGGCGCCTGGCAGGGCTGGATGCTGCGACACGGCTGCTGACAGCGTGATGGCAGCAAGGGATTGCGCGGCGCGGGCGGCAGGACTCCAATCGCCGGATGTCGCCCACCGAGCTCCCGCCCGAGGCCGGGCCACCGCACGGCCAGCTCGACGCCCTGTACGCCGATGCCTATCGCGAACTGCGGCGCCTGGCGCGCGCACGCCTGCACGGCGGCGGCCGCAACACGGTGCTCGACACGACCGCGCTCGTGCACGAGAGCTATCTGCGCCTCGCGCGGCACGGCGAAGTGGCGTTCGAGGACAGGCTGCGCTTCATGGTCTACGCCGGCCGCGTGATGCGCTCGGTGATCATCGACCTGGTGCGCGAGAGGCAGGCCGAGCGGCGGGGCGGCGATGCGGCCCACGTCACCCTCAACACCCAGCTCGGGGCGGACCTGGGGCCCGACGCCGGCGAGGCCGAGATCCTGCGGGTGCACGATGCGCTCGACGAGCTCGCGAAGGTCGACGAGCGCATGGCCCACGTCGTCGAGCTGCGCTACTTCGCCGGCATGACCGAGGGCGAGATCGCGCAGGCGCTGGGCGTCACCGACCGCACCGTGCGGCGCGATTGGCAACAGGCCCGCTTGTTCCTCGCAGAGGCGCTGAGGTAGCGCTTCTTCGCCGTGAGCGCCGCACCGCTGTTCGATCTCGCCCCCGGCGATTTCGCGGTGTTGCGGCATCTGCTGGACGAGGCCCTCGACCTGCCGCCCGGCGAACGTGCGGCGTGGCTCGCGAGGCTGCCCGAGGAGCAGGCCGCGCTGCGGCCGCGGCTGGAAGGGCTGCTGGCGCACGCCGATGACTCCGGAGAAGGGCAGCGCACCACCTCGCGCTTCTCGCTGCCCAGGCTGAAGCCGCTGGACGAAGCCGAGCCCGCCCTGCCGCCGGACGCGGGCCCCTACCGCGCGATCCGCCTGCTGGGCGAGGGCGGCATGGGGCGCGTCTGGCTCGCGGTGCGGACGGACATGCTGCACGGCCGGCCGGTGGCGCTGAAGCTGCCGCACGCCGCCTGGCGCCACCCGAAGCTGGCCGAGCGCCTGGCGCAGGAGCGCGAGATCCTGGCCGTCCTCGACCACCCGAACATCGCCCGCATCTACGACGCCGGCGTCGCAGCCGACGGCCAGCCCTACCTCGCGCTGGAGTACGTGGAGGGCGAGCGCCTCGACACCTACGCCCAGCGAATGGCCCTGGGCGTGCGCGATCGCGTGCGCCTGTTCCTGCAGGTGACCGCGGCGGTGGCCCACGCCCATGCGCGCCTGGTGGTGCACCGCGACCTGAAGCCCGGCAACATCCTGGTCAGCGGCGACGGCCAGGTGCGGCTGCTGGATTTCGGCATCGCCAAGCTGCTGGCGGCCGACGCCTCGGCCGCCGAGCTCACCGCCCCGGCCCAGCGCGCACTGACGCCTCAATACGCCGCGCCCGAGCAGATCCTCGGCCTGCCCATAGGCACCGCGGCCGACATCTATTCGCTCGGCGTCGTGCTCTACGAGCTGCTGACCGGCGAACTGCCCTACAAGCCCCGCCGCGCCTCGGCCGCCGCGCTGGAAGAGACCATCGTCCAGGCCGAGCCGCCGCGGCCCAGCCAGCGCGCGGCCGACCCACAGCGCCGCCGTGCGCTGCAGGGCGATCTCGACACCATCCTGCTCAAGGCGCTGAAGAAGGAGCCGGCCGAGCGCTACCCCACGGCGCAGGCTTTCGCCGACGACCTGGCGAACTGGCTGGCCGACCGGCCGGTGAGCGCGCGCCCTGACGGCGCCTGGTACCACGCCCGCAAGTTCGTCCGGCGCAACCGGCTGGGCGTCGGCGTGGCGGCGGGCTTCGTGCTCTCGCTCGGCGCGGCGCTCGGTGTCGCGCTCTGGCAGGGCAGCCAGGCACGGGCCGAGGCCGCCAAGGCGCAGGCCATCACCGGCTTCCTCGTCGGCCTGTTCAAGGCGAACGACATCGAGCAGGCCGACGGCGCGGCCAAGCGCCAGCAGAGCGTGCAGCAGCTGCTCGAGCACAGCGCCGACGCGCTGGGCGACGGCCTGGCCGGGCAACCTGCCGTGCGCGCCGAGCTGCGCCACATCGTCGGCGGCCTGCTGAGCGACCTGGAGATCAACGGCGCGGCCATCCGCCTGCAACGCCGCCAGGCCGAAGACCTCGCCAGCCGGGGCGCCCCGGCGGCCGAGCAGGTCGCGGCCTGGCGCGCGCTGGGCCAGAGCCTGTTCCGCGACAGTGACCTGAAGGCCGCGCGCGAGGCGCTCGCCCGGACCGACGCGGCCTGCGCCTCGCCGAGCGGCGACAAGGTCCCCGGGCTCTGCCTGGGCGTGGCACTCGACCGCGCGCAGATCGACAAGACCCAGGGCCGGCTGGATGCCGCGCAAGCTGCCGCCGAACCGTTGCCTGCGGCTCTCGCCCAGCACCCCGAATCGGCCGACGACCTGGCCGATGCCTACGAACTGCTCTCGCAGATCCGCGACCTGCGCAACCAGCCCGAAGAGGCACGCGCCTTCTTCGAGCGTGCGCTGGCCCTGCGCCGCGAGCAGTGGGGCGAGGGCTCGGTGCGCCTGGCGCAGATGCGCTACCGTTTCGGCCGCATGCTGTGGAACCTGCGCCGGCTGGCCCAGGCCGAGGCCGAGATGACCGCCGCGTGGCAGGCCACCCGGGCCGCGCTCGGGCCCGAGCACGTGGCCAGTGCGCGCAACGAGCTGCACCTGGGTCGCCTGCAGTTCTACGTCGGCACGAGCGACGAGGGCATGACCCGCCTGCGACATGCGCACGCCGTGCTGTTGGCGCAAGCCCAGCGGCTGGATCCGCAGGAGCTGCTGACGGCCCGGACCTTCCTGGCCAACGCGCTGGTGCTGGACGAGCGCTGGGCCGAGGCCGGCCCGGCGCTGGACGCCGCCGAGCAGGAGCGCGAGCGACTGGGCCGCAATGCCGGCTCCGGCGTGACGCTCGACCTGTCGCGCGCCCTGTGGCTGGCGGGCGTCGGCCGCCTGGACGAATCCCGCACCCTGCACCAGCGCCTGCGCGACGACACCATCGCCCAGCTGGGCCCGCGCCATCCCTATGTCGCGGAACGGCGCCACCGGCTCGCCCGGGTGCTGCTCGCCCTGGGCGACACCGCCGCAGCGCAGCAAGAGCTGCAGGCTGCGCTGCAGACGCAGGACGGCGTCGAATCGGTCTTCGGCTCGGCCAAGCACCGGGCGCGCATCGCGCAGGTCCTGCTGCAGGTGGCCGAACGGCAGGCGAACGAGGCGGCCGCACAGGCCGATGAACTTCTGGCGCAGGCCGCTCGAACCGACCGCCGGGAGATCTACCGCGAGACCCTCGCGATGCTGCACGACGCGGCAGCGCGCGCCTACCAGGCCGCGGGCCGGACCGCCGAGGCGCAGGCCCAGCGCGAGAAGCTCGCGGCTGTCCCCCACCCCACGTCCGAGGGGGCGGCACGCTGAGCATGTCCGGATCCCCGAGCCCCAAGCCGTCTCTCTCGACAACCCGCTGTCATCGCGAGAACCAGGAGCCTGCACCATGAGTCGTTTCGCCCCCATCCGCCTGCTGCCCCGCGCCGCGCTGGCGACACTGCTCGGCCTGGCCAGCGCCCAGGCCGCGGCCCACGGCCCGGAGGCCGACAAGTGCAACGAGAACCAGGGCCTGCAGGGCGCGGTGTTCGACGCTGCGCCCCTGCGCGCCGACCTGACAGGCATCCCGCTGTTGCCCGGCCACACCGAGCTGACCGAAGGCACCAACCTCAGCGAATCGGGCGAACTCGTCGGCCCGCTGGAATTCGAGCTCACCGGCAAGTTCAAGTTCATGGCGGCCGGTGCCCTGGTGCAGGGCAGCTATGCCGAACAGAACTACACCGGCACCGACAAGCGCTGCAAGCAGCACCTGAAGGTCAAGGTCAAGAACGGCTGCATCGAGAAGGTGCGCCTGCATCAGTACGTCCATCCCCTGGCGCTGGACCTGGTGGCCGACTTCCGCGACGACCTGCCGGGCCAGATCCGGTCGGACACCGCGAGCCGCTCCGTCGACGGCACGGTCATCGAGTTCCACCTCGCGACGCCGGTGTGCGCCGGCCACAACACGCGCTGGCTGCTGCTGAACACCAGCATCGACACGATGATGCTCGTCAGGGGCCTGGAGTTTGTCGCCCCGACCGGCGAGCACTCCAGGCTCAGGCCGATCCACGTGCCCCTGCACTGAATCACGCGGCCAGGGTCTTCTGGCCGCTACGCCGTCCCCGAAGGCCCGACAGGCATGACCACGGGCGGCGACTCACGCGGGCGTGAATCCGGCATCCGGCGTCCGCTCTGACGCGCGGACAACCGGCGCGGCAGTGCGCCCGTGCAGGGCCTCGTGAGGCGCCGGCCTGCGGCGTGAGCCGGATCAGTGTTTACCTGGAATTGTTCATGCGGCGAACAAACTAACATCGGTGATATAGCGCTACATCATCTCGGGCGCTCTGCCCATCCCATGTTCATCCGCTCGTCCGTCCGTCGTTCGCCGCTGCGTCCTGCCGGACACCCTTGACTCGCGCAGCCGGCCGACGACCGCCGGCCCCGCTCGAGCTGCGCCAACAGCGACCTGCGCACCCGCCATCCCGTTGCGCGGAGGAAATGGTCGCCCACAACGGAGACGTTCATGACACTTGGGTTCCTCAGGCCGCTCCTGGCCTTGATTCTTTCCCTGGCGGCGGGCACGGCGCTCGCTCAGGGCTACCGCTGGCAAAACGTGGCCATGGGTGGCGGCGGCTTCGTGTCGGCATTCATCCCGAGCCGCACGCAGCAAAACCTCTTCTACGTGCGCACCGACGTCGGCGGCGCCTATCGTTGGGACAACGCGAACGCGCAGTGGATACCGCTGACCGACTGGCTGTCCGAGGACGACATGGGCCTGATGGGCGCGGAGTCGCTGGCGCTCGACCCCAAGAACTCGGCCGTCGTCTACCTGCTGGCCGGCACGTCCTACTTCAGCAACGGCAAGACCGTGGTCATGCGATCGACCGACTACGGCGCCACCTTCTCGCAGATCACGGACGTCAGCAACCAGCTGCGCGCGCACGGCAACGGCATGGGCCGGCAGAACGGCGAGCGCCTGCAGGTCGACCCCGGCAGCAGCAGCGTGCTCTTCCTGGGCTCACGCAACAATGGTCTGTTCAAGAGCACGAACAGCGGGGCCAGCTTCTCCCGCGTCAGCGCCCTGAACGTGACGACCACGCTGAACGGTGCCGGCATCAGTTTCGTCTGGCTCGACCCGTCGAGCGTTTCGGGTGGCGTCGCGCAGCGCATCGTCGTCGGCGTGTCGCGCCCGACCAGCGAAGGCGCCAACCTCTACCTCAGCACCAATGCCGGTGCGAGCTTCAGCGCCATCTCCCCGGGCGCACCGGCCAGCCACATGCCGCAGCGCGCGGCCTACGCGAGCAACGGCAACCTCTACATCACCTACGCCAACGGCGCCGGCCCGCACGCGCAGGAGATGAAGGACGGCAACGGCAATGTCATCCGCACCGACGCGATGAACGAAGGCCAGATCTGGCGCTACACCGTCGCCACCGGCGCGTGGACCAACGTCACGCCCTCGGGCTACACGACGCCGTTCTCGGGCATCTCGGTCGACCCGGGCAACGCCTCGCGGCTCGTCGCTTCCACCATCAACACCTACATGGCCCAGGGCAGCGCCTGGGGCGACCAGTTCTTCGTCAGCACGAATGGCGGCGCGAGCTGGACCAACGTGGTGCAGCGCGGCTACGCGCTCGGCACGGGCGGCGTGACCTGGGTCGGCAACCAGTCGATCCACTGGGCCGGCTCGATCGAGTTCGATCCGTTCAACGCCGCCGCGGTGTGGGTCACCTCCGGCAACGGCGTGTTCCGCACGGCGAACATCGACAACACGCCCGCCACCTGGACCTTCACGGTCAAGGGGCTCGAAGAGACCGTGCCGCTGAACCTGGCCAGCGTGACGGGCGGCCCGCTGCTTTCGGCGATCGGCGACTACGACGGCTTCCGCCACACCGATCTGGCGGCCTACGCGCCCATGCACTCGCCGGCCATGGGCACCACGCCCGGGCTGGCGATGGCGGCCGGCAACCCGCAGCTGCTGGTGCGGGTGGGCAACTCGATGTACTACACCACGAATGCCGGCTCGAGCTGGTCGCAGGTGAACAACATCAGGGGCACGCACGGCCAGGTGGCGCTGTCGGCCAACGGCTCGGTGCTGCTGCACACGGTGACGGTCTGGAACAGCGATGGCAGCTCCACGACCACCACCTATCGCTCGGCCAACTTCACCAGCGGCAGCCCCAGCTGGACGACGGTATCGGGCCTGAGCAACAACGCGACGCGCCCCTTCGCCGACCCGGTGAACTCCAACAAGTTCTACGCCTACGACAACACCACCGGCACCCTGCTCGCCAGCAGCAACGGCGGGCTGACCTTCACCAACGCCGGCTCGCTCTCTGCCTGGGGCGCCAGCATCGGCCGCGCGGCGCCCGGCCGCGAGGGTGACCTCTGGATCGCGCTCAACGGCGGCGGCCTCGCCCGCTCGGCGAACTCCGGGGTCAGCTTCTCGACCTTCTCGAATGTGAGCCAGGCCAGCGCAGTGGGCTTCGGCAAGACGGCCACCGGCGCGAGCTACCCGACCGTGTTCATCTGGGGCGTGGCCAACGGTGGCCCGCGCGGCGTGTACCGCTCCACCGATGCCGGCGCGAGCTGGGTGCGGGTGAACGATGCCACCCACCAGTACGGCGGCCCGGGCAACGGCCAGTTCGTGATGGGCGACATGAACACCGAGGGCGTGGTGTACATGAGCACCGTCGGCCGCGGCCTGGTCTACGGCGCGCCGACGACCAGCCGACTGCAGGCACGTCACAGCAGCAAGTGCATGGATGTCCCGGGCGCCAGCACCGCCTCCGGCACGGGCCTGGTCCAGTGGGCCTGCAACGGCGGCGCCAACCAGCAGTGGGCGGCTGATGACCTCGGCAACGGCTACGTGCGGCTGAAGGCGGCGCACAGCGGCATGTGCGCGGACATTGCCAGCCAGAGCACATCGAACGGCGCGGCCATCGTGCAAGCATCGTGCGGTGCCGGCAACAGCCAGCAGTGGGTGAAGGAGACCACCGACAGCGGCTACTTCCGCCTCAAGTCGCGCCACAGCGGCCTGTGCATCGATGTGAACGGCGCGAGCAACTCCGACGGTGCGACGCTGATCCAGTGGACCTGCGGCGGCGGCACCAACCAGCAGTGGCGCAGTAACTGACCCTGCCACTGTAGGCATCGCGGCCGACGACGAGGCTCGCCACGAGCGCACCAGCGCCATGGCGATGCCTCGTCCCAGTCCAGGGGCATCGGCACTTCGGCACGGCGGAACAAATGCTCAGTCGTTACGTCCTGCGACAACGTGAAAACCACACGGCCGCAAGTCCGCCTCCAGACCTTGCCTTGGGGTATTCCTGGAGTGGTCCGTGGGATCACCCCCCTAGGATCGAACCATTGATATGGCGCCATATCAATGGAAGTGGCAGTTGCAGTGCACCTATTAGAAAGGTAATGAGACATGACTCGTGGTGGTAGTACAGCCAGGAATTCGGTCCTGGGGCGTTCCGTGCGTTTGGCTCTGTTGGGGATGATGGTCACCGGCAGCGCGTCCGTCCTCGCGGGCATCGGCAACGGTGACCTGACGGACACCAACATCAACTACGTCGGACGCTGGGACAAGAGCAGCAGCACGACCTACCGCAGCTACTGGAACGGCACCTACCTGACGACGAAGTTCACCGGCACGACGGTGAAGGTCAAGGTGGGGACGGTCAAGCACTTCACGGCCATCGTCGACGGTGTCGCCAGCGACTACTGGGATGCGAACGGCACGATCAACCTCACGCCCACGCCGCTCGCGAGCGGCACGCACACCCTGAAGATCGTCGCCAAGTACAAGGAGATGGACAAGGAGATCCCGTTCCAGGGGCTGGTGCTGGACGCCGGAGCCTCCACCGTCAAGGCCGACGCCCTGCCCATCGTGGAGTTCATCGGTGACTCCATCACGGCCGGAGAAACCTTGAACGACTTTGCGCTCGGGGACTACGCCTGGCAGACCGGCGAAAGGCTGGGCGCCGACCACACCCAGATCGCCTACCCCGGCATCACCCTGTCCCAGGGGTACCACTACGACTGGAACAAGTTCCCGGGCATGGAGACCCTGTACTTCAAGATGCAGCAGGCTGACCGCTGCGTCGACGAGACGTGCGCCGCCAACCCGGCGTGGGACTTCTCCAAGTACACGGCCAAGATCGTCGTCGTCAACATCGGAACGAACGACGCCAACAACTCGGTGCCCTCGGCAACCTTCCAGAGCCGCTACACCACCTTCCTGCAGAACGTCCGCGCCAAGTACCCGAACGCGGACATCTTCGCGCTGCGCACCTTCGGCGGCTACTACCAGGCCGAAACGCAGGCGGCGGTGACCGCGCGGGTCAACGCGGGTGACGGCAGGGTGCACTTCGTCGATACCTCGGGCTGGCTGCAATCCCCCGGCGACTTCAGCGACGGCCTTCACCCGAACGCGGGCGGGCACATCAAGGTCACCAACCAGCTGATGCCCATCCTGCTGCCCTACATCGGCAACGTGACCAGGAACGACAACCAGTTCAGCTACGACAGCGCCAACAACTGGCCCAGCGGCTGGCAGGGCGGCGCCTACAACAACGACAACCACTGGTCGAGCGTCTCCAATGCGTACTACCAGGTCCCGTTCAACGGCACCCAGGTCCGGCTCTTCGGCGGCAAGGCGCCGTCGCACGGCATCGCGGCGGTCTCGGTCGACGGCGGTGCAGAGACCTTGGTCGACACCTACGCTGCCTCGCGGGCTGACGGCGTGCCTTTGTGGAGCAGCCCGGTGCTTTCGGCCGGCAACCATACGCTGACGGTGCGCGCCACGGGCCAGAAGAACGCGAGCTCGTCCAACACCTTCGTCACCGGCGACCGGGTCGACGTGATCAACGGCGGCGTGAACCTGCTGAGCAACCCCGGCTTCGAGGCCGGTGGCAACGGCTGGAGCGTCGTCTCGTCGGGATCGAACCAGTCGGTCATCGACACGACGCGGCCCAACTCCGGCGCGTCGCACCTGACCCACTCCAGCACGGTCCCGTACTGGGTCGCCACCTACCAGATCCTGAGCGGCCTGCCCAACGGCTCGTACACCCTCAAGGCCTGGGTCCGTGGCACCGCGGGGCACCAGCTGTACGTCAAGAACTTCGGCAGCCCGGACTCGATGTCGATGACCACGTCGGCATCGGATGCCTATACGCAGCTCGTGATCAGCAACATCAACGTCACCAACGGCTCCGCCGAGATCGGCTTCTGGACCAGCGATGGGTCGGGCGGCTGGCTGAACGTCGATGACATGACGTTCTACAAGCAATAGGCGCTCGCGACGCCGGCGCGCAGGGATGCGCGCCGGCTTGTGAACGAGGCAAGCGGGCGCAACGCCTGCAAGCGGTCAGGACCAGAGGGGCGCTGCCCGCCGGCGCTATGATGCGCGCCGGTCGGCAGTTCACCCAGGCGTCGCCGCGGGACCCTCCCGAGCTAAACCTGCCCTTCTTTCCCTTCATGGCCTTTCGGTTGCGTGTGACGGCTTTCCTGCCGCGCGTGAGCCGCCAGGCTGCAAGTCGGCGACCCCAGCCCCCGGTCCACCGCCGGGCCCTGCGGCTCATGCGCGCGCTTTGACGAAAGACGCACCATGACGACCTCACCCGCCTCCTCCACCGACACCCGCGGCCGCGAGCGCATTGCGCTGCACAGCGACGACCTGTCGCAGTTCGCCAAGACCCTGCGCCAGCAACTGGCTGATCACCTGCAGAAGAGCGAAGGCACGGCGCCCAGCCACGTGCAGATGCTCAACATGCTCGCCCGCGCGGCCGGGCACCGCAGCGTCCAGGCGCTGCGGGCCCAGGCGCTGCTCAAGCCCTCGGCACCTCCGCCCTCGGCCGCCGATGCCCCGCCCGCCCTGAGCGCCCACGCCGCCAAGGCGCTGACGCAGTTCGACGCCCACGGCCGACTCTCGCGCTGGCCCTTCAAGTTCGCCGTCCAGCGGCTGGCGATGTGGGGGCTGTGGATGCGTTTCAATTCGGGACGCACCTACACCGAGCGCGAGGTGAACGACATCCTCAAGGCCTGGACGACCTACGGCGACCACGTCACGCCCCGGCGCGAGCTGGTCGAGATGGGCCTGCTCGGGCGCAAGGACGATTGCTCGTCGTACTGGAAGCAGCCGCAGCGGCCGAACGATGAAGTGCGCTCGCTGCTTCAGGCACTCAGATCGCGGCGCTGAGCACAACGAGACGCGGCGCGGCGCCCGGCCCGCCGCTTCTTGAAGCCCGTTGAAAGCCGCGACAATCGACCCATGACCACCCGCGTACTCACCGGCATCACCACCACCGGCATCCTGCACCTGGGCAACTACGTGGGCGCGATCCGCCCATGCATCGTCGCGAGCCGCCAGGCCGACGTGGAGAGCTTCTTCTTCATGGCGGATTACCACGCGCTGATCAAGTGCGACGACCCCGACCGCATAGAGCGCTCGCGCCTGCAGATCGCCGCCACCTGGCTGGCCGCCGGCCTGGATCCGTCCAAGGTCACCTTCTACCGCCAGAGCGACATCCCCGAGATTCCCGAGCTGACCTGGCTGCTCACCTGTGTGACGGGCAAGGGCCAGATGAACCGGGCCCATGCCTACAAGGCCTCGGTGGATGCCAACCTGGCCGCGGGCGAGGACGCGGACGCCAACATCTCGATGGGCCTGTACAGCTATCCGATCCTGATGGCCGCCGACATCCTGATGTTCAACGCCCACGTCGTGCCCGTAGGCAAGGACCAGGTGCAGCACATCGAGATGACCCGCGACGTGGCCCAGCGCTTCAACCATCTCTTCGGCCAGGGGCACGACTTCTTCGTCCTGCCCGAAGCGCAGGTGGATGCCGAGATGGAGCTCCTGCCCGGCCTGGACGGCCGCAAGATGAGCAAGAGCTACGACAACGTGATCCCCTTGTTCGAGGGCGGCGCCAAGGCCCTGCGCGAGGCCATCGCGCGCATCGTCACCGACTCGAAGCTGCCCGGCGAGCCCAAGCAGGCCGAGGGCAGCGCGCTGGTCACGATCTACGACGCCTTTGCCACGCCTGCGCAGCGGGCGGCCTTCCGCGCCGAGCTGCAGGCGGGCCTGGCCTGGGGCGAGGCCAAGCAGCGGCTGTACGACCTGATCGACGCCGAGATCGGCCCGATGCGCGCGAAGTACGAGGCCCTGATGGCCCACCCGGAGCGCATCGAAGCCACGCTGCAGGAGGGCGCGGCCAAGGCGCGCGCGCTGGCCGCACCGCTGATGGCCCGCCTGCGCGAGGCCGTGGGGCTGCGGCGCTTCCAGGCGCTGAAGGCCAGCACCAAGGAAGTGGCCAAGGCCAGGCCCGCGCTGCCGGTGTTCAAGCAGTACCGCGAATCCGACGGCCGCTTCTACTTCAAGCTCAGCGCCGCCGATGGCCGTGTCCTGCTGCAAAGCCAGGGCTTCGAAGGCGGCCGTGACGCGGGCGAATGGGTCAAGCGCCTGAAGACCGAGGGCGCTGGCGCGCTGGCCGCCGCACCCGTCGAGCGCGGCGAGGGCGTGAGCGAAGCCGAAGTCGCCGAGGCCCTGTCGGCGCTGCTGGCCGCCGAGTGAAGCCCGCGCACAGCGGATGCCGGCGACCCTGGCCCTGACGACGCTGCTCGCCGCCACGGCCGGTGGCGGCTGGTGGCTGTGGAGGCGCCAGGTGGCCTACCGGCGCGAAGCCTTCATCCGCGAGGCCGTGCTGCCTCGCGGCCTGTACGACAAGCTTCGCCAGCGCCGTCCCGAGCTGAGCCTGAAGGACTGCCAGCTCGTCGGCAACGCGCTGCGCCAGTTCTTCCTCGTCTACCTGAAGAGCGGCCGGCGCTACGTGTCCATGCCTTCCCAGGTGGTGGACGAGCTGTGGCACGAGTTCATCCTCCACACCCGCAACTACGACGCCTTCTGCCGCCAGGCGTTCGGCGGCTTTCTTCACCACACCCCGGCCGTCGTCCTGCAGCGGCGCGCCGACCAGGCCAATGCAGGCCTGCGACGCTGTTGGTGGTACGCCTGCCTGGAGGAGCACCTCAATCCACGCCGCCCCACCCGGCTGCCGCTGCTCTTCGCGCTGGACGCCAAGCTCGGCATCGCGGGCGGCTTCCTCTACGTGCTGGACTGCTCCGGCCTGAGGAGGGAAGGCGCCGACGGCAGCACCGTCGTCCATTGCGGCGGCGACTTCGACAGCCCGGCCTTCGATGGTGGCACCGAGGGCTTCGGTGACGGCGGCGGCTGGGGTGAAGGCCATGGCGGCCAGGGCGAAGGTCACGGCGGCAGCGATGGCGGCGGTGACGGCGGCGGCAGCAGCTGCGGCGGTGGCGGTTGCGGCGGCGACTGAGCAGCGGAACAAGCGCTCAGCAATCCGTTGAGTTCCGGCCCGCAGACCCCGCGCGGCGTGACTTCCTGCGCCCGTCGAACGCCCTGACGCTGCTGATAATCCGCCGCGTTCGAACACAAGAACGACGGCGCAGGAGGGGCGCGCGATGGAGGGAACGGTCCAACTCATCTATTCCGGCGAGGTGCTGGAGGGCTTCTCGGCGGACGATGTGCGGCGGCGCCTGGGCGAGCTGTTCAAGCTCGACGAGACCAGGCTGGCCGCGATGTTCTCGGGCAGCCAGGTGGTGGTCAAGCGCGGCCTCAGCCCCGAGCTTGCCAGGCACTGGGTGGCGCAGTTCCAGGCGATGGGCGCGCGGCTGCACATGCAGCAGGTGGTGTCGTCCGTGCCCGACACGGTGGCACAGCCCATGGCCAAGGCGCGCGATCCGCTCGCGCCGGCGCCCGCCGCCATCGTCGTCAACACGCTGCCACCGACCGAGGAGATCACCTGCCCGAACTGCGGCGAGCGCCAGCCCAAGCGCATCCTGTGCCGCTCGTGCGCGACCGACATGCCGCGCGCCATTGCCGCCCGCGAGGAAGAGGCCGCCGCCGAACGTGCCCTGCGGCGTGAACAGGCGTTGGCGCGGCGTGGTGTGCGCAGCACCTCCACGCACGCTTCGAGCCGCTTCTCCGCATCTGTGGACACCAGCGACGGCGACGCCCCGCTGTTCGGCCTGTCGTTCAGCGGCCGCATCAGCCGCATGCGGCACCTGCTGGGCAGCCTGCTGAACCTCGCGCTGCTGGTGTGGCTGCTGATCCTCGTGGGCCTGGCCCCCGGGCGGCTGACCGGCATGCTGCTGGTCCTCGGCCTGGCGTTCTCGGTTGTCTGGGGCTGCCGCCTGACCGCCCTGCGCCTGCATGACACCAACCACAGCGCCTGGTGGTTGCTGTTGATGTTCGTGCCCTACCTCAACGTCATCTTCGGCCTCGTGCTGCTGCTATGGCCCGGCGAGGATGGCGACAACGAGCATGGTTCGCCACCCCAGGCCGACGACTCCATCCCCGCGGTCGGGGCGCTGGTGGTGCTGTGCCTGAGCGTGGCCCTGGGCTGGAGCATGGTCTCGTCTGCGTTGCAGCGGCAGTTCGCCGAGTTCAGGGACTCCGCGCAAGCCGAGGAGCAGGCCGATGCCGAGGAGCCCGCGCTGCCCGCTCAGGAACTCCGGCGCGTGCTGCACAGCGACGAGGCCGTGGGCGAGTTCCATCGCTACATGGGCGCGCCGGGTCACCGCGCGTTCGCCGTGTCCGGCAGCGGAGCCTGGGGCTGGCACTCCGGCGCCGCGCGCCCCGACCAGGCCGCCGAGACGGCCCTGGCCGATTGCGAACGCCGACGCCCGCCCTACACCGGCAACTGCCGGCTGGTGCACCTGAACGACCAGTGGGCGATGAACTGAGCTCGAGGCCCTGCACAGACTCCAGCATCTTCCGGCGAGCGGATCGGTCGCCCCACCCATGACATCCCACTTCTATTACGGCACCGGCCGCCAGGGTCCGGGTCCGGTGCTGAAGCACCTGCTGGGCGAGTACTCGCTGGCGCGGTCCTACTGGCTGCACACCGTGGTGCTCGGCTGGGGCTTCGCGGCGCTCGGGGGCTGGCTGCTGCATGCACTCGCCGAGCGCGCGCCCATGCGGCATGTGGCGGTGGCTGCGCTGGTGTTCGAGGCCTTCGCCCTGCTCGTCTGGCTGTGGTCCGCCGCCGGCACCTGGATGGCGGCCCTGCGCCGGCTGGTGATGGGCGGCGGACGCTTCTGGGCCGTGGCCGCCATCCTCACCATCGGCCTGGCGATGTTCGCGACCGTGCGCGAAGCCTGGGAGTGGCGGCCCGGCGTGGAAGACCTGTGGGCCGTGGCCCAGGGGCGGCAGCCGACGCAGAGCTTTGAACTCAAGCTGCAGCCCGGGGGCCGCGAGCTGCTCTACCGCGGCGGGATCAACGAGGGCGCGGCCGAGGCCCTGGAGCGCGAGCTGGCGAAGGCATCCCCCGCCTTGACCACGCTGCTGCTGGACTCGCCCGGCGGCTGGATCCGCGAAGGCCAGCGCCTGGCGGACACGGTGCACCGCCACCGGCTCGACACCCGCGTCGCGCACGAGTGCTATTCCTCCTGCACCCTGGTGCTGCTGGCCGGACGCGAGCGCAGCGCGGCGCCGGGCGCCGTGGTGGGCTTCCACCGCGGCCGCCCGATGGGCCAGACACGCCGCCCGACCACCCCGGCCAAGGCGGAAGAGGCCCAGCTCTACCTGGACGCGGGACTGGCACGGGATTTCGTCGACCAGATCCTCGCCACGCCCAACGATTCGATCTGGATCCCCAGCCGACAGGCCCTGCTCGAGGCCCGCGTCCTGACGCGCTGAGTCCGGCTCTCGAGCCTACGTGGGCGGGCCAGGCGCGGCCAGGCCCTGGGATCCCTCAGAACGCGTACTGCAGACGCAGCGTGAACATGCGGGCGCGCTGGTTGTAGGCGCGGCCCACCAGCACGGCCGCCTGGTAGAGCAGGGACTGTTTCGAGCCCTGGCCGAGGTCGACGCGGCCGAAAAGAGCCGGTCCGGCGCGGTGCGACTGGCTGCTGGCGTCGCCCCAGTGATCCCAGGCGCCCACTTCGCCGAAGCCCTGCACGCCGAAGTCCATCCAGTGCTGCCAGCGGTGGCGAACCTGCCACTGGTACTTGAGCTGGATCGGCGTCGGCTCTTCGCTGTCGAAGCTGCGCTCGAAGAACAGGTTGGCGTTCAGCTGCGTGCGGCCGACGTCGGTCTGCAGTACCGGCCCGTATTCGAGCGAGTAGTGGGGCTCGTAGCCGATCTCGCGCACCAGCATCGCGTGCATGGCCACGTCGACCGGCCACTCGCCCTGGGTCAGCAGGATCTCGTTCTGCCAGCTCAGGTTGCTGGGCACGATGTCCCAGTTCGAGGGGCCGATGGTGCTGTACAGCAGCTCGGTGTACCAGCGGCTGTTCACGCCGTAGCCGAGGCCCAGCTCGGGCCAGATCTTCTCGCGCCGGCCGGAGCGCTTGACGCTCCAGTAGCGCAGGTCGACCGAGCGCTGGCCTTCGTTGTCATAGGCGGTGACGACGTAGTAGCCGGGATCGGCGTGGGCGTTGGCGCACGGTGCGAGCCAGGCCGACAGCCAGCCCAGCCCGAGCGTCACCACGCGGGCAAGGAGCAGGCAGGCTCGGCGCACGGGGTTCTCCAGAGGGCCGCGCAGGGGCTGCGGCCTCAGGCAGAAGTCTGGCCGCCGCGGCCCGCGCCGATGCGCCGAAAAAAGCGTCGAAGTCCCGCCTGAACGATCGCTCAGCCCTGAGCGCGGGCGATCAGTTCAGTCGAAGGCGTAGCGCACGCCCAGCCGCGCGCGGATGGCGTCCATCCACCCCAGCACCGCGAGCGTGTCGGCGTGCGGGATGGTGGGGCTTTCGACCAGCCCGGCGCGTGCGCAGCGCATGGCCTCTTCGATCTGCCCTTCGAAGCCATTGATCGCGAAGGGCGCCGGCACGATCTCGGGATCGGCGCCGGCGCGCCACAGCTGCGCCTCGGTGGCCTGCCAGAACTCGCGCGGCACGACGATGTGGCCATCCTCGCCCGACAGGCGCAGCCCGTTGTCGGCCGCACCGTCGCTGCCGCAGGTGAACTGCGAAACGATGCCGCCGGGAAAGGCCAGCATGCCCCAGACGCGGCTGTCGACCCCGGTCGGCGCCAGGCCGCCCTGGACATGCATGGCCTCCGGCTCGGGACATGGCACACCCGAAGCACGGCCGATCAGCCACTGCGTCATCGACAGGTTGTACACGCCGAGATCCAACAGGGCCCCGCCGGCCAGCGCGGGGTCGAAGATGCGGTCGGCCGGGTCGAACGGCACGTGGAAGCTGAAGCTGGACTGCAGGCCGCGCACCGCGCCTATCGCCCCTTCGTCCAGCCAGCGCGCCACCTGCGCGTAGGCGGGCAGGAAGCGCGTCCACAGCGCCTCCATCAGCAACACGCCGCGCTGCCGGGCGAGCTCCACGAGCGGCCGCGCCGCGGCGGCACTCGTCACCAGCGGCTTCTCGCACAGCACCGCCTTGCCGGCCTGCAGCGCGGCGCGGATGGCCTCGGCGTGAAAGGGATGCGGCGTCGCGATGTAGACGCCCTCGACATCCGGGCGGGCCAGCGCGGCGGCGAGGTCGGTGGTCGCCTCCACCGGCACGCGGCCGGTGCGCGACCAGGCTTCGGCGAACTGCCTGGCGCGTCCGAGGTCGCGACCTTGCACGACCACCAGCCGCGCAGCGGGCAGGCGGTCCACGGCTTCGGCGAAGCGCCGGGCGATCCGCCCGGGCCCGACGAGCGCCCAGCCGAAGGGATTCGCGCAGGAGTCGGTGGCTGCATTCATCGGCCGATTATGGGCACGTACCCGGCCGTAACCAGGCGCCGTGAGTGCCTCTGCGCCCGAGGTCGGTTCAAGCCGCCGGCCCCCTAGAAATCGCCTATCGCGCCGACACGCGGCGGTGCTAGCTTGTGGCCGCGCCAGCCCGCCGGGCGGGCGTCAAAACCCTCCAGGAGCGACCCATGAAATTCTTCTTGACCCTGCTCGGCGCGGCCCTGCTGAGCACCGGCGCGATGGCCGCCGGCTACAAGGAAAGCAAGTCCGGAGACCTCTCGAACGACGGACTGAACCCGACGAGGGTCAAGCTCGCGCTCGGCGACAACGTCATCGACGGCGACTACGGCAAGAGCGGGACCGTCGACCGGGACTACTTCGTGATCAGGATTCCCGACGGACAGCAGCTGTCGGCGATCGTGCTCGACGCCAGGACCCAGGTCGGAGGGAACGTTTCGTTCATCGGCGTCCAGAAGGGCAAGCAGGTGACCGTGGACCCGCTGGGCGGCTCGCCCGAAGGCCTGCTCGGCTGGACGCACTACGGCACCAGCGACGAAGGCACCGACCTGCTGCCGGCCATCTGCGAGGGCGCGGGCGCCAAGGGCTGCACGCCGCCGCTGGGCCCGGGCAGCTACGCCTTCTGGGTGCAGGAGACCGGCACCTGCGCGTGCCACTACCGCTTCATCTTCAAGGTGTCGGCGGCGGCCGAAGCCCGGCCGCGAGACTGACAGTCAGACCGTCAGACCACCACCGCCTGACGCACGGCGCGCTCCCAGCGCGCCATCAACTCCTCGGCGCGTTCGCGTGGCAGCGTCGGCTCGAAGCGACGCTCGACCTGCCACTGCGCCGCCAGTTCATCGAGGTTCTTCCAGACCCCGGTGGCCAGCCCGGCCAGGTAGGCCGCGCCGAGCGCGGTGGTCTCTATCACCTGCGGCCGCACGACCGGGATGCCCAGCAGGTCGGCCTGGAACTGCATCAGCAGGTTGTTGACGCAGGCGCCTCCGTCGACGCGCAGCTCGGACACTGCGCTACCGCCAGCGGACATCGCATCTCGACTCATGGCTTGCAGCAGCGCGGCGCTTTGAAAGGCGATGCTCTCCAGCGCAGCGCGGGCGATGTGGCCCATGGTGGTGCCACGAGTGAGGCCGACGATCGTGCCGCGCGCCTCGGGCTGCCAGTAGGGTGCGCCCAGGCCGGTGAAGGCCGGCACGAACATCACGCCCCCCGCATCCGGCACGCTTTCGGCCAGGGCCTGCACTTCGGAGCTGGACTTGATGGCGTTCAAGCCGTCGCGCAGCCACTGCACCACCGCACCGCCGATGAAGACGCTGCCTTCGAAGGCGAACTCGGCCCTCTGCGTGGGCTGCGCGGCGCTGGTGGTGATCAGGCCGTTTGCGCTGGTGCGGAAGGCTTCGCCGGTGTGCATCAGCATGAAGCAGCCGGTGCCGTAGGTGTTCTTCGCGAGCCCGGCCTTGAAGCAGGCCTGGCCGAAGAGGGCGCTCTGCTGGTCACCCGCGATGCCGGCGATGGGCACGGACGTGCCGAGCAGCCCGGGCTCGCTCTCGCCGTACACGTGGCTGCTGGGGTGGACCTGCGGCAGCAGGCTGTCGGGCACGTGCAGGGCCCCGAGCAGCGCGTGATCCCAGCGGTTGTGCCGGATGTCGAACAGCATCGTGCGCGAGGCGTTGCTCACGTCGGTGGCGTGCACGCGGCCGCCGGTGAGCTTCCACAGCAGCCAGCTGTCCACCGTGCCGAAGGCCAGCTCGCCTTGCGCCGCCGCGATGTGGGCGCCCGGCGCATGGTCCAGGATCCAGCGGATCTTGGTGCCGGAAAAGTAGGCATCGATGACCAGGCCCGTGGACTCTCGCACCTGCGGCTCCAGGCCCTGCTCGCGCAGCTGCGCGCACAGGGGCTCGGCGCGGCGGTCCTGCCAGACGATGGCGTTGTGCACCGGCTGGCCGGTGCGGCGATTCCACACCAGCGTGGTCTCGCGCTGGTTGGTGATGCCTATCGCCTTCAGGTCCTTCGCCGCGAGGCCGGCCTGGGCCAGCGCCTCGCGCGCGGTGGCGAGCTGGCTGGACCAGATCTCCTCGGGGTCGTGCTCGACCCAGCCGGGCTGCGGGTAGATCTGGCGGAACTCCCGCTGCGCCATCGCGACGATGCGGCCGCGTTCGTCGAAGACGATGGAACGGGAAGACGACGTGCCTTGATCGAGGGCCAGGATGAACGAGGTCATGGTTGAACGCACTCCAGCTGCACGCCGGCCTCGGCCAGCAATGCAGGATACGGCGACGGCGGAGGCTGGTCGGTGAAGAGCAGGTCGAGCTGGTCGACGTGGGCCACCTCCACCATGGCCGGGCGGTTGAACTTGCTGTGGTCGGCGGCCAGCCACACCTCGCGCGACTGCTCGATGATGGCCCGCGAGACCTTGACCTCGCGGTAGTCGAAGTCGCGCAGGGAGCCATCGGCCTCGATGCCGGAGATGCCGATCAGGCCGATGTCGACGCGGAACTGGCGGATGAAGTCGACCGTGGCCTCGCCGACGATGCCGCGGTCGCGGTTGCGCACCACGCCACCGGCGACGATGACCTCGCAGTCCATGTTGTCGGCCAGGATGGTCGCCACGTTGAGGTTGTTGGTGATGACGCGCAGGCCCTTGTGCTGCAGCAGGCCGCGGGCCACGGCCTCGGTCGTCGTGCCCAGGTTGATCAGCAGCGAGCAGCCGTGCGGCACGCGCGCCGCCACCGCCTTGGCGATGCGCATCTTGGCGTCGGCATTGAGGGCCTCGCGCTGGCGGTAGGCGATGTTCTCGGTGGTCGAACTGGGCAGACGCACGCCGCCGTGAAAGCGCGCCAGCAAGCCGGCCTCCGCCAGCAGCTTCACGTCGCGCCGGACGGTCTGCAGCGTGACGCCGAAGCGCTCGGCCAGGGACTCGACCGTGGCCACGCCGTGCGCGTGCACGGCATCGAGCAGCTCCGACTGGCGCGGGTTGGGGGTCATTGGGCGATTGTCTCGAACACGAACACGAAACCAAACAATCGTATTCGCGCTTGCAAACGAACATTGTCTGCGTTAAAACGAAAAAAGAAGAACGCGGAGTCGGCGCGAGGCGCCGGCATGCCGCCCACCCACCTCAACGAGTGAACGAGGAGACTGCCGTTGTTCAACGACGCGCCCGAGCGGGTGCCCGCCAGCGATGCGCCGGTCGGCATGGGCGGCCATGCCTGCGACGTGCTGGTGGTCGGCGGCGGAATCAACGGTTGCGGCATAGCGCGCGACCTCGCCGGACGCGGCTTTCGCGTGCTGCTGGTCGAGCAGGACGACTTCGCCTCGCACACCTCGTCGTCCTCGACCAAGCTGATCCACGGCGGCCTGCGCTACCTCGAGTACTACGAGTTCTCGCTGGTGAGAAAGGCCCTGCAGGAGCGCGAGGTGCTGCTCAAGAGCGCGCCGCACATCATGTGGCCGCTGCGCTTCGTGATGCCGCACGATCCCTCGATGAGGCCGGCGTGGCTCATCCGCCTCGGCATGTTCCTCTATGACCATCTCGCCAGGCGCGAGGTGCTGCCCGGCTCGCGGGGCGTGGACCTCAGCCACCACGCCACGGGCGCGCCGCTCAAGCCCGAGTTCAGCCGCGGCTTCGTCTACTCCGACGGCTGGGTCGACGACGCGCGGCTGGTGGTCCTGAACGCCATCGATGCCCGCGCCAAGGGCGCCGCCTTGATGACCCGCACCCGATGCATCCGCGCAGAGCGGCGCGAGCGCACCTGGCATGCCACGCTGAAGCATGACGACGGACGCGAGCAGCACGTCGCCGCCCGCGCGCTGGTCAACGCGGCCGGCCCTTGGGCCGAGGCCTTCCTGCGAGGCACCGCCGTGCCGGCCAGGGGCGAAGCGCTCGCGACCAAGAGCCTGCGCCTGGTCAAGGGCTCGCACATCGTGGTGCCGCGCTGCTTCGCGCACGACCACGCCTACATCTTCCAGAACCCCGACAAGCGGATCATCTTCGCCATTCCCTACGAGCGCGACTTCACCCTCATCGGCACCACCGACGTCGAGCTGCAGGGCGACCCGCGCGGCGCGCACATCAGCGAGGTCGAGACGGCCTACCTCTGCGCGCAGGCCAGCCGCTACTTCCGCCGCCCGGTCCTGCCTTCGGACGTGGTGTGGAGCTACGCCGGCGTGCGGCCGCTGCTGGAGGATTCGGCTGGCGACCCTTCGGCCGTCACGAGGGATTACCTGCTCGAGGCCAACACGCAAGGCGCGCCGCTGCTGAGCGTGTGGGGCGGCAAGATCACCACCTTCCGCAAGCTGGCCGAGGATGCCGCCACCGAGATCGGCCAGATGCTAGGCGAGCACCGGCCGGCCTGGACGCACGGGGCCTTCCTTCCTGGCGGCGAGTTGTCGGCCTGGATAGGCCCGGCCCAGCGGCCGGACACCGACTACGAGCGCCTCGTGCACGCCGTGGGCGCGCGTCATCCCTGGTTGCCGACCTTCCTGGTGCGGCGCCTGTGCCGCGCCTACGGGGCGCGCATCGGCGAACTGATCGGCGGCGCGCAAGCCCTGTCCGACCTCGGCCATGAGGTGGCGCCCGGCTTGTACGAGGCCGAGCTGCGCTTCCTGCGCGACACCGAATGGGCGATGACCGGCGAGGACGTGCTGTGGCGCCGCAGCAAACTGGGCCTGCACTACACGCCGCAAGAGCGTGCGCAGGTGGGCGCCTGGATGGATGCGCACGCCCGGCGCCAATCGACAGATGAAACAACGATGAAGGATTCCCCATGCAGCTGACGCTGGAAGGCATCAGCAAGAAGGTCGGCGCCGAGACCTGGCTGCACGACATGAGCCTGGCGCTGCAACCGCGCGCCGTGACCGTGCTCCTGGGCGCGACCCAGGCCGGCAAGACCAGTCTGATGCGCATCATGGCCGGCCTGGACACGCCCAGTGCGGGCCGCGTGTCGGTCGACGGCAGCGACGTGACCGGCATGCCGGTGCGCGAACGCAACGTGGCCATGGTCTACCAGCAGTTCATCAACTACCCGTCGATGACGGTGGCCGACAACATCGGCTCGCCGCTGAAGCTGCGCGGCGAGAAGAACGTGGCCGAGCGGGTGCGGGCGCTCGCCGCCAGGCTGCACATCGAGCAGTTTCTCGACCGCCTGCCCGCTGCCCTCTCCGGCGGCCAGCAGCAGCGCGTGGCCCTGGCCCGCGCGCTGGCCAAGAACGCGCCGCTGATGCTGCTCGACGAGCCCCTGGTGAACCTGGACTACAAGCTGCGAGAGGAGTTGCGCGAGGAACTCGCCGCGCTGTTCGCCGCGGGCGACTCGACCGTCGTCTACGCCACGACCGAGCCGGGCGAGGCGCTGCTGCTGGGCGGCTACACCGCCGTGCTCGATGCCGGCGAGCTGCTGCAGTACGGCCCGACGGCGGAGGTCTTCCACGCGCCGGCTTCGATCCGCGTGGCGCGCGCCTTCAGCGATCCGCCGATGAACCTCGTCGCGGGGGAAGCAGTGAACGTCGGAGTCCAGATGAACGCCGGGCCGGCATTGCAGATCCCGTTGCCGGCCGCCGCTTCTCGCGCCCTCACGCTCGGCGTGCGCGCCAGCGCGCTGCGCGTGCAGGCGCGGCCTGGCGACGTGACCCTGCCCGGCACCGTCGAGCTGGCCGAGATCTCGGGCTCGGACACTTTCGTGCACGTCGCGACCTCGGTCGGTGAGGTGGTCGCCCAGCTCACCGGCGTGCACGACTTCGACCTCGGCGCCCCGATCACGCTGCACCTGAACCCGACGCAGGTCTATGTCTTCGACCAGGGCGGCCGCTTGCTGGTCGCCCCGCAGCGCGGGAGGAACTGACATGAGCCCCCCCGCCGTTCGGGCTGAGCCTGTCGAAGCCCAAGCGCACAGCCACCCACCCCTTCGACACGGGGCCTTCGACAAGCTCAGTCCCCTGCTCAGGGCGAACGGTGTGGAATCGTTCGGGCTGAGCCTGTCGAAGCCCTTGCTTTCCAGCGTACTGGAACCGTGACATGGCCCGCATCGACCTCGACCTCGCCCACTCCTACAAGCCGAACCCGAAGGAGGACGCCGACTACGCGCTGATGCCGCTGAAGATGAGCTTCGTCGACGGTGGCGCCTACGCCCTGCTCGGCCCCTCGGGCTGCGGCAAGACGACCATGCTCAACATCATGTCCGGCCTGCTGGTGCCCTCGCACGGCACTGTGAGCTTCGACGGCAAGGACATGACCCGCGCCACGCCGCAGGCCCGCAACATCGCCCAGGTGTTCCAGTTCCCGGTCATCTACGACACGATGACGGTGGCCGAGAACCTCGCCTTTCCGCTGAAAAACCGCAAGGTGCCCGAAGCGCAGATCAAGCAGCGCGTCGGCCAGATCGCCGAGATGCTGGAGATGAGCCACCAGCTGAACCTGCGGGCGGCCGGGCTGGCGGCCGACCAGAAGCAGAAGATCTCGCTCGGCCGCGGCCTGGTGCGGCCGGATGTCTCGGCCGTGCTTTTCGACGAGCCGCTGACCGTCATCGACCCGCACCTGAAGTGGCAGCTGCGCCGCAAGCTCAAGCAGATCCACCACGAGCTCAAGCTCACGCTGATCTACGTCACGCACGACCAGGTCGAGGCGCTGACCTTCGCCGAGCACGTGGTCGTCATGACGCGGGGCAAGGCGGTGCAGATCGGCTCGGCCGACGCGCTGTTCGAGCGGCCGGCGCACACCTTCGTCGGGCACTTCATCGGCTCGCCGGGCATGAACTTCGTGCCGGTGGAAGCCCGCGGCGGCCTGCTCAGCGTGGGCGGCCGGGCCCTGGGCGACGCGGGCCGCCCGCTGCCCGACGGTGCGCTCAAGCTCGGCATCCGCCCCGAGTACCTGCGCCTGGCGCCGGAAGACGATCCGCGCGGCCTGCCGGCCACGGTGACGCAGGTGCAGGACATCGGCACCTACGTGCTCGTGACCTGCAAGGCGGGCGAGCAGATGCTGAAGGCCCGGCTTGCGCCCGACGCCTCCTTCCCCGCGGTCGGCGATCCGGTCCGGCTGCAGGTCCTGGGCAGCCACACCTGCTTCTACGCGAACGAGGAGCTCGTCGCATGAGCATCCAGAAACCCGTCAACCAGAAGGCCTGGTTCCTGATCCTGCCCGTCCTGGTCTGCGTGGCCTTCTCGGCCATCGTGCCGCTGATGACGGTGGTGAACTACTCGGTGCAGGACATCATCTCGCCCGAGCGGCGAGTGTTCGTCGGCACCGAATGGTTCGCCTCGGTGATGCGGGATGAGGACCTGCACGCCGCGCTGTGGAACCAGCTGCGCTTCTCGCTCGCCGTGCTGGCGGTGGAGATCCCCCTGGGCATCGCCCTCGCACTGGCCATGCCGGCGCAAGGCTGGAAGGCCTCGGCCACGCTCGTGATCGTGGCGCTTTCTCTGCTCATCCCGTGGAACGTGGTCGGCACCATCTGGCAGATCTTCGGCCGGGCCGACATCGGCCTCATGGGCGCGGCGCTGGCCGGGCTGGGGATCGAATACAGCTATACCGGCGACGCCACGCAAGCCTGGCTCACGGTGCTGCTGATGGACGTGTGGCACTGGACGCCACTCGTCGCGCTGCTGTGCTACGCCGGCCTGCGCTCCATTCCCGATGCCTACTACCAGGCGGCCCGCATCGACGGCGCCTCCAAGTTCGCCGTCTTCCGCTACATCCAGCTGCCCAAGATGCGCGGCGTGCTGATGATCGCGGTGCTGCTGCGCTTCATGGACAGCTTCATGATCTACACCGAGCCCTTCGTGCTCACCGGCGGCGGCCCCGGCAACGCCACCACCTTCCTCAGCCAGTACCTCACGCAGAAGGCGGTCGGCCAGTTCGACCTCGGCCCCGCGGCGGCCTTCTCGCTGATCTACTTCCTCATCATCCTGCTGTTCTGCTTCGTGCTCTACAACTGGATGCAGCGTGTCGGCACCGCCGACAAGGAGGGCGTGGAATGAACGCCGAGCAGCGCTATCAGAAGCGCAGCATCCTTCTGCTGCTCTACATCGCCTTCGCCCTGTTGCCCATCTACTGGATGGTCAACATGAGCTTCAAGACCAACGAGGAGATCCTGTCCAGCTTCTCGCTGCTGCCCCAGCACTTCACCTGGGACAACTACAAGGTGATCTTCACCGACGAGAGCTGGTACTCGGGCTACATCAACAGCCTGATCTACGTGGCCATCAACACGGTGATCTCGATCACCGTGGCACTGCCGGCGGCCTACGCCTTCAGCCGCTATTCCTTCCTCGGCGACAAGCACATCTTCTTCTGGCTGCTGACCAACCGGATGACGCCGCCGGCCGTCTTCCTGCTGCCTTTCTTCCAGCTTTACACCACCGTCGGCCTGATGGACACGCACATCGCGGTGGCCATGGCGCACCTGCTGTTCAACGTGCCGCTGGCGGTGTGGATCCTGGAAGGCTTCATGAGCGGCATCCCAAGGGAGATCGACGAGACGGCCTACATCGACGGCTACACCTTCCCGCGTTTCTTCCTGACGATCTTCGTGCCGCTGATCAAGGCCGGCGTAGGCGTGGCGGCCTTCTTCTGCTTCATGTTCAGCTGGGTCGAGCTGCTGCTCGCTCGCACGCTGACCTCGGTCAACGCCAAGCCCATCGTCGCCACGATGACGCGCACGGTGAGCGCCTCGGGCATGGACTGGGCGGTGCTGGCGGCCGCGGGGACGCTGACCATCGTGCCCGGCGCGATCGTCATCTGGTTCGTGCGTCACTACATCGCGAAGGGCTTCGCGATGGGTCGGGTGTAAGCCATGTCACGCACCGCTCCCGCACCGTTCGCCCTGAGCCTGTCGAAGGGCCTGCTGGCGACACATCAAGGCTTCGACAGGCTCAGCCCGAACGGGGAGGGGTTGCGGTCTCCGTTCGCCCTGAGCTTGTCGAAGGGTCCAGGGGCACAAGGCTTCGACAAGCTCAGCCAGAACGGCGAAGAAGCGAGCGCACGAACCACTCCACCGTTCACCCTGAGCTTGTCGAAGGGTCCCATGCACAAACGAATCGAGGCAAGCCATGTTTGACTGGATGGTCTGGACCACGCCCGTGGCGGTCTTCTTCACCTGCATCGTGCTGATGCTCATCGGCATGACCGCGTGGGAGATCAGGAGCCCCACGATCCTGCGCAAGGGCTGGTTGCCGATCGCCACCACGCGGGGCGACCGGCTGTTCATCGGCCTGCTCACCGCCGCCTACATCAACCTGGCCTTCATCGGCCTGGCCGGCAAGTTCGCCGAATGGTTCTCGCTCGACAGCGAGCCCAGCATCTGGATCAGCTTCGTCATCTCGATGGTGGCGCTCGCCGTGGTCATGCGCAAAGGCTGAAGGCGCCGACCGACTCAATACGAGGGAATCCGGCCCGGTGCGTCCCCGGGGCCTGGTCACCCAACCGCAGACGGGGACGAGAGCATGAGGAGACATTCAAATGAAGGTGCGCTATTCCGCCCTCGCCCTGGCCGCCGCCTGCGCGCTCGCCGGACATGCCTGGGCCGGCGAGGCCGAGGCCAAGAAGTGGATCGACAGCGAGTTCCAGCCCTCCACGCTGAGCAAGGACCAGCAGATGGCCGAGATGAAGTGGTTCATCGAGGCGGCCAACAAGCTCAAGGCCAAGGGCGTGAAGGAGATCTCCGTCGTCTCCGAGACCATCACGACGCATGAATACGAATCGAAGACGCTCGCCAAGGCCTTCGAGGAGATCACCGGCATCAAGGTCAAGCACGACATCATCCAGGAGGGCGACGTCGTCGAGAAGCTGCAGACCAGCATGCAGTCCGGCAAGTCGATCTACGACGGCTGGATCTCCGACTCCGACCTGATCGGCACCCACTGGCGCTACGGCAAGATC
The DNA here is from genome assembly GCF_051857595.1 of Ideonella flava. Taxonomy (NCBI): domain Bacteria; kingdom Pseudomonadati; phylum Pseudomonadota; class Betaproteobacteria; order Burkholderiales; family Sphaerotilaceae; genus Ideonella; species Ideonella flava. The sequence goes on from NZ_JBPZHD010000003.1 coordinate 267,957, forward strand.
ATGCCGCTGTCGGACTACATGGCCGGCGAAGGCAAGGAGTTCACCAACCCCGGGCTGGACCTGAAGGACTTCATCGGCACCAGCTTCACCACCGCGCCGGACGGCAAGCTCTACCAGCTGCCCGACCAGCAGTTCGCCAACCTGTACTGGTTCCGCGCCGACCTGTTCGCCCGCAAGGACCTGCAGGACAAGTTCAAGGCCAAGTACGGCTATGACCTGGGCGTGCCTCTGAACTGGTCGGCCTATGAGGACATCGCCGAGTTCTTCACCAACGACGTGAAGACCATAGACGGCAAGCCCATCTACGGCCACATGGACTACGGCAAGAAGGATCCGTCGCTCGGCTGGCGCTTCACCGATGCGTGGCTGTCGATGGCCGGCACCGCCGACAAGGGCATCCCGAACGGCGTGCCGGTCGACGAGTGGGGCATCCGCGTGGACGACAAGAAGTGCGCCCCGGTCGGTGCCTCGGTCGAGCGCGGCGGCGCCACCAACTCGCCGGCAGCCGTCTACGCGTTGACCAAGTACGTCGACTGGATGAAGAAGTACGCGCCCAAGGAAGCCACCGGCATGACCTTCGGCGAGGCCGGCCCGGTGCCGGCACAAGGCCAGATCGCGCAGCAGATCTTCTGGTACACGGCCTTCACCGCCGACATGACCAAGCCGGGGCTGCCGGTGGTCAATGCCGACGGCACGCCCAAGTGGCGCATGGCCCCCGGCCCCAACGGCCCCTACTGGAAGCAGGGCATGCAGAACGGCTACCAGGACGTCGGCTCGTGGACCTTCTTCAAGGATGGCGACGCGAACCGCAAGGCCGCGGCCTGGCTGTACGCGCAGTTCATCACCGCCAAGACCACGTCGCTGAAGAAGTCCATCGTCGGCCTGACCTTCATCCGCGACTCGGACATCCGCAGCGACTACTTCACCCAGAACGCGGCCAAGTACGGCGGCCTGGTCGAGTTCTATCGCAGCCCGGCCCGAGTGGCCTGGACGCCCACGGGCACCAACGTGCCCGACTACCCCAAGCTCGCCCAGCTGTGGTGGAAGAACGTGGCCCAGGCGGTGACCGGAGAGAAGACGCCCCAGGGCGCGATGGACAACCTGGCCAAGGAGATGGATGACGTGCTCGCCCGCCTGGAGCGGGCCGGCATGGCGACCTGCGCGCCCAAGCTCAACAAGAAGGAAGACCCGAAGAAGTGGCTGTCCGACAAGGGCGCTCCGTGGGCCAAGCTGGCCAATGAGAAGCCCAAGGGCGAGACCATCGCCTACGACAAGCTGCTGAGTGCCTGGAAGGAAGGCCGGGTGAGGTAGGACAGCACCCGCGACGCCGTCGGCGTCGCTCCTGATCAGACGATCAATCGTCACCGCGCCGCCACGGGAGTCCGCTCACCTGGCGGCGCGGTCGTTTCCGGCGGCTCCCCTGCGTGAACGCCATCACGCCCAGGACAAACAAGCAGCCGTTCAGGCGACAGTTCGACCCCTTGCCGCCGAAAACGCTGACGACAATGACCCTCTGCGCACCAGATCTGATCGCGTGCAACCATCTCTTCGCCGCTTCCTGCCGTTCCATGCCGTTGCCGCGAGGGCCCGCCGCCGCTGCGCCTTCGCCTGCGCGCTGGCCCTGGCCACGGCGGCGCCGGCGAAGGCCCTGGGACAGGAACTGACCGACCTGCCGCTCGAAAGCCTGCTCGAGACGGAGGTCGTCAGCGCCGCCCGGTTCGCCCGCCAGGTCACCGACGCCGCGTCGGCCGTGTCGGTGCTCACCGCCGACGACATCCGCATCTTCGGCCTGCGCACCCTGGGCGAAGTGCTGGACCAGATGCGCGGCCTGCACGTCAGCCATTCGCTGGACTACGTCTTCCTCGGCGCGCGCGGCATCGGTGGCCCGCAGAGCCTGGCCGGCCGGGTGCTGCTGCTGATCGACGGCATCCCGGCCGTGGACAACCTGTACGACCAGCTCTACCTCGGCCACGACGAGCCGATCGACGTGGCGCTGATCGACCGCATCGAATACGCGCCGGGCAGCGGCTCGGCCATGTACGGCAACAACGCCTTCCTCGGCGTGATCAACGTGGTCACCAAGCGCGGCCGTGACCTCGACGGCCTGCAGGCCACTGCCTCGGTTGGCAACTGGGGCGACCGCAGCTGGCGGCTGACGAGCGGCCAGCGCCTGGCCAACGGCGCCGAGTGGCTGCTGTCGTTCTCGATGCACCAGAACAACGGCATTCCCGGCACCGAGACCGGAGACGTGCTGGACGGTGTCGAAGCCCACGACCAGCGCCTGTTCTTCAAGGGCCAGTTCGAGGGCTTCAGCCTGGAGGCTCTGACGGCCCAGCGCAGGAGCCGGACGGATGCCCGGCCCGACTGGGCCAACGATTACATCGACCGCAATGAACTGGTCTCGCTGGGCCACGACGGCAAGCCGGCCGAAGGCTGGCGCTCGTCGGTGCGGCTGCAGGCCGGCCACTACGCCTACCGCTACAGAGAAGAGGACAGCGAGGGCGGCAGCTCGCGGATCGCTAACGATGGCGTCTGGTGGGCGCTCGACACCCAGCTCGGCTACGACGGCCTGGCCGACCATCGCATCGTGCTGGGCGCCCGCGTCCGCCGCGACCCGGTGCTGCGCTACCACCGGGTGGAGTACGACGGGTACGTCGATCGACAGGACGACTACCGGCGCAGCGTGGGCTTGTCGGCCGAGGACGAGGTGACGCTGTCGCCCGAATGGCGCGTCACCGGCGGCCTGCGGGTGGACCGGCGCAGCTTCTATTCCTGGACCTGGAGCCCGCGTGCCGCGCTGGTCTGGGCGCCCGCGCCGGAGTGGTCGCTCAAGCTCTCGCAAGGCCGGGCGACGCGCTTCCCATCGGCGGCGGACCGAGGCTTCGGCACCACGCCGGACCAGAACGAAGAGCGCGTCACCACCCGCGAACTGGTGACCGAGTACAAGCGCGACGGACTGCGCCTGCTGGGCAGCCTCTACAGCTACCGCGTGCATCCGTTGATCGACGATGCCGGGCTGGGCACCAACCGCATCGACGGGCGCGGGCTGGAGCTGGAGGCGGAATGGCAATGGCACGGCTGGTGTCTGCGCGGCAGCCAGGCCTGGCAGCACGCCAGGGCGGGCGAGGCCGTCGAGCTGCCCTATTCGCCACGCACCGTGACCAAGCTTCAAGCCTCGGCACCGCTGGACGGCGAGGCCTTGCGCGCCAGCCTGGCACTGCGCCGCACCGGAGCGTTCACCACCGGATTCACGCCCGTGCCGGCGCGCAACCTGCTGGACCTGACCCTGGTGTCGCAGAAGGCCGTCGCCGGCCTGGACCTCCGCATCGCCTGGCGCAACTTGCTGCGCGAGCGGGACGGCTCGCTGGCCGACTACCTGGGCGAGCCGAGCGGGCGCCGCACGCGCTCGGCGTGGATCGAGCTGACGGGCAACTTCTGATGGCGCGCCGGGCCCGAAGCCTCCTGCCACCGCGGCGCAAGCTGCTGCTGGCGGCGCTGCTGGCGGGTCTCGCGCAACCCGGCACGGCCCAGGTCGACGAGCGGGCGCTGAAGGTGGCGTACCTGTTCAATTTCATCCAGTTCACCCAGTGGCCGGCGCCGCCTGACGAGCCCTTTCGCCTGTGCGTGCTCGGCCGCACGCCGCTGGACGAGCAGCTGGCTCAGCTGGAGGGCAAGCCGGTGCTGGGCGGCCTGCACGTCAGCGTGCGCCACGTCGGCGCTCGCGAGTCGCTGGGCAGCTGCCATGCGCTGTACCTGGACGACAGCCAGCGCAGCCACGTCGACGAGGTGCTCGGCAAGCTGGGCAACGCCCCCGTGCTGACCGTGACCGACAGCGACGGCCTGGCCGACCGCGGCCTGATGATCGAGATCCACAAGCACGACGCGCGACTCGGCTTCGAGGTCAATCTGAAGACGGCCCGCAAGGCCAACATCAGCTTCAGTGCCCGCCTGCTCAAGCTGGCCAGCTACGTGGCCGGCAACCTGTAGGCGACACGCATGCCGGCCTTTCCCACACTCCGCCGCCAGACCATCCAGCGCCAGATCACGGCGCTGGGGCTGGCGCTGACGGCGCTGGTGCTGGCCGGCTTCGCGTTCGGCATGGTGCTGCACGAGGTGGCCAACCGGCGCCAGGCGCTGGAGTCCAGCATGACGACCGAAGCCGAGATCATCGGCGCCAACAGCGCCGCGGCCATCGCCTTCGGCAACGAGGAGGAGGCCAACGAGATCCTCGCTTCGCTGGCCGCCTCGGCCGACGTGCTGCAGGCCTATGTCTTCATGCCCGACGGGCGCACGCTGGGCCGCTACAGGCCCCGGTCGGACGACGATGCCGACTGCCATGTGCTGCAGCCCGAGACGCCGCCGGGCTGGGACCTGCGCTGGTGCGGCGCGTCGGTCGTGCGGCCCATCCTGCTGCACGGCAGGCAGGTGGGCACGATGGCGATGGAGATGGGGCTGCGCTCGACCTACCGCGCGATGGCGGGCACCATCGCCGCGAGCCTCGCGCTCGCCGGCCTCGCCTTCGGCCTGTCGATCCCGTTGTGGCGGCGCGTGGCCACGCGCCTGGCCGAGCCGCTGACGCACCTGGTGCAACTGACCGAGCGCGTCAGCGAAGAGCAGGATTTCGGCGTCCGGGCCGGCGTCAGCGGCAGCCGCGAGGTCGACGCGCTGGCCCACGCCTTCAACCAGATGATGAGCCAGCTGGAGCAGCGCGACGAGCGGCTCAACCATGAGCTGCACCAGCGCCGCCAGGCGGAGGTGCGGCTGAACGACCTGGCCTACTTCGACCCGGTGACCGGCCTGCACAACCGGCACTACTTCCGCGAGCGCATCGACGCGGCGGTGGCCCGCGCCGGCCGCGAGCATGGCCGCTGCGCGCTGATCTACATCGACCTCGACGGCTTCAAGCAGGTCAACGACACGCTGGGCCACGACCGGGGCGACGAGTTGCTGCGCGAGGTCGGCCGACGCCTGAACGAGACCCTGCGCCGCAGCGATGGCGTGTGCCGCCTGGGCGGCGACGAGTTCGCCGTCATCATCGACGACGACAGCCACGAGCAGCAGGTCGGCGCGGTGGCCGCCAAGCTGGTCGAGGTGCTGGCCTCGCCCTACCGGCTGGGCGACCGCGGGGCACCCGCCGTGTCGGCCAGCATCGGGGCCTGCCTCTATCCCGACGCGGCCGACGACCGCGACAGCCTGATGCGCCACGCCGACAGCGCGATGTACCGCGCCAAGGAGCGCGGCAAGAACCGCTACTGCCTCTACCAGGCCGGCGGCGCCGAACCGCCGAGCCGCCACCAGCAGCTGGAGCAGGCGCTGGAAGGCGCGCTCGCGCGCGGCGAGCTGCACCTGGTCTACCAGCCGCAGGTGATGCTGCCGGCCGATGCCGAGCCGGGCGCCACGCCGGCGGTGCTGGGCTTCGAGGCCCTGCTGCGCTGGAGCCATCCCTCGCTGGGCGCCGTCGGGCCGTGCGAATTCATTCCCCTGGCCGAGGCCAGCGGCGCGATCGAGCCGATCGGCGAATGGGTGCTGCGCGAGGCCTGCGCCCGCCTGAAGCAATGGCGCGCGGTCCACCCGGCACTCCAGATGAGCGTGAACCTCTCGGCCCGGCAGCTCGCCGGCGAAGAGACCCTGGAGCGCCTGGCCCGGGTGCTGGCCGACAGCGGTCTGCCGCCGGGCGCGGTGGAGCTGGAGCTGACCGAGACGTTGATGGTCGACCGCAGCGAGCGCATGATCGGCCGCCTGTCGCATCTGCGCTCGGCCGGTTTCGGCCTGGCGATCGACGACTTCGGGACCGGCTACTCGTCGCTGGCCTATCTCGACAGCTTTCCCATCACCACGCTGAAGATCGACCGCGCCTTCGTGCGCAAGCTGGGAACTCCCGCCGCGCACGGCGACGCCATCGCCCGCGCCATCGTGGCCATCGGGTCGGCCCTCGGGGCCGACGTGATCGCCGAGGGCATAGAGACACCGGCCCAGGCGCTTGCCCTGCGTGCGCTCGGCTGCCGCCGCGGTCAGGGCTACCTGTACGCCCCGCCGCTGGCCGAGAGCGCTGCGCTCGCGATGTTGCGAGCGCACCCGGCCGTGACCGCGGCACAGGCCGTCTCCGTCGTCTAGGGCCTCCCCAACCCAGGGGGTGGACCGTCTTGCAGCGCCGCGGCTTTGCCGCCATGCTGGCCGCCGGTCACCACGACGGGGCGCGCCATGCCCGACCTGTTCATCAGTTATGCCCGCGAAGACCGCGACACCGCGCTCGCGCTGGCCCGGGCGCTGCAGTCGCGCGGCATCGACGTCTGGTGGGACCGCGAGCTCACCGGCGGCGGCGACTTCGCGGCCGAGATCGAGCGCAACCTGAAGGCCGCGCCGGTGGCGGTGGTGCTGTGGTCCGCTGCTTCCGTGCGGTCGGATTTCGTACGCGACGAGTCGAGCCGGGCCCGCGACCTGGGCAAGCTGCTGCCGGTGCGCATCGCCGATGTCCAGCTGCCGCTGGGCTTCGGCACACTGCACACGCTCGATCTGCTGGACTGGGACGGCGACGCGACGGACGACGCCTGCGCAGCCCTGATCAACCAGGTCCTGCAACGCCTGGCCGCGGCGGGGCCGCGCGACGGCCGCACCGACGAGGCCCAGCGCCTGGCCAACCTGGCGCAACTGGCCAGCGAGGACACGCTGTCCCACCGCCGCTCGCGCCGGCGCCTGCTGCTGGCCGCGGGGGCCGCCGGAGTCGCCGGCGTCGGCACCCTGGGCTGGATCGGCTGGACGCGCGTCAACCGGCGCGAGGCGCTGGACCATCTGAGTGCCGGGCTGGAAGACCACTTCGCCACGCCGCCGAGGCTGGAGAGCGCGCAAAGCCAGTACACCAGCGCGCTGGAGCTCGACGACAGCCTGGCACCCGCCCACTACTACCTCGGCCACCTCTACGCCCAGCTGATGCTGCGCGGCAGCCCGCCGCCCGCGGGCGAAGTGCTCGATGCCCTGCGCGAGGATGCACGGTTCCATTTCCAGAGCGCGCTGGACTGGGAAGACGGGCTGGACAGCGTGCAGCGCGTGGTGGCGCGCAGCCAGCTCTCGTTGCTGACGATGGCGGATGCCGCCCCGCCCCTGACCCGGCCCGCCGAGGTGGCCTCCGTCGGCACAGGCGCGGCCAGCCCGTCGATCACGCCACCTCCGCCGCCGTCTTCCGGCTCCGCGGCGTCGGAGCCTTCACGCCCGCGGGCCCCGCGGGTCAGCGCCGAGCCGGCCGTCGCACAGGCCGCGCTGAGCCGCAGCGAGGCGCTGTTCAGCGCCGACCGCGACACGCGTCTCGCGGCCGGCACCTCGCTCACCCTCGATCCTGCCGGCGCCGCCGAGTCCCTGCCATCGGCCATCGCCGAGGCCCGCCGCGCGCTGCGCTCCGCTCCCGGGGCCGAGAGCACGGCGCAGGGCGTGGCCAGCACCCTGGCCCTGCTCGAACGCGCCAGCCCTGCCACGTTGCGCGCCCAGCAGGAGAGCCTCCAGGCCTTTCTCGGCGAACTCGCCGACTCACCACTGGGGGCGGCCCAGCGCGACCGGGCGGCCAGCCTTTCCGCCGCCTTGCAAAGAAGCGGGGCGCGCCAGCCGGTGGCCTACCTGCAGATCGCGCGCGAGAGCCAGCGCCCGCTGGCCCAGGCGCTGGCCCGCCGCCTGTCGGCAGCCGGCTATGTCACGCCCGGCATCGAACTCACCGGCGAAGCGCGTGCGCCGGACCGCCCCAGCTTGCGCGTGCAGGGCGCAAGCGATCCGGAGCTGGCCCGCTGGTGCCAGCGCGCGCTGGCGGAGGCGGTCGGTGCGCCGGTCGAGCTCGTCGCGCTGCGCCGGGCCACGCCGGGCACCGACACCTATGAACTCTGGTTCGACAAGTCGCTGTGCGCTCCCGGTGGCCGGCAAGCGAACGGCTGTGCGGCATGATCGCCGCCTGAGCGAACTCCGACCTCACGCGACCTTGAACCCATCGCACCACCTGACCTGCTTCGTGCCCAGGCAGGTGTTCCTGTTCTCCGGCCACATGATCGACGCGCCCGGTCGCCCGAGTCCCCGCTTCCCGCCCTCCTGCGAGGCCGCCGCGGCCCGGGAAATCGGCGCCGTGCTGGACCGCCTCGGCGCGGGCCCGGGCGACCTGGCGATCAGCCAGGCCGCCGCCGGCGGCGATATCCTCTTCCTCGAGGCCGCCGAGGCCCGTGGGCTGCGCTGCCAGGTGATGCTGCCCTTCGACGAGCCGGAGTTCATCCGCCGGTCGATCCTGCCGAGCTGCGACGGCCCCTCCTGGCGAGACCGCTGGCTCGCGCTGCAGGCCCGACTCGTGGAGCCGACCCGCGTCATGCACCGCGACCTCGGCCCCACGCCGCTGGGTGTCGACGACTTCGAACGCGCGAACGACTGGCTGATGGACACCGCGCTCGGCTTCGGGCCCGCCAAGGTCCGTTTCATCTGCCTGTGGAACGGTGCCGGCGGCGACGGCCCCGGCGGCACGCAGCACATGATGGACGAGGTCCGCCGCCATGCCGGCCAGGCCCACTGGATCGACACGCGCACGCTGTGCTGAGAGCCCACTTCGGGGGGCTTGCCGGGCCCCTGGAGCGGCCGCACACTGGCCTGCGCGGCGTCGTGCCGCCTGCTCACCGGAGGCCAGCATGAAGACTCCTTCCGTTCCCATGGCCCTGATCGCCCTGGCCGCCATCGCCGCCCCTCCCGCAGTCGCCCAGCCGGGCAAGCTGCAGCCCGGGCTGTGGGAGCAGACCATGACGATGAAGAGTGCCAGCGGCCAGATGGAGTCGCAGATGGCGCAGATGCAGCAGCAGCTGGCCAGCATGCCGCCCGAGCAGCGCAAGATGGTGGAGGAGATGATGGCGAAGCAGGGCATGGCCATGGGCAGCGCTGGACGCAACACCACCGTCAAGATGTGCATCAGCCCCGAGCAGGCCGAGCGCGGCGACGTCCCTCAACAGGAGGGCGACTGCAAGCAGGAGGTCGTCGAGCGAAGCGGCAGCACCCTGCGCTTTCGCTTCGCCTGCAAGGGCAACCCGCCGACCAGCGGCGAGGGCGAATACAACATGGCCAGCCCGACCAGCTACAGCGGCCGCACCACGGTGTTGACTCAGGTTCAGGGCAAGCCCGAGAAGATGGAGATGACGCACACCGGTCGCTGGCTCGGCGCCGACTGCGGCACGATCAAGCCGCGTGTCAGCGCACGCTGACACGTGGCCACTGCCAAACGTTTGTCCTCCCAGCCCTTCCTCCACGAGGAGGGCACTACTGGTCAGTCCGTCGAAGGGCACCGACCCCTCGTCATTCATGCCAGTGCCTCCCTCTCGGAGGGAGGCTGGTGGGAGCCCACTGCATGCTGGAGCTCCCGCTTGGAGGGGGCTCGGGGGAGCTGAATGTTCAGCCGCTGTGGTACGGCATGACGGCTTACGCCGTCATGCCGTACCACAGCGCCGCAAAGAAGTGGCAGGTGCTGCCGCCCAGCACGAACAGGTGCCACACGAAGTGCGCGTAGCGGACCCTGTCGTCCAGCAGGAAGACCACCGCCCCCAGCGTGTAGCTCAGGCCACCGGCCACCAGCCAGGCCAGGCCCGGCGCGGCCATGCGCTCGATCAAGGGCCCGGCCGCCACCACCGCCACCCAGCCCATCGCCACATACAGCGCCGTGGACACCAGCGGGTGCCTGAGGCGGTCCAGCAGCTTGATGACCACGCCGAAGGCCGCCGCCGCCCAGACGATGCCGAACAGCGTCCAGCCCCAGCCGCCACGCAGCACGCCCAGCGTGAAGGGCGTGTAGCTGCCGGCGATGAAAAGGTAGATCGCGGCATGGTCCAACCGACCCAGCCAGCGCTTGGCCGTGCCCGAGGGGATCGCGTGGTAGAGCGCAGAAATGAAGTACAGCAGGATCGCCGTGCCCGCGAAGACGCTGGCCGCCACCACGTTCACTGCACTGCCGCGCTCGGCGGCGTAATAAACGAGGATGGGCAACGAGGCGATCGCCAGCAGGCAGCCCAGGCCGTGACTGATGGCGTTGGCGATCTCTTCGCCCAGGGTCTGCGGACGGGCGGCGGCCAGGGTGAGGGGCGCGGCTTCGGTCATGGTGCTTCGATGGTACCCACCTCGTGTCGAGGCCATCCATCCCGCGCCACGCCGATGAATGTGGGAGTTCAGCGGCCGCCCGCCACGTCCAGCAGCGCGCCGCTGACGTAGCCCGCCCCGTCCGACAGCAGCCACACGACGCCCTCGGCCACTTCCTTTGCCGTGCCCAGGCGCGCCATCGGGATGATCTGCACGCTGGCGTCGACCCGCTCGCGGTGGCCGCTGGTGGCGTGGATCTCGGTGTCGATGATGCCGGGGCGCACGGCGTTGACCCGGATGCCGTCGGCCGCGACCTCGCGCGCCAGTCCGGTGGTGAAGTGATCGATGGCCGCCTTGCTCATCGAATAGTCGAGGTACAGCCCCGGCGAGCCGACCCGCGCGGCCGCGGACGAGACGTTGACGATCACGCCGCCCGCGCCCCCATGGCGCCTCGACATGCGGCGGATCGCGGCCCGCGCGCAGAGCATCGGGCCACTGAGATTGATGGCCCACATGCGCTGCAGGCGCTCGGGCGTCATCTCCTCGACCCGCGCCGCCACGTCGACCACGCCCGCGTTGTTGACCAGGCCGTGCAGCGGACCCAGCTCGACATCGACGCGTTCGAACAGCCGATCGATGTCCGCCGGATCGGCCACTTCAGCGGCCACGACGACTGCGCGCCTTCCGGTCCGGCGAACCGCTTCGGCCACGCGTTCGGCGGCCGCGAGATCGCGACGGCAATGGATCACAACGTTCCAGCCTGCCTCGGCCGCCAGCAAGGCCACGGCCGCGCCGATGCCGCGGCTGGCTCCCGTGACCAACAGGTTTCGCTCGCCCATTCGCGCACTCCTTGTCGCCGATGCAAAGGGCCCGGCCGCCATGACCGCGCTGTTCCATTGTGGCCAGGCTCGAAGGGTTCGCTGCCGCAGCGCATGAAGCACGAGGGAGCCATCGACGTACCCAGTTTCGGTTCACCCCCCTAAGCTTTAGGAATCTAGCGTTTGCCCTTATGACGTTGGCGTTCTCACTGGTTAACTTGCATCTCGCTGGATATACCCAGCTGACTTGTTCAAAAGATCCAACTGAGGAGTTAGGGCTCAGTACATCGGTTAGACAGTCAGTCATTTCTGTCCTATTCACGAGGATGTGTATGAAGAAGACTTCTCTCCTGGCCGCTGCGGCCGTTCTTGCGCTCACCTCCGGCTTCGCCTGCGCCGCTCCCACCGCTGCAGCCTCCAGCCACGGGGCCTTGCGGGTCGTGCCTGCCCAGAATCCGGACGCGGTCCTTTACGACCAGATGGACAACGACTCCGGCATCGGCATCACGTCGCAGAACTTCGAGGCCAGCTTCGACATTTACGACAACATGGGCGCGGACGACTTCACCGTGCCGACCGGCTTCATCTGGAAGGTGTCCGAAGTCGACGTCGCTGGCGTCTACTACAACGGCTCCGGCCCGGCCGCCTCGGTGCACGTGGCGTTCTACAAGAGCAAGGGCGGCCTGCCCAACAAGCTGGTGGCCGACTTCCCCGCGGTCCCCTACACCGACAGCACCGGCTTCGGCTCGTTCAACGTCAAGCTGCCGACCAAGGCCAAGCTGAAGGCCGGCAAGTACTTCGTCGGCGTCGCGGCGAACATGGACTTCGCGATTGGCGGCCAGTGGGGCTTCGAGACCCGCACGGTCCAGAGCGGCAACCCGGCCGCGTGGCAGAACCCCGGTGACGGCTTCGGCACCGGCTGCACGACCTGGGGCGTCGAAAGCGTGTGCATCGCGGCCGGCCAGGGCCCGGACAAGATGTTCCGCATCATCGGCAAGTCCGTCGCGGCTCAGTGACGTAGCCGGATGGCAGGGGCCGAGCACTTCGGTCCCGATGTCCATCGCTGAAGAAGGCGGCCCCGGCCGCCTTCTTCTTTGGCGCCCTGGTGGCCTACCCTCGATTCGATGAGCTCCGATGTCTTCGCCCAGGCCGGCACGCGCCTGGCCGCCCAGCGGCCCCTGGAGGATCCGAGACTGCAGAAGATCGCCGCGCTGCTGCGGCCCGACCAGCCGCCGGCACTGGCCCAGGTGGCGCTGGATTCCTACCTGCGCGAGCGTCCTCGCGACGCCGATGCGCTCAACCTGAAGGCCCGTGCCTGTGCGCGCCAGGGCCGCACCGACGAAGCGATCGCGGCGCTCGAGCTCTGTCTCGAGGCGGCACCGGATTTCGCCATCGCGCGCTACAACCTCGCCCACCTGCTGCTCAAGCAACATCGGCTGGAAGAGGCGCTGGTGCAGCTCGAGCAGCTGCTCTCTCGCGACCCACAGAACCCGCTGTATCGAGAGATGAAGGCGGCCCTGCTCGAGACCGGCCTGGACCTGCCACGAGCGGTGGAGATCCACCGCTCGCTGGCCAACGAACATCCGCAGCGGGCCGAATCGTGGCTGCAGCTCGGCCATGCCTTGCGTGCCGCCGGCGAACGCGAACAGTGCGTGGCAGCCTATCGCCACGCGATCGCGTGCCGCCCCGGCATGGGGGCAGCGTGGTGGGGCCTGGCGAACCTGCGCACGCTGGCCTTCGATGCGGACGACCTTGCCGCCATGCAGCTGCAACTCCAGCGCAGCGATCTGGCGCCGGCCGACCGCACCGGCCTGCACTACGCGCTGGGCAAGGCCTGCGAGGACGAGCATCGCGACGAGGAGGCCTTCGCTCACTACGCCAAAGGACACGCGGCCCTGCGCCAGCGCATCAAGTACGACGCCGGCGCACTGACCCGCAGCGTCGCGCAGCAGAAGGCCGTCTTCACGCCGGCCTTCTTCGAGGCCCGCCGGGGCGCCGGCTGCGACTCGCCGGATCCGATCTTCGTCCTCGGCCGGCCGCGTTCGGGCTCCACCCTGGTCGAACAGATCCTGGCCAGCCATCCGGCGGTCGAGGGCACGGCCGAGCTGCCCTACGTGGGCGCGATCGCGAACGCCCTGGCCGTCGAGTCCAGCGGCCGGCCCGATGCCGCCTTCGGCGTCGAGCACCTGAAGGCGCTGGCGAAGCTGCCTCCCTCCAGGCTCGCCGAACTGGGCCAGCTTTACCTGCAGCGGGCCGGTCGTCACCGCCGCCTGGACCGGCCGTTTTTCATCGACAAGATGCCGGCCAACTTCTTCCACGTCGGCCTGATCACCCTCATCCTGCCCCGGGCCAGGATCATCGACGTGCGGCGCCACCCTGTTGCCTGCTGCCTGTCGATCTTCAAGTCCTACAGCAGCAAGGGCATCCTCGACTTGGCCGAGCTCGGCCGCCTGCACCGCGATTACGTCGACCTGATGGCCCACTTCGACCGCGTGCTGCCGGGGCGCATCCATCGCGTAACCTACGAGGCGCTGGTGGCCGATCCTGAAACCGAAGTGCGCCACCTGCTGGACGCGCTCGGCCTGCCCTTCGACGAGGCCTGCCTGCGCTTCCACGAGACGAAACGGGCCGTGCTGACGCCCAGCTCAGAGCAGGTTCGCCAGCCGGTGTTCACCAGCGCCGTGGACCACTGGCGCCGCTTCGAGCCCTGGCTTTCGCCGCTGATCGAGAGCCTGGGCGCGGTGCACACCGACTACCCCGCGATCCCGGCGGAGTTCGCCTCAGGTCGCGACCCAGTGGCCTGACTTGCCGCCCTGCTTCTCCAGCAGCCGGATGTCGCCCATCACCATGCCGCGGTCCGCCGCCTTGCACATGTCGTAGATGGTGAGCAGGCCGACCTGCACGGCAGTCAGCGCCTCCATCTCGACGCCGGTGCGGCCGAAGGTCTCGGCCTGCACGGTGCAGTGCACGGCGGACGCAGCCTCATCGAGCGTGAACTCGGCGCTCACGCGTGTCAGCGGCAAGGGATGGCACAAGGGGATCAGCTCGGAGGTGCGCTTGGCGGCCTGGATCGCCGCGATGCGGGCGATGCCGATCACGTCGCCCTTGCCGGCCTGGCCGCTGGCGATGAGCGTCCAGGTGGCAGGCTGCATGCGGATCGTGCCAGTGGCGCGCGCCACGCGGTGGGTCTCGGCCTTGGCCGAGACATCGACCATGTGGGCCTGGCCGTGGCTGTCGAAATGGGTCAGCGGGTCGCTCATCGGCAAAGGCCGGACACACTCCATGTGCCGGGCGGTGTCATGATAGCGAGCACCGCCGGCGCGCCGCGGCCGGAACCTCTGGCACGGCGCCGACTCCATCGGGGTCCTTCGCCCCTGCCGCCGCTGCCCGCCTTGTTCGAATCCAAGCCTCGCCGGCGCCGCCCGGCCCGCCTCGCCCCCTTCGCCCTCGGCCTCATGGCCGCCGCGCTGATCGCCAGCTGGCCCGCCAGCGCGCCGCAAGCCCAGGTGCGGCTGCCGGCGCTGGGCGATTCGGTGTCCGAGGAGTTCGACATCCTCACCGAGCGTCGCTACGGCGACCGCATCATGCGGGAGATCCGCCGCGACCCGGCCTACCTGGACGACCCGACGCTGCAGGAGTACCTGCGTTCGCTGTTCGACCCGCTGGTGCAGGCCGCCCGCTCGCGCGGCGAGATCGGCCAGGACCTGGACAACGCCTTTGCGTGGGAGCCGTTCCTGGTCGAGGACAAGGTCGTCAATGCCTTCGCGCTTCCGGGCGGCTACATCGGCGTCTACCTCGGCCTGATCTCGCTCACCGGCAGCAGCGACGAGCTGGCCTCGGTGCTGGCGCACGAGCTCTCGCACGTGACGCAGCGCCACATCGCCCGCAGCGCCATCAGCCAGCAGCGCCAGGGCCTGGCCGCGATGGCCGGCATGATCCTGGGCGTGCTGGCCGCCAGCCGTGCCAACAGCACCGATGCCGCGCAGGCCGTGATCATGGGCACCCAGGCCGCCGCCGCGCAGGGGCAGCTCAACTTCTCGCGCGAGATGGAGCGCGAGGCCGACCGCATCGGCATCGAGGTTCTGGGCAGTGCCGGCTTCTCGCCCGCCGGCATGGTGGGCATGTTCGAGAAGCTCGACAGCGCCATGCGCCTGAACGACAGCAACCAGTACCCCTACCTGCGCAGCCACCCGTTGACGATCGAGCGCATCAGCGACGCGCGGCTGCGCGTGCGCGAGGCGGGCCTGCCCGCCCCCGTGCACTCTCCCGTGCCGCACGCGCTCATGCAGGCCCGCGCGCGTGCGCTCATGGATCCGACGGACCAGGCCATGATGCGGCTGCAGGGGCTGGGCATCTCCGCGGTCCCCGGCACCGGGCCGTCCGCCGACGTGGCCCGGCTCGCGACGCTCTACGGCGGGGCCCTGGCCTCCCTGCGCCTGCGCGATTTCGACCGAGGGATGCAGATCCTCACGGCGGGAGAAGCGCTCGCCCGCGGCGCCTTCGCCAAGGAGCCGGAGGCGGCGCGCCAGTTCGCCTTGCTGAAGGTCTCCTTCCTCTCCGAACGGGGCGGCCCTGCGGCGCAACTCGGCCCCGCGCTGACCGACGCGCTGGCGCCCTTGAAATCCGACAACTCCCGCCCGGTCCTGATGGTCCGCGCCCAGGCGGCGCTGGCGCGCCAGCGCAGCCGCGATCCGGGCGCGGCCGAGGCATTGCGGCAGGCCACCGAGTCGCTGCAGACCTGGGTCGCCGAGCACAAGCGCGACGCCCTCGCGTGGCAGACGCTCGCCCAGTGCGCCGAGCCGCTCGGGCTGCGCCTGCGCTCGCTGCATGCCGGCGCCGAAGCCGCCTACGCCGGTGGAGACATCCTCGGCGCCGTCGACCGGCTGCGCGCCGCGCGGCAGATCGCCCAGGACACCCGCTCGGACGATTACATCGAGGTCTCGGTCATCCAGGCCCGGCTGCGCGAGATGGAAGTCGATCGCCGGCGCCTGCTGGCCGAGATGCGCGGCGACCGGCATCCGGAAGACGTCAACTAGGCAAAGTCCCGCCACGCTTTTCCGGATGGGCCTGCGCGCCGGGCGCGGCCACAGTGCGCCGTCCATGCCGCCCCGCGCCCTGCCCATGCTGCTGGCCGCCGCCCTCGCGGCAGCCGTGCTCGCCATCGCCGCCGAACCGGTCGGCCAGCCCTGGCTGCTCTTCACTTTCAAGCCGCTGGCGACGGCGCTCCTGATCGCCTGGGCCTGGCCGCGCGGCGCGGACCACCCGGCACGACGGGCGTGGATCCGTGCGGGGCTCGTCCTTTCGTGGTTCGGTGACGTGGCCTTGTTGTGGCCCGACTCCGGCTTTCTCCCGGGCCTCGTGGCCTTTCTTCTGGCCCACCTCGCGTACATCGCGGCCTTCAGCCACTGGCAACGCTTCGGCGTGCCGTGGTGGCCTTTTGCCGGCTATGCCCTGCTCGCCGCTGTCATCCTGTCTCGGCTGTGGCCGGGGGTGCCCTCCGCCTTGCAGCTGCCCGTGCTCGCCTACGTGGCTGCGCTGGCCTGCATGGCCGCGCAGGCGGCGGCCGTGGCGGTGGCGCGGCGCGGGGATGCCGACGCCAGCCTCGCCCGACGGGCGATGCTGGGAGGAGCGCTTTTCCTGGTCTCGGATGCGACGCTGGCCTTCAGCCGCTTTCACGCAGCGGTGCCGATGTCCGCTTTGTGGATCCTGGCGACCTACTGGCTCGCCCAGTGGGCCATCGCCGCGTCGTTGCAATCTGGCGCAAATTCTCCTGAAGATGCACGAAAGCGGTGATAAAAGACCGCATCAGTCGGCAACTCGACAATCTTGAACATTGATGACGCTTGGCGAGGGTTTGCCGCCTTGCCGTTCTAGGGGGGCCGGCGCGCATCATCCGCGCGCCCTCACCCAGGGCGTTCGAGCCGACGGCGCGATCGGTGCCGGCGGCCCATCAACCAAAGTCGTACAGATCGAGGAGTGTTCATGAGTCTCTTTGCACGCAGAGGGTTTGTCGCCTCCTGCCTGGCCGTTGCCGCCGCGCTGGCCTGTTCACCCGCCGCCTTTGCCGACGGCCCGTCGGATGACCTGGCAGGCCTTCAAGCGGCCATCGCGGGCCACACCGACCGACTCATCATCAAGTACAAGGCCGGCACCCCTGCCCTCGCCCACGCGGATGCGCAGGCGATGGCGCGAGCCCACGAAGCGGTCAACCGCGCCGGCGTGCAGATGCGCTACCTGCGCAGCAACGCCTTCGGCGCCCACGTGATGAAGCTGGACCGGCTGCTGACGCTGGCCGAAGTCCGTGGCCTCGCCCAGGCGGTGGCCGCGGCGGACACGGAGGTCGAGTTCGTCGAACCCGACCGTCGCATGCACGCGCTGATGACGCCGAACGACACCAGCTACAACCTGCAATGGCACTACTACGAGGCCACCGGCGGGCTGAACGCGCCCTCGGCGTGGGACAAGTCCACCGGCTCCGGCGTCGTCGTCTCGGTCATAGACACCGGCTACCGGCCTCACGCCGACCTGGCGGCCAACATCGTCGGCGGCTATGACTTCATCAGCGACACGGCCGTCGCCAACGACGGAGGCGGCCGCGACAGCGATGCCAAGGACCCGGGCGACTGGGTGGCCGCCAACGAGTGTGGCGGCACGCACGCGGCGCAGAACTCGAGCTGGCACGGCACCCATGTGGCCGGCACGATCGCAGCCGTCACGAACAACGCGAGTGGCGTCGCAGGCGTGGCGTTCAGCGCCAAGGTGGTCCCGGCACGGGTCTTGGGCAAGTGCGGCGGCTACACCTCCGACATCGCCGACGCCATCACCTGGGCCTCGGGCGGCTCGGTCAGCGACGTGCCCACCAACGCCAATCCGGCGCGGGTCATCAACATGTCGCTGGGCGGCAGCGGCAGCTGCGATTCGACCACCCAGGCGGCCATCAACGGCGCGCGTGGCCGTGGCACGGTCGTCGTCGTGGCGGCTGGCAACTCCAACGCCAACGCCGCGAACTATTCGCCGGCCAGCTGCTCGGGCGTGATCACCATCGCTGCCACCGGCCGCACCGGCGCCCGGGCCTACTACTCGAACTACGGCTCGGTCATCGACGTGGCAGCGCCTGGCGGCGACATGAGCGGCAGCCAGAGTGACGGCATCTACTCGACGCTCAACACCGGCACCACCACGCCAGGATCGGATTCGTACGCCTACTACCAGGGCACCTCGATGGCCACGCCGCACGTGGTCGGCGTGGTGGCCCTCATGCTGGCCAAGAACAGCGCGCTCACGCCGGACCAGGTCGAGTCGATGCTGAAGTCGACCGCGCGTGCCTTCCCGGGCAACTGCGCGCAGTGCGGCGCCGGCATCGTCAACGCCAGCGCCGCGGTGGACGCGGCAGCCGGTGGAGGCGGCGGCGGCAACAACGTGGCGGAGGTCGAGCCGAACAATTCGATCTCGGCCCCGCAGGCCATCAGCGTCAATCCGGCCAACGTCTCCGGCACCATGGGCTCGTCGACCGACGGCGACTACTACAAGCTCACCGTGGGCGCCGGCAAGACGCTGACCTCGACCCTGACGCCCAACGCCAGCTCCGACTACGACCTGTACCTGTACAACTCGTCCGGCAGCCAGCTGGCCAGCAGCATCAACGGGACCGGCCAGGTTGACCAGATCACGCGAACCAACACCAGCGGTTCGGCCGTCACCTGGTACGTGCGCGTGAAGTACTACTCGGGCAATACCGGCGCGAGCGGCACCTACACGCTGGGCCTCAGCCAGTGACCGCCCACGACTACATGAAGTAGTTGGCAAACTTGAGCCGGAAAAGAGCTCATTTCACCGGCCAGTTGGTCGAAATGCAGAAGGCCTGCGGTGTCCGCCGCGGGCCTTTTCCATTTGCCCGCGACTGGAGCCGCCCGCATGCGTCCGACCCCTGCCACCCGCCGCCTGAGCCGACACCCCGCCTTCGCGCTGACCGCACTCGGGGTGCTCCTGGTGGGCGCGGCGCTGCTGACGCCGCGTGCCCAGGCGAGCACCGGCCCGTCAGGCGTCGTGACCGAACCCGATGAACCGGACTGGCGGGCCGTGCGTGGCACGGGACAGGAAATCGAAGCCACCACCGACCGCCTGATCGTCCACTACCGCGGAGCCAGCAGCGGCGGCCGGCGCTCAGCCCTTCAGGCGCCGCCGAGGGCAACGGCGCTGGCGGTGCAACGCCTGCAGACGGCCGGCCTGCAGGCCCTGGCGGTCCACCGCAACGGCCTCGGCTCCCACGTCGTGCATCTGAACCGCAGCGCCCGGGTGAGCGAGCTCGAGGCGCTCGCCCGCCAGATCATGGCCGACGACCCGACGGTGCTCTACGCCGAGCCCGACCGCCGCGTGCAGGCCCTGGCCACGCCGACCGACCCGCTCTACACCAGCCAGTGGCACTACTTCGAGGCCAAGGGCGGCCTGAACCTACCCTCGGCCTGGGACGTGTCGACCGGCTCCGGCATCGTGGTCGCCGTGGTCGACACCGGCGTGCGGCCGCACGTCGACTTGGCCGACAACCTGCTCACCGGCTACGACTTCATCAGCGGCACTTCCGCGTCCAACGACGGCGACAGCCGCGACGCCGATCCGGCCGACCCGGGCGACGGCTGCAATGGCGGCCAGTCGAGCTGGCACGGCACCCACGTGGCAGGCACCATCGCGGCGGTGACGAACAACGGCGAGGGCGGCGCCGGCGTCGCCTACGACGCGAAGATCCTTCCCGTGCGGGTGCTGGGCTGCGGCGGCGGCTATTTCTCGGACATCTCCGACGGCGTGCTGTGGGCCTCGGGCACCGCCGTGGGCGGCGTCTCGGCGCCCAGCCAGCCGGCGCGCGTGATCAACATGTCGCTGGGCGGCCGCTCGTCCTGCCCGACGACGATGCAGAACGCCATCAACCAGGCCCGCGCCAACGGCGCGGTGATCGTCGTGGCCGCCGGCAACTCGAATCAGGATGCGAGCCTGCACTCGCCGGCGAACTGCGCCGGCGTGATCACCGTGGCCGCCACCGGCCGCACCGGCGCCAGGGCTTCGTACTCGAACTACGGCGCCAAGATCGACGTGTCGGCTCCGGGCGGCAACATGTCGACCGGGGCCGCCAACGGCGTGCTGTCGACGCTCAACGATGGCTACAGCACTCCGGGCAACGACAGCTACTCGTACTACCAGGGCACCTCCATGGCGGCACCGCACGTGGCCGGCGTGGCCGCGCTGATGCTGGCCCGAAATCCCAATCTGAAACCCGACGAGGTCGAGGTGCTGCTCAAGAGCACCGCGCGCCCGCTGCCGGTGGCCTGCAGCCTGGGCTGCGGCAAGGGCATCGTCGACGCCACGGCGGCGGTGCGCGCCGTCTTCGTCGGCGCTTCGGCAGCCAGCACCGTCAGCGAAACGGAGCCCAACGAATCCAATGCCACCGCACAAGTGCTGTCGAACTTCCCGGTCAAGGTGTCCGGCACCATGGGCACCGGGACGGACCTGGACAACTTCAAGGTCAGCGTGGGCGTCGGCCAGACGCTGACGGCACGCCTGATCTCCAACACCCTGTCCAACTACGACCTCTACCTGCGCAACACCGCCGGCACCACCTTGAAGAGCAGCGTGCGCGGCGCGGGACTCACCGACAGCGTCAGCTGGCGCAACGGTGGCGGCACCACGATGGAGGTCTACCTGCGCGTCAAGCGGATCTCGGGATCGACCGGTTCTGCCGGCACCTACACCCTCGAAGTCTCGAAATAAGGCACCCGGCGGCGGGGTACCGCCGCCACCCTCCGAGAGGGTGCGCGGCCGCTTCGGAGCGGCCGTGCGCTGGCCGCGGGTTGGCGCACCCGGCTGCGGGGTACCGCCGCCACCCTCCGAGAGGGTGCGCGGCCGCTTCGGAGCGGCCGTGCGCTGGCCGCGGGTTGGCGCACCCGGCTGCGGGGTACCGCCGCCACCCTCCGAGAGGGTGCGCGGCCGCTTCGGAGCGGCCGTGCGCTGCGATCCATGCAGCACCCGGCGGCGGGGTACCGCCGCCACCCTCCGAGAGGGTGCGCGGCCGCTTCGGGGCGGCCGTGCGCTGGCCGCGGGAATGGCGCACCCGGCGGCGACGTACCGCCGCCACCCGACCCCTACATGCCCTTGAACAGGTGGGTGTAGCTGCGGCTGACCTCGAGCTTTTGGGGGTGGCCCTTGACGGCCACGATCTGGCGGCCGCGGAAGTCTCGCGTGACCGAGGCGATGGCATTGACCGCCACCAGCGTCGAGCGGTGGATCTGCCAGAAGCGCTCCGGGTCCAGCTCGTCGATCAGCTCCTTGATGGGCTTGCGGATGAGCGCCTCGACCTGCGGCGTCTGCACCCGGGTGTACTTCTCGTCGCTGATGAAGAACAGGACCTCATCGACCGGGATCATCTGGATCGCCTGGCCGACCGTCGCCTGGATCCACTTGAGGTAGGCCGGCCTCGCCCCACCCTGCGAAGCCAGGCGGTGCAGCAGCTGCTGGATGGGCGGCTCGGTGCCACCTTCCTCGCCCGACTGGCGAGCGGCCAGGCGCTTGCTGATGCGCTCGACGGTGACCTTCAGACGGTCCCGCTCCGCCGGCTTGAGGATGTAGTCGGCTGCGCCCTGCTCGAAGGCCTCGACCGCGTACTGGTCGTAGGCCGTGATGAAGACGATCTCGGGCAGGAAGCCCTCGTCGCCGACGTCCATCTGGGCGATCTGGCGGGCGGCGTCGACGCCCGTCATGCCGGGCATGCGGATGTCGAGGAAGACCACGTCGGGCCGGTGCTGCTCGACCAGTTCCACGGCCTCCGCGCCGTTCTTCGCCTCGGCCACGATCTGCAGCTCGGGCCAGGCCTCGGCCAGGCGGGCGCGCAGCTGGTCGCGCATCAGGCGCTCGTCGTCCGCCAGGACGGCGCGCGGCGCGGTGGAGGTGTCGGACGGATTCGTCATGCGACTCCCCTGGCGCGGGGCGACGGCCCTCGCGAATGAACTACTTCCGTGAAGCGGTTTGGCGTTCTCATGTCGTGATGCTACGACCGTCGTCAGGCCAGTGGAGTGGAGTTGTCGGTGTGCTGGCCGACCACCGGGACCGGCGGCGGCGCGGCCGGTCCCGGCGCCGGCGCAGCGGCCTTTCTGGGCTTCAGCGCCCACCACAGCAGCAGGCCCAGCAGGATCACCGGCGAGCCGACGACGGCCACGGCCGCCGCGGCGCAGACCAGCGCCAGCAGCACGCCGAGTCCGGCCAGCAGCAGCGGCACGCCGACACCGAACAGAAGCGCGAGCGGCACGACCACCACCAGCACGACCACCGCGGTGATCACCAGGCCGAAGACGAGCCATGCATGGGCTGCCGTGAGACCGTGCAGGTCGACGGCCTGCCCGTCGACGGTCACCAGCAGGTCCGAGGGCAGGTCGTTGAACACCGCGGCCAGCGAGACGGCCGTGGCGATGGCCGTCAGCAGCACGCCGAGCAACAACAGCAGGGCCAGCCACCGCCACACGGAAGTCGAACGTTTCGTCTGCATCGCTCTCTCTCCTCGAAGTGATTCGTCAGGCGTGACGGCCGTCGCCGTTGCCATTGCCGTGGCCGTTGCCGCCGCGGGCATCGCCCGGCGCGCTGACGGTGCGGTAGGGCACGGTGATGGTGACCACGGTGCCGCTGGGCTGGTTGGCCGAGACGGTCAGCGTCGCCTTGTCGCCGTGCAGCAGCTGCAGGCGCTCGCGGATGTTGGCCAGGCCCACGCCGGTACCCGAGGTGCCGCCGTTGCCGAAGCCCACGCCGGTGTCGGCGACGGTGACCTGCAGCTTGCCGTGCACGATCTCGGCCTTGACGTTCAGCGTGCCGCCTTCGGGCTTGGGCTCCAGCCCGTGCCGGATGGCGTTCTCGACCAGGGTCTGGATCATCATCGCGGGGAACTCGGCCGAGAGCAGGCCCTCGGGCACGTCGATGTTCGCGGCCAGGCGCTCTTCCATGCGCACCTTCAGGATCTCGACATAGGGCCGCACCACCGCCAGCTCCCGCCCCAGGTCGCGCGGGCCGCCGTCGGCCGTGTCGCGCATGGTCGGCATGCTGGCGCGTAGCAGCGCGATCAGGTTCTTCTGCATCTGGCTGGCACGGGCCGGGTCCGTCTCGATCAGGTGGTCTATCGAGGCCAGGGTGTTGAACAGGAAGTGCGGCTCGACCTGCGCCTGCATCGCGGCCATGCGGGCTTCGATCACCTGGCGGCGCAGCTGCTCGGCCTCGGCCGTCTCGGTGGCCTCGGCGGCCTTCTTCTCGGCCTGCATGCGCGCCTTGTAGGTGGCTTTGAGCAGGCCCGACAGCAGCACCCACAGCACCGCCAGCTGGGGCAGGCTCTCACCGTACTGCACCTTGCGGTGGGACACGCGCGGGCCGATGTTCAGCGCCTCCTCGATGTCGTCGCGGGCCTGGGCGGCATCCTCGCGGGCCTGCTTGGCATCCTCGATGGCCTCGATCACCGCCTGCTTGGCTTCCTCGACGGCATCGCGTACCTCCTGCGAGTTGGCCCCGGGCGGCACGGCGACGCGCACGTCCTGGTCGCCGGCGTTGATCTCGACCACCGGCTCGCCGTTGATCTTGACGCTGAAGCCGCTGGAAGAAGCCGCCGAGGCCGCGGCGCTGGCCGCATCGGCGGCACTGGCCGCCGCGCCGCGGGAGTTGATGCGTACGCCGCTGTGGTCGATGGAGATGTCGACGCCCTCGTGGCGGCCTCCCCCCGAAGCGGAAGGGCCGATGTGGACGCCCGGCTGTTCGCGCGGTGTGGCGCGCTCAGGCGCCTTGGGCAGCTTCGGGGGCCGAGGGCCGAAGACCGGCCCGGGGTTCTCCACCACCGTCTCGGTGTACGTCCAGGTGAACGGCGGCAGCGACTGCAGGATGTTGGCGATGACGATCAGCAGCACCGACAGCAGACCGAAGCGCCACCACGTGATGCTGACGAGCCAGGAGCCGTAGGCGTGGAAGGCCCGCACGACGGTGGCGGCGAAACGCTGCCAGCGGCTGCTCCAGGCGGATCCGGGGGTGGCGGTAAGACTGCTCATGGCGAGGGGAACGGCGACGCTGGAAACCTTCGATGCTGCGCACTCTACGCAGCCCGGGCGCCGGCGCCACCCCGGAGCGACACACGCGCCGGCCACCGGGACAGGCTGCAGCGTCGGGCGACGGGCCGTGCCCCGCCGGTCAGCGGCGCTCGACGATCATGGGTACCAGCGCCAGCGCCGAGCGCACTTTCTCGGCCGCTTCGCGCGCCTGTTCGCGGGAGGCATACGGTCCGGCCTGGAGCCGGAACAGACCGTTCTCGGCGAACACCGTGAGCAGCGGACTCAGCCAGTCCAGGTCCTGCGACAGCCGCTGCTGGAAGCTGTAGGCGCCCGCCCCCTGGCCGAACGCGCCCAGCTGCAGCCAGAAGCCGGTGGCGGCCGGCGTCGCGGCCTTCACCACCGGCGACGGGTCCGATGCCATGGCCTTGTCGGCCACGGCGCCCGGTGGAGGCTTCGATGAAGTCATCGCCGGGGCCGGCAGCACCACGCCCGTCTCCGCGGGCACGGCCGCCACCGCATCGGGCAGCGCGTCAGGCGTGGAGCCGGCCTCCGGGGCCGCGGCCGCAGGGGCCGGCGCACGGACCGCCACGTTGGCACCCCGCAAGGTGGCCGCTCCGGTGCGGATGTCCTCGTAGGTGATGCGCTCGACCTCGACCGGACTGACGCCGTTCTGCACGCCCAGCTTGACGGCCGCGGCATACGACAGGTCGATCACCCGGCCCGACGAAAACGGGCCGCGGTCGTTGACCCGCACGATCACCTCGCGCCCGTTGGCCGGGTTGCGCACCCGCGCGTAGCTCGGGATCGGCATGGTCTTGTGCGCCGCCGTCATGGCGTACATGTTGTAGGTCTCGCCGCTGGCGGTGCGCCGGCCGTGGAACTTGCGCCCATACCACGAGGCCAGGCCGCGCTGCACCAGCGGCTCGTCCTTGGTCATCGGGGTGTAGGTCTGGCCCAGGACCTCGTAGGGCTTGTTCGGGCCGCCACTGCGGATGGGCTCGACCTTGAGCTCGGCGTCGGGCAGCTGGCGCAGGTCGGGCACCTCGGTGCCGGGCGGCGGACCACCATCCGCCCCGGCGGCGGGGCCGCGCGGCGTCGAACAGCCGGCAAGCAAGGCGCCCACGCAAAGCACCGCCACCGTCAGGCCGCGGCGGGCCTCGACCAGAGCGAGAAAGGGGGGGTGGGGGTGGCGCGCCCGGCTGGGATCGAACCAGCGGCCCCTGGCTTCGGAGGCCAGTACTCTATCCACTGAGCTACGGGCGCCATGCATGGAAGTCGCGGATTCTAGCAGGCGGCCTGCAGGCCCTCGGCGCCCGGCCGGGCGCGAGGGGGGCGCTGGCTATAATCCGCCGGTTTTGCCGGCCCCGGCCCCCACTGCCCGCCCAGCCCCGAACCGAGGAATCCATGAGCGAAGCGCACGCCACCGAACAACAACCGCATGATGGCCCGCACGAAGGGCCCATCAAGACCCCGAAGCAGCTCGTCTGGGCGGTGGTCGCCTCGTTCGTGGTGCCGATCATCCTCATCATCATGCTGACCCAGTTCGTCGCGACCGGCGAGAAGAACGCGGCCGGGACCGACGCCCTCTCGCCCGAGGCGGTCGCCGCCCGGATCCAGAAGGTCGGCGCAGTGACCATCAAGGATGCGAGCGACACCGCTTCGCTCAAGACGGGCGAGCAGGTCTTCCAGGCCCAGTGCTCGGCCTGCCACGCCACCGGCGCCGCCGGCGCGCCGAAGTTCGGCGACGAGGCGGCCTGGGGCCCGCGCGTGAAGCAGGGCTTGGAGGCGCTGCTGAACTCGGCCCTCAAGGGCAAGGGCAACATGGGCCCGCAGGGCGGCGGCGACTTCTCGGACTACGAGATCGCCCGGGCGGTGGTCTACATGGCCAACCACGGTGGCGCCAAGTTCGACGAGCCCAAGGCGCCGGCACCGGCCGCCAGCGCCGCGCAGTAGGCCCTCGCCTCACCCCTGAAGAAGCCGCCCCCGGGCGGCTTTCTTCATTTCAGGTTCGCGCCCGGTTCGCGGCGGGACTCAAGGTGTAGCCGAAGCGCGCCGGCATCAGCGCGAAAGGCATCTCTTCCAGCGGCCAACTGCCCGCTTCGATGGCATCGGCGGCGATGGCCGAGTCCAGTGTGTGCACCAGGCCGAAGCCGATGTCGCATTCGAGGAAGAGCCGGCCGGCGTCGTCCAGCCAGGCACTTCGAAAGCGGGCTTCGCGCCCGGTGTGGCTGCTCACCGCCGGCGGCATGGCGGCCTGCGGGGCCAGGCGCCAGACCCAGGGCGCCGCCTCCAGCTCCACGTAGACGCGCTGCGGCCCGTTCTGGAAGAACCAGCAGCCGGCGTCGTCAGCCTCGTAGTTGCGGCCGATGAACTCGTTGAGCTTGTCGTGCAGGATGCGGCTGCCCTTGGGATGCGGAAACCGGCCGGCTGCCTGGGTGCGATCGTCGCGCATGTACCAGTCGCCGCGGGCGTCCAGTGCGAGCCAGTCGTAGCAATGGGGAACGCTGGGCCACTTGGCCAGGGCGGCCTTGACGATGTCGTCCATGTCAGTGGCGCCCGGCCGCCCGCAGGCACTGACGCGCCCCTCGGGGGCCGAGAGCGAAGCGAGCTTGGGGTCGGTTCATCTCTCGACTTCTACGCCGGTTGCTTCAGCCAGTCCACTACCGCCTCGGGCATGGCGCGAACGTGGAAGGGGAATCGGCCGGCCGGAAAGCCCACGTGCCCGCCGTGCAGGGGCTGCCACAGGCGAACGCACGGCCCCACATCGCCCTGCCTGGGCAGGCTCGACGCCGGAATGAAGGGATCGTTGCGGGAATTGATCACCAGCGCCGGCACGCGGATGCGGGCCAGGTGCGGCTTGGCGGAGGCTCGCGACCAGTAGTCGTCGGTGTCGCGAAAGCCGTGCAGGGGCGCGGTGAAGAGGTTGTCGAACTCGTACAGGTCGCGTGCCCCGGCCAGCCGCTCGCGGTCGAACAGGCCCGGATGCTGGGCCCACTTCGCCATCGCCTTGGGCTTCATGGTGCGCAGGAAGTGCGGCGTGTAGAGCCGGCGGTTCAGCCCTCGGCCGATGGCGTGGCCGCCGGCCGCCAGGTCGATGGGCGAACAGATCGCGGCCACGGCCCTGACCGTCTGCGCTGCGGTGTCGCCCGCTTCCTCCGCCCAGCGCAGCAAGGCGTTGCCCCCGAGCGAGACGCCCACCGCGTGCAGCGGCTGGCCGGCCCGCTCGCGCAGGCGGCCCAGCATCCAGCCGATCTCCTCGTAGTCGCCCGAATGGTAGGCGCGCGGCGCCAGGTTCAGCTCGCCCGAGCAGCCGCGGAAGTGCGGCACGGCGTAGTGCCAGCCGAGCGCGCCGGCCACGTCGGCAAAGGCCTCGGCATAGTGGCTGCGCGAAGAGCCTTCGAGCCCGTGGAAGAGGACCAGCCACGGCGCCTGCGGATCCTTCGCCGCCTGGAAATCGACGTCGACGAAGTCGCCATCGGGTGTCGTCCATCGCTCACGCTGGTAGAGCGGACGTGGGCCCTGCACGCGGCGCGCGAACAGCGAAGCCCAGATGGTCTGCAGATGCCCGCCGGGCACCCAGCGGGGCGGACGGAACGCCTGCATCAGTGCAGGACGGACGGCGCCTCGGCGAGTTCGGGCGGTTCGTTCGCGGTGCCGGGGCTCGCGTGGTGGGCGACCATGCGCCAGCCGTGCGAGGTCTTGAGATAGACGTTGGTGGCCATGACCCAGCCGGTGCGCGTGCCCTCCGACGTGCCGACGGCCACCCGCTCGACCACGCTGTGCATCGCGGCACTGAGCGTGTGCACCCGGCGCACCCGCTCGGGTTGCGCCCGCACGGCGCCGCTGGCGAACACCGCCTCGAAACCCGCCCGCACCGCCGCGGCGCCGACCAGCCTCGGGCCGCCCGGGTGGATGCAGACGATCTCCTCGTCGTCGGCCCAGACGGCCATCAGCTTGTCGAGGTCGGCCTCCCGCAAGGCCTCATAGAACTGCGTCTCGACGTCTTCGGGCGAGGCCAGGAGCGCGGCCTTGGGCGGGGTGGCGGCCATCAGCGGAACACCACGGTCTTGTGGCCGTTGATGAGCAGGCGATGCTCGACGTGCCAGCGCACCGCCCGCGCCAGCACCACGCATTCGACGTCCCGGCCGACGGCCGTGAGGTCTTCGGCCGACAGCGAATGGTCGACCCGCGCGACGTCCTGCTCGATGATGGGGCCCTCGTCGAGGTCGGCCGTCACGTAGTGCGCCGTGGCGCCGATGAGCTTGACGCCACGCGCATGCGCCTGCGCGTAGGGCTTGGCGCCCTTGAAGCTCGGCAGGAAGCTGTGGTGGATGTTGATCGCCCGGCCCGCCAGCAACTGGCAGAACTCGGGCGACAGGATCTGCATGTAGCGCGCCAGCACCACCAGGTCGACCCGCTCGGATTCGATCAGGGCCTCGATGCGCTGCTCCTGCGTGCGCTTGGTGGCGGCATCGGCGCCGGTGGCCAGCGGCAGGTGGTGGAAGGCCAGGCCGTAGCTCTCGACCAGCGCCTGGTAGGTGGTGTGGTTGGAGACCACCGCCGGGATGTCGACCGCCAGCTGCCCGCTCTTCCAGCGGAACAACAGGTCGTTGAGGCAGTGGCCGTGCTGGCTGACCATCAGCAGCACTCGGGGCCGCTGCTCCAGCGAACGGAAGGTGGCCAGCATGCCGAACTGTTGCCGGACATGGCCGAAGAGCCTGTCGAGCGTGGCGACGTCGGCCAGTTGCTCGGGCGCCTCGAAATGCACGCGCATGAAGAACAGGCCGGTTGCATCCTCGCCCTGCACGTCGCCGAACTGCTGCGAATCGATGATGTTGCAGCCGGCCTGGTAGAGCAGCCCCGAGACGTTGTGGACGATGCCCTTGGTGTCGCGGCAGGCCAGCGTGAGGACGAATTCGTTCGATGGGCGCGTATCGGGCATCCCTCGATTGTACGGACGGGGGTGGGTTCACCCGGGCATCCGGCCCCGGCCGGGCGGCGTATGCAGGAGGCCTTCTCCACCTCCGGTTCCTGGAATTCGCCCGATGCCTGCTACCGCACCCGATGCCGCCCAGCGCGCCGAAGCGCTGGCCGCCCTGCTGGCCCGTGTTTCGCTCGGCGACCGTGCGGCATTTGCCACGCTCTACCAGCAGACCGCCGCGCATCTGCTGGGGGTCGTCCTCCGTATCAACAGGGACCGGGCCCAAGCCGAGGACCTGTTGCAGGAGATCTACGTGAAGATATGGGGCGCCGCCGGCAGCTTCGATGTCCAGCGCGCGCAAGCGATGACCTGGCTGACCTCCATCGCCCGCCACCGCGCGATCGACAGCCTGCGCCGCCGCCAGGCCGAGCCACAGTGGGTGACCAGCCGTGCCGGCGCGGAAGACGCCGACGAGGACCTGCTCGACCAGTTCGCCAGCGAAGACCACGGCCCGATGGAGCTGCTGGGCCAGGCCGTGCAGGCACGGGCCGTCGGCGTGTGCCTGAAGGGCCTGACCGGCGAGCAGCAGCAGACACTGGCGCTGGCCTTCTACCAGGGCCTGTCGCATTCCGAGGTCGCGGCGCAGCTGCGCCAGCCGCTGGGCACGGTGAAAAGCTGGGCGCGGCGCGGGCTGCTGGCACTGCGCCAGTGCCTGGAACGGGCCGGGGCGATCGATCCGGTGGGGACGGCCTGAATGAACTACTTCCGCGCTCCCCTGGCCGATCGCCTGGCCGCCGAGTACGTGCTGGGCACCTTGCGCGGGCCGGCGAGGCGTCGCTTCGACGCCTTGCTGCCCGCGCATCCGGCCCTTCGCGCCGCTGTCATCCGCTGGCAGGGCGCGCTCGTGCCCCTGGCAGCGAGCATCCTGCCCGTCGAGCCCTCGGCCCGGGTGTGGCAGGGCATAGAGGCTCGGCTGTTTGCCGAGAAGCGTGCGGCCCACGAACCCTCGGCACTGGCGCCCGCCGGCTGGTGGCAGCGCGTATTGCCCTGGCGCGCCGCGACCGGCCTCGCCACCGCTGTTGCACTGGCGCTGGGCGTGGCGCTTGGCCTGCCTAAGCCGGTGCAGCCGCCGCTCGTGGTGGTGCTGTCGCCGGCCGATGCCGCCGCAGCAGGCGCCTTGTCCAAGGTCCGCTTCGTGGCGAGCGTCAGTGCGGACGGCCGCGGGTTGGTGCTCAAGCCCATCGACGCGGTCGCGCTGGATCCACAACGCGCGCTGGAGCTCTGGGCCGTGCCCGGCCAGGGGGCGCCGCGCTCGCTCGGCGTAGTGGCCGCGCAAGGTGCCACCACCGTCATCCGCACCGAGCTGCTGCGCAACACCGCCGCCTTCGCCGTCAGCATCGAGCCGGCCGGCGGCTCGCCGACGGGCGCACCGACCGGTCCCATCATCTCCGTCGGCAAGCTGGAGTCGTGACGGATGGTGCATGCCGCGCCCCGTCGGGGAGCACCAGCCCCCTCGGAGGTGCGGAACTTGCATACAGTGCGCGCGTGAGCACCCCGGAACTGCGCCTGGCCGTCATCACCTTGTCGGCCCACGTGCCCGACCTGGCCGATTCCGACGGCTGGGACGAGGCGCTGCGCCTGCGTGACCTGGTGCATGGCCTTCGCGTGGGCGGCTACCAGATCGCCGGCGTGCTCGGCGCCGATTCGCAGCTGCCCGACAAGCTCGCCGCGCTCGCGCCGGACGTGCTGATCGTCGATGCCGAGAGCGGCGCACGCGACGCCATCGAACACGTCGTCTGGGCCACGCGCGATGCGCCGCGGCCCATCGTGCTCTTCACCGAGGAGCACGACCCGACGCACATGCGCGAAGCGGTGGCCGCCGGCGTCGTCGCCTACGTCGTCGCCGGCCTCGCCCCCGAGCGCGTGCGGCCCATCATCGACGTGGCCATCGCCCGCTTCGAGCACGAGCAAAGCCTGCGCGGCGAACTGGCGCGCGCCAAGGGCCAGCTGGCCGAACGCGTGGTCGTCGACCGCGCCAAGGCCTTGCTGATGCAGCGCCACGGCCTGCCCGAGCCGCAGGCCTACGCGCGCCTGCGCAAGACGGCGATGAACCAGAGCCTGACCATCCACGAGGTCGCCCGCCGCCTCCTCGAGTTGGCTGATCTGTTCGCCTGACCCTCGGCGTGCCCGCGTTTGGTGCGGCGCACCGTCAAGAGCCATCGTGCTTGGTGCGAAGACCGTCGGTGCGCCGGCCTCACCGGGCCACAAGACCTGGCATAGGCCTTGCGAATGAAAAGGCGTGACCCAACGAAGGGCCACACGATCTGGTTGCACTGACTTCCTAGGTTTTTCTGGACAAAGGCGTCCGCCGGCCGGCCCTCGAGGGTCATGCCGTCGGGCGCCTCTTTTTTTGCCTTTTCGAGGACCGCCGATGCACGCCCCCGCCCTTTCTTCCCCTGGTGCCACCGATCTCGGACGACGCCGCATGTTGCAGGCGGCCTCGGCCGTCGCCGTCGGCGCGGCGGCCGGCGGGTTGCCCTCGACCCGCGCCTGGGCAGCAGGCTCGGACAAGCCGGAGAAGGAAGAGGTCAGGATCGGCTTCATCCCGCTGACCGACTGCGCTTCGGTGGTGATGGCCTCGGTGCTGGGCTTCGACAAGAAGTACGGCGTGAAGATCGTCCCGACCAAGGAGGCCTCGTGGGCCGGCGTGCGCGACAAGCTGGTCAACGGCGAGCTCGACATGGCGCACGTGCTGTACGGCCTGGTCTACGGCGTGCACCTGGGCGTGTCCGGCCCGAAGAAGGACATGGCCGTGCTGATGACGCTGAACAACAACGGGCAGGCCATCACGCTGTCGAAGAAGCTGGCCGACAAGGGCGCGGTCGATGGCGCTTCTCTCGCCAAGCTGATGGGCACCGACAAGCGCGAGTACACCTTCGCGCAGACCTTCCCGACCGGCACCCATGCGATGTGGCTGTACTACTGGCTGGCCAGCGTCGGCATCAACCCGATGAAGGACGCCAAGGTGATCACCGTGCCGCCGCCGCAGATGGTGGCCAACATGCGCGTGGGCAACATGGACGGCTACTGCGTCGGCGAGCCCTGGGGCCACCGCGCAATCATGGACGGCATCGGCATCACCGCCGTCACCACCCAGGACATCTGGAAGGACCACCCGGAGAAGGTGCTGGGCACCACCGGCGAGTTCGCGAAGAAGTATCCCAACACCTGCCGCGCGGTGATGATGGCCGTGCTCGAGGCCGGCCAATGGATAGATGCGAGCCTGTCCAACAAGATGAAGATGGCCGAGGTCGTGGCCGACAAGGCCTACGTCAACACCGGCGTCGACGCGATCAACCAGCGCATCCTGGGCCGCTACCAGAACGGCCTGGGCAAGACCTGGGACGACCCCAACCACATGAAGTTCTTCAACGACGGGGCGGTGAACTTCCCGTACCTGTCCGACGGCATGTGGTTCCTCACGCAGCACAAGCGCTGGGGCCTGCTGAAGGACCACCCCGACTATCTCGGCGTGGCGAAGCAGATCAACCAGGTCGAGCTCTACAAGCAGGCCGCCGCGGGCTTGAAGGTCAGCGTGCCGAAGGACCCGATGCGCAGCTCGAAGTTCATCGACGGCGTGGTCTGGGATGGCAAGGACCCGGCCAAGTACGCCGACAGCTTCAAGGTCCGCGCCTGAACGTGGCCGGCCCGCTTCAACTCTCGCTGGAGGACTACACCCCATGGTCAGCGCCGTGTTCCATTCGCCGATGAGTGCCGCTGCCGAGGCGGCCTCGCCCTCGCCCTCGCCCGCTCCTGCCGTGCGGCCTGCACCGGCGGCCGCACCAGTCTCCACGCCGCCCGCCGTCGCGAAGAAGCCGGCCCGCACGCCCTTCAACTGGCGTGGCATGTGGATGGCCGTGCTGCCACCGGTGCTCGGCCTCGCGCTGCTGGTCGGCATCTGGGCCCTGCTCACGCAGAAGGGCGGCTCCTTTCCCACACCGCGTGCCACCTTCGATGCCGCCGTCACGCTCTTTGCCGACCCGTTCTACCGCAACGGCCCCAACGACCAGGGCATAGGCTGGAACATCCTGAACTCGTTGCAGCGTGTAGCCCTGGGCTTCGGCCTGGCCGCGCTGGTGGGCATCCCGCTGGGCTTCATCATCGGCCGCTTCGAGTTCGCCAGCCGGATGGTCAGCCCGTTGATCAGCCTGCTCAAGCCCGTGTCGCCGCTGGCCTGGCTACCGATCGGCCTGCTGGTCTTCAAGAGCGCCAACCCGGCCGCGATCTGGACCATCTTCATCTGCTCGATCTGGCCGATGGTGGTCAACACCGCGGTGGGCGTGCAGCGCGTGCCGCAGGATTACCTCAACGTCGCCAAGGTGCTGAACCTGTCGGAGTGGAAGGTCGTCACGCGCATCCTGCTGCCGGCCGTGCTGCCCTACATGCTCACCGGCGTGCGGCTTTCGGTGGGCACGGCGTGGCTGGTGATCGTCGCGGCCGAGATGCTGACCGGCGGCGTGGGCATCGGCTTCTGGGTCTGGGACGAGTGGAACAACCTCAACGTCCAGCACATCATCATCGCGATCTTCGTGATCGGCATCGTCGGGCTGCTGCTGGAGCAGGCGCTGATGCTGCTGGCCCGTCGCTTCTCCTTCGAGTGAGGTCCACGACCATGTCTTCGTTCATTGACATCCACGGCGCCGAGGTCACCTTCCAGACGGCCAAGGGCCCGTTCCAGGCACTGCGCGACATCCACCTGAAGGTCGAGCAAGGCGAGTTCGTCAGCCTCATCGGCCACTCCGGCTGCGGCAAGTCGACGCTGCTGAACCTGATCGCCGGCCTGCTCAGGCCCACGGCCGGCGCCCTGCTGTGCGACAACCGCGAGATCACGGCGCCGGGGCCGGAGCGCGCGGTGGTGTTCCAGAACCACTCGCTGCTGCCGTGGCTCTCGTGTTTCGACAACGTCTACCTGGCGGTCGAACGCGTCTTCGCCGGCAAGGAGGCCAAGGCGCAGCTGAAAGCACGCACCGACGCGGCGCTGGACCTGGTGGGCATGCACCACGCCGCGCACAAGCGGCCGCACGAGATTTCGGGTGGCATGAAGCAGCGCGTCGGCATCGCCCGCGCGCTGGCGATGGAGCCCAAGGTGCTGCTGATGGACGAGCCTTTCGGCGCGCTGGATGCGCTGACCCGCGCACGCCTGCAGGACGAGTTGCTGAAGATCGTGGTTCGCACGAAGAGCACCGTGGTGATGGTCACGCACGATGTCGACGAGGCGGTCCTGCTGTCGGACCGCATCGTGATGATGACCAACGGCCCGTCGGCCACGATAGGCGAGATCCTGAAGGTCGAGTTGCCGCGGCCGCGCGATCGCGTGGCGCTCGCCGAAGACCCGGTCTACGTGCATGCGCGCAAGGCGGTGATCGACTTCCTCTACACCCGCCACGCGCACGTGGAGACGCTGGCGGCATAGGGACCCCAGCGGCAGGAAGCCGCTCGAATTCCTAGCCGATGGCTGAATGTGGATCCCACTAGCCCCTCCAGGAAGGGGCTCCAGTTCGTCAGACGGCTCCCCTAGGCGCCCGTCCAGCGTTCCAGCGCGGCCGAAAGATCGGCCGCGTAGCGCGGCTTCGGGCGTTCGCGCGCTGTGCCGCAGACGATCCAGCACAGCAGCGACTCGCCTTCGCGGCAGAAGGCGTCGCGAACCGGCGGGTCGTCGACCGAGGCGCCGCTCAAGGTCTTGGCGCCATAGCCCATCAAGTGCAAGGCGTTGAGGAAGTTCATCAGCCCGGCACCGGCGCTGACCCACTGCTCCCGCAGAGGGACGTCAGCCACGCCCTCGCGCAGGCGCACCACGAGGGCCACCAACGCAGGGCCGTTGTGCGCGCGCTCGCGGGCGCGCTCGATCTCGCCGGGCGACTGGCCGCGCAGCCGTGCGCCTTCGGCGAACAGGCTCGCCAGGTCGTCGCGCTGATCGGCGCCCACCAGGACGAAGCGAAAAGGCTGCAGGCCTGAATGGTCCGGCGCCCGCAGCGCGATGGTCACCGCGCGGGCGATCTCTTCGTCGCTGGGCGCCGGCTCGACGAGGTACTTGGGACCGACCGAGTGGCGATTGGCCAGGGCGGCCAGCAGGTCGGCGGGCAACGGGGCATCAGCATCCGGCATGGCGCCGATTGTGGCGCCGCCTGCCCGTGCTTATTGCGCTGGCTCAGTCGTCGCAGGACCGCCGCTTGGGGCCCGTTTTTCGGCCGCGCGAAGCACCGGCCGTTTTCAAGGGCGTGCGCGGATCCGGCTTTGCCGGTCCGCTGCGCGAGCCCCCTTGGGGGGCAGCCCCCGCGGGGGCGTGGGGGCCTCATTCACCCGGTCCGCTGCGCGAGCCCCAGGACCCCGAAGGGGGCCCTTGGCAGGCCCCGGGGGCAGCCCCCGGAAGGGGGCGTTGGGGTCGACCTCAATGCGTCGGCTCGCCGGCGATACGGCCATGGCGTACGTCACGCATGAGCGCGGCGAACTGGTCGCGCGTCATGCGCAGCAGGCGCTCGTGGTCGCCAGCCTCGAAATAGACGACCTCGTTGCCGGCCAACTCGTCGTCGACCACCGTTTCCAGGCCCCAGGCCATGCCGACGGCGGGCACCGCCCCCCGCAGGCAGCCGCTCATCACGTCGGCCACCCTCGCCTCGTCCGCCAGGTGCAGGTCGTGGCGGCCCAGGAGCTTGGCGAGTTGCCCGAGCCTGACCTGCCGATCGGCCGGCAGCACGGCCAGCACGCAGCCCTTTTCATCCTCGATCAGCACCGACTTGGCCAGCAGGTGCGGCGGCAGGTGCGCCTGGCGCGCCGTCTGGGCGCTGGTGCGGCTGTAGGCGTGGGCGCAGACTTCGTAGCGCACGCCGTGATGTTCCAGATAGCTGGTGACACGCAAGGGAATCGACATGACAGCCTCCACGGTCCGTGGTTCGCGAGCCGAAGTTTGCGCCCGATCAACCGAAAGTGGACTTCCTGCCGGACAGGGGGCTCGCATCTTTGCCCTGGATCAACAATAATGAGAACCAGTCGCATTAAGATGCGCAAAAACCCCATGCGCGCCCCTACCCCCGTTTCCGCATCCCTGGACGATCTCGAGCCGGGTGACCAGGCCCTGGTG
Source organism: Ideonella flava (assembly GCF_051857595.1). Classification (NCBI taxonomy): domain Bacteria; kingdom Pseudomonadati; phylum Pseudomonadota; class Betaproteobacteria; order Burkholderiales; family Sphaerotilaceae; genus Ideonella; species Ideonella flava. Next base: position 303,966 of record NZ_JBPZHD010000003.1, read on the forward strand.
GCCGAGGTGTCGCCGCCGCACGAGCTGTCCGCCTGGACGGCCTGGCTGACTTCGCTTGGCTTCGAACCCGGCGAGCCGGTGCGCCTGCTGTCGCGCGCTCGCCCGGGCGGAGACCCGCTGTGCGTGCGCGTAGGGGGCTCGACCTACGCCCTGCGGCGGGCGGAAGCGGCCTGCATCCGCGTCTGGCGCGAGGTCGCGCGCCGATGAGCGTTGTCCGGCCCGCAGGCCAGGGGGCGCAAGCGTGACCGCGTCGGCCGTCGTCCACGTCCATCGCGGCGGCCCGCTGGTCGCGCTGGTGGGCAATCCGAACTGCGGCAAGACGGCCCTGTTCAACCGCCTGACCGGCAGCCGCCAGAAGGTGGCCAACTACGCCGGCGTCACCGTCGAGCGCAAGGAGGGCCGCCACATCACGCCCGCGGGCAAGGCCCTGCGCGTGCTCGACCTGCCCGGCACCTACAGCCTGCAGCCCCGTTCGCCGGACGAGCGGGTGACCACCGACGTGCTGCGCGGCCAGGCCCGCGGCGAGAAGCGGCCCGACCTCGTCGTCTGCGTGGTCGACGCCACCAACCTGCGCCGGACGCTGCGCCTGGTGCTGGCCGTCAAGCGGCTGGGCCTGCGCTGCGTGGTCGCCCTGAACATGGCCGACCAGGCCGCCAGCCGCGGCCTGCACATCGACCCGCACGCGCTGTCCGCAGCGATCGGCGTGCCGGTGGTGGCCACCGTCGCGGTGGCGCAGAACGGCGATGCCGCGCTGCGCTCCCTGCTTGCTGACCAGCAAGCCTGGGAGCTGCCGCGCGATCCCGCCGCGCCGCCCCCGCAAGACCCGGCCCACCACCCCGGCGGCGACCACGCTGCCGTGCGAGACATCCTGCGCCAGCTCGAGCTCGACGAGCTCCTGCCCCACACCGCCACCGACCGCATAGACGCCGTGGTGCTGCATCCGGTCGCCGGCCCGTTGCTGCTCGCCTTCGTGCTCTTCGTGATGTTCCAGGCGGTGTTCCTGGGCGGCGAGGCGCCCACGAGCTGGATCGAGTCGGCCACCGCGTGGGTGGGCGAACAGGCCGGCGCGCTGTTGCCCGAAGGCCCGCTGCGCAGCCTGGTGGTCGACGGCGTGATCGCCGGCGCCGGCGGCGTGCTGGTCTTCCTGCCGCAGATCCTGATCCTGTTCTTCTTCATCCTTGCGCTGGAAGAATCAGGCTACCTGCCACGCGCGGCCTTCCTGCTCGACCGGCTGATGGGCAAGGTGGGCCTGTCCGGCCGCTCGTTCATCCCTCTGCTGTCGAGCTTCGCCTGCGCCATCCCCGGCATCATGGCCACGCGCAGCATCGCGGATCCACGCGACCGGCGCCTGACGATGATGCTGGCCCCGCTGATGACCTGCTCGGCGAGGCTGCCGGTGTATGCGCTGCTCATTGGCGCCTTCATCCCCGAACGCATCCTGGCCGGCGGCATCGGCCTGCGCGGGCTGGTGCTGTTCGCGCTCTACGTGGCGGGCATCGGCGGCGCGGCGGTGATCGCCTGGATCCTGAAGCGCTTCACGAAAGATGGGCAGCAGGTGCGGCCGCTGATGATGGAGCTGCCCAACTATCACTGGCCTTCGGCGCGCAACCTGGCGCTGGGGCTGTGGCAGCGGGCCGAGATCTTCATGCGCCGCGTGGGCGGCATCATCCTGACGCTCAGCATCGTGCTGTGGTTCCTGGCGAGCTTCCCGGCGCCGCCGGCCGGCGCCACCGGCCCGGCGATCGAGTACAGCCTGGCCGGGCGGCTCGGGCAGGCGCTGGTCCCGCTGTTCGAGCCGATAGGCTTCAACTGGCAGATCTGCATCGCGCTGGTGCCGGGCCTGGCAGCGCGTGAAGTCGCGGTCAGCGCGCTGGGCACGGTCTACGCGCTGTCCGCTACCGGTGACGACACCGCGCAGGCCCTCGCCCCGTTGATCGCGAGCCAGTGGAGCCTTGCCACGGCCCTGTCGCTGCTCGTCTGGTACGTGTTCGCGCCGCAGTGCATCTCGACACTCGCCACGCTGCGCCGGGAGAGCGGCGGCTGGCGAGCGCCGGCGCTGGTGGCCGGCGGCCTGTTCGCGCTGGCTTGGCTCGCCTCCTTCGCCACCTACCGCATAGCCGTGGCGCTCGGGGGATAGGCCTCTCATCCCTCGCCGTTCAATCTCCAGCTTGTCGGAGTCTCCCCGATGTGCCCGCGGGCCCTTCGACAAGCTCAGGGTGAACGGAGTGTTTTTCGTTCCGGCTGAGCTCCCCCCACCGTTCGGGCTGAGCTTGTCGAAGCCTTGGTGCCAGTCGGCCCCTCGACAAGCTCAGGGTGAACGGAGTGCTTTTCGTTCCGGCTGAGCTCACCTCCCCGTTCGGGCTGAGCTTGTCGAAGCCTTGGTGCCAGTCGGCCCTTCGACAAGCTCAGGGTGAACGGAGTGTTTTCCGTTCCGGGGGAGCTCACCTCCCCGTTCGGGCAGAGCTTGTCGAAGCCTTGGTGCCAGTCGGCCCTTCGACAAGCTCAGGGTGAACGGAGTGTTTTCCGTTCCGGCTGAGCTCACCCCCCGTTCGGGCTGAGCTTGTCGAAGCCTTGGTGCCAGTCGGCCCCTCGACAAGCTCAGGGTGAACGGAGTGCTTTTCGTTCCGGCTGAGCTCACCTCCCCGTTCGGGCTGAGCTTGTCGAAGCCTTGGTGCCAGTCGGCCCTTCGACAAGCTCAGGGTGAACGGGGTGTTTGCCGTTCCGGCTGAGCCTGTCGAAGCCCTGCACCGAGCACCGGCTATTCCGCAAAGAGCAAGCCTGGCGTCTCCAGCAGTTCGCGCAGCCGCTGCACGAAAGCCGCGGCCTGCATGCCGTCGACCACGCGGTGGTCGAAGGACGAGGACAGGTTCATCGTCAGCCGGGGCACGACGGCGCCCGAGCGGATCACCGGCTTCTCGATGATGCGGTTGACGCCGACGATCGCAACCTCGGGCATGTTGATGACCGGCGTGGTGACGATGCCGCCGAGCTTGCCCAGGCTGGTGATGGTGATGGTCGAGCCCGAGAGCTCGTCGCGCACCACGCGGCCGGACCGCGCCGCCTCCGCCAGGCGGGTGATCTCCGAAGCGTTGCCCCAAAGGTCGTGCGCCTGGGCATCCCGCAGCACCGGCACCATCAGTCCGGCCTCCGTCTGGGTCGCAATGCCCAGGTGCACCGCGGCGTGCCGCGTGAGCACGCCCGCCTCGTCGTCGAAGCGGGCGTTCAGGTCGGGGAAGTCGTGCAGCGCCACCACCATCGCGCGCACCAGGAAGGGCAGCAACGTGAGCTTGCCACGGGCCGCGCCGTGGCGGGCGTTCAGGCGCTCGCGCAGTGCCTCCAGCTCGGTCACGTCCAGCTCTTCGACATAGCTGAAATGCGGGATGCGGCGCTTGGCCTCCTGCATGCGCTGGGCGATCTTGCGGCGCAGGCCGACGAACTTGATCTGCTCGGTCACATCCCCGCCGACGGCCACGCGGGCGCGCACCGGCGGCGGCTCGGCGGCAGCGGGTGCCAGCGGCGCGCTGGCCGGGCGGCCGGGTGCGCCGTGCCGGGCGATGAACTCGTCCAGGTCGCGCTGCATGATGCGGCCCGCCGGCCCGGTGCCCGGGACGTGCGTGAGATCCACGCCGAGCGACCAGGCGCGCTCGCGCAAGGCGGGCGAGGCGATGGGCCGGCGCTGAGGGACGGGCAGGGGCTCCGGCGGCCGAACCGACGCCGGCGCTTCTGCGCGCTTCGGCGTCGGCACAGGCAAAGGCAAAGGCGATTGCAGGGGCGCTGACGGCGGAGACGGCACCTGCAGCTGCGCCACCGGCGGGGCGGGCAGGGCCGAGGCCTTGGCGCGCTCAGGCGGCGCGGCGGCACCGTCGGTCGAGGCGATGCGGATCAGCTCCGAGCCCACCGCCATCGTCTGCCCGACCTCGCCGCCCAGGGCCTCGACGCGGCCGGCCACGTGCGACGGGATCTCCACCGTCGCCTTGTCGGTCATCACGTCGGCGAGGATCTGGTCCTCAGCGACCATGTCGCCCGGCTTGACGTGCCAGGCCACCAGCTCGACCTCGGCGATGCCTTCGCCGAGGTCCGGCATCTTGATCACATGGCTGATCACGTTCATGGCTCAACCCCTGCGGCGCGCGTGAGGCCTCTAAGCGATCCGCCCGGGAACGTCCTTGCGCTGCTGCTCATCATGGTTCCATCACCCGCCGGTAGGCGGCTGCCACGCGGGCCGGCCCGGCGAAGTAGGCCCACTCCTGGGCATGCGGATAGGGCGTGTCCCAGCCGGCCACGCGTTCGATGGGGGCCTCGAGGTGATAGAAGCAGTGCTCCTGCACCAGGGCCGTGAGCTCGGCGCCGAAGCCGCTGGTGCGCGTCGCTTCGTGCACGATGACGCAGCGGCCGGTGCGCTGCACCGATTGCACCAGCGTGGGCAGATCCAGCGGCCAGATGCTGCGCAGGTCGATGATCTCGGCATCTATGCCGGATTCGTCCGCCGCCGCCTGGCACACGTAGACCATCGTGCCGTAGGTGATCACCGTGAGGTCGCTGCCGGCGCGCACGATGGCCGCCGACTCCAGCGGCACGGTGTAGTGGCCTTCGGGCACCTCGCTCGCGGGATGGGTCGACCAGGGCACCACCGGCCGCTCGGGGTGGCCGTCAAAGGGGCCGTTGTACAGGCGCTTCGGCTCGAGAAAGATCACCGGGTCGTCGCACTCGATCGAGGCGATGAGCAGGCCCTTGGCATCGAACGGGTTGCTGGGCATCACGGTGCGGATGCCGCACACGTGCGTGAACAGCGCCTCCGGGCTCTGGCTGTGCGTCTGCCCACCGTAGATGCCGCCGCCGCAGGGCATGCGGATGGTCACGGGCGCGGTGAAATCGCCGGCCGAGCGGTAGCGCAGCCGAGCCGCCTCGGAGACGATCTGGTCGTACGCCGGATACACGTAGTCGGCGAACTGCACCTCCACCACCGGCCGCAGGCCATAGGCCGCCATGCCGATCGCCGAGCCGACGATGCCGCCTTCGTTGATCGGCGCATCGAACACGCGCTGCCGACCGTACTTGTTCTGCAGGCCTTCGGTGCAGCGGAAGACACCCCCGAAGTAGCCGACGTCCTGGCCGTAGACCACGACGTTGTCGTCGCGCTCCATCATCACGTCCATCGCCGAGCGCAGGGCCTGGATCATGGTCATCTGCATGGGACCTCCGGACGGGCCGCCCCTGGGGAGGGCCGCACCCCCTCGGGGGGCGCCAGTGGAACTTGCTGGGGGCTCATGTCCTAGTCCCCCCGCTTCACTTGGGCGAGCTGCTCGCGCAGGTGCGGCGGCATCTCCTTGTAGACGTCCTCGAACATGCTCTCGATCGGCGGGATGTGGCCGTCGTGCAGCGTGCCGTGGGCTTCAGCCTTCTTCTGCGCGGCAGCGACTTCCGTCTCGACCTCGCGCTGGGTGGCGGAATGCTCTTCCTCGGACCACACGCCCAGCACCACGAGGTGCCTCTTCAGCCGTGCGATGGGGTCGCCGAGCGGGAAGCACTGCCAGTCCCCGGTCGGCCGATAGCGCGAAGGATCGTCGGAAGTGGAGTGCGCACCCGCGCGGTAGGTGATCCACTCGATCATCGTCGGGCCGAGGTTGGAGCGCGCACGCTCGGCCGCCCAGCGCGAGGCCGCCAGCACCGCGAGGAAGTCATTGCCGTCGACCCGCAGCGAGGCAATGCCGCACCCCACGCCGCGCGCGGCGAAGGTGCTCGCCTCGCCGCCGGCGATGGCCTGGAAGGTGGAGATCGCCCACTGGTTGTTGACCACGTTGAGGATGACCGGCGCGCGGTAGACGTGGGCAAAGGTGAGCGCGGTGTGGAAGTCGCTCTCGGCGGTGGAGCCGTCGCCTATCCAGCCCGAGGCGATCCGGGTGTCGCCCTTGATAGCCGAGGCCATGGCCCAGCCCACCGCCTGGATGAACTGCGTCGCGAGGTTGCCCGAGATGGTGAAGAAGCCGGCCCGCTTGTACGAGTACATCACCGGCAGCTGGCGGCCCTTGACCGGGTCCTTCTCGTTCGACATGAGCTGGCACATCAGCTCGACCAGGTCGATGTCGTCGCGGCACAGCAGCAGGCCCTGCTGGCGATAGGTCGGGAAGCACATGTCGCCTTGCCGAAGCGCCTGCGCATGCGCGATGGCGATCGCCTCCTCGCCCAGGCACTGCATGTAGAACGAGATCTTCTTCTGCCGCTGCGCGATGAGCATTCGCGCATCGAAGGCGCGCGTCTTCATCATCGCGCGCAGGCCCCGCTTCAGGTCCTCGGCCGGGACCTCCGGCGCCCACGGCCCGACCGCGCGGCCGTCGTCGTCCAGCACGCGCACCAGCGAGCCGGCGAGCTCGTAGGTGTCGGCAGGAGACACATCGAGCGGCGGGCGAGGTGCGGCGCCGGCGGGCGCCAGGCGAAGGAAGGAGAAATCGGTCGCATGACCCGGCCGGCCGGTGGGCTCGGGCACGTACAGCCGCAAGGGGCCGGGGTCGTAGCGGGGGGCCGACGCGGCCGGCGGTGCGGGCACGGCAGCAGGCGATGAGGCCGGCGCTTCAGGCGCGAGGGTCTCAAGGGCAGCGGATCGTTTCGGCATGGCAGCCTCCAGTCACCACGCCGCCGGCGCAGCGCGAAATGAGCAACGACAAGTCGACCTCCCGGGTCAGGAAGAAGGATGCGCCCCGGCACGCAGCGACGGGGTGTTGCCCCTGCGGCCGGTCGCGACCCAGTTTGCCCGGGATCGATTGACCCTGCCCATCGCGCAAGGCCCGGATTCGGAGGACTCCTATGGCGGAGAACCCCTATGGCACGGCAGGCGTGCCGATGTTCAACGCACGGCCAAGGCCTCGACCTGGATGCGCAAGCCGACTTCCATCCTGAAGCCCCAGTTCTTGCCGGCCTCGAGGCCGAACTGGTCGCGCTGCAGCGTGCCGTAGACATCCGCGCCGCACAGCTCGCGCTTGAACAGCGGATGCGGCACGCATTTGAAAGAGCGGATCTCCAGTGTCAGCGGACGCGTGACGCCATGCAGCGTCAGCTCGCCCACCGCACGCGTGGGCGCCCCGTTGGCAAAGCCTTCGAGCTGGCCGCGAAAGCGTGCCTGCGGGAAGCGCTCGACATCGAAGATCTCCTGCCCCCTGGCCACCGCGTTCATCTGGGCCAGGCCGAAGTCGACACTGTCCATCTCCACGACGATGTCGAGCCCGCCGTTGCCGGCCTCCCGGTCCATCACCACCTGGCCCGAGGTCTTCTCGAACTTGCCGCGCCAGACCGACACGCCGCCGAGATGGTCCGCCTCGAAGCTGGGGTAGGTGTGCTGGGGGTCGATCTCGTAGGTGATCGGCGCGGCTTGGGCGAACAGGCTGGAGCAAAGGCCCGTGATGGCGACAAGGTGGGGAAGAGATGGCAAGGGCATGGTCGAGAAGGCTGTCAGGATTTCCGTGAGTACCGACTTTGCCTTGCTTCGGCGCAAGCGAGGGAACCTCCACTGCACCGCTCGGGCTGAGCTCGCCTTTCCGCTCGGGCTGAGCTCGCCTTTCCGCTCGGGCTGAGCCTGTCGAAGCCTCGCGTACCGGGCCCTTCGACAGGCTCAGGGTGAACGGTGGTGGGGTGCTGGCCGCTGCCATCCCCCACCAGACTGCACCCATCTCCCCCGTTCGGGCTGAGCCACCCTCCCCGTTCGGGCTGAGCCTGTCGAAGCCTCGCGCACCGGGCCCTTCGACAGGCTCAGGGTGAACGGTGGTGGGGTGCTGGCCGCTGCCACCCCCGACCGGACTGGACCCGTCTCCCCCGTTCGGGCTGAGCCACCCTCCCCGTTCGGGCTGAGCTTGTCGAAGCCTCGCGTACCGGGCCCTTCGACAGGCTCAGGGTGAACGGTGGTGGGGTGCTGGCCGCTGCCATCCCCCACCAGACTGCACCCATCTCCCCCGTTCGGGCTGAGCCACCCTCCCCGTTCGGGCTGAGCCTGTCGAAGCCTCGCGCACCGGGCCCTTCGACAGGCTCAGGGTGAACGGTGGTGGGGTGCTGACCGCTGCCATCCCCCACCAGACTGCACCCATCTCCCCCGTTCGGGCTGAGCCACCTTCCCCGTTCGGGCTGAGCCTGTCGAAGCCCATCGATGCCCCGGGTCGTTCGACAGAAGCGATCTCACTGCAGCGCCTCCACCGGCCGCAAGGCCAATGCCAGGCGCAGGTGGCGCAGCAGGGCCAGCACCGTCGTCAGCAGTGTCGCGAGCGCCGCCGCTGCCAACGGAACGACCAGCCCCAGCGCCGGTGAGACCCGCTCCACGAAGCCCGAAAGGTAGACCTCGCCCAGCCAAGCCGCCAGGGGCAGACCGACCACCGCGGCGAGCAGGAAGGGCCATGCGAACTCCGCAGCCACCTGGCGCGCGATGGCCGCGTGGCCGGCGCCGTGCAGGCGATGCAGGACGAGCTCCGTGCGGCGGCGCCGCAAGGTGTCGGCCACCAGCGCATAGGCGCCGAGCATCGCCACGCCCACCGCCAGCACGGCCACCGCGGCCAGCAGCGTGGTGAACTGGGCCTCCCGCCGGTAGATCTCGCCGCGTTGCTCGTCGGCCGACTGCACGACATGCGGGACCTTGGGCCCGTGGGCCGCCCAGAGCTCCTCCACCGCCTTGTGCAGCGCCTGCAGGTCGGTGCCGTGGATGCCCAGGTCCCACTGAGGCTTGTCGGTCAGCACGAAACCCTGCGGCAGCGCGGGGTCGCGCGCCGATTCGAGCTTCACGTCCTTCACCACCGCCACCACGCGGCGCAGCTCTTCGCCCTCCTGCAGGTAGCCGCCGCCACCCCGCAGTTGCGCCCCCACCGCGGCCTGCGGGGTGGCGAAGCCGAGCAGGCGCGCGGCCTTGGCATCGATCACCATCGTCGTCTCCCCATGCCCGACCTGCGGACGCCCGGCCAGCAGCGTCATGCCCCAGGTGTCGAAGAAGCCCGCCGAGACCTTGCTCAGGCGCAGCACCTGGCGCTGCCGGCCCGGACCCACGATCAGCTCCTGCTGGCCCTCGGTGTCGCGTGCGGGGCGCATCTCGCTCATGGCCCAGTGCAGCACCCCCGGATGGTGCTCGAGCGCGGCCGTGAAGGCGTCGAGGTTGGGGACGAGCTCCGGGTTGATCAGCACGCCGAACCACAGGCGGTTGCGCGTGTCGAAGCCACGGTCAGCCTGCAGCAGATGCTGTTGCTGGAGGGCCAGCACGCCGGCCAGCGAGAGCAGCATCAGCGCGCCGCCGAGCTGCACGGCCAGCAGCGCCTGGCGCACGCGCTTGCCCCAGGGCCCCTCGCTCGCCGTGCGGCCCTGCAGCGCCGGCGCGGGCGGGCGGCGCAGGGCCAGCCAGGCTGGCGCCGCCAGGGTCAGCGGCCACAGCACGAGCACGGTCGCGCCCAGGCCGGCCAGCGCGATCGGCGGCAGCGGATCCGCCACCGGCAGCGCCGCCGGCAAGCCCATCCAGCCGGCCACCGCAGGCGCCACCCACCAAGTCAGCAGCAGGGCGCCAGCGGCACTGGCCAACAGCGGCAGCAGCGCCTGCAGACCCCACAGGCGAAGCAGCGCGAGGTCATCGGCGCCGAGGCTGCGCCGCAGTGCCGTCTCGCGCTGGCGCTGCAGCAGGCTCGCGGCCTGCAGGTTCATGTGATTGAAGGCCGCGAGCAGCAGCAACAGCGCCCCCGCAGCCGAGAGCGCGGCGGCGAGCCGCCACGTCAGCTCGTTGCCTTCGCCTTCGAAGGGCAGACGCGTCAATGGCAGGCCGCGGAAGTACGCGGCCTCGCGGCCGGTGCGCCAGTCGGGCGGCAGCTCGGCATACGCGGGGCTCGCCATGAAGGCCTCGCGTATCCAGCCGCCCACCTGCTCGGCGGACACGCCGGGCTTCAGCCGGGCATAGACCCGACCATTGACCAGGTAGATCGCCCGGCGGTCGGACTCGGCCTGCGAGTTGGCCAGCGAGTCGAAGCCGGCGAGCAGGTCGTGCGGGCGGCCGACCATGGCGCCGTTGTCGAGCGGATGGCGGACGTCGAACTCGGGGATCACCGCAGTCACCGTGTAGATCGTGCCGCGCACGTCCAGTGTCTTGCCCATGGCCTGGGCCGGCAGCAGCTCGCCCCACAGCCGGCGCACCAGGTGCGGCGTGACGGCGACGCCGTTGCGGCTGGCCAGCGTGGCGCGCAGGTCGCCGGCCAGCGCCTTCAGGCCGAACAGCGGCACGATGTCCGGGTCGGCCACCAGCGGAAAGACCTGCTCGATCCGGTCGCCGATCGACACGTCCATGCCCTCGTGACGGGTGCGCGCGATGAACTCCAGCGGCACGTTGCGCTCCTTCAGCATCGTGCCGAACGAGACGGGCGACGAGGTGAACCAGGGGCTCGGCTGCCCGGGCGGGTTGCCCTTGAAGTCGAGCAGCACGATCCGCTCGGGCTCCGGGATGCCCGGATCGACGGACGCGAAAGCAATCGCCAGCAGCGCGATCAGCAGGCAGGCGGCCAGGGCCATCGTGAGGCCGGCCATCGAGACGAGCGTGGCCGCGCGGCGATGGCGCAGGCCGTTCAGGGCGTCGGCGAGCAAGGCTTTCATGCGACCCCCTTGGCCCGGCGGGCCGACCGTTCACGCCTCATGCATACACCTCCTGCGCATCCACCAGCACCCGCCCGTCGAGCAGCCGGATGCTGCGTGACGCGAGCGCGGCGTGCTCGGCACTGTGGGTGACCATCACCACCGTCGTGCCGTCGTCGTTGAGCTCGCGAAGCAGGCGCATCACCTCCTGGCCGTGGGCGCTGTCGAGGTTGCCGGTCGGCTCGTCGGCCAGCAGCAGCGCGGGCCGCGCAGCGATGGCCCGTGCGATGGCCACGCGCTGCTGCTGGCCGCCGCTCAACTGGCTGGGATGGTGGGCGGCGCGGTGCGCCAGGCCCAGGCGCTCCAGCACCTCGGCCACGCGGGCGCGCTGGGCCTTGTCGGGCAGGCCACCGTAGCGCAGCGCCAGTTGCACGTTGTCGTGCACCGTCAGTTCGTCGATGAGGTTGAAGCTCTGGAACACGAAGCCGATGCGCCCGCGGCGGATGGCGGCCAGCTCGCGCGGACTGCGGCCGGTGACCTCCTCGCCCTGCAGGCGATAGCGGCCGCTGCTGGGCTGGTCCAACAGGCCCAGCAGGGCGAGCAGCGTGGACTTGCCGCAGCCCGAAGGGCCGGTGACGGCGACGTACTCGCCGGCCTCGATCTGCAGGTCGATGGCGTCGAGCGAAGTGGTTTCGATGTCGCCCGCACGGTGGCGCTTGGTCACGGACTGGAGTTCGATCATGGCAGGGCGAAGCGCTCGGCTTCGGTGTCGGGGGGTGGGGAGATCAGCACGTCGTCGCCCGGCTGCAGGCCGGCCAGCACTTCGACCTGGCCGGCGGCGCGGCGGCCGAGGCGGACCTGGCGGCGGTGCAACTCGTGCCCTTCGCGGACGTACAGCGTCGTCTGCACGCCAGGGCCCTCGGCCAGCAGCAGCGCCTTCGAGGGGCGATCCAGCTGCAGGCGCAGCTCCAGCGCCTGGCCGGGGCGCAAGCCGTGCGGCGAACTCGCACCCTCGACCCAGCGCAGCAGCGCGCGCACCTTGCCGGCCTGCACCTGCGGCAGCGTCTGCGCCAGCGTCAGCTCCCCGCTGGGGCTGGTGGCCGAGAGGCCGGGATGCAGGCGCGGCAGGTGGAACTCGTCGACCTCCGCCACCAGCTGGACGCCGCCGGCGGGATCGTCGATGCGGCCCAGCCGGTCGCCCGGCTTCACGCTCGCGCCGACCTGCAGCTGAAAGCCGCTCAGCTGGCCGGCGATGGGCGCGCGCTGCAACAGCCGTTCGCGCGAATGCTGCAGCAGCGCCAGGCCCTGCTGCAGGCCCTGCACGGCGCGGGCCATCTCGTCGAGCGACTGCCGCCGCGTCTCGGCCTCGGCTTGCTGGTCCAGGCGGGTCTGCTCGAGCAGCGCGGTCGCCAGCCGGTGCTGCCGCTCGGCCTGCTCCAGCACGGCCGGCGAGACGAAGCCGGCGGCGGCGAGTTGCTGCTGGCGGCGGTGATCGGCCTCGGCCTGCTGCTGCGCCGCCTGCAGCTGGGCGAGCTCGCGGCGGTTGGTCGACAGGCTGGCGGCCAGCGCGCTGCGCTGGACCGACACGTTGGCCATCTGCTGCGCGACCTCGGCGCCGCGCTGCATCAGCAGCTGCTCCTGCTCCGGGCTGTGCAGGCGGTACAGCGGCGCACCGGCCGCCACCACGTCGCCATCGTGGGCCAGCACCGCCTCGACGCGACCGGCCTCCGGCGCGTCGAGCTGCACCGAGCGCAGGGGCTCGACGCGGGCGCGCAGCGCCAGCTCGTCGCGGAACTCGCCCCAGTGCGCCGCGGCGAGCTGCGGCGTGGCGACGGTCTGCAGGGCCGAGGGCCGCCATGCGACCAGCAAGCCGGCCGCCACCACGGCGAGCGCCGGCACGCCGAGGCGCCACGCGAGGCGGCGCGGCTGCGGCAGGGCGCGGTCCATCGCGGCGCCGCTGGCAGGCAGGGCTGTGGGGCTGGAGCTCATCGGCCGCCAGCGTCGCCCCGCCGGGCTGCCATGACCAGGGGCTTGTCCGCTTCCGGACAGTCCCCTGCCCCGCCCGCGCGGGCGCCTGCGAAGATGCGCGCGTGCCCGATGCCTCCATCCTCCTGCTGGACGACGATCCCGACGTGGGCCTGGCCGCGCAGTTGCTGCTGCAGCGCCGCGTGGCGCCGGTCACCTGCCTGCGCCGCCCGGCCGAGCTGCTGCCGGCCCTGGACCAGCGGCGATACGAGCTGCTGCTGCTCGACCTGAACTTCGGCCCGGGCCGCACCGACGGCGCGCAGGGCCTGCGCCTGCTTGACGAGGTGCAGGCGCGGCCGCAGCCGCCGGTGGTGATCGTGATGACGGCCTTCGCCGACATCGAGCTGGCCGTGCAGGCGCTGCGGCGCGGGGCCTACGACTTCGTCACCAAGCCCTGGGACAACGTGAAGCTCGTCGCCACCTGCCGCGAGGCCCTGCAGCGCGCGCAGCCCACCGCAATGCCCGACACGCCCCCCGCGCCCGCCGAGCCCGTGCGCTCGCTCGCCGTGCAGGAGCGCGCCGCCGTGCTGGCCGCCATGAGCGAGGCCCAGGGCAACCTCAGCGCGGCGGCGCGCCTGCTCGGCCTGTCGCGCGCCGCGCTCTACCGACGGCTGGACAAGCATGGGCTTTGAGCGGCTGCGCGCCCTGGGCGCGGCCGTGGCCTTGGCCGGGGCGGGTGCGATGGCCGCGGCGGCCGGCGGGTCGGCCCGCCTCTGGACGGGCGCGGCCGTGCTGGCGGTGGCGGGCGTGGCGACAGGCTGGACGCTCACGCGGCGCCAGCCCGCGCCTGCGACGCCCCCCGAGCCCGAGCCGCCGCCTGACACCCATCGCCTCGCCCTGCTGCAAGCCCAGCTCGAACACCTGCCCGCCGCCGCCTGGGTGCAGACCGACGACCGCCTCCAGGCGCTGACCAGCCGCGCCCGCCGGCTGGAAGCCCCCGGCAGCGTGCGCGACCGGGCCGCCCTGCACGAGCTGCTGCGATGCGCCACCGCCGGCGGCCCGGTGCTGCTGGACACCGAGCGGGGCAGCGAGCGGTGGCAGCTGCGCCGGCAGCTCCTCGCCATCGACGGCCGCGAGCAGGCGCTGCTGGTGCTGGTGCCGCTGGAGCGCGAGCTGGAGCAGGAGTCGCTGCAGGCCTGGCAGCAGTTGGTGCAGGTGCTGACGCACGAGATCATGAACTCGCTCACGCCCATCCGCAGCCTGAGCGAGACGGCCATCGGCCTGCTCGACGAGCCCGGCAGCGAAGCCGACCTGCGCACCGCCTTGAACGCCATCGCACTGCGGGCCGGCAGCCTGGCCGAGTTCGTCCAGACCTACCGCCAGGTGAGCCGCTGGCCCGCGCCGGTGTTGGCGCCGGTGGATCTGCAGGCCCTGTTCGCACGCCTGCAGCAGCTCGTCTCGCCGGCGTGGACGGCGCGCGGCGGCGTGGCGCGCTTCGAGCTGGCCTCGCCGGGCCTGCGCCTGCAGGCCGACGAGGGTCAGCTGGAGCAGGCGCTGCTGGCCCTGCTCACCAACGCCGAGCAGGCGACCGCTGCGCAGCCGGCGCCGCGCCTGTGGGTGCAGGCCCGCCAGGGCCGCGGCGGGCGGCTGCAGATCAGCGTGCGCGACAACGGCCCCGGCGTCCCGCCCGGCCTGGAGCGCCAGATCTTCCTGCCCTTCTTCAGCGCCCGCGAAGGCGGCCAGGGCATCGGCCTGACCGTCGTGCGGCAGCTGGTGCACGGCATGGGCGGCCGGGTGCGCCACGTGCGGCCGCTGGAAGGCGGGGCGGCTTTCGTGCTGAGTTTCTGAGCCGCACCCCGTGCGGCCCAAGACAGGGTCAAGCCCGCCGCAGCTCGCGCAGCGCATCCGCTGCGATCCAGCGTGCGGGGCGGGAGTTGCTTTCTCGCAGTCTCTCGGCACAGGCGATGGCCTCGGCGCGCAGGGCCGGGTTGCGCTTGCCGATCTGCCGCAGCGCCCAGTTGACCGCCTTCTTCACGAAGTTGCGTTCGTCATCGGCGGCCGCTGCGATGAGCGGTAGAAAGGCGATGAGCTGCTCGTCCTTTGCCGTCTTGTCGTGCACCGTGAGCGCAGCGATCAAGGCGAAGGCGGCGCGGCGTTCGAACTCGGCCGTGCGCGCGGCCCAGGCCGGCACGCGCGCCCAGGCCAGCGGCGAGCGCGCGAAGGCGTTGCTGCAGGCCTGGTCGCAGCTGTCCCAGGCGTTGAGGCGGCTCACCCAATGGTTCATCTGCGCGACGCTGAACTTCGCGGGCTCGGCGATGTAGGCGGCCAGGATCTGCGCATCCGGGATGCCGGTGTCGACCAGCTCGAGCGCGAGCGTGTGGTCGCGGCCGATCTCGCGCCCCAGCCGGCGCAGTGCGGGGATCGACCAGCCCAGCCGCCGCTCGGGGTTCATGCCGAATCGCGCCATGCTGGCCAGCACCTCGGGCCGGGCCTGCGCACGCAGGCGGCCGAGCGCCTCTTCGAGGGTGACCCTCATGCCTTCAGCGACTGCCACACCAGCATGGCCGCGGCCAGGTCCTCGAGCGCCGTGCCGACCGACTTGAAGACGGTGCGCTCGTCGCGCGTGCGGCGGCCCTCGGCGGTGCCGCGGCACAGGTTGTCCAGCGTGCCTTGCACATCGGCAGGGCCGAAGATACCCGCGGCGATGGGGCCGAGCAGGTCACCGCTCTTGCGCAGTGCCTCGTCCGTGTCGATGAACACTCGGGCACCGGCGAAGCAGGCATCGTCGGCCTCGCGCATGGCGGGCGTGAAGCTGCCGATGAGGTCGAGGTGCGACCCCGGCCGCAGCCAGGTGCCTTGCACGAGCGCCTCGGTGGACAGCGTGGCGCAGCTCACGATGTCGGCTTGCGCCGCCGCTTGCTCCAGCGAGGTGACGGCTCGCGCGTCCAGGCCTTCGCCGCGCCATTGAGCCGCCAGCCGATCCGCCTTGGCGGCGTCGCGCGCCCACACGGTCACGCGCTCGATGGGCCGCACGGCACGGTAGGCCGCCGGCAGCAGCGCCGCCACGCGGCCGGCACCGACCACCAGCAGATGCGCTCCGTCGGCGCGGGCCAGGTAGGACGCCGCCAGGGCCGACGCGGCCGCGGTGCGGCGGGCGGTGATCTCGTCGCCGTCCATCAGTGCCAGCGGTACGCCGGTCACCGCGTCATGCAGCAGGTAGCTCGCATGCAGGCCAGGCAGGCCGAGCGCCGCATTGCCGGGCGCCACGTTGACGACCTTGACGCCGTAGCACTCCCCCGGCACCCAGGCCGGCATGACCAGCGAAGTCAGTGCCGTGCCGGTTTCAGGTGCATCGATCTCTAGCACTTGGCGCGCCGGCACCTCGCAGCCCAGGGCGAAGCGCTCGCGCAGCGCCGCCACCAGGCGGTCGAAGGGCAACGCGGCACGAGTCGTGGGGGTGTCGATCCAGCGCATGCACCCTATGATGCCCGGCATCCGTCGACCATCAGGACCTTCATGAGCGGCCATCCACCCCGGATCGTTGCAACGAAGCCGATCCTTGCCGTGCTCGTCCATGTGCCCGAGGTGGAGCGGGCCCTGGGCTGGTACGAGCAGGCCCTGCCTGGCGCAACCCGCCGGCGCCTGGCCGAACCGGCGCCGCTCGAGTACCTGGATGTCGGCGGCGTGATGCTGGAGATCGTGCCGGCCGACGAGAAGGTCTCGAACGCGCCCGCCGGCTCCGTCGTCTACTGGCACACACCGGATTTCGACGCTTCGCTGGCCCACCTGCTGGCGCTCGGGGCGACCCTCTATCGAGGTCCCGGCGACATCGAATACGGTCAGCGCATGTGCCAGGTTCGCGACCCGTGGGGCAACTGCATCGGCCTGCGCGGGCCGGCGAGCATGTCCGCTTAGGCCCGCCGTGCAGGCTCACCACGAAGTCAAGCGCGTCAAGGCCGTGGCCATCGGCATTGCGGTGGCGAGTTGGGCCGCCTTGATCGCCGTGGGCCTGTTCGCAGTGAAGCCGCTGCGGCCTTTCACGCCGATCGCCCTGGTCATCGGCGGGGTCTCGATCGCCGTGGCGCTGCTGCTGGGATGGACGCTGTTCTGCCCGTGGTGCTGCAGGCGCCTGTTCTTCGTCGCGACCATCGCCAACTCGCCCAACCTCGCCCAGCTCGTTCGACAGTTCGCGCCTTACGACATCGTCATCGGCGAGCGCATGGTCTGCCCGCACTGCCATTGCCGCTTCGCGCTGCGCAGGAGCGAGCGGGAGACGGTGGTGCAGTGAGTGGGGCCTGACCCGGCCCTCGGGTCGAGCTCGTCGAATCGTGGCGTGGCATGCCCTTCGACAGGCTCAGGGCGAACGGCGAGTGGGAGCCACCGGTCATGCACACCCACCCGTTCGGGCTGAGCTCGTCGAAGCCCTCGTGTGACATGGGCCCTTCGACAGGCTCAGGGCGAACGGAGGAGTGGGGGCCATCGGTCATGCCCACCCACCCGTTCGGGCCGGGCTTGTCGAAGCCCTCGTGTGACTGGGCCCTTCGACAGGCTCAGGGCGAACGGGGAGTGGGAGCCACCGGTCATGCCCACCCACCCGTTCGGGCTGAGCTCGTCGAAGACCTCGTGTGACATGGGCCCTTCGACAGGCTCAGGGCGAACGGAGGAGTGGGGGCCACCGGTCATGCCCACCCACCCGTTCGGGCCGGGCTTGTCGAAGCCCTCGTGTGACTGGGCCCTTCGACAGGCTCCGGGTGAACGGGGGCGTGGGAGCCACCAGTCATGCCCACCACCCGTTCGGGCTGAGCTTGTCGAAGCCCTCGTGTGACATGGGCCCTTCGACGGGCTCAGGGCGAACGGGGAGTAGGAGCCACCGGTCATGCCCACCCGCCCGTTCGGGCCGGGCTTGTCGAAGCCCTCGTGTGACATGGGCCCTTCGACACGCTCAGGGTGAACGGGGGAGTGGGGGCCACCGGTCACGCCCACCCACCCGTTCGGGCTGAGCTTGTCGAAGCCCTCTTGTGACATGGGCCCTTCGACACGCTCAGGGCGAACGGGGGAGTGCTTCAGTCCCGGTCCGGCGCCCCCAGCGGGAAGTAGGGACGGAAGGGCCGCGCCTCGTCCACCGCCCGGGCGACGGAAGGGCGAGCCAGCAAGCGGCGGCGGTAGGCGGTGACGTGGGGATGGGCGTCGCCGATGCGGTGCGTCCAGTCGGCGTAGAACAGGAACGGCGCGGCGCCGCAGTCGGCCAGGCTGAAAGTGTCGCCCACCGCCCACTTCCGGCCATCGGACATGCGCTGGTCCAGCCAGGCGTAAGCGGTTTCGAGCATGTCGCGCGCCTCCTGCACGCCGTAGGCATCGCGCGACTCGGCAGGCCGCAGAGCGTTGAACACGACCTTCTGTTGCGGCGTGGCGAGGTAGTTGTCGAAGAAGCGGTCCATCATCCGCACCTCCAGTGCCTGGTCCGGATCGCTGGGGATCAGCCGCACCGGCCCGGGACGGTGCAGGTGCAGGTACTCGATGACGCAGCTGGCCTCGAGGATGACCCGCTCGCCATCCACCAGCACCGGAAACCGCTTCATCGGCCACATCGCGGCCAGCCGCTGTGACGCCGGGCTGTCAGGGCCCTCCAGCACCTGGCGCTCGAAGACGATGCCGTTCTCGTAAAGGGCAATCAGCGCCTTCTGGCTGTAGGACGAGAAGGGGTGGTAGTAGAGCTGCAGCAGGGCCACGATCGAAGCTCCTTGTGTGATGGCAGGCGGCCGGAGTGACCGCCGATGCTCTCACGACGAACCAGCCGGGCCGGGATCGACAGGCGCAGCCGGATGTCGCACTCTTTGCGCAGGACGCCATCGAGAGCGGCTTCGTTCATCCACCCTGAAGGAGACTTCCATGCAAAAGCTGACCCCCTGCCTCTGGTTCAACTTCAACGCCGACGAGGCGGTCGAGCATTACCTGTCGATCTTCAAGAACGGCAAGGTGCTCGAGGTCACGCACTACGGCGACGCCGTGCCCTCGCTCAAGGGCCGGGTGCTGACCATGCGCTTCGTCCTCGAGGGGCAGGAGTTCCTGGCCCTCAACGCCGGGCCGCAGTTCCCGTTCACCGAGGCGATCTCGATCGCGGTGGACTGTGTCGACCAGGACGAGGTGGACCGCCTGTGGACCCGCCTGAGCGAAGGCGGATCCACCGGCCAGTGCGGCTGGCTGAAGGACAGGTTCGGCCTGTCGTGGCAGATCGTGCCGCGCGCCATGATGGACATGCTCAACAGCCCCGACACCGCCAAGGCCCAGCGCGCGATGGCCGCGATGATGCAGATGAGCAAGCTCGACATCGCGGCGCTGCAGGCCGCCTTCGACGGCCGGTAAGGCGATGAACTTCAGCCCGCCGCCGCCAGGCCGGCCAGCGCGTCGGCGAGGATGCCCGTGCCCTGCCGGATCTGCTGGATCGTGAGGCCGGCGTAGCCGAGGATCAGCCCGGCAGCACGGGGCCGATGGCGCGGCGCGCGGGCGGCGAACAGCGGCGACAAGGGGTACACGCCGACACCGCGCGCGCGGGCAGCGGCCACCACGGCGGATTCGTCCTGCGGCCGCAGGGACGGCAGGCACAGCACGAGATGGAGCCCCGCCGCTGCGCCCACGACGCGCGCGTCGGACGGCAAGCGCTGCTCGATCGCGTCGATGAGCGCGGCGCGGCGCTGCTCGTTCTGGCGCCGCTGCCGCCGCACGTGTCGCTCATAGCTGCCGTCGTCGATGAGCGCGGCCAGCGCGCGCTGCTCCCACAGCGGTGCATGGCGATCGGTCAGCTGCTTGGCCTGGCGAAAGGCCTGGACGAGCTCGCGCGGCAGCACCAGGTAGCCCAGTCGCAGCTGCGGCGACAGCGCCTTGGAGAAGGTGCCGACATAGATCACGCGCCCTTCGGTGTCCATGGCCTGCAGGGCCTCGATCGGACGCTGCCCGTAGCGGAACTCGCCGTCGTAATCGTCCTCGATGACCCAGGCGCGATGCCGACTCGCCCATTGCAGCAGCTCCTGCCGGCGCGTCATGGGCAGCGTGCCGCCGAGCGGAAACTGGTGCGTCGGCGTCACGTAGGCGAGCCGGATGCGGCTGTCGCTCGGCAGGCGTGCGGTGTCCAGACCCTGCTCGTCCACGGGCGTCGCGAGCAGCGAGGCGCCGGTCGCCTCGAAACACCGCCGCGCCATCAGGTAGCCCGGGTCCTCGAAGACGAACGCATCCCGGGGATCCAGCAGTACCCGCGCGCAAAGGTCTATGGCCTGCTGCGAGCCGTGCACCACGACGATCTGCTCTGCGTCGCAGTGAAGTCCCCTGGCGCGGGCCAGATAGCCCTGCAACGCCCGGCGCAGCGAGGCATCGCCTTCAGGCAACGCGTAGTACAGGCTGTGCTGGCGGTTCAGCAGGGCCGCTTGATAGGCGCGCCGCCAGGCCAACGCAGGGAAGTCATGCGAGGCCACGGCCCCGTAGAGGAAG
Source organism: Ideonella flava (assembly GCF_051857595.1). Taxonomy (NCBI): domain Bacteria; kingdom Pseudomonadati; phylum Pseudomonadota; class Betaproteobacteria; order Burkholderiales; family Sphaerotilaceae; genus Ideonella; species Ideonella flava. The sequence continues at coordinate 323,985 of NZ_JBPZHD010000003.1, forward strand.
TCGATTCGGGCGGGCTCGGCGCGCTGCAGTGCCGACAGGCTCATCGTCTCCACCCGGCGGCCGAAGGTCGACAGGGACGCCTGGCGGCCCGGCCTGCGCTTCGTGACCAGCGCCACCCGCGGCAGCAGCGGCCCCGCGACACGCGCAGCGCGCCCCGCCGACGTGACGAGGAAGCCCTCGGCCGCGAGCTGCTCGTAGGCCGCGGTGACGGTGGTGCGCGACACGCCCAGCTCCGCCGCCAGCGCCCGCGTGGAAGGCGCCCTGGCCCCGGGCGGCAGGCTGCCGCCGGCGATCTGGGCACGCAGCAGGTCGTAGATGCGGCGCCCGGCGCCGGTGGCACCCGGCCGCCGCACGGGAGCCTTCAACTGGCCCATGGAGATCTTCGAAAACTGGATCTTGTGATTGTGCCGGTTCGAGTCGACAGTACGGTGCCCGCCCGCCCTTCAAGACTGCACTGCCCGCGATGTACATCCCCGATCACTTCGCCATCACCGCCCCCGAGGCCCTGCATGCCATCCTCCGGGAGCACCCGCTGGGCGCGCTCGTGACAGCAGGCGCTGCCGGCCTGGATGCCAACCACATCCCTTTCGAGTTCGACCCGGCCGTGGGTCCGCTGGGGACGCTCACCGCGCACGTGGCTCGAGCCAATCCCGTGTGGCAACACTGCCCGGCGGGCACGCCGGTGATGGTGATCTTCCGCGGCGCCGAGGCCTACGTCTCACCGAGCTGGTATCCCAGCAAGCAGGAGGCGCATCGCCAGGTGCCGACCTGGAACTACGAGGTGGTGCATGCGCACGGCACGCTCACGGTGCGTGACGACGAGCGCTTCGTCAGGGGCCTGGTCGCGCGGCTCACGCGGCGGCACGAGGCGGGCGAGCCCCGCCCGTGGAAGATGTCCGATGCGCCGCCGGACTACATCGACGGCATGCTGCGCCAGATCGTCGGCCTGGAGATCGCCGTCACCTCGCTGGTCGGCAAGTCCAAGCTCAGCCAGAACAAGGAGCCGCGCGATCGCCTCGGTGCCGCAGATGCCCTGGCGACCCGCGGTCACGAAGAACTGGCCCGCGTGATGCGTGTGGCGAGCTGAGCAGCGCCGGCCATGTACAGCTCCACCTTCACCTTCGCCACGCGCGGATTCGACGAAGAGTTCCACGCGCTGGACCAGGCCATCGCCGAGCTGGCCAAGTCCCTTCCCGGCTACCTCGGCGAAGAGAGCTGGGAGAACCCCGCCACCGGCCTGGTCAGCAACGTCTACTACTGGCGCACGCTGGAATCCCTGCAGGCGCTGATGAGCCATCCGGCCCACCTCAGTGCCAAGCAACGCCAGGCGAAGTGGCTGAACGGCTACCAGGTCGTCATCGCCCAGGTCGTGGGCTGTTACGGCGACGGCGGGATCGCGCATCCGCTGGCGCAGGTGGCGATGCCCCTGCGCGGGTGAAGCGACGCTAGCGCTTCGCGTGGGAGGCGCCCTTCTCTTCGGCCTCCTTCATGGCGCGCGCTTCTTCGTCCGAACGGGGCTGCGCGCGCTGGGCGGCGTCGGGCACCTGGCCGGACTGGGTGAAGTCGGTGGTCGCCTTGTCGTAGCGGCGTGCCGCGGCGTAATTGCCTTCGCCTTGCAGCGGTTGCGCCTTGTCGTCGTCGCGGCGGTCCTGGTCGGGCTTGTCGGATGGGTTGGGTGTGGTCATGTCGCTTCTCCGTGGCTGCTGCGGGTCGGCGGTGTCGGCCCTTCAGCCACTGTGCAACCCAGACGTCGGCTGGCTTGTCAGGGCCATGACCATTCGCCCGTAGGACAGTGCCGGGGCCTCACTCCCGGGACCGGGTCGTGAAGGCGATCAGTCGGGAGACGACGCCGGCCAGGTACATCACGCCCACCATCATCTCCAGGCTCGCGATCGCCCGGGCATGGGGCGACTCGGCGACGACGGAGCCCATGCCGGTGCTCGACAGCAAGGCAAAGCTCAGGTGGTTCAGGTCGGACCAGGTTCGAGGCGCCGCCGAGCCGGGCTGCGCGAACGCGCCCGGCTGCAAGGCCTGGGTCGCCACAAACCAGTGGGTGAAGCCCCACGCCAGCAAGGTGAAGGTGGCACCGGCCGCATACAACTCGTCGGTCGTCGTGCGGTAGTCCTCCATCATGTAGGCGATGAGGCTGCCGGCCGCATAGAAGTAGAAGAGCGCCTCCAGCCCGGACGACCAGGGCAGCAGCCCGGGCAGGGCGTAGAGGGACTGCAGCGCCAGCAGCACGATGATCGCCAGCGCCAGGCACACGCTGATCCAGGTGATGCCCGGAGTGCGCCTGACCATGCGCGTCGTGATGACGAGAACCGTGATGCCGAAGATGTTCAGTGCGATCTGCCCGTGCGGCGCCTGCTCCATGACGGGGTAGAGCAGCACCCCGAGCATCTGCACGAGGAACAGGATGGCCGAGGGGTGGCGGGTCGGGCTGAGCGGGTGCCTCATCGGGCGGTCTCCTTCCCTCGAAGATCTGGTCCGTCCTGCGGCTGTGCACCCAGCCCTCGGTCCTTTCGCCAGGACGTGCGCAGGGGGCCTGCCTCGCGCTGCATCCGGCCAGGGCGGCCGGCCTCGCCATCGGCGCCGATGCGCGGCGCGTCTTCCTGCGTTGCCTCCAGTTTATCGGTCCTTGCGGGGCTTGCGCGAGGCCCCTGGCCCCATTCCAGAATCGCCGCTCGATGCCGGGTGGCCCGGCGAAACAGGGAGGGCGGCCATGCAGACGATTCACGAGCCACGGGGACGTGGCGATGACCTCTTCGCGTCGATGGCCAAGGGAGCGTGGCGATGAACGCGCACGAAGTGGCCATCGCCGGCGGCGGGCCGACGGGGCTGATGTTGGCCGGCGAGCTCGCCTTGGCCGGCGTCGACGTGGCGATCATCGAACGAAGGCCGAGCCAGACGCTGGCCGGTTCGCGCGCCGGTGGCCTGCATGCCCGCACCATCGAGATCCTCGACCAGCGCGGCATCGCGGATCGCTTTCTTTCGCAGGGGCAGGTGGCGCAGCGCTGCGGCTTCGCCTCGATCAAGCTGGACATGGCCGACTTCCCTTCGCGCCATCCCTACACGCTGGGGCTGTGGCAGAACCGCTTCGAGGACATCCTCGCCGGCTGGGTCGAGGAGCTCGGGGTGCCGTTCCGTCGGGAGCGCGCCGTGACCGGCCTGGTCCAGGACGAGACCGGCGTGACCCTCGCGACGTCCGACGGCCAGACGCTGCGTGCGGGCTATCTCGTCGGCTGCGATGGTGGGCGCAGCACGGTGCGCAAGCTCGCCGGCATCGCATTTCCGGGTTCGGAGGCGACGGCGAGCCACTTGATCGCCGAGGTGGAGATGACCCAGGCGCCGCCGCTGGGCATCCACCGCAGCGCGCTGGGCATCCATTCCTTCGGCAGGAGGGACTATGAGATCCGCGACGGCGAGATCGTCTACCAGGACAGCGGCCCGATCCGGGTGATGGTGCCCGAGGCGCGGGTCGGCGCCGGCGGCGAGCCCACGCTGCAGGAGCTGAGCGACGCCCTCGTGGCGGTTGCTGGCACCGACTACGGCGTGCATTCGCCGACCTGGATCTCGCGCTTCACCGATGCCGCCCGACAAGCGGCGGCCTATCGCGACCGGCGCGTGCTGCTCGCCGGCGACGCCGCGCACGTGCATTCGCCGGTCGGTGGCCAAGGACTCAACACCGGCGTGCAGGATGCCGTGAACCTGGGCTGGAAGCTGGCCCAGGTGGTGAAGGGCGTCTCGCCCGAGAGCCTGCTGGACAGCTACCACGCCGAGCGCCACCCCGTCGGCGCACGCGCGGTTCGGCACGCCATGGCGGGCACCGCGCTCTTCAGGCAGGACGACCAGACCAGCGCCCTGCGAGACACCCTGGCCGAGCTGCTGGTGCTGGACGAACCGCGCAAGCGCCTGGCCGGGGACCTGTCGGGCCTGGGCATCCGCTATGACTTCGGTGAAGGGCATCCGCTGCTGGGACGGCGCATGCCGGACCTGGACCTCGTCACCGCCGACGGCCCGGCCCGGGTCTACAGCCTGCTGCACACGGCCCGCCCGGTCCTGCTCAGCCTGGTTGAACAACGCGGCCTCCTGGACGAGGCCGCGCCGTGGTCGAGGCGCGTCCTGGGCCTGCAGGTGCGATGCGAGGGCCCGTGGGAGCTTGCCGGATTCGGGACGGTCACGGCGCCGGCCGGCGTGCTGATCCGGCCCGACGGCCACGTGGCCTGGGTCGGTGAAGGCAGCGTGCAGGGGCTTGGTGACGCCTTGCGCCAATGGTGCGGGCCGCCGGCGATGTGAAGATGCGCCACCCTGGGCCGGCGGATCGACCGGGATGACCGGGACCGCCCAATCTGCTCGACTGCTCGAAAGACCACATGCCATTGCCCTGCCTCCCCCCACCCTCCCCGCCACGCCCCGTCAGACCGGTTCTTGGCGGCTGGCTGATCGCCCTCGTCGCCATTGGCACGGGCCATGCGGCCACCGCTGAGGGGGCGCCGGAGGAGCTCGTGAAAAGGCTCGCCCCGGCCATCGTGGGCATTTCCGTCAAGCCCGCCGATGCCGCCCAGCCGCCCGCCGCGCCCGCCGCCAGCGATCCGGGGCTCCATCCCGCCACCCTGTTCGACGCCAAGGGCCTGTCGATCGGCTCCGGCACCCTCGTGTCGGCCGATGGGCTGGTGATGACCTCCTGCTCGCTCCTGTCCCGCCCCGGCGAGGTCACGGTTCACCTGGACGGCGACAGGAAGCTGGCGGCCTCGATCGTCGGCGTCGACAAGCGATCCTGCGTGGCGCTGCTCAAGGTGGCATTGACGAACGCGCCGTTCGTGAAGGTGGCCCCTGTGCAGGGTCTCGCGGCCGGCGAGCGGGTCATTGCCCTCGGCCGGACGGCGCTGGGCAGCCATTCGCAGGTGACCGTCACCGAGGGCCTGGTGAGCGCGGTTTTCGACGGTGCCGATTTCATCGCGGCCGTGCAGTCGACGGTCATGGTGCTGCCGCCGATGGGTGGCGGGCCGCTGGTGCGCTTGCGCACCGGCGAAGTGGTGGGCATCAATGCCGAGCGCTACGTCTCGCGCGAGAACTTGCTGCAGTCCACCTTCAGCATTCCAGTCGCCACCTATCTGCGGGTCGAAGGCGACCTGCGCACCCAGGGCCGGGTGGATCGGGCGGTGATCGGCATCAAGGGCGCTCCCTTGACGGCCGAGCAGGCCTCGGCGCTCAACATACCGGGCGGAAAGGGCGTGCTGCTCGTGGAAACGCTCGACAAGGGAGCCGCCCAGGCGGCCGGGCTGCAGCGCGGCGACATCATCCTGGAGGCCGACGGCCGTGCGGTCGCTCGCATGGAAGAACTGATGGCGATGCTCGCCGACAAGCACGCCGGCGAGGCCGTCCGGCTGAAGGTCTGGCGGCTTGGCAGCTCGTTCGAGGCCCAGGTGACCACCACCAGGCTCGGCGATTGACAACTGCCAGCGGCGCACCGTGCCTTGGTGGCCGGAGCCGCTCCATCCAGGCCAATGTTCCCTTCGTGGAACCCGCGGGGCACTGTCCCGAGCTAGCCCTCGAAAACGATCATTCCGCCGAAGTCGCCGGCCTCCAGCATCTTGGACCACGCCACCCCAGTAAGGCACAGGTGGGTAGTCGCCGATGAAGGGATGGCTACTGACGCAGGGTGTACCAAAGATGCGCCTCGCGGCTCAGGTCTCGTTGCATGAGGCTCACTCCTTCAATGGGTTGGGCAGGCCGATGAGGTCGTGCTGATCCTCAAAGTCCTTGAAGCCCCAGCCAGTCTCGAACGGCCTTTCGCACTGCGCGAATGCCATTTGAAGAAGGACGCAGCGCCGAACCCTCAAGACGCTTGATCGTCGTCCCACTGCCAGATGGTCAGGCCGTAGTCGCTCTTGAACTCGGGCATCGTCTCGCCCTGCTGGAAGTGGCGCCGGCTACCCGCTTTGGCCGGGGTGAACCAGTAGCCTTCGCGCGGGCAAGGGTCGCCCGCTTTGCAGCGGCCAGATCCGCTGCTCGCTGATGTCGCTGCCAGTGCGTCATCAGCCGCACCGGCAGGCGGCAGTGGAATCATCCGGCCGGTGGGTTTGACGGGGTGCCACGAGGTGTCGACCAGCTTGGTGGCTTCGATGTGATCGCCTTCGGCGAACTCTCGTGCCAACTCGTAGGCCGGCTGCATGATCTGGATGCCTTGGCGAGCAAAGGCCAGGGCAGCCGTACCCATGCCGGTGGTGGGTACCCAAACACCTGTCCACGAGACGATGTCGCCAGTCTTGCAAACTACGTTGGCGTCATGGGCGTATTCGGGAATCAAAGCGGGACGTCCCACGACTTCATAGACGGAGTTCTCCGTGTTGCGGAGTATGTTGTTGCTCACGAAGCCGGCATCCTTGGGCAATTCATAGCGCCAGGCAGTGGAACCATTCTTGTAATCGTCGCTGGAATAGCGCTGACTCATCGTTAGGCCACGCAAGAATCTGCTGAAGATGCCGTATGCCGTCTCAACAGCATTCAGCATGCGAGCATTGGCTTCACTAGGCAACCACTGGACGGACTCGCTGAATCCGCGCGGAACGTCCATTAGGCGGCCGGCAAGTTGGACCATGGGACCGAACTCACCGGCCATCAAGGCAATGACGGCGTTATCGAAAGACAGCAACAGGTGCTCGACCACGCCGCCCCAGAAAGGCACCGGCGGGTAATCGGCCGCCAGGGGTTCGTGCTTAATACCCTCACGAATCACATCAAGTGCCGTTTGCAACTGTGGCTTGGCATGGTTGACAAAGTCAGCCGAGGTGATGGTGTACCAAAGATGGGCCTCGCGGCTCAGGTCGCGCCAGATCTGCATTGACTTATTCCTTCATCGGGTTGGGCAATCCGATCAACTCGTGCTGGTCCTCGAAATCCTTGAAGCCCCAGCCAGTCTCAAACGGACCCGCAATGCGCGGATCGTTGATCTTGGCGCGCACACCGTGGCGCTGGGCTTCGCCTGCAGCGTCCTTGATCACGCCGCCTTCCACCATGTCGGGGAACTGAATGCCTCGCTTGCCAGGATCGGCTATGGCGAACGTGTCTGGGGTGGCGTCTTTGAGCTGGTTGACCTTGGGCGGGCGCTCGATCGGATGCCACACCACTTGGGTCAGGCCTCCCTCCAAGAACCCCTGCTCCACCTTGTCTGGTTCACCAAGCCATTGCATGGATGTCGTTCCTTCCCATACGGTGATATCGCCGTCGCGGGCCTTGTTGTAGGTGAACTTCACGTAGGTGCCGTTCTGATTCCAGTCCGGCTTCACGGCAAGCCTGCTGCGCCAGATGGCGCGTGCCTTTTCAGGGTTGGCGTTGATCTCTTTCCACACGGACTCCGTGATCCAGCAGGTGCTGAGCGAGCCGCTGGTGGGATCGACCACGCGGTACAGGGTTTCGCCATCGCGCAAAGGACGAGACTTCACGCCCGCTGCGAAGCTCTTGATCTCGCTGTCGCCCAACTCCGGGGCCCCCTTGGCGAGCCCATTCACATAGGCTGGCTCCTTACGAAAGTCATCTGGATCCAGCTGCTCAAACAGCACCGGTCGTTTCGTCTTCACCCACTCAGGCTGATGCTTCGCAATCAGCCTCTTCGCCCCCTGCTCCGACAGCGGCGCGATCCACCCCTTGTTCATCTGCTGGCTGTACGCCACCCAGTGCAGCTCATCGAGCCGCTCGGCCAGGCGGCGAAGCATGGCGCGCAAGGGCTCCATGTAGCTGTCCACTGCCCTGGAGAAGCCGCGCTGCACGGTGAGGATGCCATCGGTGACCTCCTTGATCCTGGCAGCCGCGCTGTCGGGCAGCAGGGGGCGCAGGTCGTTCAGGATGTCCTTGACGTTCTGCGCGCTCTTGTCGAACAAGGCCTTCAGCTTGGCGGTGTCGACGGCGGCGGCCGCTTTGGCCACCGAGGCGGAGACCCACTTGACCACGTCGGGCACGCCGGCCTTGGTGAGGAATTGCTGCACCTTGGGATGGCGCAGGTAGCTCACGATCTCGGGCAAGGCCGCATCGAAGGCCTCGTCGAGGTGCTTGACCATCTTGCTGGCGTGCGTGAGGTCGTCGATGTCCTTGATCAGGGGACGCAGCTTGACGAACACGATCAAGACCACGCCCTTGGCCACCGAGCCCAGCTCGGGCAGGAAGCCCACCAGCGTGAGCACCAGCGAGAACCAGGCCATGCCGCTGGTCGGTGCGCGAGCGATGGCGATGATGGCGGCGATCAGGTCGCGGATGTCCATCACCGTGTCCACGCCCGGCACCAGGCACACCACCGTATCGAAGCCGATCTGGCCCATGCTGCGGTGGGAATTGAAGTCGCCTTGCAGTGCTTCCCAGACCCCTGAGCATTCGCGTCAGCGAATGCGGTCGACAGTTCTGCCGTTCGACGTGGAGAGATCGGCCCGGCGAGCCGGGCCGCTGGCTAAGCACTGCGCGAATGCGCCACTTGAAGAATGACGCCGCGCTGCGCCCTCAAGACGCTTGATCGTCATCCCACTGCCAGATGGTCAGGCCGTAGTCGCTCTTGAACTCCGGCATCGTCGCGCCCTGCTGAAAGTGGCGTCGGCTACCGGCTTTCGCCGGGGTGAACCAGTAGCCTTCGCGCGGGCAGGGGTCGCCCGCTCTGCAGCGGCCAGATCCGCTACTCGCTGATGCCGCATCAACGGGCGGCAGAGGAATCATCCGGCCGGTGGGTTTGACGGGGTGCCACGAGGTGTCGACGAGCTTGGTGGCTTCGAGGTATTCATCCTCTGCAAACTCTCGCGCCAGTTCGTAGGCGGGCTGCATGATCTGGATGCCTTGCCTGGCGAACGCCAGGGCCGCGGTTCCCATTCCAGAGACAGGCACCCACACGCCGGTCCAGGGAACGATCTCGCCGGTCTTGCAGACGACTTTCGTATCGGGGGTGTACTCTGGAATGTGGGAGGGGCGGCCAACACATCCGTAGAGCGGCTCTTCGTAGTACACCAGGATTCCATTGCTCGGGATGCCCATGTCCTCCGGCATGTCATCGTGCCAGTCTGACGTGCCATCCTTGTATCCATCATCTCGGTACATCTGGCTCATTGCGATCCCAGAGAGGAATTCGCTGCATATGCTGTATGCCGAGTCAACGGAGTTGAGCATTCGCGCATGGGCCTCCCCTGGCAACCACTGCACTGATTCGCTTAATCCACGCGGCACGTCCATTAGACGGCTCACGAGCGTGACCATGGGACCGAACTCGCCAGCCTGCAAAGCGATTAGGGCGTTGTCGAACGACAGCAGCAAGTGTTCGATAACGCCCCCCCAATAAGGCACAGGCGGGTACTCGGCGGCCAGAGGTGCCCGCTTGATGCCGTCACGGAGCACGTCCAGTGCCACCTCCAAGTGTGGCTTGGCATGACCGACAAAGTCAGCCGAAGTGATCGTGTACCAAAGATGAGCCTCGCGGCTCAGGTCGCGGCGAAACTGCATGGGGTTTACTCTTTCATCGGGTTGGGCAATCCGATCAACTCGTGTTGGTCTTCGAAATCTTTGAAGCCCCAGCCAGTCTCAAAAGGACCCGCAATGCGCGGATCGTTGATCTTGGCCCGCAAACCGTGGCGCTGGGCTTCGCCTGCAGCGTCCTTGATGACACCGCCTTCCACCATGTCGGGGAACTGAATGCCGCGTTTGCCAGGATCGGCGACGGCGAACGTGTCCGGTACCGCGTCCTTGAGTTGATTGACCTTGGGCGGACGTTCGGTCGGGTGCCAGACCACCTGAGTCAGGCCGCCTTCCAAGAATCCCTCCTCCACTCGTTCTGCGTCACCGAGCCATTGCATGGCGGTCGGTCCTTCCCACACAGTTACCTCGCCGTCGCGTGCCTTGTCGTAGGTGAACTTCACGTAGGTTCCGTTCTGGTTCCAGTGCGGCTTCACCGCGAGCCCGCCGCGCCAGATCCCTCGCGCCTTCTCGAGGTCCACGTTGATCTCCTTCCACACCGATTCGGTGATCCAGCAGTTGCTCAGCGAACCACTGGTGGGATCGACTACCCGGTACAGGGTCTCACCATCTCGCAGGCGGCGAGCCCTAACACCGGCGGCGAAACTCTTGATCTCACTATCACCCAGTTCGGGGGCGCCTTTCGCGATACCGTCTTTGTAGATTGGATCTCTTCTGAAGAACTCCGGCCTCAATTGCTTGAACTGCACGGGCTTCTTTGTCTTCACCCAAGCCGGCTGATGCTTCGCAATCAGCCTCTTCGCCCCCTGCTCCGACAGCGGCGCGATCCACCCCTTGTTCATCTGCTGGCTGTACGCCACCCAGTGCAGCTCATCGAGCCGCTCGGCCAGTCGGCGAAGCATGGCGCGCAAGGGCTCCATGTAGCTGTCCACTGCCCTGGAGAAGCCGCGCTGCACGGTGAGGATGCCATCGGTGACCTCCTTGATCCTGGCAGCCGCGCTGTCGGGCAGCAGGGGGCGCAGGTCGTTCAGGATGTCCTTGACGTTCTGCGCGCTCTTGTCGAACAAGGCCTTCAGCTTGGCGGTGTCGACGGCGGCGGCCGCTTTGGCCACCGAGGCGGAGACCCACTTGACCACGTCGGGCACGCCGGCCTTGGTGAGGAATTGCTGCACCTTGGGATGGCGCAGGTAGCTCACGATCTCGGGCAAGGCCGCATCGAAGGCCTCGTCGAGGTGCTTGACCATCTTGCTGGCGTGCGTGAGGTCGTCGATGTCCTTGATCAGGGGACGCAGCTTGACGAACACGATCAAGACCACGCCCTTGGCCACCGAGCCCAGCTCGGGCAGGAAGCCCACCAGCGTGAGCACCAGCGAGAACCAGGCCATGCCGCTGGTCGGTGCGCGAGCGATGGCGATGATGGCGGCGATCAGGTCGCGGATGTCCATCACCGTGTCCACGCCCGGCACCAGGCACACCACCGTATCGAAGCCGATCTGGCCCATGCTGCGGTGGGGATTGAAGTCGCCTTGCAGTGCTTTCCAGACCCAGTTGGCCTTCTGCTTGGCATCCATCGCCGCTTCCTTCGCGCCTTGGCGCCAGCGGTTGACGGACCTGTAGATATCGTCCAGAGAAAATGACATGCCTGCCCTTGCGCTCGTTTCTTCCTGGGTCGGCTTCAGGCGCCGACGTAGCGCTTGACGGCACTGGCGAGGTCCGCCAGCGTGAAAGGCGGCGGATCGTCAGACAGCGGCGGGTTCTCGTAGTCGACCCGGTGCGGGCCACCGGCGGGAATATCGGGCACATGGGCCTGGCCCGATGCGTCGAGCGTGCCGCGGCGTTGCGATCCATCCGATAGCGTGAGCGTGTAGCGGCGACCGACGATGGGGGCGCCCATCCACCCGTACAGCCCCAGGTCCAGCCAGTTCTCCAGGGCCTCGACCGTGCCGGTGGGCAGGTCATCGATGGCCGCCGCCGCGCTCGCCCCCGGCAGGAACGCATGGCTGCCCCCGTGCTGGGTGTAGGTGCCCGGCGTGGTGAAGGTGATGTCCGGGCCGTCCATCACGATGCTGGAATCGCCGCCGCCGAGGGTGATCTTGTCCTGGGCGTACAGGCGGATCTCGTCGTTGACGCTGCTGACGGTGATGCCCTGCTGGGCCAGCAGTTGCAGCGCATCGGTGTGGGCTCGCACGGACACGGGGCCGTTGGCGGCGTGGGCGACGATGCCGCCCTGGTGGGTGTACAGGCTCGCGCCCCGGCCGCTGACCTGGGAGTAGGTGTGGGCGGCGGCGTGGTGCAGGTCGCCCTGGGCGGTGAGGCTCAGGTCCTGGCCCGCGTACAGCTGCGTGCTCGCGCCGCTGGCCGCGAGCAGGCTGCTGGCGCTGTCGAGCGCGACGATGGGCTCGGCGAAGGCGGGCACGGGTTGGCCGGCACCGGCGCGGCCATCGGCCGGCGAGACGGCGTCCTGGCCGTTCACCGAGTCGGGGTGGCGGCCGTCCTGCGCGGGGTCGATGGCACGGGCGAGCTTGTGCAGCGCTTCGCTGTCCGCATGGCTGCGCAAGCCCTGCGCGCCCAAGGCCGCCGTCGCATCGCCCAGGCGAAGGCCGAGTTCGCGTGCAGCATTCAGGCGCGCCAAGGCCTCGGCCGCGTCCATCTGGCAGCCCTGGGCCGAGCCGTAGGTGCCGGGGCGCAGTTGCGTGGTCAGCAGCAGGCCACGGCCGGCGCGCACCACGGCCCAGCCTCGGGTCAGTGCCTCGAAACCCGCGCCGCGCCAGGCGCCACGCTGTGCCGAGTGCACGCCTTGCTGGATGAGGTGGCCCAAGGACAGCTCGCTCCCCCATTGGCTGCTGTGCAGCCGCATGCGCAGCTGGCCGGTGGCATCGTCTTGGAGCCAGTGCTGGCTCGCCTGCCCATCCAGCGTCAGGCCGAGCAGCCCGCTGAGGGTGCCGGGATGGTTGACGCCCGAGTCCACCCCGGCGGACCACGGCGGCGGATGCTCGCCCGAGTGCAACCCACCGGCCACCACCGGCTGGTCGATGTCGCTGTGGAGGAAATGGACCAGCGCCTCGGCGCCGATGCGCGGAGGCAGCACCCAGCCCCAGTCGGGCCCCGCCTGCGGCACGAGCACGCGCAGCCAGGTGCCGCTTTGCTCGTTGCCCGGGGCGTTGCCGTTGGATTCGGCGCCCGTCGAGACGGCGGGCCGACAGGCCAGCCCGCCGCGGTTGGGCCGCACGCCGCGCTGGAAGTCGAACTGCACCTTCAGCCGCAGGTCGCGGGTGGTGCTCAGGACGGCGCGCTCATGGCCCACGACGCGGGCGGTGAGCAACTGCGGCGACCGGGGCCGCGCCGGGCGCGCCGGCACCAGCGCCAGCTCGGCCGCAGCGGCTTCGAAGTGCACGCGGTACTGGCCCTGGCCGGCGCGGCCGGAGGAATGCCCGTCGACCAGCTCGCCCAGGTCGTTCAAGGCCCAGTGCTCGACGACCACCAGCTGCAGGTCCAGCGGCCCGAGCGGATGCTCCAGCAAGGTGAAGCGGCCACCGGCCTCGAGCCGGCGCTCCTGCCCCGCGCCGGCGTAGCGACGCGCGCCCAGCTCGCTGGCGGCCAGCACCTGATCCGCCGCGCGCTGGGCGCCGGCGGAGTCGGCCAGGACGCCGGCCGCGCCGTCGTAGTGCTGGGGCCGCGCCATCTCGCCCGACTGCGCGGCGCGGCCATGCAAGGCGCGCTCGTCCCAATGGCCGACCGCGGCACCGGCCAGCGGCGCCTGGGCCTGCAGCGCGAGGTGGTTGATGCCGCCACTCGACGCCTCGCCAGGCCGCGGCTGGGTGTAGCGCAGCAGGCCCAGCTCGGGGCCGCGGCTGTGGCGATCGGTGATCACCATCACGTGCTGCGCCCGGCCCGAAGGCGAGGGCTGCGACACGTCGGCATCGGCATGCTCGAAGCGGAACAGCAGGCCCTCTTCCAGCAGCAGCCGCCGCACGAAGTCGAGATCGGACTCGCCGAACTGGATGCACAGCGGCCGCACGCGCATCGCCGCGATCGTGTCGGGCGAGAGCTCCAGCCGCCAGTTCGCCTGCGGGTACTCCGCGAAGACGGCCTCGACGATCTGCAGGGCGGTTTGATCGGCCCGGTGGACGTGGTGGTTGATGCGTGCCGCGAGCAGGCTGAGCCACGGTCGCACGACCAGCTCGTAGCGCGCCAGGCCACCGTTGCTGCCGGATTGCGCGGCAGCGAGCACGTAGCCGTTCCAGCTGCGGTAGCCGCTGCCAGGGATACGCAGGCGCAACGTGAGCTCCTCGCCGATCAAGGCGCGGATGTCCACGTGGGCCGAGGTGCTCAGCACCTGCAACGTGAGCTCGAAGGCTTCGCCCAGGCCCTCGTGCAACCGCATCTGCTCGGGCACGAGCCACAGCGCGGGCAGCGCGGTGCGCAGCTGCAGCAGGCGATCCTGCTCGGCGATCAGCGGCAAAGGGGACAGCGCGGCCAGGGCCTGCCCTGCCAGAGGGTCCAGCGGTGCCATGGCAGTCCTCCCTTGTGACTTGTTAGCTCAGTGGCAGGCGGGATTGTTGCAGCAGCGCGCAAGCTCCCAGCCCCGGATTTACAAGCGGATACGCCGCAGGGGCTGGCGCGGGATCAAGTGCCGCCGGCCTGCTGGTCGGCGAAGAGCTCGAACACCACGCCGCGCAGCCAGCGGTTCGCCGGCGCGCGGTGGAACTTGGCATGCCAGAAGACGTTGATGGCCACATCCGGCAGTCGCTCCGGGTGCGGCGTCTTGCTCAGGCCGAAGGGCTCGATGAGGCGATCGGCCAGGCGCTCGGGCACGGTGGCGATGAGGTCGGAGCCCTGAAGGATGTGGCCGACGCCCACGTAGTGCGGCACGGTCAGCCGCACCTGGCGCTGCACGCCGCCGCGTTCCAGCACATCGTCCACCTTGCCGTGGCCGGTGCCGGCAGAGATGACGACCAGGTGCTCGGCGGCCGAGAACTCGGCCCGGGTCATCTTGCGTTTGTCGAGGCGGTGGCCGCGGCGCATGAGGCACACGTAGCTCTGCGAGAAAAGCCGGCGCTGGAAGAAGCCCGCCTTGAGTTGCGGCAGCAGGCCGATGGCGAGGTCGACCTTGCCGGCCTCCAGCTCGTCGCGCAGGTTGACCGCGGTGTTGCGCACCGTGCTCAGGGTGACGCCCGGCGCCTCGCGGCGCAGGCGCTCCATCAGCGCGGGCAGGAAGTAGATCTCGCCGATGTCCGTCATGCCGATGGTGAAGGCCTGTCTTGCGCTGGCCGGGTCGAAGCTGGTGCGCTGGTTGACACCGCTGTGGATCATGGCCAGCGCATAGCTGACGGACTCGGCGAGCTGGTCGGCGTAAGGCGTGGGCTCCATGCCCTTGGGCGTGCGCAGGAAGAGCTCGTCGCCGAAGAGCCTGCGCAGCTTGGCCAGCGAGTTGCTGACGGCGGGTTGCGAGATGCCCAGCACCTCCGCCACCTTCGAGACCTTGCGCTCCGCCAGCAGGTGGTTGAAGACCACGAGCAGGTTCAGGTCGAGTTCGTGCAGTTCCATGCCGAGCCTTCCGCCTCACCGCCATCATCACTGCGGGTGATACAGCATATATCGCCAATCCCCTTGGCTGATCGTCACCGGGGGCGGACGATGCGGCCCATGGAAGTGCTGATCCAGCCCCTGCAGAGAACCATCGAGGTCCAGCCGGGCGCCAACCTGCTGGAGGTCTTGCGCCACGCCCAGATCCCGATGTCGTACAGCTGCATGGCCGGCCGCTGCGGCACCTGCCGCTGCCGGGTCGTCGACGGCGAGGTGCTGGATTCGGGCCGTGCTGCGCAGAACCCCCTGGACGGGCGCGAAGCCCACGTGCTGGCCTGCCAGACCTTCCTCACCGAGCCCTGCACCATCGAGATCCCGGAGCCCGACGAGGTCGTGGTGCACCCGGCGCGCATCGTCAAGGCCACGGTGCAGGCCGTGGAGTCGCTGACGCATGACATCAGGCGCGTCGTGCTCAAGCCGGCCAAGCCCATCGAGTTCTCGCCCGGGCAATACGCGCAGCTGCAGTTCACGCCGGAGCATGTGCGCCCTTACTCGATGGCCGGCGTGGCCGGCGATTCGACGCTGGAGTTCCACGTGCGCGTCGTGGCCGGCGGCCGGGTGTCGGGCTACATCGCCAACGACCTGAAGCCGGGTGACGCGGTGCGCGTGAGCGGCCCGCTGGGCACCGCCTACCTGCGCCGCAAGCATGAAGGGCCGATGCTGTGCGTGGCCGGCGGCACGGGTCTGGCGCCCATCCTGTCCATCCTGCGCGGGGCCGTGGCAGGCGGCATGAGCAACCCGGTGCACTTGTACTTCGGCGTGCGCTCGCCGCGAGATCTCTACGGCCTGGATGAGCTGGCCACGCTGGAGCGCCGGCATCCCGGCCTGAAGCTGAACATGGTCGTCACCTCGGGCGGCGACCCGCGCGAGCACCGCTGCGGGCTCGTCACCGAGGCGATCGCCGAGGACCTGCCCCGGCTCGAAGGCTGGCGCGCCTACCTTTGCGGCTCGCCTCCGATGGTGGAAGCGGCCACGCTGCTGGCACGGCGCAAGGGCATCGCGCCATCGCAGATCCACGCCGACGCCTTCTACACCCAGGCCACCTGACGAAGCGACAGCCCAGGAGTCCCGCATGACCCCTCCCTCGACCATCTTTCCCATCCGCCCCCAGTGGGAAGGCGACGGCACCCACCGCATCCCCTTTCTCGCGTACACCAGCGACGAGCTGTATCAGCGCGAGCTGGAGCGCTTCTTCTACAAGGGCCACTGGTGCTACGTGGGCCTGGAGGCCGAGGTGCCGAACGCGGGCGACTTCAAGCGCACGGTCGTGGGCGAACGCTCGGTGATCATGGTGCGCGATGGCGAGGGTGGCATCCACGTGGTCGAGAACGTCTGTG
This sequence comes from Ideonella flava, assembly GCF_051857595.1. Classification (NCBI taxonomy): domain Bacteria; kingdom Pseudomonadati; phylum Pseudomonadota; class Betaproteobacteria; order Burkholderiales; family Sphaerotilaceae; genus Ideonella; species Ideonella flava. Next base: position 340,352 of record NZ_JBPZHD010000003.1, read on the forward strand.
CCCACCGCGGCATGCGCTTTTGCCGCGAGCGCCATGGCAACCGCAAGGACTTCGTCTGCCCCTACCACCAGTGGAGCTACACGCTCAAGGGCGATCTGCAGGGCGTGCCCTTTCGCCGCGGCGTGAAGCAGGACGGCCAGGTGCACGGCGGCATGCCGGCCGACTTCAAGACCAGCGAGCACGGGCTGACGAAACTGAAAGTGGCCGTGCGCGGCGGCGTGGTGTTCGCCTCGTTCGACGAGAACGTCGAAGCTTTCGAGGACTTCCTCGGCCCGACCATCCTCGGCTACTTCGATCGCCTGTTCAACGGCCGCCGGCTCAAGCTCCTGGGCTACAACCGCCAGCGCATCCCGGGCAACTGGAAGCTGATGCAGGAGAACATCAAGGACCCGTACCACCCGGGCCTGCTGCACACCTGGTTCGTCACCTTCGGCCTCTGGCGCGCCGACAACAAGTCGCAGCTGCGCATGGACGGGAAGCACCGCCACGCCGCGATGATCAGCACCCGCGGCACGGCGGGCAAGTCAGAGCAGGTCACGCAGGTCTCCAGCTTCAAGGAGAGCATGCAGCTCCATGACCCGAGCTTCCTCGACATCGTGCCCGAGCCCTGGTGGAACGGACCGACCGCGGTGATGACCACCATCTTCCCCAGCGTCATCCTGCAGCAGCAGGTCAACAGCGTCTCCACCCGCCACATCCAGCCCAGTGGCCACGGCAGTTTCGACTTCGTCTGGACGCACTTCGGCTTCGAGGACGACAGCGAGGAGATGACCGAGCGCCGCCTGCGCCAGGCCAACCTCTTCGGCCCGGCCGGCTTCGTCTCGGCCGACGACGGCGAGGTGATCGAGTTCTCGCAGCAGGCCTTCGAGAGCAAGCCTTTCCACCGCACGCTGGCCGAGCTCGGCGGGCGCGAGGTCGAGAACACGGAACACATGGTCACCGAGACGCTCATTCGTGGCATGTACCGCTACTGGCGTGAAGTGATGGAGGCTTGAGATGGCCAGCAACATCAACTTCGAGGACTGGCTCGCGCTCACGCAGCTGTATGCCGACTACGCCAGTGCCGTCGACTCGGGCCAGTGGGACCTGTGGCCCGGGTTCTTCACCGAGGACTGCGTCTATCGCCTGCAGCCGCGCGAGAACCACGAGCGCGGCTTCCCGCTGGCCACGCTGTCTTTCACCAGCAAGGGCATGCTGAAGGACCGGGTCTACGGCATCAAGGAAACGCTGTTCCACGACCCGTACTACCAGCGCCACGTGGTCGGCACGCCGGTGATCCGGGCCGTGGAGGCCGGCGGGATCCGCTGCGAGGCGAACTACGCGGTGTTCCGCACCAAGCTGTCCGATGCGTCGACGGTGTTCAACGTCGGCCGCTACCTCGACACCGTCGTGCGCACGGCAGAGGGGCTGAAGTTCGCCCGCCGCGAGTGCATCTACGACAGCGAAATGATCCCCAACTCCATCATCTATCCCCTCTGAGGCGGCCATGACAGACACCCTCTGGACCGATGCACTCTCGGCCGCCGAGCTGCCCACCGATGACGTGATGGGCCTGCTGGTGAACGGCCGCGACATCGCGATCTACACCGTGGGCAGCGAGGTGTACGCCACCGACAACGTCTGCACCCATGGCCAGGCCCGCCTGTGCGACGGCTTCCTCGAAGGCCACGAGATCGAGTGCCCGTTGCACCAGGGCAAGTTCGACGTGCGCACCGGCCGCCCGACCTGCGACCCGGTGACCGAGCCGGTGCGCAGCTACCCCGTGAAGATCGAAGGGCAGCGCGTCTACCTGCAGCTCGATTGAGCGGGTCCGATCCGGCCGGGCGCCGACCCGCCGGAGGCTGGCGGGCGTGACGGCCAGTTAGCGCTAAATCACGCCCGCGCCGGGGTGTTCCGGGGATGCAGCGCACGACGACAGGCCCTAGGGCATCTCCTATGCGCCGGGTGCGCCCGCAGGATCAAGATCGCCGCATGCCGCGGAGCTGTTTCACGCATGCCGGGAGCGAAGCGTCGCCATCACGCGCCATGCCGGGCCAGTCGGCATCGGCCGCGGCCGTGCGGGCTTCCATGTGGGCGCTGCTGGCCTGCGTGGCTCCGGAAGCCGCCGCGGCCGAGAAGCCCGAGGCCGCACCGGAATCCACGGCGGATGAGAACGCCGGGCTGCAACGCATCATCGTCACCGCCCGCAAGGTCCGCGAAGACGTGCAGAACGTGCCCGCGGCCGTCGTCACCCTCGGCACCGAGGAGGTCGAGCGTTTCGACGTCTCCTCGCTGGAGAAGACCGCCGCGCTCACACCCGGGCTGATCATCACCCGCGGCAACAGCGGTTCCGGGGCGAGCATCAGCCTGCGCGGCATCGGCCCGAACTTCTCCAGCATCGGCATCGAGCAGTCGGTCGCCGTGGTGGTGGACGGCGTCTACTACGGGCAGGGCCGGGTCATCGACGAATCCTTCTTCGACGTGGCCCAGATCGAGATCCTCAAGGGCCCCCAGGCCTTGTACTGGGGCAAGAACAGCACGGCCGGCGTGGTCTCCATCACCACCGAGAACCCCGGTCGGCAGCGCGAGCTGATGGCGCGCCTGGGCTACGAGTTCAAGGCCGACGAGCGGATGCTGGGCTTCGTCGTCTCGGGGCCGGTGGGAGAGGGCGTCGGCCTGCGCCTGGCGGTCAATGCCCGCGACATGCAGGGCGGGTACGTCAGCAACGAGGCGCCGGCGGGCACCTACACCACCGTCGATGCGGCGAGCGGCGAAGTGGCGACCCATGCCGTGCCTGCGCCGTCGCCGGGCGAGCTGCCGCGCGAGCGCGTGCTCGCCGCGCGACTGACCGCCACCTACAAGCCCGAGCCCACGCTGGAGCTGGCCCTGAAGGCCAGCGCCGACCGGCGCCGCTCAGGCTCCACCTCCTGGAACGACCGGCTGTGGATCTGCCCCAACGACAGCAACGGCGAGCCTTGCGGCGAAGGCTTCTCGGTGCGGCAGAACCCGGTGCCGGCCGACATCGCTGCGACGCGGCCCTACATGAACCGCTACGGCGGCCAGCTCTACACCCTCTATGAGTCGCAGGGCCTCACGCTGCGGGCCGACAAGAGCTTCGGCCAGGTGACGCTGTCTTCCATCACCAACTACCAGCACTTCGACTACTCGGCGCTGTCCGACTACGACTTCAGCGCCACGCCGGCGATCTGGTCAGACGAGCACGACCGCTACCACGCCTACTCGCAGGAGCTGCGCCTGAACACCAGCTTCGACCAGCCGGTGAACTTCATGGGCGGGCTGTACCTGCAAGGCACCAAGCTCGAGTTCGCGCAGGGCTCGGCCCTGTTCGGCGCCGACAACTCCGCCGCCGCCCCGTCCGACCGCTACCTCGCCTTCTCGAAGGACTCGGCCACGCGCGGCCGTACGACCGCCGCCTATGCGCAGCTCAGCTGGAACTTCATGCCCGGCTGGGAGTACGTGCTGGGCGGGCGCTACACCGCCGAGCGCAAGACCTCGTACTTCGTGCAGCCCTACGTGAACCCCGGCTTCGCCGTGGTGTACCCGCCCGGTGCCCGGCTGGACGCCGACCAGAAGTTCCAAGATTTCTCGCCGGCGACCACGCTGAGCTGGAAGCCCTCCAGCGAGCTGACGGTCTATGCCGGCTACAAGACGGGCTACAAGTCGGGCGGCTTCTCCAACAGCGCCACCATCTCGGCCTTCGGCAACGGACTGGCCGACCTGGCCTTCGGGCCCGAGAGCGTCAAGGGCATCGAGCTCGGGGCCAAGGCGACCCTGCTCGACAACCGGCTGCGCCTGAGCGCGGATGCCTACCGCTACCGCTACTCGGACCTGCAGATCGACTTCTACGACGCGCAGCGACTGAGCCTGGAGACCACCAACGCCGGCTCGGCCGTCGTCAAGGGCGTGGAGCTGGCGGCCGAGTACCTGCCTCCCGCCATCAGCGGCCTGAAGCTGACCGGATCGGCCCAGTACAACCTGGCCCGCTACCGTGACTACATCGCGCCTTGCTATGCCGGCCAGACCCAGGCCGAGGGCTGCCTGCCCACAGGCGCCAACGGCGCGCTGCGGCAGGACCTCGGCGGCCGGCCCACCGCCAATGCGCCGCTGTGGACGGCCAGCCTCGGCGCCGACCATACCCAGGCGCTCGGGCCGGCGATGGCGCTGGGGCTGTCCGCGCGGGTGCGCTACAGCAGCTCCTACTCGGTCTCGCCCTTCGGCCAGCCGCTGGCCGTGCAGCCCTCCTACGTCAACGTGGATGCCGCCGTGCGCCTGGCCGCTGCCGACGACCGCTGGCAGGTGGCGCTGATCGGCAAGAACCTCGGCAACACCTTCGTGGTGAGCTCCGCCTTCGACCAGTCCGGCACGGGCAGCCCCTCCGGAGGGGAGACCGGCACCCCCGCCAACCAGTTCGGCCTTTTCGCACCGCCGCGGTCCGTCGCGCTGGAGCTGACCGCCCGGTTCTGACCCACCCGCCGCCCGTCGGCATCGCCGCCTGGAGACCGCCGATGTCGGACCTGAGCGAATACACCGTAGACCAGCAGGGCCCCGGTCACCCCCGAGGCGAGCTGGTCCTGCGCCGGGGCAGGCGAAGGCGTGACGATCGCCGCGTGCTGCTGCTGTCGCCGGCCGGCGAACACCTGTCGGCGGCCAGCCTGGAGGCCCTGTCGCACGAGCTCTTGCTGGCGCCCCAGCTGGATCCCGCCTGGGCATTGCAGCCCGTCGCCCTTTTGCAGGTGAACAGCCGGACCGCGCTGGTCTTCGACGATCCGGACGGCGTCCCCCTCGACACCCTGCTGGACGCGCCGCTGCCGGCGGGGCGGTTCCTGCCGCTGGCCATCCGCATGGCCGAGTCGCTCGGGCAGCTCCATGCGAAGGGCCTGCTGCACAAGGACATCAAGCCGGCGAACGTCTTCGTTGCCCGCGACGGCGGCATCCGCTTCACGGGCTTCGGCCTGGCCGTGCTGATGCCGCGCGAGCGCCAGCTGCCGGTGCCCACCGAAGTCATCGCCGGCAGCCTGCCCTACATGGCGCCCGAGCAGACCGGGCGCATGAACCGCTCGGTGGACGCCCGCAGCGACCTGTACTCCCTGGGCGTCACCTTCTACCGGATGCTGACCGGCGCGCTGCCCTTCTCGGCGGCCGATCCGCTGGAGTGGATCCACTGCCACATCGCCCGCGCCCCGGTGCCACCGGCCGAGCGGGCCGACGTGCCGCCCGGGCTGTCCGGCGTGCTGATGAAGCTGCTGGCCAAGGCCCCCGAAGACCGGTACCAGACAGCCGCCGGCCTGCAGGCCGACCTGCGGCAGGCGCAGGCGACGCTGGATGCCACCGGCCGCATCGAGGCCTTCGAGCTCGGAAGACAGGACGTGCCCGAGCGCCTGCTGATCCCGGAGAAGCTCTATGGCCGCGACGCCGACGTGCAGGCGCTGCTGGCCAGCTTCGAGCGCATGGTGGCCGAAGGCAGCCCCGGGCTGGTGCTGGTGTCCGGCTTCTCGGGCGTCGGCAAGTCTTCGGTCGTGAGCGAGCTGCACCGGGCGCTCGTGCCGGCGCGGGCGCTGTTCGCCTCGGGCAAGTTCGACCAGTACAAGCGCGACATCCCCCATGCGACGCTGGTGCAGGCCTTCCGCGTGCTCGTCGGCCAGTTGCTGGTCAAGAGCGACGCGGAGATCGCCCATTGGCGCGAGGCCCTCCGGGCGGCGCTGGATCCGCATGGCCAGCTGATCGTCAACCTGGTGCCCGAGCTGGAGCCGATCATCGGCCCGCAGCCGCCCCTGGCCGACGTGCCGGCGATGGAGACGCCCAACCTGTTCCGGCGGGTGCTGGCGCGCTTCATCGAGGTCTTCGCCCGGCCCGAGCACCCGCTGGTGCTGTTCTTCGACGACCTGCAGTGGCTCGATGCCGCCACGCTGGACCTCATCGGCTACCTGATGACGGACGCCGGCGTGCGCCACCTGCTGCTGATAGGCGCCTACCGCGACAACGAGGTCGAGGCCTCGCATCCGCTGATGCACCTGCTGCAGGCGATCCGCCAGGCCGGCACCCGGGTGGACGACATCGTCCTCGCGCCCCTGGCCGCCGAGGACATCGAGGCGATGACGGCCGATGCCCTGCACTGCGAGCGGGCCCATTCGCGGCCGCTGGCCGGGCTGATCCACGCCAAGACCGGCGGCAACCCGTTCTTCGCCATCCAGTTCCTCGGCACGCTGGCGGAGGATGGCCTGGTCTCGCGGGATGCCGCGGGCCACTGGCACTGGGACCTCGCCCGCATCCGCGCACGCAACCTGACCGACAACGTCGTGCACCTGCTGGTCGGCAAGGTGGCCCGGCTGCCGGCCGAGACCCTCGGGCTGCTGAAGGGCCTCGCCTGCGTGGGCAACGCGGCGCGCGTCGCCACGCTGGAGACGGTGTCGGGCCTGCCGGAGGAGGCGATCCGCCAAAGGATGCGCGTGGCCGAGATCGCCGACCTCGTCATGGATCTCGGCGGCGCCTACCGCTTCCAGCACGACCGCGTGCAGGAGGCGGTGTACTCGCTCATCCCGGCTGACGAGCGCCCCCGCGGGCACCTTCGCGTCGGCCGCCTGCTGCGCCGGCACACGCCCGAGGCCGAGCTGGAGTCGCAGGCCTTCGACATCGTCAACCAGCTCAACCGTGGCGTGCAGCTGCTCACGGACGAGGCGGAGCGCCACGACACCGCGCGGCTGAACCTGCTGGCCGGCACCCGCGCCCGCAAGGCCAACGCCTACGCGGCCGCCCTCACCTACCTCAGCACCGGCTGCACGCTGCTGCCGGCCGACCCGTGGGCCGGCGACCATGGCCTGGCCTTCGCGCTCGAGCTGCAACGCGCCGAGTGCGAATTCCTTTCGGGCGCGATGCAGGTCGCCGAGGAGCGCCTGGCGCTCCTGGTCGGAAAGGCGCGCGGTGTGGCGGAAAGCGCCGCGGTGGCCGGGCTGAGGCTGGCGCTGTACCAGGCGCTGGACCAGAACCCGCGGGCGGTCGAGGTGAGCCTGGACTTCCTGCGGCAGGTCGGCATCGCGTGGGACAAGCACCCCTCCGACGAGCAGCTGCAGCCCGACTACGAGGTGCTCTGGCAGCGGCTGCAGGGACTGCACATCGAGGACCTGGCGCGCCTGCCCGCCATGACGCACCCGGTGCACAAGCCCACCGTGGACGTGCTCACGGCGGCCCTGGCGCCGTTCCTGCTCACCGACACCAACCTGTTCCGGCTGGCCATCTGCCGCATCGTCAACCTCAGCCTGGAGCATGGCAACAGCGACGGGTCCTGCATCGCCTACGCCTACCTCAACCTGATCCTGCGCGAAGAGCGCGGCGACCACGCCGCCGGGCGGCGCTTCGGCCTGCTGGCCGTGGCGCTGGTGGAGGGCGACCTGGGCCGCTTCAAGGGGCGCATCTACACCAGCTTCGCCGAGGCCTGCAGCCCGTGGACCGACCACTTCCGCGCCGGCGTGGCCTATGGCGAGAAGGCCGTGAGCGCCGCCCGCGAGAGCGGCGACCTGGTGTTCGATCTCTACGCGCGGCTGCTGCTGGTGCCCCACCGGCTGACGCTGGACGACCCGCTGGAAGAGGTGCAGGCCTACGGCGAGGAAGTGCTCGCGTTCGCACGCAAGCTCTACTTCAACCAGGTCGTCGCGTCCGTCCAGTCGCAGCTCGGCTTCATCCGGGCGCTGCGCGGGCTGACCTCCAGCCTCGTGGCCTTCGGCAGCGAGCAGCTCGACGAGGCGGCCTACGAGCGCGAGCTGCAGGAAGACGAGAGGCTGCGCTCGCCGGCAGCCTGGTACTGGATCCGCAAGCTGCAGGCGCGCTTCCTGGCCGGCGACGCGGCCGGCGCCCTGGAGGCTGCCGCCCGCGCCGCGCACTACATGTTCACCACCCTCACGCCTTTCGAGGAGGTGGAGTTCCACTACTACGCCGCCCTGGCGCGGGCTGCCCAGTGGGCCGGCAAGCCGCCTCCCTCGCTTTCGGCCGAGCTCGAGGCCCTGCGGGTCCACGCCGAATGGCTGGACCGCTTCGCCAGCCAGAACCCCGACAGCGGACCGCCCCGGGCCTGCCTCGTGCGCGCCGAGATGGCCCGGCTGGAGGGGCGTGATCAGGATGCCCAGCGCCTGTACGAGCAGGCCATCCGGGCCGCGCGCGAGCAGGGCTTCCTGCCCAGCGAGGCCGTGGCCTGCGAAGTGGCGGCGCATTGCTACGCCGCCAGGGGCCTGGACACCGTCGCGGCCGGCCTGCTGCGCGATGCCCGCGATGCCTGGCAACGCTGGGGCGCCCACGGCAAGTTGCGCCAGCTGCAGCAACAGCATCGCCGCCTGCTCGCACCGGTCAGCTCCCGTTCGGCGATCAGCACCGCCCAGCTCGACGTGCAGACCGCGGTCAAGGCCGCCCAGGCGGTGTCCAGCGAGATCATCCTGGACCAGCTGGTCAAGACGCTGCTGCTCATCTCGGTCGAACACGCCGGCGCGAGCCGCGCCCTGCTGCTGCTGGCCCGAGGGGCCCGGCTGGAGATCGAGGCCGAGGCGAGCACCGGGCCGTCCGGTGTCACGGTGGCGGCTCGGCGCGCGGCCGCGGGGCCCGAGGACCTCCCGCAGTCGCTCCTGCACTACGTGGGCCGCACGCGCAGCCGGATCGTGCTCGACGATGCCACCGCGGCACCTCCGTTCTCGGCCGACCCCTACGTCGTGCGGCGACAGCCGCGCTCCGTCTTGTGCCTGCCGCTGATGAAGCAGTCGCGCCTGGTGGGCGTGCTCTACATGGAGAACGCGCTGCTGCCGCACGCCTTCGACGCGCAGCGCGTGGCGCTGCTGGACATGCTGGCCGCCCAGGCCGCGATCTCGCTCGAGAACGCCCGCCTTTATGCCGACCTGCAGGACCGGGATGCGCGCATCCGCCAGCTGGTCGACTCCAGCATCATGGGCATCTTCTTCTGGCGCATCAGCGGGATCATCGACGCCAACGACGCCTTCCTGAAGCTGATCGGCTACACGCGAGAGGACCTCGCGGCGGGCCGGGTCGAGTGGTCGAGGATCACCCCGCCGGAGGTCCGGCACCTGGAAGCGCAGCTGCTGGAGCAGTTGCTCGCCACGGGGCACGCGCCCACCTACGAGCGCGACTTCATCCGCCAGGACGGCAGCCGCGTGCCGGCCATGGTGGGCGGGGTGCTGCTGCAGGGCTCCAGGGGCGAGGGGATCTCGTTCGTGCTCGACCTCACCGAGCGCAAGCGCGCCGAGGCGGAGCAGGCCGCCCGGCAGGTCGCCGAGGCCTCCAACCGCGCCAAGAGCGACTTCCTGGCCAACATGAGCCACGAGATCCGCACGCCGATGAATGCGATCCTCGGCATGTCGCACCTGGCGCTGCAGACCCGGCTCGACGACGTGCAGCGCAACTACGTGCAGAAGGTCTACCTCTCGGCGGAGTCGCTGCTGGGCATCATCAACGACATCCTGGACTTCTCCAAGATCGAGGCCGGCCACCTCGACATCGAGGAGATCCCCTTCAGCCTCGCCGACGTGATGGACCAGCTGGCCGACGTGCTGGCGCTCAAGGCCTCGGAGAAGGCCATCGAGCTGGTGTTCGCCATGCCGCCGGACCTGCCCCTGCAAATGGTGGGGGACCCGTCCCGCCTGCGGCAGGTGCTGCTGAACCTGGGCAACAACGCCGTGAAGTTCACCGAAGGCGGCGAGGTCGTGATCCGCGTGGAGGTGGTGGAGCGCGACTCTGTTTCGGCCTTGCTGCACTTCGAGGTGCGCGACACCGGCATAGGCATCTCGGCCGAGCAGCAGCAAAGGCTGTTCAAGCCCTTCGCGCAGGCCGACTCCTCGACCAGCCGGCGCTTCGGCGGCACCGGGCTGGGCCTGGCCATCAGCCTGCACCTGGTGCAGATGATGGGCGGCACCATGGGCCTGCAGAGTCGGCCCGGCGAAGGCAGCCGGTTCCACTTCAGCCTGCGCCTGCCCGTCGTGCCGCAGGCCGGACCGGCGCCACAGGCGAACCCGAGGCTGCAGGACGCGTGCGTGCTGGTCGTCGACGACAACGACACCGCCCGCACGGTGCTGGTGGAGATGGTGAGGAAGATGGGCCTGCGCGCCGCCGAGGCGCGCGACGGCGCGGACGCGGCGCAGGCCGTGGCGCAGGCCGACTCTTCGCACCAGCCCTTCGACCTGCTGCTGCTCGACTGGAAGATGCCGGTGCTCGACGGCGTGGACTGCATCAAGCGGCTGACACACACGCCACTGCGCCATGCCATTGCGACGGTGCTGATGACCACCGCCTTCAGCCGTGACGAGGTCGCCCGCCGCCTGTCGGCCGAGCGGCTCAACGTCGCCGCGACGCTGTGCAAGCCGGTGACCCCGTCGATGCTGCTGGACGCCTGCCTGCAGGCCGTCGGCCATCCGCCCGCGCAGGCGCCCCGCGCGGCACGGCGCAGCGACGGGCAGCCGGCAGACCGCCAGGCCCTGGCCGGCGCGCGGATCCTGCTGGTCGAGGACAACGAGATCAACCAGGAGCTGGCGCGAGACCTGCTCGAAGGCGCCGGCATCGTGGTGACCGTGGCCGGCACCGGCAGGCAGGCCCTGGAGCGCCTGTCCCGAGAGCGCTTCGACGCCGTGCTGATGGACTGCCAGATGCCCGAGATGGACGGCTACGCCGCCACCCGCGCGCTTCGCCGGCAGCCCCGCTTGCACGACCTGCCGGTCATCGCGATGACGGCGAACGCGCTGGTGGGCGACCGTGAGAAGGCGCTGGAGGCCGGCATGAACGACCACATCGCCAAGCCCATCAACGTGGAGGACATGTTCTCCACGCTGGCGCGCCACGTTCGTCCCGCCGCGGCCCAGGACGCAACGCCCGGCGGCATCGATCGCGCCCGGGCGCTGAAGGACCTGGATGGCAACGAACGGCTCTACAAGCGCCTGGTCCGCATGTTCCGCGAGCGCGAGGCGCATTTCGTGACCCGCTTCCGGGCCGCGCGCGAGGCTGGCCGCCCGGACGAGGCGCTGCGCCTGGCACACGACCTGAAGAGCGTGTCGGCCACCGTGGGCGCCTACGCGTTGGCCCAAGCCGCGGAGGGCCTCGAAAGCGCCATGCAGGCCGGCGCCGAGGCGGTGGCGCTGGAGCCGCTCCTGCTCGGTCTCGGCCGCCAGCTCGATGCGGTCATCGATGAACTCGCGGCCTGGGACGAACCGTCCACGCTGTTGCCCGGGGGACTCGGCACCTGATCGGCCGCGCCCGGCGTCAAGGGCCGAACGCCTGGCCGGGCCGCCTCACTTCATCGCCATCGCCGCGAGGTCGATCACCCGGTCCGCGCTCGCGATCGTCTCGGGCCTGTGCGCCACGATGATGCGGGTCAGCTTCAGCGCCCTCACCGCCTCGTTCACGCTGTGCTCCCTGGCCACGTCGAGATGGCTGGTCGCCTCGTCGAGGAAGAGGATGCGAGGCTGCCGGTAAAGCGCGCGAGCCAGCAGCAGGCGCTGCTTCTGGCCGCCGGACAGCGTGGTGCCCATGTCGCCGACCGGCGTCTCGTAGCGCATCGGCATCGCCGCGATGTCGTCGTGGATCGCCGCCTGGCGGGCGCAGGCCTCGATGAGGTCCCGGTCGGGCTCGGTATCGAAGAAGCAGATGTTGTCGGCGATGGAGCCCGTGAACAACGCGTCGTCCTGGAGCACACCGGCCACGGCAGCGCGGTAGCGAGGAAGGCCGATGTCGGCCAGCGACACGCCGCCCACTTCGATGCGGCCGGCCGTGGGCTGCAGCAGGCCGAGCATGAGCTTGACCAGCGTCGTCTTGCCGCAGCCGGAAGGGCCCACAATGGCCACCGATTCGCCGGCCTCGATGCGCAGGTCCAGCCCTTCGAACAACGGCGCTTCGCCTTCGTGGCCGAAGCTCACGCCGATGAGCTCCAGGCTCGCACCGACCTCGATCGCCGTCGCGGCCTTGTCTCCGAGGTCTTCCGGCGGGGCCAGAGCGATGTCGCTCACGCGCTCGGCGTGCAGGCCCAGCATGCGCAGCTCCAGGCCCTTGTCGACCAGGGCGGCCGCGCGCTGGGCGAACTGGGTCTTGTAGGCCAGGAAGGCAACGAGCATGCCGATGCTCAGGCCCTGCCCATCCAGCACCAGCAGGGCGCCGAGCCAGATGGTCACGACGTTCTCGATCGCGAACAGGCCGCTGTTGAGCGACTGCGCGAGCACGCCCAGGCGCTCCACGTGCAGGGCGGCATTGCTCTGGTCGACCGCGAGGTTGTTCCACCGCGCGAAGCGCTGCGGCTCATGGGCCATGAGCTTGATGGTCTGCATGCCGCGCAGGCTCTCGAGCAGGTGGCCGTGCTGCGAGGCGGTGCGCGTCATCTGCTCCCGCGCGGCGTGGCGCATGGTGCTGTACAGCCCCAGTCGCATCGCACCGTAGACCAGGGCGGTGGCCACGCCCACGAGGGCCAGCCTCGCGCTGTACGAGAACATCATGACCAGCGTGAGCAACGCCATCGCGCCATCGACCAGCGCCTCCAGCAATCCCGTGCTCAGCGTGCGCTGCATCGCCTGCAGGGAGTCGAACCGGGAAAGCACGTCGGCCGTCTGCCGGCGCTGGAACCAGTCCATCGGCAGGCGCAGCAAGTGGTGCAGCAGCCTTCGCTGCAGCTGCAGGTTGAGGCAGGCTCCAAGCACCGCGAGCAGCCAGCCGCGCAGCGCCATCAGCACCGCCTGCAGCACGCCGAGCAGCAGGAACGCAACACCGAGCGTGGCCACGAGGGGGCGGTCGGACGTGGCGAGGGCCCGGTCCACCACCGCTTGCAGGTACATCGGCGACAGCAGCAGCAAGCCCTGCAGCAACAGCGTCAGCAGCAGGGCCTGGGCAGCCCGCCAGGCCAGGCCCTGGACGCGGCCCACCAGCGCCGCGACGGTCAGCCGCTGCCGATCGCGGCGGGGCTGGAAACCGGGCGCCGGCGTGAGCTCCAGCGCGATGCCGGTGAACTGCTCGCCGAGTTCGCGCGCCGTCATCTCGCGCAAGCCGCTGGCGGGGTCGTGCACCACGACTCGGCCGCGGCGGTGCGCCACCAGGACCACGAAATGGTTGAAGCTCCAGTGCAGCACGCACGGCAACGCCAACTCGTGCAGGTGATCGGGCTCCACGCGCAAGGGCCGCGCCCCGAGGTGCAGGCGCGCTGCGAGCTGCATGAGATCGGCCAGCGTCGCGCCGCGCGAGGACTGAGGATGGCGCGCGCGCAGCGTGGCCAGGTCGACGTGGTGGCCATGGTGCCCGGCAACCATCGCCAGGCAGGCGAGGCCACACTCGGCGGCCTCGTTCTGCAGCACGAGGGGCGTCGAAGTCCGCGTGAGGACCCGGCGCAGCACGGATCCGAACCAGGCCACCACGCGCGCCCACGGCACGCCGAGTTGCAGCGGCTCTCCGTACTGGCGCAGCCGCCGGGCCTGCAGCGCCTGCTCGCGGAACAGCGGCATCGTCACTCGTGCACCACGTGGCTGTCGTGGCGGGGCTGGCGATGCACACCCTGCTCCGCGTCGAGCAAGTCGAGCGCGGCGCGCTTCACTTCGGCATAGGCCGGCCCTTGGGCGCGGCCGCGGCGGAAGCCCGCATCGCGGCTGAGCAGGAACTCGCAGAAGGTCTGCAGCATCGGCACTTCGGGGCACATCTCCTCGACCCAGAGGAACTGGCCCATCTGGTTGATCTCGAGAAAGACATGCTCGCCCTCGGGCGTGACGATCACGTCGATGCAACCGAAGACCAGGCCCATGCGGCGCAGCAAGGCGCGACAGCGCTGCTGCAGCTCCATCGGCAGCTCGACGGGCGTGATCGCGAGATCGCTCAATTGCGCCACGCGCCAGTCCGTCTTGCCGTGGTGAGTCGATTGCGAATCCAGCCGCGCGGCGATCAGCTCGTCGCCCATGCAGGTGATGCGCAGCTCGCAGGCCTTCGGCACGCAGGCCTGGAAGATGCCAGGGGCCAGCCGCAGCAGCGCGTCGTCCGGCAGCATCGCTTCGGTGACGCGGGCGGTGAACAGCATCGCGAGGCGATCCTCGGACTCCCAGGTGACGGGGCGGAAGGACTTGAAGATGGCGCCGCCCTGCTCGTGCCGGCGCAGGAACGCGCGGATGCGCTGCGGATCGTTGGAGATCAGCGTGTCGGGCAGCGTGAAGCCGAGCTCGCGCGCGGCGGCGAGCTGCAGCACCTTGTTCTCGGCGCGCGAGGCGCAGTGCACGTCATTGACCGCGAAGGCATGCTGCGAGGCCAGACCCAGGGCGCCGCTGAGCAGCACCTGCGCTTCGCGCAGCGCGAACTGGCGGTCGCCCTCCGGCAGCGCGGCGTGCACCACGGGCGGCGAGAGGCGGCGGTTCCAGTAGATGTCGGGCAGCGTGTCGAAGAGCGCGCCCTGCGCGTCGCACACCGCGAGCTGCGTCGGCGCATCGCCATCGGGCGACATCGAGATGCTGCACTGTTCGGGAAAGTCGGCGCAGAACCAGCGGATGGCGCGATGGCCCTGCTGTTCGAGCGCAATCGCCACGGCGGCCGCATGCACATCACGGGCGATGGTGGGGATGAGGATGTTGGCCATGGGTCGCGAGCTTCGTCGGGTGGGTCGAGAAAGCCGGCCCGGCACAGGGCACGGGCCGGCGAGCATGCAGGCTCGAATGGCTTATTCGCCGTCGTCCAGGTTGCCCCACAGGCCGGAGCCGGTGCCGCCGTGGTCCTGGTCCTTCGAGCGGCCGCCGGAGATGGCCTCGACCTCTTCCTTGCTCAGCTCGCGTGCCAGCTGGCGGGCGAGAAGGCGCGGAGCGGCCAGTTCGGAAGCGGGGGTCTGCTGTTGCATGGGCGTGTTCATGGGAATGTCCTCCTTGAGACATGAGTGAATGAACGGTTGGGATGAGGGTGGCCGTGACTTCAGCCACCGTTGGCTTGGCATCGGCCGTGTGGCAGCCGACGGGATGAACGATAGGCGCCGCGGCCGCGATGGGGCATCCCGAGGGGCAGGGGGCCGCTCTCCCTACCGGTGATGTCCGGTTCCAGGCCCGCTTTGCGAATGACTCTATGCAGCGTCCAGCTCGAAGGGCGGCACGCGCCGGCCGTCGATGTCGGTGAAGCCGTACTCGGCGGCCAGGTCGCCCACTCGATGAACGCCGCCGCTCTTGGCCAGCACGTTTTCATCCGCGGCCAGTGCGGCGATGGCACGGCCCACATAACGCGGAGATTCAGTGCGCACCAGAGCAGGCCGCTCGTGCCAGTGCGCCTCGTCGGTCTGGTGGCCGGCCAGGACGAACTCGGTGCGCATCCAGCCCGGCGACACCGCCAGCGAGGCGACGCCGTGGGGCTGCAACTCCTGCGCCATGTCGAAGGCCAGGCGCACCATCGCCGACTTGGCCAGGTCGTAGAAGAAGTTGCCGCGCATGTAGCGGCCGCGGTCCCAGAAGGTGGTGGTGACGATGAGGCCGCGCCGGCGTTCCACCATCCGCGGCGCCGCATGCCGGCTGGCCAGGACGTGGTTGCGCACACCGCGGTCGAACATCGAATCCCAATGCGACATCGGGTGCTGCCAGAAGGGCGCGTCGAACACGCCGTCGAAGGTCTCGTGGCCGCCCCAGGCGTTGTTGACGAGCAGGTCGAGCCGGCCTTGCTGCTCGCGGTCCACGCGCTCGAAAAGAAGCGCGACGTCGTCCTCTCGCGTGTGGTCGCAGCGAACGGGGATGCCCTGGCCGCCGGCGGCCGTCACCTCCTCGGCGGTGGTGTCGATGTCGCCGGGCAGCGAAGGCAGGTGCGAAAGCTCGAGCAGCTGGCGGTAGGCCGCGTTGGCCGGCTCGGCGCGCGTGCTGCGGCCGGTGACGTAGACGGTGGCACCGGCCGCGCCCAGTTCGATGGCGATGCCACGCCCGGCCCCGCGGCTCGCGCCGGTGACGATGGCGACGCGGTCCTTCAGCGGTCTGGCCCCGGGAGATGAAGATTCGGCGGTCATCGGGCTCTCCTTGGCGTCGGTGGTTCGCACCTTAGGCCGCGTCGCCGTCCCTCGTCTTGGAAGAACCCGAAATCGAACGCCGCAGGAAAAGGCTGGGCGACAGGCCGCACAGCGCGCGGAACTCGTTGGCCAGGTGCGACTGGTCGCAGTAGCCGCTGTCCAGCGCCAGTTCGGCCCAACGCGGTGTGGCGGTCGTGCGCAAGGCGCGCAGGCAGGCGTGCAGGCGAGCGATGCGACTCCAGCCGCGCGGCGAAAGGCCGACCTCGGCATGAAAGAGCTGCTGCAGCCGGCGCTCACCCACGCCAACCGCATCGGCGACGCTGCGCACACTGCGTCGACCGTCCGATTCGGCGATCAAGCGCACGGCCTGCGCAGCCTGACCGGGCGGGCGGTGCCCACGCAGCCGGCGCAGGAGCGCACGCTGCAGGCACGCCACGCGCTGCGCATCGCTGCGGCCCTCGCCCAGGCCCTCGACCAGGGTTTCGGTCTCACCCGCGCCCCACAGGGCGTCCAGGGGCAGCATCCGGTCGGTCAGCTCGCCCGCGGGTACGCCGAACAAGGCGGACGCCGCCCCGGGTTGCAAGCGCACCGACAGCCCCGCCTGCTCGCCCTTCAAGCGCAGCAAGGCAGGCAAGGCAGTGGCGCCTGCGATGCCGATGAGAGGGCGCCGCCGGTCCGGCGCGGCCGGCACGCCGGCGAGATGGACGATCAAGTGCGCCGCGCCGTCTGGCAGCACACGCTCGACGACCTCCTGGCCCGGGCCCAGCATCTCGCGGTAGACCGTGATGTGGGCGAGCCAGGGATGCAGCCCGGGAGCCACCGCAATGTCGCGCAGCGTGCCGCGGGGCACGCCGGTCTCGGGCGCGTGGAGCGGGTCGCCGGGCAGGCGGAGGAACAGGCGCTCGGCCATGGGCCGATCATCGCCCGCCTCGCCTGCCTCGGCCAGCAAGACCCTCATGGCGAGGGACTTGCCGGGCCTGGCCGCTCTTCTCCGATCAGATGTTGTCAGGCGGGTAGGAGGCCACGCCGCCCAGCACGTAGGCGACCTGCTTCTCCAGCGGGGTCGTGCCGCTGACCTGCGGCGGGCCGAAGGTCACCGTGACCGTGCCGGTCTTGCTGTCCGACTGGACGTTGTGCACGGAGTACGAACCCTCGGCCTCGCCCAGCGTGAACAGGCCGAACAACTTGAGCTTGATCGACGCGCCGACCTTGAAGTCGCTCGTGATCCGGCTGATCTCGGTGCCGCTGAAGGTCATCGCGATGGTCGGCTGCTGGCTGATCACGAAGGTCTTCAGGCGCGAGAAGGCCATGCCCGGACCGAAGAGCTCGCCGACGTCGTACTCGGTGCCCTGCAGCTTGTAGCCCGTGGCGTCCTGGCCGGTCTTGGTGGCGACCTCCTCCAGGATGTCGTTGGCGTACCAGCCCGTCTTGTTGTCGGCCGACAGGCGCGACGGCGTGGCCGCCACCATGGTCACGCCGGGGTAGGTCATGTCCATCGTCACGCTGGTGGACGACGAGGCGTAGCGCGACATGTCGTACGAGGCGGAGGCGCCGATGGAGATGTCGAAGAATTCGCCGATGGGGATCGGGAACTCGAAGCCGCCCGACAGGCTCATCTGCACGCTTTCCTCGCTGAAGTCGTTCAGGTTGATCACGACCTTCAGCGCGTTGCCGACGGTGTTCAGGCTGCCGATGAGCTGGTTGGCGGTGGGCAGCTTGTCCGGCGTGTAGCCGACGACCCAGCTCTGGGCGCTGATCTGCTGGCCTGCGTTCTGCTTGGTCGGGTTGGTGGCGGCGTCCAGCGCCGCCGCGATCCTCGCCGTTGCGGCGTAGTAGCGGTTGTGCAGCGCGTAGCTGTCGCCCGCCTTGCTCTGGTAGGCCGCGATGGCGTTGCGCAGCGCGTTCAGCGACTTCGGCAGCTTGTCCAGCGAGCCGTAGAGCGCCGTGAGCTGGTCGAACACGTCCTGCAGCTTGCCGCCGAAGGGCGGCGGGTCGTTGTAGACGCCACCGGCGTTCTCGAACTCGCGCAGGATGGAGGCGATCTGGGCGCTGGCGGCGTTGTCCTGCGCCTGCATGTACTGCTCGTCGGCCTGCGAGAAGGAGAAGGTCACGCCCTGCAGGAGCTGGGCGTACAGGTCGGAGAAGCCGCCACCGGTGAGCTCGAGCTGGCCGCTGCTGGAGACGCCCAGCAGCGTGTCGATGTCGTTCATCGTGGCGCCGTTCCAGTAGGCATTGGGGCCGTAGGTGATGCCGTAGTTGAAGCCGGCGGGGTAGCTGACGACGCTGAACTCGCCGTCCAGCTTGGTGGCCAGCAACTGGGCGGTCTGGCGCTGGATCTCGTCGATGAAGGCCTGCTTGCCGGATTCGGCCGCGCCGGCGGAGGCCAGCAGCGTCGATTGGCGGACCTTCCAGACTTCGCTCCGGCACCGCTTCAGCGGCGGGGTCAGCAGGGGCGCCCGGCTCGTCGCCCAGTTGGCATAGGCCTGGGCGACGGCGCTGCGCTCGTCGTCGGCAACGATGGTCTGCTGCGAGTCCCACTTGCCTTTGGGGGTGCGGGGCAGGGCGAGGTAAACGCGATAGGTAGCCATGTCGATCTCCTTGCGATTTCGTGTTGACCCGGCCGGGGAATCCGGCCGGGGCCGGCTGCCGCGTTGGTGTGTGAGCGGCTGCCGGGTTCGCAAGGTAGGAGTCGGTGGCTTGGGCGGCCTTCCGGCCGTCTTCCGGGCGTCGTGGGGCTCCGGAAGGTTGCCGGAAGGTCAGTCGTCGGCGCCGTTCTTGATCACGGGGTCGATGACCAGGCGCCTACCGGTCTTCTTGTGGACCAGGGTGACCGAATACTTGAACTGGCCGGATTCGCTCATCAGGTCGAGCAGGCTGGCGCGGTCGGCCTGCTCGGTCCAGGACGCGGCGGGGAACTGGGTGCCCGGCTCGGACACCTCGATCGCGCCTTCGTCGGCAAAGGCCCAGCCGGCGGTCTTGAGGCGGAAGACGATCAGGGTGTGCGGCTTCTTCACGGCCACCGGATCGGGCGAGAAGCTCACCTGCTCATCGGCGCCGACGCGCACGTCGACGTAGACGACTGGGGCGGCGTGGGCGGTGGGGATGGCGGAGATGAGCGCGCTGGCCGTGAACAGGGCGGCCAGTGGGCGGCGAAGGGTTTGGAATGGGTTCATTGAAAGCTCTCCTGCGATTTTTTGAGTTGATGGCGCGGCGAAGGCGCTGGGACGGATCGCTGGCTTGCTGAGCCGGTCACCGCAAGTCTCCAGGAAGGCCGTCGGGACCGTTCCTGAGTATCGGATCGCCGGTGGCAACCAGGTCCACCGTCACGCCATCGTTTTGCCGGGCGAAGATCAGGATCAGCCCGCGCGAGGAACTTCTGGCCACCGGGACAACGAGTGCCCCATCGCTCATCTCGAAGAGGTTGGGCACGCCGAGGCTACCGTTGAGCGTCTTGGCGACGCCAGAGAAGAGCGTGAGGCCCGCGTCGACCGTGTCCAAGTCGATCTTGTGATCCTGCATCTGGTCGAAGGTCGGCTGGACGAGGCGGACGAAATCGGTCCTGTTCTTGTTCGGACTGCTGTCCAGCACGCCATCGTCCACGCGGACCCAGTCGGCGGTGTAGTAATTCACGGGGGGCGGTGCATCCGTGTCGCCCTTCAGGGGTATGACGTAGTAGGTCGTCATCACGCTGGCGGGAATGCCCTGTTCGTTCATCTATCGCTCCTTGAGGTTGTGGGAGTGGAAAAGGTGGGCGGTACCAGGGGCTGGTAGCCGCCCACCGTGAGGCGCTGCCATGCAGCAGCATCGATCGCGCCCTGTCCAGCGCACTGGCGCAGGTGCAGCCAGGCTTCGAGGACAAGGTCGCCGAGACCGGATTGAACGGCGGGCTGCAAGACCGCGGCTGCGTGCGAGCACCGGTCGCGATCCTCAATCTTCAGCGCCGTCCGAGCCCGCAGTTCCAGCAGGAACATCGCAGCTTGCAGCCGCCGCTCATGCCAGCTGTAGGGTTGCCGAGCAAGAAACTCTTGCAGCGACCGGCCCGTGCGTTCCGCAAGCGATAGCACGAGGGGCCAGTCGGCAGCCGTTGCAGCCATTTCCGACTCGGCCGCCTCCACTCTCAGGGCCGACTTGCGCGCCAGGATCGTCGTGCCCGCCAGATCGGCGCCAAACGAAGACCGCATCGCCTGCAGCCGACGGCCAACGGAGACGCCCTGCGTCGCAAGCATGAAGAGATGAACGGCGCGAGCATTCAAAGCCTCTTCGTGCCAGCGTTGATTGCCGACATCGCGTCGGCTGGCTTCGTCGAAACGACTCAGCCCCGCCTCCAAGGCCAAGACAGCCGCGCGCCCCTGGCCCAGGGCTTGAAGCGCATCCGCACGGCGCAGGTGCAGTGTTCCTAGATCGCGGAGCCGCAGGGCTTGTTCAGGATGCTCCTCAAGCAACCGGGTCACTGCTTCAACAGCCCCGTCGAGCATCACCAAGCCTTCCGTCGGCCGCCCCTGCATCGTCGCGAGCTGGCCCAGCCAAGTCTGCGCCGACACGATGCCGTCGATGGCTTCCGGATCATTCGGCACACGAGCAAGCGCCTCGCGACTGAGCTCCAGGGACTCCCGGAACCAGCGTTCAGCCTCGGCCCACACACCACGCTTCAGCGCAATCGAGCCGAGAGCGCCAACGGCATAGCCCAGCTCCCGACCAGCCTGGGCATCGTCCGGCATCGCCGCCCGCCACCGCTCACTCGCCGCCCGATAGCGCTGCATCTCCGTCTGCGCCCGCTCCCAATCCCCCGCATCGAAGGCCATCTGCCCCAGCCAGAAGGCGCTGGCGCCCAAGGTTCGGTAGTAGTCGGCCCGAGGCAGGCTGGCGTCGCGCTCCAGCGGCTCCAGCAGTTGCCAGGCCTGGCGCAAGGCGGCGGTGGCCGTCTCCACCCGGCCCTTGCCCCGCGTGCTGTTGACCTCGCCGATGACCACCAGGGCCTTGGCGCGCTGCAGGATGTCCCGGGGGGTGGTGTCGGTTGCCGTCGGATGGCTGAGAACTTCGAGCCCCTGCTCGCCCACGCGGCCGAGCAGGTCGAGCTTGCCGAGCGGCCTCAGCTGATCCGCCAGGTCGCCGACCAGGAAGGAGACGAGTTGCAGGCTCTGCTCCTCCCGGGCCTTGGCGATGGCGGCCAGTTGGCCGTTGCGCAGGGCCGCCGCGCCGGCCACCAGTGCCAGCGCGCCCACGCCGAAGCCGGCCGCCACTCGCCATTGCCGCTGCCGGCGCAGCCGCGCCAGCGAAGCACGCACGAACTGGCCAGTCGAGTCGTCGAAGAGCGCGGGCTCGGCGGCCAGCGCCGCACGGGCTCTCCACATCTCCGTGCCGCGCGGCAGCAGCAGCGCCTTGGCCTGGTCGCCCTCGCGCCAGCGCCGCTCCCAGGGCAGCAGCTCTTCGCGCACGGCCAGCACCTCGCGATGGCGCGCGACCCAGGCGGTGACGCGCGGCCAGCGGCGCAACAGCGCTTCGTGGGCCACGCGGATGCCGCCTCGTCCGCCCGACTGATCCGCCACGAGCAGGCGCGCATCGACCAGCGCCTGGACCAGCTCGCGCTCGGCAGCGGTCTCCAGGTCCGCGGCATCCACCCATCGGCCCGTGGGGCCGGCCTCTTCGGAACCCAGCACGATCAAGCGGGCCAGCAGCGGACCCAGCGCCTCCTGCTCCGCGGCAGGGCGCGAACTCAGCACCGTCTCGGCGCGGCGGCCGACGGCGCCGTCCAGCCCGCCCAGGGCGTCGTAGGCCTCCCAGGTGAGCACGTCCCCCGGCTCGCGCTCGGCGTAGAGCGCCTGCAGGGTGTACTGCAGCAGCGGCAGCGCGTCGCTGGCCCGCATCGCATCGGCGCAGAGGCGGTCGTCCAGGCGCCACAGGCCGCTGGTGTCCGAGCCATAGCTGAGGCCCGCGGCGCTGGCCGGCAGGCGGATGATCTGGGCGATCGATTCCGCGCCCGGCGGCGCGAGGTCCATGTGGGCGCCGTGCTCCTTTCCCCTCATGAGCAGGGGCTGCTTGGCGACGCTGGGGTAGAAGTCGTTTCGGCACACCGCCAGCGTCATGAACAGCCCACCGCCCATCAGGCGCTCCAGCAGGGCGAGGAGGGGCTGCGCGGCCGTGGCGTGCTGGGGTTGGAACAGCGCCTCCAGGCGGTCCAGCACGAGCAAGGCAGGCCGATCGCGTTGCCGGTCGGACACGGTGGCGTCGAGGCCCGCGCGCAGTTGCGTGAGCAACTGGTCGGGGCCGCTACGCATCAGTTCGGCAAGCGAATCGACACTGTGGCCGGACAGCAGCGGGATGCCCTGCACCTCCCAGTCGAGCATGGCGCCGGCCAGGGCCTGCTCGGGCGATTGCCCCGCCAGCGCGGCCACGTCGAGGCAAGCCGCCGCGCAGGCCCGAAGCGCGGGCTCATCGTCTTCGCCAGGCACGGGCCTCGAATCGAGCAGCGCGGGCAGCAGCCCGGCCTGCACCAGCGATGTCTTGCCGGAGCCGCTCGGGCCGAGCAGCAATACCAAGGGATGAGCGCTTCGCCATTGGTGGCCGAGCCGGTCGCGAAGCTCGGCAATCTCCGCGTCACGGCCGAAGAAGACCGAGGCATGGCCAGCGCCGAAGGGCTCCAGGCCGCAAAACGGCGAGCGGCCGCGCCAGCTGCCGCGGTGCCCACGCGCCCCTTCGTCGAACAGCACGCGCGTCGGCGCGATCAGGCGATAGCCCTGCTTTCGGATGGTCTCGATGTATCGCGGCTGGGCGGCGCTGTCACCCAGCGCGCGACGCAGCAGGGCGATGGTCTTGTGCACCGGGTTGTCGCCCACGGCGACACCGGCCCAGCAGGCATCGAGGAGGTCCTCGGTCCGCAGCACGGATCCGGCATGGCGGCACAGCATCGCCAGCACGGCCATGTGCAGGGGCTCGAGGGCGAGGGCTTCTTCGCCGCGGTGCAGGCGCCGCGAAGCCACGTCGACCAGCCATTCGCCGATGACGAAGCGGCTGGCGGAGCGGGGGTGGTCGGCGGCTGCGTCAGCATCAGCGCTGCCGGACGGCAAATCGGCAGCCGCTGGCCGCCCGGACGGGGCAAGGCCCGGACGTTCGTCGGAATCAGGCACGGTCTTCCCTGGAATACCGTCACGACCCCGTCCAATGCCGTGCGCTTGCTTGCGAGTGGAGACCCTCGCTTGATCGTGTTGAAAGTAGGCGGGGCAGTATACGAGTGCCCCATCTAACTTCCTACTTGACCAGCAACACCCTCATGCCCAGCGACTTGCCCGCCTCGCGCTCCAGCACCTGCACCGTCGTCTGCTGGGGCTTGAAGCCCTCGGGCAGGTCGATGCGGCCGCGCACGATCTCGTGCCCCCGGATGGAGACCGGCACCGGCTTGGCGTTCACGGTGCTGGCGCCCTTCGCGCCCTCGCCCGAGACCACCATCTGCAGCACGGCGTTGAAGGGCTTGGTGCCCGACCGCTCGCGGGTCAGCACGACGTCGTAGTCGAGCGTGCGGCCGTTGGCGCTGAAGCGGCCGGCGCGCACCTCGACGCCGTTGTCTCGCGGGTCGGGCGGCAGCGCGGCGACCAGCGAGGCGATATCGGCCTTGAGATCCTCGGTGGCGCCGCGGCTGGACGTGAGGTCGGCGCTGAGCTTGGTCTTCTCGGCGAGCGCCGCCTCGAGTTGCTGCTTGGCGGTGGCCATCTCGGCCCGCAGGCGCTGGCGCTCCTCATCGGCCTCGCCATAGGCCTGCCGCAATTGGGAGGATTCAGTGGGGGACAGGCGCGGCGGCAGCACGCGCTCCTGCAGGTAGACCACGCCGCCGGCACCGGCGACGGCACCGACCAGCAGGAGCCAGAACCAGCTGGGCAGCCCGCTGCGCCGGCGACTGCGGCCGTAGGGATCGAAAATGACAGGCTTGTTTCGGCCGAACATCGAGAAGCAAGGATCGTTTCAGGGTACGCGGGAGCCTAGGGCCAGGGGCGAGACAAGTTGAAACGCGATGTTCCGGGTGCCGGGCCGGTCCTCAGTATCTCGAAGCCTCCGGCAACTCGATCTTGACCTCCAGCACTTCCAGGTTGTCCTGACGCTCGAGCTGGACCTTGATGTCCTGCGGGTTGATGGAGACGTACTTCGAGATCACCGCCACCAGCTCGCGCTGCAACGCGGGCAGGTAGTCGGCACCCGTGCGGCCGGCGCGCTCATGCGCCAGGATGATCTGCAGCCGCTCCTTGGCGACGCTGGCGGTCTTCTTCTTCTCGCCGATCAGGAAGGAGAGAAACGACATCGACCTTACCTCCCACCGAACAGGCGCTTGAACAGACCCGGCTTCGCCGCCTCGATGAAGCGCATGGGCCGCTCCTCGCCCAGGAAGCGCGCCACCAGGTCCTGGTAGGCGCCGGCGACGTCGCTGTCCTTCAGGTGGATGGCGGGCAGGCCCTGGTTCGAGGCCTGCAGCACCGTCTCGGACTCGGGCACCACGCCCAGCAGCGGGATGCGCAGGATCTCCTGGATGTCCTCCAGCGAAAGCATGTGCCCTTCCTGCACCCGGCTGGGGTTGTATCGAGTGATGAGCAGGTGCTCCTTCACGCCCTCCTGGCCCTCGATCGCGCGCCGGGTCTTGCTGGCGAGCATGCCGAGGATGCGGTCCGAGTCGCGCACCGAAGAGACCTCGGGGTTGGTGACGACCAGCGCCTCGTCCGCGAAGTGCATGGCCAGCAGTGCCCCGGTCTCTATGCCCGCCGGCGAATCGCAGACGATGTAGTCGAAGCCCATTGCGGCGAGATCGTTGAGCACGCGCTCGACGCCTTCCTTGGTCAGTGCATCCTTGTCGCGCGTCTGCGAGGCGGGCAGCACGAACAGCGTGTCGACCTGCTTGTCCTTGATCAGCGCCTGGTTGAGGTTGGCCTCGCCGTTGATGACGTTGATCAGGTCATAGACCACGCGGCGCTCGCAGCCCATGATGAGGTCGAGGTTGCGCAGGCCGACGTCGAAGTCGATCACCGCGGTCTTGTAGCCGCGCAGCGCGAGGCCGGACGAGAAGCTGGCGCTGGTGGTGGTCTTGCCGACCCCGCCCTTGCCGGATGTGGTGACGACGATTCTTGCCATCGGTAACGAGTCCTTGAAGTTCGAGATGAATGGAGGCTCAGATGGAAAGCGGTTCCATCACGAGCTTGCCGTCGATCAAGCGCACCTGCGCGGCCTTGCCCTGCACGTTGTCGGGCAGCGCCGTCTCGGTGGTGCGGTAGACGCCGGCGATGGCGATCAGCTCGGGTTGCAGGCAGGTGCTGAAGATACGGGCGTCCGTATTGCCGCGGTGGCCGGCGATGGCCTTGCCGCGCAACGGGGCGTAAACATGGACATGGCCGTCGGCGATGACCTCGGCGCCGAAATTGACCGCCGCGAGCACCACCAGGTCGCCGCCGCGGGCGTAGACCTGCTGGCCGGAACGAAGAGGTTTGTCGATCACCAGGGTGCCGGCGGCGACGGGCACCTCGCGAACCACTTCCTTGATGACCTCCCTGACCACCTCGACCTCGCGCACGGGCCGCGGCTTGGGTGCCGGCGGCTCGGGCGCCTCGGGCAGGCCCGCGGCCAGTGCGGCTTCGAGTTGCGCGGCGCTGCCGCCGGCCACGGCGACCGGCTGCAGGCGGTGCTCGCGAAGCAAGGCGACGAGCGCGGGGAAGTCGAGCGCCGCTTCTTCCACTTCTCTCAGCGCGGCGAGGTCGAGCACGAGCGGGTCATGCAGGAAGAGCTCGGGCGTCTCGCTGCGCCGGGCCTCGAGCTCGGCCGCGAGCGCCGCGAGGTCGTGGCTCTTCAGCTGGAGCTGCAGCAGCGGCAGGGTCGTGTTCTTGAGATCGAAGACGGCGGACGGGACACCCGCCGCGGCAACAGGACCGGCCATGGGGAAGAGGCAACGCTGAAAGGAGCGAGTTTACCGGGCGGGAGGTGCCACGCCCCTGGGCTTCGACAGGCTCGGCCCGAACGGGTGGGGGTATCCGGGCACCCCGCTTGTCGGGCGGCCGGAGCGGCATCAGGGCTTCGACAGGCTCAGCCCGAACGGATCGGGAGACCGGTCCGCGCACTTCTCCGTTCACCCTGAGCTTGTCGAAGGGCCCCAGGTCGCGCGGCTTCGACAGGCTCAGCCCGAACGAGGTGGGAGCCGGTCCGCCCCCTTTTCCGTTCACCCTGAGCTAGTCGAACGGCCCTGACACGCGAGCCTTCGACAAGCTCGGCCCGAGCGGTGGTGGCGGCATGACCGGGGATCAGGCCACACACCTTTCCGTTCACCCTGAGCTTGTCGAAGGGCCATGACACACGAGGCTTCGGCAAGCTCAGCCCGAGCGGTGGTGGTGGCGTGAACGGGGATCAGGCCATGCGCCTTTCCGTTCGCCCTGAGCCTGTCGAAGGGCCCCAGCGCGCGCGGCGTCGACGAGGTCAGCCCGAGCGGTGGTGGCAGCATGAACGGGGATCAGGCCACCCACCTTTCCGTTCACCCTGAGCCTGTCGAAGGGCCCTGTCAGGACATGATGACCTGGAGGCTGCGCTCGTAGCTGGCGGTGAGGCGGTCGAAGGCGTCGAGCAGCGCATCGCTGGAGGCGGCGAGGAGCGCGCGGCCTTCGGCGCGGTCGGCGGCATCGGCGCCGCGCAGCAGGCGCAGCCACTCGTCGCGGGCGTTGTCCAGAGCCTCGCGCGTTTCGGCGCTGGTGAGCGGCGCGCGCTCGAGTTCCTGCAGCGCGGCGCCGAATTCGTCCAGCAAGGGCGCCAGGGCTTCGCGGCGGGCGGGCTCGCCCAGAAGGGCCGCAAGCAACGCATCCTTGGCCACCCGCTGCACCCGCATGCGCTGGCGGCCGCAAAGGTTCACCAGGCGCAGGGCGCGGCGGGCGCCGCCTTGCTCCAGGGCGTCGGTGAGGTTCTCGGCGGCGGCGAGCAGCGTCATGGCACATCGATCGCTCTCGGCCAGGGCCGGGGCCGACTGGCGCAGCGCCAGCGCCCGCTGCAGCTCGCCCCAGGCGGCGCTCGCCGCGACGAGCGCGTCGGCCACGGGCTGCGGCGCGGAGCTCGACAGGCTGTTCTGGCAGAGGTGATCCAGGTTGTCCTGCACCCTCTGCGCAGCTTCGTCCTGCAACGTGCGGGACCGCCGCGGGTCTATGCCCGCGAGCCGCTGCGCCGCCAGCTTGACCAGCCGCTGCGAGAGCATGCGCAGCTGGCCGGCGCGATTGATGGCTTCGGCCCATTGGCTGGCCTCGATCACCGAGCGCGAGACCTCGCCGACGCGCAGGTTGGCATGCATCGCCGCGCCGCGCAGCAGGCGGAAGGCTTCGTCTTCGCCGATGCCGCGCGCGCTCATCAGCACACCCTTGGCACGATCGACCCACTTGCGCTCGTCCAGCTGGCCGCGTGCCCGGGCGAGCTCGGCGCGCAGCTCGCTGGCCTGCCGCCAGCGCGCCTGATCAGCCGCCAGCGCCGCCCGCAGCGCTTCGGGATCGTCGAGCACGGCCGCAGGCCACCAGCCGGCCAGGCCGGCCGTGACGAGCATCACGAGATCAGGCGGCGGCGGGCCGAACAGGCTCACCGGACGCGCGGTGAGATCGCCCCCGGCCGCCTGCCAGGCCGCGAGGCCGGCGCCGATCGCCAGGTGCGTCGCTTCGGCCCCTGCAGCGGCCGGCACGCCCAGGCCCGCCTGGGCCAGCGCTTCGGCCAGACGGCCCGCATCGGGGTCGGCAGGCCAGGTCCAGGTCATCGTCGAGTCGCCTTGCATCGCAGGCCGGGAGCATAGGGCAAGCCGGCGGCGGCACCGTCATCGCACCGTTCACGATCACCGCCGGTGCACGCCGCACCGCGGATGGGCGTGAAGGCCTCACGTTCCGGCCCCGTTCCCCGGTGGAGGCAAACGGGCACGCGACTTGCGTTAACCGGAGCGCGGTGTAACGACGCACCGCGCTGGTGACGCCGGGCCCTGCCCGGATCGACAGGGTGACGACCCAACGCGTGCCAAGGCCTCGCCTCGCATGCCGGCTCGAACCGCACCCCACCTTCCAATCACGCCCCGCCGCGTTCGCGACGGGCTCTCCTTGCCGCATTCCTCCTCCGCTCCACGGTCTGTCCGGGCTGTGTGGCGGCGGTCCGTTCATCCCACTTCAGCCGAAGCCGACACGCCATGGCCCAGTTCTCGACGTTCCTCCGCGCAGGCCACGCCCCGACGCTGTTCGCGGCGTTCCTGTACTTCGCGTTCTCGTGCTGCATCTGGGTGCTCAACGGCGCGATGGCTCCCTTCATCAGCGAGGCCTACGGGCTCACGCCCGCGCAGAAGGGCCTGATGCTGTCGGTGCCCATCATCGCGGGCGCGCTGATGCGCTTCCCCCTCGGCGTGCTGTCGCAGTACATCGGCCGCAAGAGCGCCACGCTGGTGGAGATGGGCCTCATCGCGGTGGCCATGCTCTACGGCTGGATCGCGGTCGAGAGCTTCTCCGACCTGCTGAAGATGGGCGTGCTGCTGGGCATCGCCGGCGCCAGTTTCGGCGTCGCGCTGAGCCTGGGCTCGGGCTGGTTCCCGCCGCAGCACAAGGGCCTGGCCATGGGCCTGGTGGGCGCGGGCAACGTGGGCACCGCGGTGTCGGTGCTGGTGGCGCCGCCGCTGGCCCAATGGCTGGGATGGCAGGCGGTCTACGCGGTGGCCGCGGTGGCCATCCTGCTGCCGATGGCGGTGATGGTGATCTTCGCCAAGGAGCCGCCCGACGTCGACAGCCACGCGAGCCTGCGCGGCCACATCGCCTGCCTGTTCGAGAAGGACGGCTGGGTCTTCAGCCTGATCTACGGCGTGACCTTCGGCGGCTTCATCGGCCTGACGACCTTCCTGCCGACCTACTACTACGACCAGTTCGGCGTGAGCAAGGTGCAAGCCGGCCAGCTCACCATGCTGGCAGCCTTCATGGGCGCCGCGGTGCGCGTGTTCGGCGGCTGGATCTCCGACCGCTGGGGCGGCGTGAACACGCTGACGCTGGTGCTGGTGGTCGTCGCGGTCGCCCTGACGCTGGTGGGCTTCTCGGGCGGCTCGCTGGTGCTGACCACGCTGCTGCTGATCGTCTGCTTCGGCGCCCTCGGGGCCGGCAACGGGGCGCTCTTTCAACTCGTGCCGCTGCGTTGGCCCACCACGACCGCGGTCGCGGGCTCGATGATCGGCGAGATCGGTGCCCTGGGCGGCGGCCTGGTGCCCAACGCCATGGGCCTGTCCAAGCAGTACCTGGGCGCCTACACCTGGGGCTTCGTGCTCTTCGCCGTGCTGGCGGTGGTGATGCTGGGCGTGATGCGGGTGATGCAGATCCGCTGGACGCGGACCTGGGCCGAGCGAGGGGGCCGGGCGCGTGTCGCAACCCCGGCGGCTGCTTCGCCGGCATCGCCCAACGTCAAGCGCGTGGCGCGCGGCTGAGCAGGCTCGGACATCCGCGATGAGTTCAACGGGGCAGGAAGAGAAGCCAGGCGACGAGCAGCGCGTTCAGCAACGCCGAAAGCCCGAAGCCCAGCTTCCACACGGCCGCCGGGTCGCGCTTGAGCAGCGGCGTGTGTCCGGGCGCGCGCAGGGGGCGCGAGGCGCCGCGCTCCAGGGCGAGCAGCAGCTCTTCGGCGGTCTCGAATCGCTGGGCCGCATCGCGCGCCACGGCCTTCTGCAGCACATGGTCGAGCCAGATGGGCACGTCGGGTCGAATGCGCGAGGGAGCCTGAGGGTCCTGCCGGTAGCGCCCGCGCTGGTAGGGCTCGATCTCGCCATAGGGCAGGCGACCGGTGAGCCACTGGTAGAGCGTGACGCCGAGGGCGAAAAGGTCGCTGCCGGCGTCGGGCGGCTGGCCGTCCCATTGCTCGGGGTTCATGTAGCTCGGCGTGCCGGCATGCAGCTCGCGCTGCGCCGCGCTTTCGCGGCCGCTCAGGGCCACGCCCAGATCGAGGATGCGCCACACGCCGTCGTCGCCGAGGTGCAGGTTGGCCGGCTTGATGTCGCGATGGACGACACCGTGCCGGTGCAGCCGCGCCAGCGCATGGGTGCAGGCGATCGCGGCCTGCACCAGTTCGGCCACCGGCGCGCGTTCGCCGCCGGCCATGCGTTGCTCCATGGTGCGGCCGGCATGCCAGTCGAACACGAGGTAGAAGGCGCTGGCCTCGCGCCGGCGCTCGTGCACCCGCACGAAGCCGGTGCGGCCGTCGCCCGCCACGCGCTGGCCCAGCCAGGCTTCGTGGGCGAGCATGGTGCGTTCCTCCGGGTCGTTGGCCCGCGTCGGATGCAGCGTCTTCACGGCCACCAGCGCACCCTCGGGCAGCCGTGCCTGGTAGAGGCGGTTCACGCCGGTGTCGGCCACCAGCGCGGTGATGTGCAGGCCGTCCAGCATGTCGCCCACCTTCAGCAGCGGCGGCACGGCCAGGCGCCGGCTGTCGGCCTGCTCGTCGTCGAGCTGGCGCGCATCCAGGCCGGTGACGCGCAACACCAGCGCGGTCGCGTTGTCGCGGCTGCCGGCGTTGATCGCAGCATGGGCCAGGGCATCGGCCGCGGCTTGCGCGCCATGCTCCGCCGCCTGCGCCGCCACCAGCTCGGACAGGCGCGAGGTCTTCAACGCCCCATGCACGCCGTCGCTGGTCAGCACGAAGACATCGCCGATTCGGGCATCGCCCTGGGCGAAGTCGATGCGCAGCGCGTCGTCCAGGCCCACCGCGCGGGTCAGGCGGCTGCGCTGGTCAGGATGCTCGAAGGCGTGGTCCTGGCTGAGCAGGGCCAGCTCGCCTTCGCGCAGCAGCCAGGCGCGGGTGTCGCCGATGTGGGCGAGCGTCCAGGTCTGGCCCTGCAGGGCGAGCGCGGTCAGCGTGGTCAGGGCCGGTGCCTCGCCCGGACGGCGGTGGTTCTGCGAAGCGAGCCAGGCGTTCTGCGCGCCTATCAGGCGATCCAGCGCGACCGTGGTCTCCCAGGCGGCCGGGGCGCTGAAGAAGTCGTTGAGCAGGCCCATCACCGTGGTCTGCGCCGCCTCCAGGCCGCGGCCGCCTTCGGACACGCCGTCGGCCACCGCGCCGATCAGGCCACCTCTTTTCTCGTGCGGCGCCGCATGCACCGCACCGGCGAAATCCTCGTTGGCCTCGCGTGCACCGCGCAGGCTGGCGTAGCCGACATCGACCTCGAAGCTCATGACAGGGATCCGGGCAGCGGCCACCTCGCCGCGCGCGCCATTGTCATGGCACCCGACTTGCTTTTTTTGAACTGAAGACGACGAAAGGACGACCCACCATGAAGAAGATGAAGCTCGTGATGGTCGGCAACGGCATGGCTGGCGTGCGCACGCTCGAGGAGCTGCTGAAGATTGCGCCCGATCTCTATGACATCACCGTCTTCGGCGCCGAGCCGCACCCGAACTACAACCGCATCCTGCTGTCGCCGGTGCTGGCCGGCGAGCAGACGATCGACGAGATCATCCTCAACCCCGTCTCCTGGTACGAAGAGAACGGCATCACGCTGCACCTGGGCAAGAAGGTCGCGAAGATCGATCGCGTGAAGCGGCTGGTCATCGCCGAGGACGGCACCACCGCCCCCTACGACCGGCTGCTGATCGCCACCGGCTCCAACCCCTTCGTGCTGCCGGTGCCGGGCAAGGATCTCGAAGGCGTGATCGCCTACCGCGACATCGCCGACACCAACACGATGATCGAGACCGCCAAGACGCACCAGCATGCGGTGGTCATCGGCGGCGGCCTGCTGGGCCTCGAAGCCGCCAACGGCCTGATGCTGCGCGGCATGCAGGTCAGCGTCGTGCACATCATGCCGTGGCTGATGGAGCGCCAGCTCGACGACGTGGCGGGCAAGCTGCTGCAGAAGTCGCTGGAAGACCGCGGCCTGAAGTTCGAGATCGGCGCGCAGACCGACTCGCTGCTGGGCAATGAAAGCGGCCGCGTCCGGGCGGTGAAGTTCAAGGACGGCCGCGAGCTGCCGGCCGACCTGGTCGTGATGGCCGCGGGCATCCGCCCCAACACCACGCTGGCCGAGGCCAGCGGCCTGCACTGCAATCGCGGCATCGTGGTGAGCGACACCATGCAGACGGTGACCGATCCGCGCATCTACGCGGTGGGCGAATGCGCTGCGCACCGCGGCATCGCCTACGGCCTCGTCGCGCCGCTGTTCGAGCAGGGCAAGGTGTGCGCGACGCACCTGGCCGAGTTCGGCATCGGCCGCTACACCGGCTCGCAGACCAGCACCAAGCTGAAGGTGACCGGCATCGACCTGTTCTCCGCCGGCGACTTCATGGGCGGCGAAGGCACCGAAGAGATCGTTCTGTCCGACCCCATGGGCGGCGTCTACAAGAAGCTGGTGCTCAAGGGCGACAAGCTGGTGGGCGCGTGCCTCTACGGCGACACCGTCGACGGCAGCTGGTACTTCAAGCTGCTGCGCGAAGGCCGCGCCATCGGCGACATCCGCGATCGCCTGATGTTCGGCGAATCGAACATCGGCGACACCGGCCACGAGGGCCACAGCAAGGCCGCCGCGATGGCCGACTCCGACGAGGTCTGCGGCTGCAACGGCGTCAACAAGGGCACCATCTGCAAGGCCATCAAGGACAAGGGCCTGTTCACGCTGGAGGAGGTGCGCAAGCACACCAAGGCGAGCGCGAGCTGCGGCTCCTGCACGGGTCTCGTCGAGCAGCTGATCATGTTCACGGCCGGCGGCGACTACTCCGCCACGCCGAAGAAGAAGGCGATGTGCGGCTGCACCGATCTCTCGCACCAGGACGTGCGCGACGCCATCTTCAAGGAGCACCTGACCAGCATCCCGCAGACCCAGGAGTTCCTCGGCTGGAAGACGCCCAACGGCTGCTCCAGCTGCCGCCCGGCGCTGAACTACTACCTCATCTCCTCCTGGCCCAAGGAGGCGCAGGACGACCCGCAGAGCCGCTTCATCAACGAGCGCTCGCACGCCAACATCCAGAAGGACGGCACCTACAGCGTGATACCGCGCATGTGGGGCGGCGAGACCACGGCCGACGAGCTGCGCCGCATCGCCGACGCGGTCGACAAGTACAAGATCCCGACCGTCAAGGTCACCGGCGGCCAGCGGATCGACCTGCTGGGCGTGAAGAAGGAAGACCTGGTCAACGTCTGGAAGGACATCGGCATGCCCTCGGGCCATGCCTACGCCAAGGCGCTGCGCACGGTGAAGACCTGCGTCGGCAGCGAGTGGTGCCGCATGGGCACGCAGGACTCGACCCAGATGGGCAAGGACCTGGAGCGCGCGATGTGGCGCATGTACGCGCCGCACAAGGTCAAGTTCGCCGTCTCGGGCTGCCCGCGCAACTGCGCCGAGGCCGGCATCAAGGACGTCGGCATCATCGGCGTGGACTCGGGCTGGGAGATGTACATCGCCGGCAACGGCGGCATCAAGACCGAGGTCGCGCACTTCTTCTGCAAGCTCAAGACGGCCGAGGAGGTGCTCGAGTACACCGGCGCCTTCATGCAGCTGTACCGCAAGGAAGGCTGGTACCTGGAGCGCACCGTCCACTACGTCTCGCGCGTCGGCCTCGACTACGTCAAGAAGAAGATCCTCGACGACGCCGAGGGCCGCAAGGCGCTGTGGGCAGAGCTGCAGTTCGCGCTGGATGGCGAGCCCGACCCGTGGTTCGAGTTCGACAAGGCCAAGGTCGACCTGCGTCAGTTCCAGCCGGTCTGATTCCCTCCACTTTTTCCGGATGAGCCCCTTGCAGTTTTCCGTTTCCCGCCGTGTCGCCCTGATGGCGCTGGGCAGCGCGGCCATGGCCGCCGCGATGGCGCAAGTGCGCGATCTCAATGACGCCATCAACAAGGCAGGCCGCCAGCGAATGCTTTCGCAGCGCATGGTCAAGGGCTGGCTGGCGCTGGGCCAGAAGCTGGAGGACATCCGGGCCGATCGCGTCCTGGGCGATTCGATGGCCCTGTTCGAACGCCAGCTGGCCGAGCTGCGCGCCTTTGCGCCGACCGACGGCATCCGCAACACCTATGACCAGCTCGACGCGGCGTGGGGCGGCCTGAAGAGCGCACTGGTCGGCGCCCAGCCCTCGCTGGCGACGGCGCCCGGCCTGCTGGCCCTGGACAGCAAGGTCCTCGCGCTGGCGCACCTGGGCACCCAGCAACTCGAGCAGCACGCGGGCAAGCCGGTCGGCCACCTCGTCAACCTGGCCGGCCGCCAGCGCATGCTGAGCCAGCGCATGGCCAAGTTCCAGCTGGCCATGGCCTGGAAGGTGCCGGTGGCCGACGCGGCCCAGCAGATCGAGACCGCGCGGGCCGAGTTCGTGGCCGCGCTCGACAAGCTGGCCGCCGCGCCCGAGACGACCGCGGCCATCCAGGAGCAGATCGTCATGGCACGCCAGCAGTGGGTCTTCTACGACGCGGCGCTCGGCCGCGGACAGGCCCCCGACGCACGCAACGCGAGGAACGTGTTCGTCGCCAGCGAAAACATCCTGCAGGTGATGGACCACATCACCGGCCTGTATGCCCGGGCCGCGAGCTAGGGCCACCCTGATTTCTGAATTGCCGAAGGAAAGCCGCCATGTCCGACTGGACCGCCATCTGCCGCATAGAGGACATCCCGCCGCTGGGCTCGCGCCGCGTCGCGCGTGAACGCGGCGCCGCCGTCGCCGTGTTCCGCAGTGCCACCGACCGCGTGTTCGCCCTGCTGGACCGCTGCCCGCACAAGGGCGGCCCGCTGAGCCAGGGCATCGTCTTCGGCGAGAGCGTCGCCTGCCCGCTGCACAACTGGAGCATCGGCCTGTGCGACGGCGTGGCCGCCGCGCCCGACGAAGGCTGCACGCCGAAGTTCAGCGTGCAGATCGTCGACGGCGTGGTGCACCTCAATGCCGCCGAGCTGGCCACGCTGGGCACCGACCTGCCCGTGCCTATGGCCGGGCCGCAGACGCGCAAGATCGCGGCCTGAGCGGCAGCGACGTGGCACACGAAACGAAGTCCACCTGCTGCTACTGCGGGGTCGGGTGTGGCGTCATCATCGAGCACGACGGTGCGCAGATCACCGGCGTGCGCGGCGACCCGGAGCATCCGGCGAACCTGGGCCGGCTGTGCAGCAAGGGCTCGACGCTGCACCTGACCGCGACCGCATCGGTCACGCGGCAGACGCGGCTGCTGGCGCCGATGCGACGTGCTGCACGCGGTGCGGCGCCGGTGGCCATCGGCTGGGAAGAGGCGCTCGATGAGGCCGCCAGCAAGCTCGCAGCGATCCATCAGGCCCATGGCGCGGATGCGATCGGCGTCTACATCTCCGGCCAGCTCCTGACCGAGGACTACTACGTCTTCAACAAGCTGGTCAAAGGCCTGATCGGCAGCAACCACGTCGACACCAACTCGCGCCTGTGCATGTCCAGCGCGGTGGCCGGCTACAAGGCCACGCTGGGCGCCGATGCGCCGCCGTGCTCGTACGAGGACTTCCAGCACGCGCAGACGGTGTTCATCACCGGCAGCAACATGGCCTGGGCGCATCCCATCCTGATGCGCCGGCTCGAAGATGCGAAGCGCGCCAACCCGGCCCAGAAGTGGATCGTCGCCGACCCGCGGCGCACCGAGACCGCCGCGGCAGCGGACCTGCACCTGCAGTTGCTGCCGGGCAGCGACGTGGCGCTCTACCACGGCCTGCTGCACCTGCTGCTGTGGGAGGGCCTGACCGACACGCGCTACATCGAGGCCCACACCACCGGCTTTGCCGCCCTGCGCAACCGGGTGCGCGAGTACACGCCGCGCGAGACGGCCCGCCTGACCGGCCTGAAGGAGGCCGACATCGTCACCGCGGCGCGCTGGTTCGGCCAGGACACGCCCACGTTGTCGCTCTATTGCCAGGGCCTGAACCAGAGCAGTGCCGGCACCGCCAAGAACGCCGCTCTCATCAACCTGCACCTGGCCACCGGCCAGATCGGCAAGCCGGGCGCCGGGCCCTTCTCGCTGACCGGCCAGCCCAATGCGATGGGCGGGCGCGAGGTGGGCGGCCTGGCCAACCTGCTGAGCGCGCACCGCGATCTTTCCAACCCGGCGCACCGCGCCGAAGTGGCCCGCCTGTGGGGCGTGCCTGAGGTGCCCTCGGCGGCGGGCAAGACCGCGGTCGAGATGTTCGAGGCGGCGGCCGACGGGCAGATCAAGGCGCTGTGGATAGCCTGCACCAACCCCGCGCAGTCGCTGCCCGACCAGGCCACCGTGCGCCGCGCCCTGGAGCGTGCCGAGTTCGTCATCGTGCAGGAGGCCTTTGCGACCACTGCGACCTGCGGCTACGCCGACCTGCTGCTGCCCGCGACGACCTGGGGCGAGAAGGACGGCACGGTCACCAACAGCGAGCGGCGCATCAGCCGCGTCCGCCCCGCCGTGCCGCCCGCGGGCGAGGCGCGGCACGACTGGGCCATCGCGCGCGACGTCGCCCAGCGCCTGGCGGCCCGCATCGCGCCCGAACGCGCGGCGCTGTTCGACTACCCGACACCCGAATCGGTCTGGCTGGAGCACCGCGAGTCCACCCGCGGCCGCGACCTCGACATCACCGGCCTGAGCTACGCGATGCTGGAGTCCCTCGGCCCGCAACAGTGGCCGCTGCCCGAGGGCGCCGAGCAAGGCAAGGCACGGCTGTATGAAGACGGCGTCTTCCCCACGGCCGACGGCAAGGCGTCGTTCGCCGACGTGCCCTTCGCACCGCTCGCCGAGCCGCGCGACGCGCGCTTCCCGTTCAGCCTCAACACCGGCCGCCTGCGCGACCAGTGGCACGGCATGAGCCGCACCGGCACCCTCGGCCGTCTCTACGGCCACGAGGGATGGCCCTGCATCGACCTGCATCCGCAGGACCTGCAGCGCCTGAAGCTCGCCGAGGGCGACCTGGTGCGCGTGCGCTCGCGCCGCGGCCAGGTGGTGCTGCCGGCGCGCGGCAGCGACGCCATCGCGCCCACGCAGGCCTTCATCGCCATGCACTGGGGCGAGGAGGTGCTGTCCGGCCACGATGCGCAAGGCCGTCCGATGTCCGGCGTCAACGCGCTCACCACGCCGCGCTTCTGCCCGCAATCCAAGCAGCCGGAGCTCAAGCACGCCGCGGTCGCGATCGAGAAGCTCGTCCTGCCTTGGCGGCTGACGGCCATGGCCTGGCTGCCGGCGGACGAAGCGCTGGCCCTGCGCGAGCGGCTCAAGCCCGCCCTGGCCTTGTTCGGGTACGCGAGCCTGCTGCCCTTCGGCCGCGAGCCGGACCGGCCCCTGACCGGCACCGTCGTCGGGCCGGATGGTGCCGGCCGCCTGGGCCTGCTGCTGCGCGCGGGCGCCGCCGAAGCACCGGCGCCGCAGGTGCTGGCGCCGCTGCGCGAGATGCTGGGCCTGGGCGCGCCCGGCGTGCTGGCCTACCAGGACGCCCGCCGAGGCCAGCAGCGCGCCCTCAAGGTGGCGCGGGATCCCGACGGCGCCGAGCGCCTGCAGGCCTTCTGGGTCGCCGGTGACGTCAGCGGGGAAGCCTGGCTGCGCCAGCTGCTCGAAGCCGACCAGACCCTGCCCGGCCCGGGCCGACAGCTGTTGGCACCCGGCGCGCTGGCGCAGAAGGCCGCCACGCCGCGCAGCCCGCAGGTCTGCACCTGCTTCAACGTCGACGAGGCCGCCATCCGGGCCGACCTGGCGCAGCGCGCCGGCGCGCTAGACGAGCGCATTGCCCAATGCCAGGCGGCGCTGAAGTGCGGCACCAACTGCGGCTCCTGCCTGCCCACGCTGCGCTCGATCGCGAAGGTGGTGCCGGTCGCGGCATGAACCCCGAAAGACCGGCTTCAGGGCCGTTCGCCCCCGCCGGCCCGAGGGGGCGCCAGCGACCGGCCTGACAATGCCGGGATGAGCATCGCTGTCTACCTCAAGGAGATCGGCCGCGGCAAGGACGGCGCCCGGCCGCTGTCGCGAGACAAGGCCTTCGACCTGATGAGCCAGCTGCTCGACGGCCGGCTGAGCGACCTCGAGAAAGGCGGCTTCGCACTCGCCATGCGGATCAAGGGCGAAACGCCGGAGGAGCTGTCCGGCTTCATGGACGCCGTGGTGCCCCGCACGCTCGCGCTGCATGCGCCTTCGCCGGCCATCGTGCTGCCCAGCTACAACGGCGCGCGCAAGCTGCCCAACCTGACGCCTCTGCTGGCGTTGCTGCTGGCGCGCGAGGGCGTGCCGGTGCTGGTGCACGGGCCGCTCACGGATGCCGCCCGCACGACGAGTGCCCAGGTCTTCGAAGCGCTCGACCTGCCTCCGGCACAGGGCGCCGCCGAAGCGCAAGCCCGCTGGGCCGCCGGCCAGCCGGTCTTCATGCCGATCGACGTGCTGCATCCCTCGCTCGCCGCGCTGCTGGCCTTGCGTGCCGTGCTCGGCGTTCGCAACTCCGGCCACACGCTGGCCAAGCTGCTGCCGGCCGTGCCCGGCGCGCTGCGGGTGGTCAACCACACCCATCCCGAATACGCCACCAGCCTGTCCGACTTCCTGGCGCTGACCGGTGCCACGGCGCTGCTGATGCGCGGCACGGAAGGCGAGCCGGTGGCTGATGCCCGCCGGCTGCCCGCGCTCAAGTGCTTCGTCGGCGGCTTGCGCGATGACAGCCTGTCGGTGGAGGCCCAGGGTGGCAGCCTCACCGCCCTGCCCGAGCTGCCGGGCGGCATAGACGCCGCCGGCACGGCCCGGACGATCCGCGCGATGTGGGCTGGCGAACTGCCTGTGCCCGAGCCGATCACCCGCCAGGTGCAGTGCCTCCTGGCGCTTCGTGGCCGGCTCGGCTGACGACGGGCTTCAGTCCGCCAGCTGCAGCACGAGCCTGAAGGCCGTGCCCGGCCCTTCTTCGGCCGGCAGCGGATGCGCGCTCAGCGAGCCGCCCATGGCCTGCACGAGGGCCTGCGAAAGCGCGAGGCCCAGGCCCGATCCCTGGACCGGGCCGGACTCGCGGCCCAGCCGCTGAAAGGGCAGGAAAAGCTTGTCCAGCCGGTCCGCCGGCAGGCCGATGCCGGTGTCGCGCACCTCGAGCAGGCATTGCCCGCCCTGGATGTGCGCACTCAGCTCCACGCTGCCGCCGCGCCGGTTGTACTTGATGGCATTGCTGAGCAGGTTGATCAGCACCTGCTTCAGCCGCATGGTGTCGCCTCGAACCGCCACACGCGGCCGGATCAGCCGCTGCGCCAGGATGACGCCCGCCTCCGCGGCCTGGCCTCGCACGAGGTCGAGGCAGTCGCGCACCAGCGCGCCCAGCGGCACCGACTCCTCCTGCATGGGCAGCCGGCCGGCCTCGACCAGCGAAAGATCGAGCAGGTCGCCGATCATGGCCAGCAGGTAGTCGCCGGCCTGGCGGATGAGCTGCACCCGCCGGCGTTGCGCGAGGGTCAGCGGCTCGCCGCGATCGACCTCGAGCAGCTGGGCGAAGCCGAGCACCGCGTTCAGCGGCGTGCGCAGCTCATGGCTCACGCGGGAGAGGAATTGCGTCTTCGCGGCATTCGCGGCTTCCGCCGCCAGCTGGTTGCGCCGGGCCTGTTCCAGCTGGTGCTGCAGCGTGGCGTCCGTCTGGGTGCCGAACATGCGCGTCGGCCGACCGGCCATGTCGCGCTCGACGATGCGGCCGCGCTCCTCGATCCAGCGCCAGTCGCCTTCGGCGGCGCGCGCCCGGTAGACCGCGCGGTAGCTCTCGATCTCCCCGCGGGCATGGGCCTGGTAGGCCTGTTCGACGCCGTCGACATCGTCGGGGTGGATCAGCCGGTCCCAGTCGGCCTGGGTGTGGCCAATGCTGCCCGGCGGGTAGCCGAGCATGAGCGCGCCTTCGTCGATGTCGCCCAGCGCGTCGGTCGCCAGGTCCCATTCCCAGACGAAAGTGCCGCCCTCGCGCATGGCCGCGCGCTGCAGCGACAGCGAGTCGGCGCCGACCTGCCCGCGGGCGGCCAGCCAGTGGGCGATCAGTTCGCCGGCGGCCTCCATCAGCGGGCGCAGGCGTTCGGACGCCGTCTCCAGCTCGGTGCCGGCAGGCAACTCCACTTGCAAGGTGCCGACGGTGCTGCCCAGGTGCTTGAGCGGCACCTGCCAGGCCAGGCCGGCGGGCACGGTCGGGCGCTCGCGGCGGGCCTCGAAACGGCCGCCCGCGATGGCGTGCCCGCGATGGCGCGCCTCGATCAGGCTCCAGCGGCCTCCGAGCAGGTGCACGCAGGCCCGCGCCAACCGCTGCAGGGCATGCGCCGGGTCGCGCCGGCGCAGCAGGTCGAGCAGCGCAGCGTTGGCTTCGGCCCAGACCGCGGCCTCGGTCGGTAACGGGGGGCGCGCCGTGTTCACCGGGCGACGCCCATCCCCTCGGGGCCCGACGCCCAAGGCAGCGAAGGGGCCTGCTCGGTCGCCGACGGGCCGCCCCTAGGCGACCGATCCCCTCGTGGGACCGACGCCGAAGGCGGCGTAGGGGCCTGCTCGGTCGCCAACGGGCCGCCCCTAGGCGACCGATCCCCTCGGGGGACCGACGCCGTAGGCGGCGTAGGGGCCTGCTCGGTCGCCGACGGGCCGCCCCTAGGCGACCGATCCCCTCGTGGGACCGACGCCGAAGGCGGCGTAGGGGCCTGCTCGGTCGCCGACGGGCCGCCCCTAGGCGACCGATCCCCTCGTGGGACCGACGCCGAAGGCGGCGTAGGGGCCTGCTCGGTCGCCAACGGGCCGCCCCTAGGCGACCGATCCCCTCGGGGGACCGACGCCGTAGGCGGCGTAGGGGCCTTGTTCAGTGCCCGTGGCCCAGCGTCTCGCCGGCCTTCAGTCGATAGACGGTGCCGCAGTACGGGCACTTGCCTTCGCCCTCCTGGGCCAGATCGATGAAGACGCGGGGGTGGTTGCTCCACAGGGGCATCTTGGGGTTGGGGCAGAAGACGACGCCGGGACCTTGGAGATCCTTGGCGGTGACTTCCACGACAGCGGCGGCGGCAGGGGACACGGCACTCATGGTCTATGGAGGTGTGGGGTCAGACGCGGGTGAGCCACTCGGCGTACTTGGCGTTGCGGCCGTTGACGATGTCGAAGAAGGCGGCCTGGATCTTTTCGGTGATGGGCCCGCGCATGCCCGCGCCCAGCTCGATGCGATCCAGCTCTCGGATCGGGGTGACCTCGGCGGCGGTGCCGGTGAAGAAGGCCTCGTCGCAGATGTAGACCTCGTCGCGCGTGATGCGCTTTTCGACCAGCTTCAGGCCGAGGTCCTGGCAGATCGAGAAGATGGTGTTGCGGGTGATGCCGTTGAGCGCGCCGGCCGACAGATCGGGCGTGTAGACCACGCCGTTCTTGATGATGAACAGGTTCTCGCCGGCGCCTTCGGAGACGAAGCCCGAGGCGTCGAGCAGCATCGCCTCGTCGTAACCGTCATCCGTGGCTTCCATGTTGGCCAGGATCGAGTTGGTGTAGTTGCTCA
Organism: Ideonella flava; assembly: GCF_051857595.1. Lineage (NCBI taxonomy): Bacteria > Pseudomonadati > Pseudomonadota > Betaproteobacteria > Burkholderiales > Sphaerotilaceae > Ideonella > Ideonella flava. Next base: position 381,712 of record NZ_JBPZHD010000003.1, read on the forward strand.
CCGTCTTCGCCTGGGTCATGGTGATGTTCACGTGGTGGCGGGTGAAGCTGGAGGTCTTCACCCGGATGCCGCGCTTCATGCCCTCTTCGCCCAGGTAGGCGCCCCAGGGCCAGGCCGCGACCATCAGGTGGATCTTGTTGCCCTTGGGGCTCACGCCCAGCTTCTCGGAGCCTATCCACGTCAGCGGGCGCAGGTAGCCGCTCTTCAGGCCGTTCTCGCGCACGACGGCGCATTGCGCATCCATCACCTCCTGCAGCGAGAAGGGGATCTTCATGCGCAGGATCTTGGCCGAGTTGAACAGCCGCTCGGTGTGCTCGCGCAGGCGGAAGATCGCCGTGCCGCCGACGGCGTCGTAGGCGCGCACGCCCTCGAAGGCACCGCAGCCGTAGTGCAGCGTGTGGGTCAGCACATGGATCTTGGCGTCGCGCCACTCCACCAGCTGCCCATCCATCCAGATCTTGCCGTCGCGATCGTCCATGCCCATGGCGCTCTTCCTCTCGTGATTCCTGGCCCGTTCGAGCAACGGGCGAAGGGCAGATTCTAGGTGGGCGCCAAGGCCTTCCCACGAGGGACGGCGAGGTGTCGGCGGTCAAGTCCGGAACGCTGCACCCGCAGGGGTTCGTGCATTCCTTCACACCCTTTGTCGGCGTGCAAACCACACCTCCTCTTTTCCCCCTAACTCGAACCCTACTTACACCTTCTAACAGTACAGGCTTTTACGCACACTCCCCACCAGACCCCTCACTCAGCCCCCGTCAGGGGGTGCGAGTCCAACCAACACAAGATTCATGGAGGTATCTCGATGCGTTCGTTTCTGCACCGCGTGACCGGCGCCCTGGCCCTCGTGGCCGCCGCGCTGGCCCCGGCGCCGGCGTGGGCCGAAGCCTACGATTTCGGCTCGCTGATCCAGGGAGACGGCGCACCGTTGACCGCCAGCTTTGCCACCCTGAGCGCCACCGTCGTCGGGGACGACGTGCTGTTCACGCTCGATGCCTACGGGCTGGATCAGTTCAGCGGAGCCGAGCCGTGGATCGGCGCCATGTCTGTCGATGGCCTGAAGACGGGCGCAGTCTCGGACGTGAACGGCGACGCCAACGTGACGATGGGCAAGGGCGATGGCCCGGACGGCAGCTTCGAGTTCAAGTTCGACTTCAGCGACACCACCGGCAAGCTGCTCGACAACGAATCCGTCTCCTGGACCTGGGTCGGTGGCGCAGGTCATTTCGACAACTTCGCGATCCACGTCAAGGGCATCGAGTACGGCGAGACCAGCAACGCCTGGTACGACGCCGCCCTGGCGGTGCCCGAACCGAATTCCTACGCCTTGATGTTGGCCGGCCTGGGCGTGATCGGCGTGATGGCGCGCCGACGCCGCCAGCGGTGAAGCGGCGCCACGAGCGCCGCCGGTGCAGTGCACAAAACGTTGAGACTTGATGACGCTTTGATTTCCAACAAAGGCTACATCCAGTTACGATTCTGACCATTGCCAGGCCTGGGGGCAGCGCGGCTTCCACGCATCCCTGTCGAGGCCCGGCCGTGGTGGAGGGTTTGACCATGAACCTGTACAACCGTCTCACCATCCCATTGGCCGCCTGCGCGGCCGTGATGCTCGCGCCCCTGGGCGCCAGCGCCCAGACCACCGTCTACGAGTTCGGGCAACTGATCTCCGGCGACGGCGCCCCTGAGCAGATCAGCTTTGCCACGCTCACGGCCACCGTGTCGGGCGATGACGTCCTGTTCACCCTCGATGCCTATGGCCTCGACCAGTTCACCGGCTCGGAGCCCTTCCTCGGCGCCCTGGCGGTGGATGGCGACATGGTGGGCAACGTCACCGATGTCCAGGGCGACACGTCCGTCAGCATGGCCAACGGCGGCGGGCCAGGCGGCGGCTGGGAGTTCCGCTTCGACCTGACCGGCAAGCAGCAGGACCGGCTGCTCGACGACGAGACCGTCAGCTGGACCTGGGACGGCGGAGCCGACCACTTCACCGACTTCGCCGCCCACGTGCAAGGCATCGACTACGGCGGCACGACGAGCGCCTGGTACCAGGCGGTGGCTGTGCCCGAGCCGGGCGCCTATGCCATGTTCATCAGCGGCCTGGCGGTGCTCGGCGTGTCCGCCCTGCGTCGCCGTCGCCTGGGCGGCTGAAGCGGAACCACCGCCTCAGGCCGGAGGCGGCGGCTCGGAGCGGGCCGCATCCTCCGCCTGGCCGGCGCGCAGCAACTCCCAGCGGGCCAGTCGGCCCGCTTTCATTTCTGCCCTCAGCGTTGCGCCGGATTCGTCGGCCCATTCGAAGGTCTCCGGATCGTCCGCCACCTTGCGGCCCAGGCTGCCGGCCAGCCGCAGGATCGCCGGCAGGTTCATGCCGGCCTGGAGCCGGGTGTGCAGCATCACCGCGCTGGGCACCGAGCCGACGGGCGCGCCCGCCGCTTCGCGCAGGCTGCGCACCCCGCGGCTGAACTGCAGCAGCAGCCAGAAGACCACCAGCGTGATGGCAAGCAACACGCCTTGCCAACCCCACTGCACGTAGCCGACGGCCACGGCGAGCGAGCCGAGGCCCCACCCGATCACCTCGTGCTTGTTCACTGGCCCACTCCTCGTTCTCGTTTGACATCCGTCTCGGTGCGGCCGACGCGGCCGGTGCGCAGCGCATCGGCCCAGTCGCCGCGGCCGTTCGCCTCGGCCTGGCGTGCCGCCTTTTCATGATCGTACGGCGTGGCCCTGAGCGCGACGGCGAACCCACCCCCGACACGGTCGAGCACCGCCCAGCGGGAGAGCGGGCTGCCGGCCTCGACGTGATGACGGTGCGGATGCTCATCGTCATAGGCCGGCAGGCCGACGCTGCCGGGGTTGAGGACGAGACTCGCGCCGGCGTGGGTGACACGCGGCACGTGCGAGTGACCGCACAGCACCACCGCAGCACCGGTCTCGCCCAGGCGTTCGGCAAGTTCGTTGGCGCTGGCGGCGCGGATCCCGCTCGAGCCGTGCAGGCCGAAGTCGGGCGTCACGGTTTCCATCAGGTAGACCAGGTCGCTCGTCGGCGTGCCGTGGCAGCAGAAGACGTCTTCGCCGAGCCAGCGGGTGGCCGGAAGGGCGCGCATCCAGGCGAGCTGCTGGTCGTCCAGCCGCTCGGCAGCGTGGCGATCGGTGGCGCCCATCCTGTCCAGCGGCAGGGTCAGCACCTGCCGCTCGTGGTTGCCGGCGATCGCCGGCCAGTCCAGCGACATCAGCCGGTCGGCGGTCTCGGCCGGCCACAGCGGCCCGGACAGCGCATCGCCGAGCTGCACCACGTGTTCGATGCCCTCCGACTCGATGGCCCGCACCACGGCCTCGAGCGCCGGCAGGTTGCCGTGGATGTCGGAGAGGATGGCCCAGCGCATGGCCTTCAGCTTAGCTCGCGCAACACGTCGATCGCCTGCTCGATGCGCTCGACCGGGTGGATGGCTAGGCCTTCGATCGGCTTCTTCGGCGCGTTGGCCTTGGGCACCAGCGCGACCGAGAAGCCGAGCTTGGCGGCTTCCTTCAGACGCTCCTGCCCCCGCGGCGCCGGCCGCACCTCGCCGGCCAGCCCGACCTCGCCGAAGGCGACGAAGCCCCGCGGCAGCGGGCGGCCGGCCAGGCTGCTGCGGATGGCCAGCAGCACCGCCAGGTCGGCCGCGGGCTCGCTGATGCGCACGCCGCCGACCGCGTTGACGAACACGTCCTGATCCAGGCAGCCGATGCCGGCGTGCCGGTGCAGCACGGCCAGCAGCATCGCCAGCCGGTCACGCTCCAGGCCGACCGACAGGCGTCGCGGGCTCGGGCCACCCGAATCGACCAGCGCCTGGATCTCGACCAGCATCGGCCGCGTGCCTTCGAGCGTGACCATCACGCAGGAGCCCGGCACCGGCTCGCCGTGCGTCGAGAGAAAGATCGCGCTCGGGTTGCTGACGCCCTTCAGGCCTTTCTCGGTCATGGCGAAGACGCCGATCTCGTTGACCGCTCCGAAGCGGTTCTTGATCGCCCGCACCAGGCGGAAGCTCGAATGCGTGTCGCCTTCGAAGTACAGCACCGTGTCGACGATGTGCTCGAGCACGCGCGGCCCGGCCAGGGCGCCCTCCTTGGTCACGTGGCCGACCAGGACGATGGTGCAGCCGCCCGCCTTGGCGCTGCGAGTGAGCTGCGCCGCGCACTCGCGCACCTGCGCCACCGAGCCCGGCGCGCTGGACAGCTGTTCGGAGTACATCGTCTGGATCGAGTCGATGACGCAGAAGGCCGGCTGCTCGACCTCGATGGTCGCGAGGATGCGCTCCAGGTTGATCTCGGCCTGCACGCGCAGCGACTTGCCCGCCAGGCCGAGCCGGCGTGCCCGCAGAGCGACCTGGGCACCCGACTCCTCGCCGGTCACGTAGAGCACCTTCATCTGCTGCGAAAGCGCATCGGCGGCCTGCAGCAGCAGCGTGCTCTTGCCTATGCCCGGGTCGCCGCCGATCAGCACCACGCCGCCTTCGACGATGCCGCCTCCCAGCACGCGGTCCAGCTCCTCCAGCCCGGTGGGCGTGCGGGCCACTTCGGCGGCCTCGATCTCGCTGAGCGTGGCCACCGGCTGGGGCCTGGCGAGCGACTGGAAGCGATTCTTCGCCTGGCCGGCCGGCGCTTCGGCCACCGACTCCTCCAGCGAGTTCCAGGCGCGACAGTGAGGGCATTGGCCCAGCCATTTCGGGCTGGTACCGCCGCACTGGCTGCAGACGTAGATCGACTTGGATTTGCTCATCGGCTGGGATCGAGGGGCCGCCAGACCGGGCTGGCGACCGTGAAATAGGGGCGCGACTCGGCGCGTTTCCGGCGTTCATTGTCGGCGGGGCCGGCCGATGATCCGTTCGCACACCACCTCCACTTGCAGTTCCACCATGAGCAGTGCCGTCGTCCTCGCCCCTTCGATCCTCGTCGTCGACGCCCGCGCGGTGTCGCGCACGCACGCCGCCGGCCTGATCCGCAATCGCTGGCCCGACGCGCGGGTGAACGAGGCGGGGGATGGCGAGAGCGCGCTGGTCGAGCTGGCCGAGGGCGAGACCGACCTGGTGATCGTCGAGATTCCGGGTGAAGCAGGCCTGGCGACCGGCGAGCGCCTGCGCAAGCAACATCCGAGCTGCCACATCGCGCTGCTGGCCGAACCCGGCACCGCAGCCGAACGCCGCCGCGCCGATGCCGCCGGCATCCGCCTGTTCCGCACACCCCTCACGGGCGACGTGATCGAGCAAGTCCTGGCCCTCGTCGGCTGGGGGGATTAGGCCCCCACGGCCCCTCCCGGGGCCTGCCCCCCAAGCAACTGTGTTCGCCGTCAAGCGGTGATGCCATGAAGCTCGGGGTTCCACTCCTTTCCGGTGCGGGCCATGGCGTTGAGGATGCGCAGCAGCTTGTGCGAGCAGGCGGTAACGGCCACCTTGTCAGTCTTGCCAGCGGCAATGAGCCGGTCGTAATAGGCTTTGATGACAGGGTTGAAGCGCACGGCGCTGCGCATGGCCATGTGCAGCGTGCAGCGCACGATCTTGCGCCCGCCGTAGATGTGGCGCTTGCCGTGCGCGGCACCGGAGTCGCGGTTCAACGGCGCCAGCCCGGCCAGCTTGGAGATGCGCTGGTTCGACACATGACCCAGTTCGGGCAGGAAGGCCTGGACGACAGCACAAGTCACCGGCCCGACGCCCTTGATGCTGCCCAGGCGGGCGGTCTGTGCCTTGAAATGCTTGTCCAGGTGATCGTCGATGTCGTGGTCGAGCCTGGCGATCTCCTTGTCCAATGTCTTGATGACCGCACCGATGCTCTTTTGAAGCACGCGCACGGCCCCGGCGCGACGGTTCTGTTCGGCCGTGCGCATGTTGAGCAACTGCGCTCGGCGCTGCACCAGCGCCTGAAGCGCCTCCACCTCGGGTGGCGCGGGTGCGAAGCGGACACCGGCCTGGTTGGGCTTGGCGGCCAAGGTCTGTGCCAGATGGGCCAGCGCGATCGCGTCGATGGTGTCGTCCTTCTCCAAGTGCCCCATCGAGCGCGCGAACTCGCGCGCCGCACGCGGATTGACCACCGCCACCGGCAAGCCGTGCTGGACCAGCCGCAGCGCCAGCGCTCGCTCCAGCCCGCCCGTGGCTTCGATGACGATCAGACCCACTGGCCCGTCCCGAAGCGCGTGCAACAGGGCCTCGAAGCCGTCCTGGGCGTTGTTCAACGACTGGCTGCGGGAGTCGCCGTGCCGCGCCCAGACGAACGTGGCCTTGGCCATGTCCACGCCGACATAGGCCAGCGCCGCGCTGGCGACCGATTCGTGAGAAGAAACGTTTGCCATGTCCCATCCTTGCGTCATGCGAGTTCGGACTCGGGTAACTGTTCGGGCTTGGCGGCAAACGAAGGAACGTGCACGCCCAGTGCTTGGGGACGAGCTCAAGGCTCACAGGGGGCTCGGGCTGTGCACGTACCCACGAACCGAAGCTATGAATCGCAGCAAGTCGATTGCAGCTGACCATTCGCCCATTCGAATCATGCTGAATACGGCTTCGAACATACAAGGGGGCTCGCGCAGCGGACCGGCAAAGCCGGATCCGCGCAAAGGATGTTGGCCCCCACGGCCCCTCCCGGGGCCTGCCCCCCAAGGGTGCTCGCGCAGCGGACCGGCAAAGCCGGATCCGCGCACGCCCTGGGCTCCATACCGGTGCGGGCGTGCGCCTACACTGGCTCGATGGACCTCGCCACCTGGATCCCCTTTTTCATCGCCACCGTGGCGATCAGCCTGTCGCCCGGGCCCGGCGCCATTGCCGCCATGGGTGCGGGCCTGAACCACGGCTTCGCCCGCGGACAGAGAATCGCCTTCGGGCTGGGGCTGGGCGTCTGCACCCAGCTGGCCGTCGTGGGCGTCGGTCTGGGCGCCCTGCTGGCCACCTCGGCCACCGCCTTCAGCCTCGTCAAGTGGCTGGGCGTGGCCTACCTGGTGTGGCTGGGCATTCAGCAGTGGCGCGCGCCGGCCCAGCCGCTGGTCGCTCGCGACGACAGTTCGCCGCTGGCCACCACGGCACAGCTGGTGCTGCGCGGCTGGATGGTCAACGCCGTGAATCCCAAGGGCACCGTGTTCCTGCTCGCGGTCCTGCCGCAGTTCGTCGAAACCGCCCAGCCACTGCTCCCGCAGTACCTCGTGATCGGCGCCACCTTCGGCGTGGTCGAGTTCGCCGTGATGACCGGCTACGCCGCGCTGGCCTCACGCGTGCTGGGCCTGTTCCGGACGCCGCGCCAGATGCGCGGCATGAACCGCGTCTTCGGCAGCCTGTTCATGCTGGCCGGTGCCGCGCTGGCCCTCTTCAAGCGGGCGTAGCCAAGGCCCGACCGTGGGGCCTCGCAGGCACCGTCCGAGACGGTGCGCGGTCAGGCCGACTCGCCCGGCGCCGGCAGAACCCGCATCTCGCGCTGCCGCTGCTCCATCTCGGCCCGCAGCTGGCGCCTGATCTTGGCGTTGTCGGAGCGGCGCTTTTCGTCCGGGGTGAAGGGGCGCAGCGGCGGCACGGGCACCGGCTTGCCGTCGTCGCCCACGGCCACCATGGTGAAGAAGCAGCTGTTGGCGTGGCGCACTTCCTGGGTGCGGATGTTCTCGGCCACCACCTTGATGCCGATCTCCATCGACGAGGTGCCAGTGTGGTTGACCGCGGCCAGGAAGGTCACCAGTTCGCCCACGTGGATGGCCTGGCGGAACATGACCTGGTCGACGCTCAGCGTCACCACGTAGCGGCCGGCATAGCGGCTGGCGCAGGCGTAGGCCACCTGGTCCAGCAGCTTCAGGATCGTTCCGCCGTGGACATTGCCGCTGAAGTTCGCCATGTCGGGCGTCATCAGCACGGTCATGGACAACTGGTGGGCGGGCTGGGTCATGGTTGCGGGCAGGTTCGAGGCGGCGGGGCTGCGATTGTCGCGCCCGGGATCCGATCGCGGGTGCGCCCGCCGTCCTCCACAAGCAGGAGCTGTGCCGCGGTCTCGGATCCGACCAGCGCCTGCGCGCCGGCCGGCAGCCGGATCGACTGCCCGGGGTCGAGGAAGTGGTCGTCCGGATCGAGCGCATGGGTCACCCAGACCCGACCACGCAGCACACTCAGCCAGACCGGCCGGTTCTCGGCGCAATGCAGGAACTGTCCAGCGCCCATGTGAAGAGTGGTCGAAGTCGTTTCGGGGGATGACATGGCAGGCTCCTTGAAGGCGCCGCCAGTCTGGCCAAGGCCCGCCCAGCGCGGCAGATCCAGCGCCCGGGCATATCGATCAGCACAGATCCCCGCCGAAGCCCTCTGTATCGGGCACAGATGGCGACATCTGTGCTGGTACAGGGCTGACCGATGTCCTCACAATGGGGTCGCCATGGATGCCAGCGCCCCGGATTCGACCTCGCCACCCGCCCTGCTTTACCAGCGCATCGCTCAGCAGATCGAGCTGGCGGTCGCTCATGGCGCGGTGCGCGCCGGCGAGCGGTTGCCCTCGGTGCGCCAACTCAGCCAACAGCACGGAGTCAGCATCACCACCGCGCTGCAGGCGCTGAGACACCTGGAGGATCGCGGCATCGTCCAGGCGCGGCCCAAGTCCGGCTACTTCGTCATGCCGCCGCCACCGGCATTGCCCGAGCCGCAGGTCGACCTGCGCGTCGACGGCGCAGCGTTCGTGAACATGGACCAGGTCCTGCACGACTTCCTGCTGACCATGGAGGATCCGCAGGCCCTGCCGGCCTTCCAGGCGCTGCCCGCGCGGCCCTTGCTGCCCGAGGCCAAGCTGCAGGCCATTCTCGCCAGCGTGAACCGGCGCCACCCCGAATACGCCACGACGTACTCGCTGGCGGGCAGCCTGGCGCTGCGCCAGCAGATCGCGCGCCGGGCCGTCGGATCGGGTGTGCAGCTGCGGCCGGAGGAGATCATGATCACCAACGGCGGCATGGAGGCGCTGTACCTGGCGCTGAAATCGGTCGCCTCGCCGGGCGAGACGGTCGTGGTCGAGTCACCGACCTACTTCAGCCTGCTGCAGACCATCGAGAGCCTGGGCATGCGCGCGCTGGAGATCCCGAGCCATCCACGCGCCGGCATCTCGCTGGAGGCGCTGGATTTCGCCACCCAGGGGCCGCGCACGGTGCGCGCCTGCGTCGTGCTGCCGCACTTCCCCAACCCGGGCGGCAGCCTGATGCCGGTGGAGCACAAGCGCCGCCTGGTTCAGCTGTGCGCCGAGCGCGGCATCAGCCTGATCGAGAGCGACATCTACGGCGAGCTTTACTTCGGCGAGCAGCGCCCGCCGGTGCTCAAGAGCTACGACCAGCACAACGACGTGATCCTGTGCTCGGCCTTCACCAAGACGGTGGCGCCGGGCTACCGCATCGGCTGGATGGCGCCCGGCCGGCATCTGATGAAGGCGCAGGCGCTGAAGATGCGCATGTCGTGCGCCAGCCCGATGCTGCAGCAGGAGGTGCTCGCGCAATTCATGCGCGACGGCGGCTACGACCACCACCTGCGCAAGCTGCGCGCGTCGCTCAAGGCGCAGGCGCATCACATGGCGGATGCGGTGGCGCGCTACTTCCCAATGGGCTGCCGGCTGAGCGTGCCGCAGGGCGGGCTGCTGCTGTGGATAGAGCTGCCGCGGCACGTGGATTCGCGCGCGGTGTTCGCCCTCGCGCGGCTGGAGCACATCGGCGTGGCGCCCGGCGCGGCCTTCAGCATCAGCCGCCGCTTCGACCACTTCATCCGCCTGCAGTACGGCGAACCCTGGTCGCCGCGCATGGAGGCTGCCATCAAGCGGCTCGGCCAGATCGTCAAGGGCTTGGCCGAGGCCACGTCACCGGCCTACCCACAGCAGTTCGCCGCGGAGGCCTTGCGGGCTTGAGCCTCGAGGCCCTTCAGTCCGCGACGCTCACCGGCACGCGAGGCGCCAGCGCGCACATCAGCTCGTAGCCGATGGTGCCGGCGGCTCGCGCCACTTCGTCGATCGGCAGGCGGCTGCCACGCGGGCCCTGCCCCCACAGCGTGACCTCGCTGCCCGGCCGGGCCGACGGCACCGGCGTGAGATCCACCGCCAGCATGTCCATCGAGACGCGGCCGACGGTCGAGCTGCGAACGCCATCGACCAGCACCGGCGTGCCCGTGCCGGCGTGGCGCGGGTAGCCATCGGCGTAACCGCAGGCCACGATGCCGATGCGCAGGGTCCGCTCGGCGACGTAGGCGCTGCCGTAGCCCACCGACTCGCCCGGCTGCACGAACTGCGTGGCCAGCAGACGGGAGCGCAGCGTCATCGCGGGCTTCAGGTCCCAGTGCGCGCTGTCGTGCTCCGGATAGTCCGGCACGCCGCCGTAGCTCATGATGCCGGCACGGACCCAGTCCCCGCGCACGCGAGCGTCCTTCAGGTGGCGCAGGGTGGCGGCGCTGTTGGCCAGCGAGCGCTCGCCCGGCAGGTCGGCCGTGGCCTCGTGGAAGGCCTGGACCTGGTGCGAGATGCCGTCGCGCCCGAAGCGGTCGGCATCCGCGTCCGAGAAGTGCGTCACCAGCACGATCTCGTCGACCTGCGGCAGGGCGTTCAGACGCGCCCAGGCGGCACGGAAGGCCGCGGGCCGGAAGCCCAGGCGGTTCATGCCGCTGTTCATCTTGAGGAACACCTTGTGCGGCTGGTGGGTCTTGTGGGCCGCGAGCCAGTCGATCTGCTCTTCGCAGTGCACCACGTGCCACAGGTTCAGTCGCGAGCACAGCTCCAGGTCGCGCGGCTCGAACACGCCTTCGAGCAGCAGGATGGGGCCGCGCCAGTCGAGCGCGCGCAGGCGCTCGGCCTCGGCCAGGTCCAGCAGGGCGAAGCCGTCGGCCCCGCGCAGGCCCGCATAGGCCCGCTCGATGCCGTGCCCGTAGGCGTTGGCCTTGACCACCGCCCACACCCGCGCGTCGGGGGCGCACGCGCGTGCCCGCTCGAGGTTGTGGGCCAGGGCGTCGGTGTGGATCAGGGCTTCGATCGGGCGGGGCATACGGATTTCCTAGGCGTGGAATTCTGCCAGCCGCCCAACCCCTGGCCGGAGGCAGCCGGAGGCGGCCGGACGGCACGGGAAACCCCGCATGCTATAAACCGCGACGCTTCGGACCGACCCCAGGAGATATGACCTCGCCCCGCAGCGCCCAGCCGCAGGCGCACGGCACGCCAGCCGCATGAAAAAAGGCTTCTACACCATCATGTCAGCGCAGTTCTTCAGCTCGCTGGCAGACAACGCCTTGCTGGTCGGAGCGATCGAGCTGTTGAAGACCACCGGCGCGCCGGGCTGGCAGGTGCCGGCCCTGACGCCGATGTTCGCGCTGTTCTACGTCGTGCTCGCGCCGCTCGTGGGCGCCTTCGCCGACGCCGTGCCCAAGGGCAAGGTGATGTTCTATTCGAACAGCATCAAGGTCGTCGGCTGCCTGATGATGCTGTTCGGCGCCCATCCGCTGATCGCCTATGCAGTGGTCGGACTCGGCGCCGCGGCCTACTCGCCGGCCAAGTACGGCATCCTCACCGAACTGCTGCCCCCGTCGCAGCTCGTCAAGGCCAACGGCTGGATCGAGGGGCTCACCATCGCCTCCGTCATCCTGGGCGTGGTGCTGGGCGGCCAGCTCGTCGGCCCGCGCATGGCGCCCATGTTGCTGGGCTTCGACCTGCCGGTCATCGACACCGGCATCGACACGCCGCCCGAGGCGGCCATCTCGGTGATGGTGTTCCTGTACATCATCGCGGCGGCCTTCAACCTGCGGATCCCCCGCACCGAGGCGCCGCTGCAGCCGCTGACCATGAACGCGTTCGATCTCGTGCGCGACTTCGGCCAGTGCAACGCGCGTCTGTGGGCCGACAAGCTCGGTCAGATCTCGCTGGCCACCACCACCCTGTTCTGGGGCGCCTCGGCCAACCTGCGGGTCATCGTCTTCGCCTGGGCCGCGGCAGCGCTGGGCTACACCACCACCCAGGCCTCCACGCTGACCGGCGTCGTGGCCATAGGCACCGCCATCGGAGCGATCGTGGCCTCGGTCTTCATGCGGCTGGACAAGGCCACCAACGTGATCCCGCTCGGCATCGCGATGGGCGTGCTGCTGGCGATGCTGAACGTCATCCACAACGCCTGGGTCGCCGCGCCCTTCCTGGTCATCCTGGGCGGCGTGGGCGGCTACCTCGTGGTGCCCATGAACGCGCTGCTGCAGCACCGCGGCCACAACCTGATGGGCGCCGGCCGCTCGATCGCGGTGCAGAACTTCAACGAGCAGGCCTGCATCCTCGGCCTGGGCGCGCTGTACACCGGCATGACCCGGCTGGGCCTGTCGACCTTCTCCACCATCGCCGTCTTCGGTTTCGGCGTGGCGGGCACGATGTGGTGGATCCACCGCTGGCACAAGCGCAACAGCACCCTGCACCGCACGGAAGTCGATCGACTCCTCGCCATCGCCCGCTCCGATAGACATTAACCCCCACGCCCCCTTCCGGGGGCTGCCCCCCGAGGGGGCTCTTGCAGCGGACCGGCAAAGCCGGATCCGCGCAAGGACCTTGGTTTGGACACCGTGATGAGACCCGGACCGGAGGCGACAAATCGGTGGCAACCCGCCCTGGCGCTGGTGCTCAACGCGCTGATCTGGGGCACCTCGTGGTGGCCCTTCCGCCAGTTGCACGAGCAGGCGGGACTGCACCCGCTGTGGACCACCGCCGGCGTCTACCTGATGGCGGTCGCCGTCATCGGGGCGCGGCGCCCGGCGGCCTGGATTGAACTGGCCCGCACGCCGGCGCTATGGCTGATCGTCCTCGCCTCCGGCACCACCAATGCCACGTTCAACTGGGGCGTGACGGTAGGCGACGTGGTGCGCGTGGTGCTGCTGTTCTACCTGATGCCGCTGTGGGCGGTGCTGCTGGCCCGGCTGGTGCTGAAGGAGCCGCTGACCCCCAATGCCGTGCTGCGCGTGCTGCTGGCGCTCACCGGCGCGGTCATCGTGCTCTGGCCGCAGGAGGGCACGTCGCTCTGGCCGCTGCATGTCACCGACCTGCTGGGCGTGATCGGCGGCTTCAGCTTCGCGCTGAACAACGTGATGCTCAAGCGCGAGTCGCAGCGCAACGAATCGGCGCGCGCCCTGGCGATGTTCCTCGGCGGGGCGATGGTGGCGGCCCTTCTCGCCGTGGCCCTGGGGCCCGAGCGCGTCCCGATGCCGACCGGCCTGTCGGTCGGGTGGCTCGCGTTCGCCGCGACGCTTGGCGGGCTTTTCCTGCTCAGCAACCTGGGCCTGCAGTACGGCGCCGCGCGCCTGCCGGCCAATGCCACCGCGGTGATCATGCTGACCGAGGTCGTCTTCGCCTCGGTGTCGGCGCTGGCGCTGGGCGCCGGGTCGCTTACGCCGTCCCTGGCCCTGGGCGGCTCGCTCATCGTCGGGGCCGCCTTGCTGGCCGCCTGGCGGCCCTGACACAGCCGCGGCTTTGCCCGCGCGTTAGCATCGCCAACGCCTATTTGCAGCGGAGCTTCACGATGAGCAGCGTCTACGACTTCAGCGCCCAGACCATCCAGGGCGAGCCCATCGACCTGAAGAGATTCGAGGGCCAGGTGCTGCTGCTCGTCAACACCGCCAGCGAATGCGGCTTCACCCCGCAGTTCAAGGGCCTGCAGGCCCTGCACGAGCGCTATGCCGGTCGGGGTTTCGCGGTGGTGGGCTTTCCCAGCAACGAGTTCGGCGGCCAGGACCCGGGCAGCAACGACGAGATCGCCTCCTTCTGCGAGATGAACTACGGCGTCAGCTTCCCCATGATGGCCAAGGTCGAGGTCAACGGCGGCAACGCGCACCCGCTGTGGAAGTGGCTCAAGGGCGAGAAGCCCGGCTTCCTCGGCACCGAGGCGATCAAGTGGAACTTCACCAAGTTCCTCGTCGGCAAGGACGGCCAGGTCATCAAGCGCTACGCCCCGCAGGAAGAGCCCGAGAAGCTGGCCAAGGACATCGAGGCGGCGCTTGCCGGCTGAAGCGCCGGCCGAACTCGCGGGCCCTTTGCGCGCCTTCGCCCGCGAGCACCCGCGCGATTCGCTCTACGCCCGGTTGGCCCTGGTGATCGCCGAGCGACCGGCAGTGCTGGAGCTGCTGCAGGCCGCGCCGCCTGCGCGACGCTGGCCCACGCTGCTCTTCGCGGCCCTCCACGATCGCCTGCTGGCGCTGCGTGACGGTGGCGCCGGGCTGCCAGCGCTTGCCGCGTACTACCCGAGCCTGGGCGGCTCGCGACAGCCGGACGCAGCCTTGGGGAGTGCGCTCGAGGCCTTCGTTGCTGAACAGGCCGAGCCCCTGCGCGAGACCGTCGCCACCCGCACGACCCAGACGAACGAGGTCGGCCGCTCGGCGGTGTTGTGGCCCGCACTCGCGGAGATCGCCCGCTCGCAGGGGGATCGCCCGCTCGCGCTGTTCGATTTCGGCTGCAGCGCGGGACTGAACCTGTCGGTGGACGCGATGCACGTCGCCTACCGTCAAGCCGACGGCAGCCCCTGGTTCGACGCCGGCGCGGCGGACGGCGAGTCGCCGGTGCTCGTCTGTCGCCTCCTGGCCGATCCCCCGCCCACGTCGGCCTGGCGGATCGCCTGCCGGATGGGCGTCGACCGGGCGCCGGTGGCCCTGAACGACGAGCCCGCGCTGCGCTGGCTTCGCGCCTGCCTCTGGCCCGGCGAGACGGCGCGGGCGGAGCGCTTCGAGCGTGCGCTCGCGCTGGCGCGGGCGGCGAACCACGAGGTGCGCGCGGCGGACGATGGTCTGGCCGTCCTGGCCGCGTGGCTGCGCGAACTTCCCGCCGGAGTGACGCCTGTCCTCTTCAACAGCTGGGTGCTGGCCTATTTCACGGCCGACGAGCTGGCGGCGCACACGCGCCGCGTTCAGGCCCTGGTGCGCGAGCATGGCCTCGTGTGGCTGAGCGCTGAGGACGACGAGCGGCTCGCGGCGACCACCGGACTCCTCGCCGAACCGGCCCGCCATCCCACCGCCCACGGCACGCCGACCCACTGGTCGGTGACCTGGCGAGACGG
This sequence comes from Ideonella flava, assembly GCF_051857595.1. Taxonomy (NCBI): domain Bacteria; kingdom Pseudomonadati; phylum Pseudomonadota; class Betaproteobacteria; order Burkholderiales; family Sphaerotilaceae; genus Ideonella; species Ideonella flava. The sequence continues at coordinate 396,722 of NZ_JBPZHD010000003.1, forward strand.
ATCGGAAGAGGTCCGCAGCAGACTTGTGGCACGCAGCCACGCGCACGGCGAATGGCTGGAATGGCTGGCGCCACGATAATCGCGGCTTCCCATTCCATCAGTCACCCTGCCCATGTTCGCCCACATCACGCCCTACGCTGGCGACCCCATCCTGTCCCTGAACGAGGATTTCCAGAAGGACCCGCGGACGGGCAAGATCAACCTGTCGATCGGCATCTACTTCGACGACGCCGGCCGCATCCCGGTGATGCAGTCGGTCGAGAAGGCCGAGGCCATCCTCGCCTCCAAGGTCGGCCCCAAGCCCTACCTGCCGATGGAAGGCGCGGCCAACTTCCGCGCCGTCGTGCCGCAGCTGCTGTGGGGTGAGGGCCATCCTGCACTGGCCGCCGGCCGCGTGGCGACCATGCAATCGGTCGGCTCCAGCGGCGGCCTGAAGGTCGGCGCCGACTTCATCAAGACCTGGTTCCCGGACAGCGCGATCTGGGTCAGCGACCCGACCTGGGACAACCACAAGGCCGTGTTCGAAGGGGCGGGCCTGAAGGTCAACACCTACCCCTACTACGACAGCCTCACCGGCGGCCTGCGCTTCGAAGCGATGCGCGACACCCTCGCCGGCCTGCCGAACAAGAGCGTGGTGCTGCTGCACGCCTGCTGCCACAACCCGACCGGCGTCGACCTCACCAAGGCCCAGTGGGACGAGCTGATCCCGGTGCTCAAGGAGCGCGAGCTGATCGCCTTCCTCGACCTGGCCTACCAGGGCTTCGGCGACAGCATCGATGAAGACGCCTACGCCATCCGCGCGCTCACCGACGCCGGCCTGTCCTTCTTCGTCGCGAACTCGTTCTCGAAGAACATGAGCGTGTACGGCGAGCGCTGCGGCGCCTTGAGCGTCGTCTGCCCGGATGCCGCCCAGGCCGCGCTGGTGCTGGGGCAGCTGAAGTTCACCGTGCGCCGCAACTACTCCAATCCGCCCATCCACGGCGGCCAGCTGGTGGCCACCATCCTCGGCACGCCCGAGCTGAAGGCCCTGTGGGTGAACGAGGTCGATGCGATGCGCGACCGCATCCAGGCCATGCGCAAGCGCCTGCACGCGGTGCTGAGCGCCAAGCTGCCGGAACGCGACTTCAGCTACTTCCTGACCCAGCGCGGCATGTTCAGCTACACCGGCCTGTCGGTGGCCCAGGTCGATCGCCTGCGCGAGGAGTTCGGCGTCTACCTGATCCGCACCGGGCGCATGTGCGTGGCGGGGCTGAACAACGGCAACGTCGAGCGCACGGCCGAGGCGATGGCGGCGGTGCTGGCGGGCTGAGCGGTCAAACCCTTCGAGACAAGCGGGGCCCGACAGGGCCCCGCTTGTCTTTGACGAGTGTTCAGTGGCTCAGGCTCGACAGTTCCTCGAGCGAACGCGACGCCATGTAGGGCGCGACATCAGCCGGATAGTGGTAGACGTAGTCGCATTTCACGCGACGGCCCAGATCGACGGCCCACCAGCAAGTGCTTGTGGACGTATAGGTTCCGCCCTCCAGGCCCGTCACATTCGTGTACGTGATGGCGGCCTTCACACGCAGGGCATCAAAGGTTCCGGCGGGCACGGTGATCTTCTGGAAGGCCTCCACGGTGCGAGAGTAGTCCATGGTGAAGGTGGCGCCGCTCGCGCAGGTACGGGTCGCCTCGCCGGTCCAGGTCTTGCCGACGTGCATGGGAAAGCTGAACTGGATCACCGCCTGGTCATAAAGGCAGCCACCAGCCAAATCGATGGGCTGCCAACCCAGATAGCCGTCCTGCGCGTCATACAGCGATCGGGTGTAGTACGTGTCGGGAAAGTCGACGCCTCCCATATCGAGCCCATAGGCGCCGTTGTCCAGCAGCGTCGTACGAGTCCGATAGCTCATGTCTTCGATCGTGCCATTGCCCAGGGTGAGGGTGCTCTTCCACATGGAAAGCTCGCCGGCCACCGGCGCCACATGACCGAACTCCTTCGGCGCCACGGTCACGTTCAACGTCGCCTTCTCGCTCGGGTTCGCCTTGTTGGTGAACACCACCACCAGCGTGCCGCCGGCGTTGCTGCTGACGGTCATCGACTTGGAGGTGAACGAGAAACCGTTGACCTCGTAGCTGCTGTCGGTCGCTGTCGGCTCCCAGCGGGTCTCGCCCGGGGAATCGAAAACCAGGGTCGCGCCGGAGGCGACTTCGACCGTGCTGGCTTCACCCGCCGACAGCGGGCCGGCCGAATCTGGCACGTCGTCGACCTTGACGCTCACCTCCAGCGCGGGCTGGTCGTCGCCACCACCGCCGCCGCCGCACGCGGCCAGGGCCGTGACGGCCGCCATTCCCAGGGCGCGCAGGGGCGCTCCCATCCACATGCCGATTCGCATGCCAACTCCCTCTCGTGTTTCAAAGACTGCTGGCACCGGCGGTGCCCAGCCCGTGTCGCGGGCCGCCGGCACGATATCTGCGGCGGCCCGAGACACCTCTCAACAAACTACTGACCGGGTCGACGATTCACGGCCGAGCGTGACATTTCTCAGCCGGCCGCCGGGGGCTGCCTACAATGGCCCAGCCCCCTCGCACCGCTCACAGAGCCGACCGCCATGTGCCAGCTGCTCGGCATGAATGCCAACACGCCGACCGACGTGATGTTCAGCTTCACCGGCCTGGCCACGCGCGCCGACGAGCACAAGGACGGCTTCGGCATCGGCTTCTTCGAGGATCGCGGCGTGCGGGTCTTCATCGATCACGCCAGCGCCCGCGAGTCGGCCATCGCCCAGCTGGTCAAGACCTACCCGATCCACAGCGACAACGTCATCGCCCACATCCGCAAGGCAACCCAGGGCCGGGTGGCGCTGGAGAACACCCACCCCTTCGTGCGCGAACTCTGGGGCCGCTACTGGGTCTTCGCGCACAACGGCGACCTGAAAAGTTTCAACCCGCGGCTGCACGCCGCCTTCCGCCCGGTAGGCGACACCGACAGCGAGCGCGCCTTCTGCTGGCTGATGCAGGAGCTGTCCAAGGCGCATGCCGCCGTGCCCGAGGTCGCCGAGCTCACCTGCACCCTGCGCGAGCTGATGCCCGAGCTGCACCGCCACGGCACCTTCAACATGCTGCTGTCCAACGGCCAGGCCCTGTGGGCCCATGCCTCCACTCACCTGCACTGGATCGTGCGCCAGCATCCCTTCCGCAGCGCCAGCCTGAAGGACGAGGACGTGCGGGTCGACTTCGCCAGCGCGACGACACCGGACGACCGCGTCGCGGTGATCGCCACCGAGCCGCTGACGGCCGACGAGACCTGGACGGCTTTCGCGCCCGGTGAGTTGAAGGTCTTCGTGGGCGGCCTGCCCCTGCCGGGCTGAACGGGCGCTCACCGCGCCTGCTGTCGTTTTGAGGCGATGGACCGCCGGTCCATTGCAACCGCACGTATGTAGACGGCGCCGGCGGTTGCAGCTTGCAAGACCATGCCGCCCTTCGCAGGGCTAATGGCGGTCCTCTCACTTGAAAACGGCAGCATGGACTCACGTCGGACGACCGCGTTGCAGCGCTTGGCACTGCTCACCTTGATGACCAGCCTGGCCGCGTGCGGCGGCAGTGGTGAATCCACGCCGGCACCGCCGCCGGTGAGCGGTACTCCCAGCCCTTCGCCGAGCCCGGCCCCCGGCAGTTGCTCCGGCTCCGGCGTTCTCTTCTGCGAAGACTTCGAATCCAGCGCGTTCGGCACGGCATCGGCCAGCAGCTGGACGATCGAGCAGAACAACGCGGCCGCGACGATCGATGCCACGCATGCCCGCGGCACCAGGGCGCTGCACCTGAACACCACGCGCAACGGCATGGCGTTCCTGGTGCCCCGCACCTTCGCGCCACCCGGCAACAGCGTGTGGGGGCGCATGTGGGTCTGGGTGAACCAGTTTCCGACCGCGCCCCAGTACGCCCACTTCACGATGGTGGAGGCCTCGGGCACCGGCAGCGGCACGCTCGTGCGGCCCATCGGCGGGCAGTTCATTCCGGGCAAGGGCAACGGCCACGCGCTGTGGGGCAGCGGCAGCGATGGCGGGCCGACGGGCGACTGGACGAACTGGCAGGAGACCACGCCGACCGCCGACGCCCGCTGGACCTGCATGGAGTGGCATCTCGATGCGACGAAGAACCTCGTCGACGTCTGGATCGACGGCCTGCCCAAGCCTGAACTCGAGGTCTCCACGAGCAACCACGGCGGCAACGCGACGGACTTCGTGTTCCCGGCCTTCAACAAGATCCGCATGGGCTGGCAGCTCTACCAGGGCGGGTCGACCCCCGGCAGCTTCGACGTGTGGATGGACGACATCGCCCTGGCGACGTCCCGCGTGGGCTGCGGCAGCGGGGTGCAGCCGATCAAGTCGAGCGGCCTGCAGTGGCGTGGCGTCACGCTCGCCGGCGCCGAGTTCGGGCCGGCTGCCATCCCGGGCACCTACAACACCGACTACACCTACCCCACCGCGAGCGAAGCGGCGTACTTCAAGGGCAAGCGCATGAACACCGTGCGCCTGCCGTTCCTGTGGGAGCGGCTGCAGCCCACGCTGGGCGGCGCGCTCGATGCGACCGAGCTGGGCCGCGTCCAGGCCTTCGTCGACAGCGTCACCGCCACGGGCATGAACGTCATGCTCGACCCGCACAACTACGCGCGCTGGCACGGCAACCTCGTGGGCAGCGATGCGGTGCCTGCGAGTGCGCTGGCGGACTTCTGGAGCCGGATGGCCCAGCAGTTCAAGGGCAACCAGAAGGTCGTCTTCGGGCTCATGAACGAGCCGCACGACATGCCCGGCGAGCAGTGGCTGAGCGCCGCCAACGCCGCCATCGCCGCGATTCGCGCCACCGGAGCGGACAACACCATCACCGTGCCTGGCAACGCCTGGACCGGTGCGCACAGCTGGCTGCAGGACTGGTACGGCACGCCCAACGGCACGGTGATGAAGGGCATCGTGGATCCCTTGAACCACTTCGTCGTCGAGGTCCACCAGTACCTCGATGCCGACTCCTCGGGCACGAGCGAGAACTGCGTGAGCCCGACGATAGGCTCGCAGCGCCTGGCCGATTTCACGGCGTGGGCCCGCACGAACGGCGTGCGCGCCATGCTGGGGGAAACCGGGGCGGCCTCGAACCCGACCTGCCATGCCGCGGTGGCCGACACCCTGGCGTACCTGCAAGCCAACCCCGATGTCTGGAACGGCTGGCTCTGGTGGGCCGCAGGGCCGTGGTGGGGCAACTATGCGTACTCGATCGAGCCGGCCAACGGCGCCGACAAGCCCCAGATGTCCGTGCTGCAACCCTACCTTCCCTGAAACCGACATGAACAAGACCAAGAGCACATCGTCACCCCTTGCGCGGGTGGCGTGCCTGTTCGCGTTGGCGGCGTCGTTGACCGCCTGCGGCGGCGGCGGCGGCCATTCGGCGAGCCCCTCTCCGGCGCCAGCGCCGGGGGTCGGCGGATCGCCTTCACCTTCCCCTTCCCCGTCGCCAACGCCATCGCCACCACCTTCCCCGTCTCCCTCGCCGTCGCCGTCCGGCAACCCCTTTGCGAAGGCGTTGATGTATGTGGATGCGGACTACGTCGCTGCAGTCGATACGTCCGCGGCGCGAGTGGCCGGCGTGCCGTCCGACGCTGCGCGCGTCGCCGCCGCCCGGTCCTTTCCGACGGCCGTGTGGCTCGATCGGCTGGCCGCCATCGACGGCGCCAAGGCCTCCGGCGGCGCGATGGGCCTGGCCGACCATCTTGACGCGGCCCTCGCGCAGCAGGCCTTGAAGGCCGACCGGGGCGCAGTGCCGCCGATGGCCGTCACGATCGTCGTCTACGACCTGCCCGACCGGGACTGCGCCGCCGCCGCCTCGAACGGCGAGCTCAGCGCGGCCAACGGCGGCCTCGCCACTTACGAGACGCAGTACATCGACCGCATCGCGGCCATCGTGTCGCAGCCGAAGTACGCGGGCTTGCGCATCGTGACGATCATCGAGCCGGATTCGTACCCGAACATGCTCACCAACGTGGGCAACGGGCACGCGGCCTGCGACGCCGCCAGCGCCAACCAGACCTATGTGCAGGGCATCCGCTACGCACTGGCCAGGTTCGCGACCATCCCGAACGTGTCCATGTACCTCGACATCGCGCATTCGGGCTGGCTGGGCTGGGACAACAACCGCAGCAAGGCGATCGCCGGCTACAAGGAGCTGATCGCCGGCGCCACCCCCGAAGGCCGGCTGGACATCGTCCGCGGGTTCGCCACCAACACCGCCAACTACACCCCGCTGGACGAGCCGTTCTTCGACGGCACCGCCGACGTCATCGGCACGGGCGGCACCACGCAGTTCTACGAATGGAACCCGGCCATCGACGAGCTGACCTACATCGACAAGCTGCGCAGCGAGTTCGTCGCGGCCGGCTTTCCCGGCACGCTGTCCTTCATCGTCGACACCTCGCGCAACGGCTGGGGCGGCAGCGGGCGGCCCACCCACGCGTCGGCCGACGTGGACGACATGCGCATAGACCGCCGGGCCCACCGAGGCAACTGGTGCAACGTCAGGAACGCCGGCATCGGCGAGCGCCCTCGCGCCACGCCGGATGCGACACGCCCCTATCTCGATGCCTACCTGTTCGTGAAGCCGCCCGGTGCGTCGGACGGCACGAGCGACAGCACGGCCACCACGCCCAACGACGAAGGCAAGCGCTTCGATGCGATGTGCGGCAGCGGCAACGTCGATGCCTTGCAGGGCGCGCCGCATGCGGGCCATTGGTTCCACGACCAGTTCCTGATGTTGCTGCGCAACGCCTATCCGCCCTTGCCCTGATCGACTCGCGTGCGGGGAGCCACGACCGGTGTCGAGCCTCTTCCCGGGCCTGTCCAGGGCGAAATGACCGGCGCGGGCCGGTCTGCGACACTTTGCCGACCGCCGCCATCGCCGTGTCACGAGCATGTCCACTGCCGCATTGCCCACCCCCGCATTCGACCGCTTCTACCGCCACGAAGAGCTGACGCAGCTGCTTCGTGACTACGCCGAAGCCCGGCCCGGCCTGGTCGAGCTGCGCTCGCTGGGCCGCAGCCACGAAGGGCGCGACATCTGGCTGGCCGTGCTGACGAACCAGGCCACCGGCGCCGATGCCGACAAGCCGGCCTTCTGGGTCGACGGCAACATCCACGCCGCCGAGCTGACCGCCAGCACCGCGTGTCTGTACTGGCTGCACCAGCTGCTGTCGAACCACGGCGAAGACGCGAAGGTCACCGAGCTGCTGGACTCCCGCGTGGTCTACCTCTGCCCGCGGCTGAATCCCGACGGTGCCGAGCTCGCGCTGGCCGACGTGCCCCGGCACATCCGCTCGTCCACGCGGCCGTACCCGTTCGACGAGCCGCACGTGGAGGGCCTGACGGTGCAGGATGCGGACGGCGACGGCCGCATCCTGCAGATGCGCATCCGCGACCCCAACGGCAGCTGGAAACCCCATCCCGAAGAGCCGCGCCTGCTGGTCCCGCGCGAGCCCGGCGAGTTCGGCGGCAGCTACTACCGCGTGATGCCCGAGGGCCTGCTCGAGCAGGGCTTCGACGGCACCGGCATCCGCGTCAACCGCGACCGCGAGGGCCTGGACCTGAACCGCAACTTCCCCGCCTACTGGCGGCAGGAGTTCGAGCAGCAGGGCGCCGGCCCCTATCCCACCAGCGAGCCCGAGGTCAGGGCGATGGTGGACTTCATCGTCAGGCATCCGAACATAGGCGCGGCGGTGAGCTTCCACACCCACTCCGGCGTGATCCTGAGGCCCATGGGCACGCAGAGCGACGACGACATGACGCCGGAGGACCTGTGGATCTACAAGCGCCTGTCGGACCTGGGCGCCAAGCTCACCGGCTACCCGGCGATCAGCATCTGGCACGACTTCAAGTACCACCCCAAGGAGATCATCACCGGCACGCAGGACTGGGTCTACGAGCACCTCGGCGCCTTGTTCTGGACGGTCGAGATCTGGGCGCCCAACAAGGAAGCGGGCATCACCGAGTACGACTGGATCCACTGGTACCGCGACCACCCGCCGGAAGACGATCTCAAGCTGCTGAAGTGGAGCGACGAGCACTGCGAAGGCCGGGCCCACAACGACTGGCGGCCCTTTGCGCACCCGCAGCTGGGCGAGGTGGAGATCGGCGGCTGGGATCGCATGAACTACTGGCGCAACCCGCCGCCGAAGTACCGCGAACGCGAGGTCGCGCGCTTCCCGGCCTGGCTCACGCAGCTGGGCCTGACGCTGCCGAAGCTGCAGCTGCTGTCGGCGAGCGCCGAGCCGTTGGGGCCGCAGACCTGGCGAGTCGCCGTCGTCGTCGGCAACGCCGGCTACCTGCCGAGTTATGTGACCAAGCGGGCGCTGGAGCGCAAGGTGGCCCGGGCCTGCGTGTTCGAGCTGGAGCTGCCGCCGGGCGCGAGCCTCGTCAACGGCAAGCGCCGCATCGAAGGCCCTCAACTCGAGGGCCACGCGCCGAAGAACTCGCTGCAGGCCTTCCTGCCCGAACGCGAGGTGACGGCCGACCGGGCCCGGGCCGAGTGGATCGTGCGGGCCCCGGCCGGTACGGTGCTCGGGTTCAAGGCCGCGTCCGGCCGCGCGGGCACGGTGCGCTGCGAGCTGACGCTGGGCTGAGCACCGTCCGCGATTCCGTAGTTGCCGCGCACCTGGCGGGTTCCTAAGCTCGCGGGCTCCCAGGTCCTTGCCGGACCTTCCTGCCCGCCAACGAGGAGCCCACCCGTGTCGATCAACATCGGCGGCTACGCGCCTGTCTACACCCCCGTCCACACCCCGGTCCACAACGCTACCGAGCCCAAGCCGGACCACGGCAAGAGCGCCGATGCGCAAGCCGCCCTGAACGAGGCGCTGGCGGCGGCCCGCCGCGCTCTCGAGGCGGCACGCGCCGCGCAGGCGGCGCTCGAGAAGGCCCGGGAGGCGGCGAAGAAGAACGAGGATGCGGCCAAGACGGCGAGCCTGAAAAAGGACGTCGAGGCCAAGGAAGCCGCGGCCGGCCGCCTGTGGGCCGACGCGAAAGTGGCCGCCAAGGAGGCCCTCGCCGAGGGCGGAACCGAGGCCGGGGGCAAGACCGCCGGACAGCTGAAGGCCATGGCCGCCAAGGACGAGGGCTGGAGCGGCCTGGTCGACGCCGCCGCGAAGGAACGGCCCGACATCGCCATCGCCGCCAGCGGCCAGGCCGGCACCGATGCGGCGGCCAGGCGCGTGTCCTCGGCCTTTGCGTCCGGTGGCGAAGCTGCCGCGGTCCAGCAACTGCGCACCGAGCTCCAAGCCGCCGGCAACGGCGAGCAGCGCAGCGCGATCCTGCGCGCCGCCATGCCGGTCGTCGACCGCGTGGCGAAAGCCCTGGGCACCGAAAGCAGGAGCACCGACGGCGACTGGGTGGCGAAGGCCGAAGCGCCTTGCAGCCCCGATCCGGACAGCCCCAACCCCATCGACACGCGCGGCGAGTACGACCATGCGCTGGCCGACCTGGAGGCCAGCGTCGAGCTCGCCGGCGACAAGGAAGCCGCCTTCCACATCGCCCATGACCTCCTGCAGGTGATGCCCGGCGGCGACCGCGCCAACAGCGCCAACAACCTGCTCGGCCTGCTCGGGCTGGACCTGGATCAGTCGTCTGCCGGCAACACTTCGATGCTCGAGACGGCGATGGCGGCCGCACTGGTGCAGCCCGACGCCAAGGGCCAGAAAGGCAGCGTGCTGGCCATGCCGCTGGCCCAGCGCGACGAGGCGGCGCGGCTGCTCGCGCCGGACAGCCCGGTGCAGCTGACCATCCGAGACTGGACCGACGAGCAAGGCGTGAAGCACGACGGCACGCTCTGGCACGAAGTCGAGCAGAACCCCGACCTGCTGCTCACCGACCAGCAACGCACCGAGCTCGACCAGCGCACCAAAGGTTGGACGGCCGCAGAGGCGCTGAACGAGAAGAGCAAGCTCGCGATGGAGAACCTGCGCCAGCAGAACCCCGACAAGGACCTCGACAAGGCCCAGCGCGGCGACAGCTTCACCTACCGGCTCCAGGATGCTCGCAAGGACTTGCCGCAGCCCCTGGCGCCCCGCGTGCAGGACGAGGTCACCCGATCGAAGAGCGGGCACCAGGACGACCTGCAGTACGGCGTCGACCTCGACGCGCTGACCCACACCAAGGCCTTCCGCCAGCTCGACACCAACCAGCAGGAAGCCGCCATCGGCCAGTTCGACCGCGCGATCAGCCAGGCCGCCAAGGGGGGCCAGCCGCTGGAGGCGAAGCAGAAGGACCAGCTGCGCGAGCTGATCGGCTCGAGCAGCTTCCATGACGTGAACTCACGGGTGCAGGACCGCGTGTTGGGCCTGTTCAGCGAACTCGCGATGAATGGCCCGGGCCACCTCGACGGCTTGAAGCGGCTGGTCGATCACGCGGGCTTCCGCGCCCTCGACAGCGAGGCGAACGAGTTCAAGGTGCTCGATGCCTACCAGCACGACGGCGTCTACCGTGGCGTGGTGGACAAGCTCACCGCGCGCACCGACCTCTCGCCCACCGACTCGCGCACCGCGCTGGACCGGCTGACGCAAGTGCAGTCCGGACTGCTCTACAGGAGATCCGACGACGGCAAGCAACAGCAGATCCTCGACGCGGCCTGCCAGACGGTGACGGACCCCCGCTTCCGCGGCCTGGCCCGCAACCAGCAGGACAAGGCGATGGACTCGCTGATGCTGGCCCACGACCTGCTGGTCGTTCCGGACGACGGCGGCGTGGACCAGGCGCTCAAGGCGGCGGCCGCGGTCAAGCCCAAGGAGGCCGCAAGCCCGCCGCCGGCGGGATCCGGCAAGCAGGCGTCTACGACTTACGGCCCGCAGACGCCCCAGGGCGAGCTCGGGAAGTTCGAGGCCAAGGCGCACGAGGTCGCGACCTCGGACAAGACCATCAATGACCCGCTGCGCCGCATCGCCGGCGACGATCCGGTGACCTACGCCTACCTGAAGGTGCAGGCCGAGCACAAGGACGAAAAGGTCTTCCTGAAGCTGCTCGACGAGACCCTGCCCCAGCACCGGCGCGACTACACCACCGGGCAGGTCAAGGCCCTGGTCGGCACGGGCGACGCCGACAAGGCGATGAAGCTGCTCGACCACCAGCTCGACGCCACCAAGGATCCAGCCGAGCGCCAGAAGCTTTGGCAGGCCGCCGGCGAGCCCGTCTTCTCGCGCAGCTGGTTCGACCAGCAGATCGACCAGAAGCTCGAAGGCCAGGGCCTGAAGCTGGACGCGCTGGGCGAGCTCTTCTCCGAGGTCGGCGAGAACGCACCGCCCGAGGCGGCCAACCTGATGCTGGACGCCATCAAGGCCCGCACCGACCAGGGCCCGGACAACCCGCTGTGGAGGTTCCTGGTCAATGACGTGTCGGACAACGCCGAGACCTACGAGGGCCTGTCGCTGCTGGTCGAACGCGCCGACTCGCTGGGGGCGAACCGGGCCGACGAGTTCGCGGACTTCTATGCCAAGGCCTTCGACCAGGTCTCGCGCGATCGCACGTTGTCGCCTTTCACGACGCTGATGCTCGAAGGTGGGGTGGAGCACGGCCTGCACAACAAGATCACCAGCTCCATCGCCGAGCACGGCGCCGCCAAGCTGAGCGTGGCGCTCTGCAACGCGGCCAGGAAGCATGCGGACGGGCCGGAGAACGGCAACGGCAGCGACTGGACCCGGACCATCGAGGACAAGACGCGCAACTCGATCCGCAGCGGCATCAAGGAGTTTCGCGAGAACCTCTCCGACGATGTCACGCGGTGGCAGGAGGACAACAAGAACGCCCTGCGCCTGGTGCAGGACTACGGCAACCTCGACCCCGAGGGCGTGGCGCGCGCCATCACCCGCGACCGCCTGGAGAACCCGGACACCTACTACAGGATGGAGGAGGATGGGCCCGCCGGCGTGGACCCGTCCTACGCCCAGGTCGAGCAGCGCGGCGTGCAGCTCGACGGGCTGATGCGTGACCTCAACGGGCTGGGCATCAACTTCGACAAGCCCTCGGTGCCGGACGAGAAGCGGCTGGGCGAAGAGATCCAGGGGCTGGACCAGGATCCGGTCGCGCTCAGCACGCTGCAGAACAACCAGACGCTGGACGGGCACCGCGCCAGCCAGATCAACTTCGGGCATTTCGCGCCCGCCAACAGCCCCTGGAACCCGGCCGCCGTGGTCGGCTCGCAGCGGGACCACGTCGACAAGCTGGTGCGCGACTACCACCTGCCCGACAAGCTGGCCGACCAGCTGCACGAGCGCACCGACCAATGGGAGACGGCGCTGCGCGACGAGCTGGGCAAGGATGCCAAGGTCTCCAGCGACAAGCTCCAGCGACTGACGGACGACTACCAGACCGACCTGAAAACGCTGCTCGACGGCAAGCTGCCCCGGGGCGGCGAGGGCGTGCTGGTCAAGCCGAGCAGCCAGGTGGTCGACGAGATCAGGACGAATGTCAAGACTTTCGGAACCATCACCTCCACGCTGCGGCTGACGATGAACTGGTACCGCGACTCCGGCGACTCGCTGCTGCGCATCTACAACCAGGTCGCCTTCCACCGCAGCCTCGACGGGAAGCGGTTCGACCCTGACAAGGAGCTGCTCAAGAATGCCGCTCGCCTGGGCCTGAGCGACGAGAAGACCGTCGACAAGTCGATCAAGTTCATGGAGAAGATGCAGGCCGAGGTCGACGCCCGCACACCCGCCGGCGCATCGAAGCCGTCCGCTGCCGACGCCAAGGCCCTGATGGACGAGTTCAAGCGCCAGGCGCCGCAGTTCGGCCCGGCCCAGCCCTTCGATCCCAAGGCCCTGCCGGACGCGATGAAGACCTCCGAGCGGCTCACGCGCGGGCTGGGCATGGTGTGCTTCTTCGGCTCCTCCTTGAACAACGCGATCAACGCGTCGAACGAGAAAGGCGTCACCAGCAGCGACGCCTTCGCCGCGCTGTTCGGCACCGGCGTGGTGATCGAGGCCTACCGCAGCGGCAGGGGCCTCGAAATGCAGGGCGGCAAGCTGCAAGAGGGCCTGCAGAAGGCGGGCATGGGCCCCAACGGCGCCGAGCAGTTGTCCAAGGTCTTCAAGTCCAATGCCCTCGGCAGCCTGGTGGGGTTGGCCGACCTGGCCTGGGCCGTCGAGGATTTCACCGGCTACACCGTGCTTCGCAACAAGACGACCGGCGAGGGCGACATGACGGCGGGCCTGCTGACCAGCGGCGTGGTGGCCGGCGACCTGGTGGAGATCGCCGCGGCGGGCTGGCGCGCCCGGGCGACCACGATGCTGGCCGCAGAGGGCGCGACCCTGGCGGGCGCCGGCTGGGCCCCCATCGTCGGCTGGGTGGCGGCCGGCGTGCAGGCCGTCTTCCTCGGGGCGCGGTTTGCCTACGGCGTGACCAAGGACAAGAACAAGTTCGAGTTCGCGGACAACCCCGATTACGCCGCAATGGTGAAGTCGCTGGGCTTCACCGGGGACCAGGCCCGCGAGCTGATGAACCAGAGCGGCGGCAACACCGACGTGAAGGTCCAGGACTGGGAGTGGCTGGTGCCGGGCTGGAACAGCTGGCAGTCCCTCCACGCCCTGTTCGGCCTCGGCGAGTCCTTCTTCCAGGAAGGCGCCATGGGCCCCATGCACGTGCTGAACCCGCTGTTCGACGCCAACGACGTGCCGCAGGAGCAGCGGCTGCAATACCTGCAGTCGCTGTCGCCCGGCGAGATGAAGGAGCTGGTCGCCCAGACCCACAAGATCCTGGACGACGACATGGACGACGACGGCAAGATTCCCGGCGCCAGCACCGAGGGCCTGGAGAGCTGGATGCGGGAACACCAGCTGTGGAAGGCGGCGTACCTGGGCGCTTGAGTCCCCCGGGCCGACGACGTGGGACGGCAGGCCGTGCCCGCCGGCACGGATCGTCGTCGCCGGTCTGGGCCGGGCCGGGTCGGGTCGGGTCTGGCCCGGCTAGGCAGCGCAACGCGCGAGTTGCGCCTCGACGTCCTGCCGGCTCAGCTCCCCGTCGTTGGAGCTGGGCAGCTCGTCCGGGATGCGTTGCAGCAGCGAACGGCTCGCACGGAAGTGCTGGCAGGCTTCGGGACCCGGTGGCCCGCCGGGACCGGTGGCGGCTCGGCCGGCGACGAAGTGCGCCTCCGCCGCGGTGTGCAGGTGCATCGTGCTGCCCTGGGTCGCGGGGGGCGACTCTTCGTACGTCGCCAGGGCCTGCCTGGCCTGCTCGGCGGCACCGGCCGCATCCTTCTGGTCGAGCAGCACACGGGCCAGTGCGATGCGCGAGTTCATCAGGTTGAAGGCGAGGTGCTCGTCGCGCGCGTTCAGGCGCGCGATGGACGCCAGTTGCTCGGTCGAGCGGCGCAGGACCGCGGCCGCGCGGGCCGGCTCGCCGGTGCGCTGCAAAGCCAGGCTGAGGTAGGTGCGGCCTTCGGCGAGCGAGCCGGCCAGCCCGGCATCCTGCGGCGATCGCGCGCTCCTTTTCTCGGCCAGCGCGACCCATTTCTGCAAGGGCTCCAGCGCCTGCTGGGCGCTCTGCGTGCTGCGGTCGCGCTCGAGGTGGTAGACGCCCCGCCGCGCATAGGCGGTCACGAGCAGGTCCACCGTGTCGTCATCGTCCGGCTTCAGGGACAGCAACCTGGAAAGCACCAGCTCGCATGCCGTGGCATGGGCCAGGAAGCCGGCCGCGTCGCCGCTTTCGTGCAGCACCCAGGACAACAGGCCGTGGACGTTCGCAGTGGCCGTCATCACCCGGGTGTCGCCCGGGGCCTGGGCGGCCGCTTCGTCGAGCAGTGCCAGGGCCTGCTCTGCCGCCTGGCGGGCCGAATCGCGGTGCGCTGTGTAGCTCAGGACGGCCGCCTGGCGGCCCAGCGTGGCGACGCGCTCCAGGTCGAGCTCGATCGGGGTGACCGGCAAGCCGCGCCCGACGAGCGCCTGCAGCAGGGTCGCGCTGCGCTTGTAGCTGGCCAGCGCACCTTCGAAGTCGCCGAGGTTGGCCCAGTTGGGCCGGCCCTGGATGTCGCCCAGGCGCCGGTAGCTGCGCGCCAGGTCCAGGGCCAGCGTGGCGTCGCCCGGGGCATCGGCCTCCAGGGCAGCCAGGTAGGCCAGCGCCTTCTCCACCAGCCACTTCCGGGCGTCGATGGAGCCGGGCAGCTTGGCGATCTCGTCGTGCACCTCGAACATCGCCAGGTTGGCCAGGCTGCGCACCTTGGCCGAGGCCTGCTGCGCGTTCTGCCGTTGCAAGCGGGCCTCGTGGGCCTGGTCCAGCGCCAGCGCGAGGCCCGCGACGAGCGCCAGGTTGGCCACCAGTGCGCCGGCGGCCACCGCGCGGTGGCGTACCAGCCAGCGGCCGAGCCGGTAGCCGGTGGCGCCGCGGCGAGCGCCCACCGGCAGCCGCTCGAGGTGGCGGAACAGGTCGTCGGCCATGTGCTCGGCGGATGGATAGCGCGCCGCCGGATCCTTGCGCAGGGCCTTGGCGACGACGGCGTCGAGATCGCCTCGCAGCAGCCGCGGCGGCATCGCGCCTTCCTGGCCGGCGGCGGCCTCGCTCAGGCGCAGCGGCTCCTCTTCGCAGATGGCGCGGGCGAGTTCAAACGAGGCGGCTGTCGTCGTCTCCAGGTCGTAGGGCGAGCGGCCGGCGAGCAGGCGGCACAGGACCACGCCCAGCGCGTAGACGTCGCTCGCCGGGCCGACCGCCTGGCCGCGCACCTGCTCGGGGCTGGAGTACAGCGGCGTCATCGCGCGCAGGGCCGTGACCGTCTCGTCCCGCGCAGCCTCGGGCAGCGGCTCGATCAGCTTGGCGATGCCGAAGTCGACCAGCTTGATCTGCCCCTCGGGCGTGACCAGGATGTTGCGGGGCTTCAAGTCGCGGTGGATCACGCCGCGCTGGTGGACGTAGTGCACCACCTGGCAGACGGCGCGCATCAGGGCTACCCGTTCGCGTACGTTCAGGTCGTGGGCGTCGCAGTAGTCGGTCAGCGGACGGCCATCCACCAGCTCCATGACGAAGTACGGCAGGCCTTGCCCGGTGACGCCGCCGTCGAAGACCTTGGCCAGGTTGGCGTGGTCCAGGCGGGCGAGGATCTGGCGCTCGCGCTCGAAGCGCAGCACGGCCCCCTCGCCCACCAGGCCGTCGCGCAGCACCTTGATCGCGACCTGCTTCTCGAAGGCGCCGTCGGCCCGTTCGCCAAGGTAGACATCGCCCATGCCGCCGCTGCCGATGCGCCGAACGAGGCGGTAGGCCCCCAGCGGCTGGCCCAGGCGCAGTGCATCGGCGTGCTCGCGCACCAGCGCATCCACCACACCGGGTGCCAGCCCCATCAGCTGCGGACGGGTCTGGTCGTGGGCAGCGAGCAGCGAGGCCAGCTCCTCGGCCAGCGCCGGATCGCGGCCGCGCAGCTCGGCGAGCATGGCCGCGCGGCCCTCGGGCGGCAGCTCCAGCGCCTCGGCCAGGGCGGTCTTGACCCGCTGCCAGCGGCGTGCGTCCTCGTCTTCCAGGGCCTCGTCTTCGTCGCGCCTCATCGGGCTTTCAACTCGCGCAGCAGCCAGGCGCGGGCCGTGGCCCACTCCCGCTTGACCGTGGCCGTGGAGATGCCCAGGCACTGGGCCGTCTCCTCGACCCCGAGCTCGCCGAAGAAACGCAGCTCGACCACGCGGGCCTGCTGCGGATCCAGCGCCTTCAGGCGGTTCAGCGCCTCGTCGAGCGCCAGCAACTCCATCCAGCGCGACTCCGGCGCGGCGAGCACCTGCTGCAGCGAAAGCTCTTCGTCGTCCAGGCTCGCGTGGGGTGCACCGCCGCCTCGCTTGCGAGCCTGTCGCGCTCGCGCATGGTCGACCAGGACCTGGCGCATCACGCGGCTGGCCCAGCCGTAGAACTCGTAGCGGTTGGACCAGCGCGAAGAACGCTGCTGCGACAGCCGGATGAAGGCCTCGTGCACGAGGCCGGTGGCCTGCAGGGTGTGCCCGGGCTGCTCGCCCCGCGCCGCGGAGCGCGCCACGCGCCGCAACTGGCCGTAGACCGCGGGGATCAACCGGTCCAGCGCCGAGCGGTCGCCGTCGGCCCAGGACTGCAACAGGGTGGTCACCTCGCCCGGCCCCGCCCCGGTGGGCGATGGGGCAGGCAACGACGGTGCAAGCGACGCGGACGTTCTCACGGCGGCTCCCTGGGCTCTTCGGAGGGACGCGATGCTACGTCGCCGCTGCCGTGCAGGGCTATACGGGTTGTAAGGGTGTTGCGGCCAGCCCTACGAAAACTCGTAGGCCTCGGCCTGACGCCACAGTTCAGCGGTAGGACAACACCAGCGCGTGGATCAATCTCTCCCAGCCGTCAAGCATCACGAACAGCAGCAGCTTGAAGGGCAGCGAGATGGTCGAGGGCGAGAGCATCGACATGCCGAGCGCGAGCAGGATGGTCGCGACGATCAGGTCGACCACCACGAAGACCAGGTAGATCACGAAGCCGATCTGGAAGGCGCGGGTGATCTCGCTCAGGGTGAAGCTGGGCACCAGCACCATCAGGTCGTCGTCGCGCAAGGATTGGGCACGTGCCGCTGGCCAGATCTCCTTCGCGGTCTTGAGAAAGAACTGGCGCTCGCGCGGCTGGGCGTGCTTCTTGAGGAAGCCGCGCATCGGCCCCTCGGCCGCGGCAGCGCTGCTCGCGATCTGGTCGGTCGGGCTGGCACCGGGGGCGGCCGGATGCAGGCGCAGGTTGTCGCCGATCTCCATCGCCACCGGCGCCATCACGTAGATCGACAGGATCACCGCGATGCCGTTGAGCACCAGGTTGGGCGGCGTCTGCTGCAGACCCAGCGCCGTGCGCAGCAGGCCGAAGACGATGACCAGCTTGGTGTAGCAGGTCATCATCAGCGCGACGAACGGCGCAACGCCGAACGCCAGGATCAGCGTGAAGACGGTGGCCGGATCAGGCAGGTGCTGCATGGGCGCCCGCCGCGAACTCGGTCACCCGCACGCCCAGGCGCTCGCCGACGGCGACGAGCTGCCCTTTGCCCAGCACGCGCTGCTGGCACAGGATGCTCAGCTCGCACTGGTTGAGCGGGTGCGGCAGCTCCAGCACGTGGCCGGCGGCGAGCTGTTCCAGCGCGTGCAGGCTCAGCGCCAGGCCGCCGAGGTCAAAGTTCAACACCACCTCGAGCTTTTCGAGCTTGTCGACCGGCAGCGCGTCGTCATCGACGCGCTCGGCCTTGAGGGCCGGCATGGCGGGTGGGGCGGCTGAGGTGGGGGCGGTGCTCATCGCAGGCTCCGTGGCAGGAAGAACGGTCAATCGGGTCTGCCTCACCTCGGCCGGCCACTGCAGCTCGCCACGCCGGCCGGCATAGAGCTGCACGCCTATCGCCGGGCCGCGAGGGCGCCATTCGTCGACGGCGACGATGTCGCCGGGCGCAATCTGGCGCAGTGAAGCGAGGGCCAGCCGGGTACGGCCCAGTTCCAGGCGAAGCGGGACGAGGCAAGCCGACAGGCGCTGCCGGCGTGCGACTGGCGCCTCCTGGGGCAGCGGAGGGTGGCGGCGGACGGCTTCAGCAAAAGCGGCCCAGGCCTCGGCCGAGGCCCAGCGCAAACGTGCATGGCCTTCGGGCCGCGACGAGGCCGGGGCGATCGCGCACCACAAGGCATTGGCATCACGCGGCCAGGGCGCCGCCGCCGGCTCCCATTCGGGCACGTGGCCCAGCAGCGCCTTGGCCCCGCCCTGCAGGGCATCGGCCAGCAGCACCTGTCGCCAAGCGAGCGGCGCGTCGCCCGGCACTTCGTCGCCGAGGCACCAGGCCTGCGCGACGGCATCGAGCGCCAGCTCGCCGTCGTGGCCGCGCCAGCGCAATCGCAGGGCGATGGCTTCGCGCCAATCCGGCGGTGCCTTGGGCGCTGCAGAAAGGGTGGCGGCCGGCCCCTGCCCCGCGAGGGTCCACGTCCGGCCGCCGAGCAGCCGGACCACCGCGGCGAAGCCCGGCCACAGGCGCGGCAAGGCCGGCGCCTCGGCCAGCGGCGTCCAGGCAGGCATCAACAAGGTGGCGGGCGGCATGTGCATGACAGGGGCCGCAGCTTAGGCAGGCCAGCGCGGAAGTTGAACTACGAGTCGGCGTATGCGACCGCGAGGCGCCTGGCCTTACGAACACTCGTCGTTGAGGCACCGCCCCTTCATCGCGAACATCGCCTGCCTCCACCCCTTCGCCACCCGTCATGCCCCTGTTCGAAGGAACCACCGCCGCGCCGCGGCCGCGTTCGCCCCTGATGGCGGCGATGCGCCACAGCGATGCGCTGCTGGCGCTGTTCCTCGTCGGCATCGTCGCGCTGTTCATGCTGCCGCTGCCGGCAGCCGCGCTGGACCTGTTGATCGCCGCCAACCTCTCGATCAGCGTGGCGCTGGTGATCGTGTCGATGTACGTGCCTTCGGCGCTGTCGCTGTCGACCTTCCCTTCGCTGCTGCTGTTCACGACCCTGTTCCGCCTGGCGCTGAACATCGCGTCGGCCAAGCTGATCCTGCTGCATGCGCACGCCGGCCAGATCATCGATGCCTTCGGCAAGCTGATCGTGGGCAACAACGTCGTCGTCGGCGGCGTCGTGTTCCTGATCGTGGCGATCGTGCAGTTCATCGTGATCGCCAAGGGCTCGGAGCGGGTCGCCGAGGTGGCCGCGCGCTTCGCGCTCGATGCGATGCCCGGCAAGCAGATGAGCATCGACGCCGAGGTGCGCGCGGGCAACCTGTCGAACGCCCAGGCCCAGGCCCGGCGCGCCCAGCTGGAGCAGGAGAGCCAGCTGCACGGCGCGATGGACGGCGCGATGAAGTTCGTCAAGGGCGACGCCATCGCGAGCCTGGTGGTGGCGGCGGTCAACATCCTGGGCGGTGTCGCGGTCGGCACGCTGATGCACGACATGGACGTGGCGCACGCCGTCCAGCGCTACGCCATCCTCACCGTCGGCGACGGCATGGTCTCGCAGATCCCTTCGCTGCTGGTGTCCATCGCCGCCGGCATCGTCATCACGCGCTGCGGCGGCGGCAGCGAGCGCGAATCCCAGCCGCTGGCTGCGCAGATGCTGGGCCAGTTCGCCAACCATCCGCGTGCGCTGTTCGTTGCCGGCCTGGCGGTGGCGAGCTTCATGCTCGCACCGGGCTTCCCGGCCTGGGCCTTCCTCGTCTGGCTGGTCCTGCTCTTCGGCTTCGCCTGGGCCGCGCGGCGGCACCGGCAGCGCGGCGACACGCCGGAGTGGATCTTTCACGACGAAGTCGGCACCGGCGTGGCCGGCGGGGCGCTGACCTTCCCGGTGGCGTTGCGGCTGGCGCCGGACCTGCACTCGGCCATCGACCCTTCGCAGCTGGACCGGCTGCTGGAGCAGGCGCGCCATCGCGTCGAGGCCGAGCTGGGGCCGGTGTTCCCGCGCATCCAGGTGGCCGCCTCGGCCGCCGTGCCGGCCGGCCAGGTGGCCGTGCTGGTGCAGGACGTGGTGCAGGCCACCCAGGCCATCGATGCCCCATCGCCCGAAGCCCCGCTGGCCGCGCTGGTCGAGCGGGTCGCGCGCCAGCACCTGCCGGCGCTGATCGGGCTGCAGGAGGTGCGCCAGCTGATCCACGGCATGCAGGCGCAGGCGCCGGAGTTGGCGGTCGAGGTCACGCGCGTGGTGCCAGTGCAGCGCATCGCCGAGACGCTGCGCCGCCTGCTGACCGAGAACATCCCGGTGCGCAACCTCAAGGCCATCTTCGAAAGCCTGGTGCGCTGGGCGCCGCGGGAGGAGGACTCCATCGCCCTGACCGAGCTGGTGCGCGCCGACCTCGGGCCCTACATCACCAGCCTGCATGCCACGCCGCGGCGCGAGATCCACGCGGTCCTGTTCGACACCCACCTCATCGACCGCATCGAGGCCTCGATCGAGCGCGGTGCGCTGGGCAACCGGCTGCTGCTGGATCCGGCCGTCAAGCAGGCCATCTTCGACCAGCTCCGCAGCCTGGTCGAAGGCGCGCCGGCCTCGACCGTGCTGGTCGTCTCCAGCGCGGTGCGGCGTTATGTGCGCAACCTCATCGCGCCGGCGCTGCCGAAGCTGCCGGTGCTGTCGTACCAGGAGGTGGACGACGACATCACGCTGCAGCCGGTCGGCTGGGTCACCGGCACGGAGGCCGCGCATGGGGCATGACCTGCTGGGCCTGACGCGCGACGCGCTGTCGGTGGTGCTGTGGGTGAGCCTGCCGCTGGTGGTCGTCGCCACCGTGGCGGGCCTGGGCGTGGCCATCCTGCAGGCGGTCACGCAGATCCAGGACCAGAGCATCGGCCAGGCGGTGCGCCTGGTCGTCGTGCTGATCAGCCTGATGGTGGGCGTCAGCTGGCTGGGCAGCGAGGTGCTGCGTTTCGCCGAACGAGCCTTCGAATCGATGGAGAAGCTGTCATGAAAGCGCGCCTGGCCTGGGCTCTCCTGCTGGCCCTGAGCGCCCACGCCCACGCGGCCGAGCTGCGCTGGGCGAACGCGAAGCCGGTGCGCATCGTGGCCAGCGAGAAGAAGCTGGCCGACTTCCTGCGCGAGCTCGCGGCCTCGCAAGGCACCACCGCGGTGATCGACCCGAAGATCGACGGCGTCATCAGCGGCACCTTCGGTGGCAGCACGCGCGGCGGCAATGCCCGCACCGTGCTCGACGCGGTATGCAGCAACTACGGCCTGACCTGGTACTTCGACGGCTCGCTGCTGTTCATCGAACAGGCGGCCGATGCGCGCAACGAGGTGCTGCCCATCCTCGGCAGCAATGCGCCGCGCATCGCCGACACGCTGAACAAGCTGCAGGTCTGGGACAAGCGCTACCCACTGGTCATCAGCCAGAACGAGAACAGCGTCTTCGTCAGCGGCCCCAAGCGCTATGTCGAGATGGTGCGGCAGATCGTCAAGTCGATCGACTACCGCGCCTCGCAGGTCGACCATGCCGAAGTGCGCATGTTCCCGCTGCGCTACGCCTGGGCCAACGACCTGCGGCTCACGCGCGACGGCGGCCCGCTCGTGGTGCCGGGCGTGGTGACGACGCTGCGCAGCCTCTATGGCTCGCGCAGCGCGGCCGGCTCGCCGCTCGGCAACGGCGGCAGCGGTGCGACGCAGGTGCCGCGGATGAAGAGTGCCAAGGCCGCAGCCGCTGCGAATGCCTCCTCCGCGACGGGCACGCCGGCCGCCGACGCTGCGGCCGCCGACGCGGGCGACTCCAACGGCGCCTGGTCCGCCGCGGTCGACGCGCCGCAGTTCCAGGCCGATGCGCGGATGAACGCCGTGCTGGTGCGCGACGTGCCCGAGCGCATGGCGCAGTACGCCAAGCTGATCGAATCGATGGACGCCAAGCCGCGGCTGGTCGAGATCGAGCTGACCATCATGGACATCAGCGACGACTCGGTGGACCGCCTGGGCGTCGACTGGCGCGCCCACGGCACGCAGATGGACGTGCAGACCGGCAACGGCACCAACCCGCCGCTGACCTGGGCCGGCGCCACCACCGCCGCCGGCCAGACGGGCCCCACCGTGCCTTCGGGCGTGGTGATCACCGCCTCGCTCGGCAAGGAGATGCGCGACTTCCTGCTGGCCCGCGTGAGCGCGCTGGCCACCAACGGCCGCGCGAAGTTCGTCGCCCGGCCCAAGGTGCTGACGCTGGACAACACCGAGGCCAGCCTGCAGAACAAGAGCGAGTTCTACGTCAAGGTGCCGGGCTACCAGGACGCGAGCCTCTACACCGTCAGCGCCGGCACCGACGTGCGCGTGACCCCGCTGGTGATCGACGAGGAAGGCGCCCACAGCGTCAAGCTGGCGATCAACATCGGCGACGACAGCCTGGCCGCCGAGACGGTGGACAACATCCCGATCGTGCGCCGCCGCAGCGTCAACACGCAGGCCATGGTCGGCGAGGGCAAGAGCCTGCTGATCGCCGGTTACTCGAGCGAGAGCAAGAGCACCGCGGATTCGGGCGTGCCGGGCTTGTCGGCCATCCCCGTGCTCGGGCGGCTGTTCAAGTACTCCGAGGACAAGGGCGGCAAGCTGGAGCGCTTCTACTTGCTGACCCCGCGCTTCGTGCTGCCGGACGGGAGCGCGCCGGTGGCGGCTGCACCGATCGCCCGCATGCCGCCCCGGCCGGCCGACGTGCGCCCTGCGCCGCCCAGCCGCGAGGCCGAGACCCTGCCCTGGAGCGGCTCATGAGGAGCGCGTCATGACCCGCCCCACGCCGCATGACGCCTGGTGCCTGCGCTTCCTCAGCAGCGGCATGCGCGGCCGCCGCATCGCGCTCAAGCCCGGCACCAACACCCTCGGCTCCGCGCCCGAGTGCGAGGTGCTGCTGCCCGACACCGACGCGCGCGGCCAGCACCTGGCCCTCACCGCCGGCGAGGTCGCCCTCACCGTGCGGCGGCTCGGCGAGGCCGCGGTGGAGCTCAACGGCGCCGCCATGGCATCGGAGCGACGCAGCCTGGTGCCGGGCGACGTGCTGCGCGTCGGCGGCATCGACATGCAGGTCGACCGCGAGTACGCGCAGGCACCGGCCGGGGACGCACCGGACTCGATGTTCCTCGACGAGGAATCTGCCGCCGCCGCCCGCGCCGCCCTGCACAAGGCCTCCGGCCGCTGGTGGCCTCGTGCCACCGCGGTGGTGCTGCTGGCCGCCTTCGCCGCCACCGCCGCGGCCCTGGCCTGGCGGCCGCCTTCGCGTGGCACGGCCGACGACGGCCCGGCGCTCGACGCGGTGCGCCTGCGGGCCGTCCTGCGCGAGTACCCCGAGGTGGTCGCGCAGCCTCCCGATGCCGCTGGCAGCGTGCGGCTCACCGGCTTCGTCGAATCGGCTGCGCGGCAGCAGGCGCTGGCGCAGGCGGTGCGCGGCGTGGGCGGGCGGGTGCAGCTCGGCGTGACGCCGCTGGACGAGGTGGTCAACCGGGCGCGCGAGTTCCTGGCCGACCCCGGCGTCGCCGTCAGCTACCGCGGCCAGGGCCACCTGCAGCTCAGCGGCGCCACCGACCAGCCGGCGACGGCCGAGCGCGTGAAGCGCCTGACGCGCGACCTCTACCCCATGGTCGTGGTCGACGACGAGCTTCACTACAAGCCCGCCGCCCGAACCGCCAGCAAGGCGACGCCCGACTGGGCCGACCACCTGCCGGCCCGCGTGGTCAGCATCACCGAGGGCCCCGACGGCCTGCGCTTCGTGCAGCTGGCCAACGGCGACCGCTACTTCGAGGGCGCGCCGCTGCGAAGCGGTGGTGCCCTCGGCCCGGTGCGCGCCGAGGACCTGGCGCCGCCCACCGAAGAGAACTCCGGCGATGGCCCCTGAGCGCCGCATCGCCTTCCCCCATTTCCGACCGGCCGGGCGCAGCAGCCGCGGCCGGCGGGAATCGCGCGCGCCCTGAACGGGCCGCATGTCCCTCACCCCTACGACACAGGAGAACAGCATGGCAAGCACGCAAGCAGCCGGCAACGGCGGCATCACGGGCGGCGTCGACGACTTCCAGAAGCGGGCCGAGGAGGCGCAGCTCGCCTCGATCCGCCTGGCCGCGATCCAGACCGAGACGGCCGCCATCACCGGCGTCAGCAAGGCCGGTGGCGACCTGGCTGCCCAGCTGGGCGGAGACCTTCGCCAGTCGGCCAAGGTCAAGGAGTAAAGCCTTGGGCCGGGGTGGCCCGCCCGCCCCGGCCCACACCTTCACGCACTGATTTCAGGAGGCCGCCATGACCCTGCCCATAGACCCCGTGTCCGCTGCCGGCGCCGGCCTGCCCAAGGCCGCGGCAGGCGCGACGGCGCCGTCGATGGATCAATCCCTGCAGGCCCTGCACCAGGCCGCGCAGGCGCCCGACGCCGTGGGCCACGGCGTGCGCTCCGAGGCCGCCCGCCGCTCGTCGCCGCCGCTGGAGCTGCTCAATCGCCTGACCGACAGCGTCATCTCGCCCGGCCGCACCGGCCTGCCGCCGACCACGGCGCTGGCCGAAGTGGGCGCGCTCAACGACGGCACCATCGAGGGCCTGCAGCGCGTCAGCACCTTCGCCATCCAGACCAGCGTCCAGCTGGCCAGCGAAAGCACCATGCTGTCGGTGACCAGCGCCCTGGCGAGCGCGGCCAACACCACCTTCCACCAGCTGCTGACCAGCAATGAGTAGCCGCCCGCGCCTCCTGGCGGCCCTGCTGCTGGCGGCCGCGCTGGCCGGCTGCCGCGTCGAGCTGTATTCGGGCCTGACCGAATCCGAGGCCAACCAGATGCTCGCGGCGCTGGCCGGTGCCCGCATCGATGCGGCCAAGGTCCAGGGCGGCGAATCAGGCTGGCAGCTGCAGGTCGACGAGCACGACCTGCCTGCGGCTGTCGAGCTGCTGCAGGAGCGTGGCCTGCCTGGCCCGCGCCACGCCTCGCTCGGCGAGGTGTTCCAGAAGCAGGGCCTGGTCGCCACGCCGGCCGAGGAGAGGGTGCGCTACATCTACGGCCTGTCGCAGGAGCTGTCGCGCACCGTCGCCGAGATCGACGGTGTCGTCTCGGCGCGGGTGCACGTCGTGATCCCGGCCAACGACCCGATGAGCGACAAGCTCAAGCCCAGCTCGGCGGCCGTCTTCATCAAGCACCGGCCGGGCATGGACCTGCGGCTGCTGGCGCCGGCCGTCAAGGAGCTGGTCGCGCACAGCGTCGAGGGCCTCAGCTACGAGCAGGTCTCGCTGACGCTGGTGCCGGCGAGCGAGACGCTGGGCGCGGCGCGTGCCCGTGTCGCGCCAGACGTCACCGGCCCGCTCGGCCTGAGCGGCACCGCGCTGCTGACGCTGGCCATCGTGGCCCTCCTCGCCGCCGCGGCCATCGTCGCGCTGCCCTGGCTGCTGCGCCGCTCCGGCCTGCCGCTGCGGGTGTGGCTGCGGCGCGCAGGATTCGTCAAGTGACGACGGCCGCCCTGCGAGCGCGACTGCGTGCCGCGACGCGGCCATCGCTGGATGCGCACGCCAGCTGGTGGCCCCCGGGCTGGCGTGAGCACGGGCCGATCCGGCTCGGCGAGGGCGGCCACCAGGCGGCTTCGACCTGGCTGCGGCGCACCCACGCGGTGCCGGACGCGGCCGAGGCGGCCACGCGTCCCGACAGCCCGGTCGAGCGACTGGCCTGGATGGACGGCCGCTCGCTGCGCCGCCTCGCGCTCGTCGCCGGCTTCGTCGCCCACCGCGACCATTTCGAGACGCCCGGCCTGGCCCTTGAGATGTGGCGCCAGGCCAAACGCCTGGACCGCGGTCTGCCGGATTTCGCGCTCTCGCATTGGCCCTCGTGCCCGGCGCTGGCCATGAGCCCGCGCGCGCTGGTGCAGCGGCCGCGGGCCGCCGGCCGCGTCGTGCTGCGGCGCGGCTACCAGCTGATGCTCGGCCTGCTCGCCAGCGAAGGCCAGGGGCTGTGGCGTAGCACCCGCATCCGCTTTCCGCGCAGCGTCGCGCAGGCCGGCCCGCCGGCTATGCCGCCCGAGCGCCGCCAGGTCTATGAGGAGTTGCTGTTCATGTGCGCATTGCCCGAGAGGTTCGGATCATGGGACTGGCTTTTCTGATCACCGCCGAGCACCTGCACCTGCTGAGCGAGCGCAAGGTGCTGAAGGCCGACGAGTACGCCGCGCTGCTCGATGCCGACGCGGTGATCGCCACCGCGCAGCGCGAGGCCTCGCGGGTGCGCAAGGACGCCGAGCGCGAGGCGAAGCAGCGCCTGCGCGACGGCTACCACCAGGGCTGGCGGGAGGCGCAGGCCGAGCATGTGCAGCGACACCTCGCCCAGGCCTGGGCCACCGAGCACGCGGTGCATGCGCAGCGCGAGGCGATCGCGCGGCTGGTGGTCGAGTCGCTGGCGCAGGCGCTGGGCGAGTTGCCGCCCGCGCTGCGCTACGAAGCCGTGCTGCGCCGGCTCGAGGCGATGTGGGCCCACGAGCCGGTGGTCACGCTGTGGGTCGCCGAAGGAGCGCGCGAAGACGCCGAAGTGGCGCTGACTCGCGTGTTGGACGGCACACGGCATGCAGGCCAGGTCCGCGTCGCGGTCGACGACACGCTGGCCGGCGACGAGTGCCGGCTGCAGACCGCCGCCGGCCACGTCGAGATGGGCCTGCAGGCGCAGGTCGAGGCCTTGCGCCGGGCGCTGCAGACATCGCCATGACCACGACTGCGGACCTCCTGGCCGACCTGCGGCAACGCCTGGCGCAGGCGCCGCCGGCACGTGTCGTCGGCCAGGTCACCAAGGCCATAGGCCCGACGATCGAGGCGACCGGCCTGCTGGCCCGCGTGGGCGAGGTCTGCGAGCTGTCGGTCGGAAGGGGCGCGCCGTTGCTCGCCGAGGTGATGGGCTTCTCGCAAGGCACCGCGCTGCTCGCCCCCATGGGCGCGATCGACGGCCTGGCGGCGCGTGCGGCCGTGATGCCGACGGGCCACGCGGCGCAGTGCCCCGTCGGCCCCGGCCTGCTCGGCCGCGTCATCGATGCCATGGGCGAACCGATCGATGGCGCCGGCCCTTTGCTCCACTGCGTGCGCGTCGAGGTGCGGGCCATGCCGCCACCGGCGCTGGCGCGCCAGCGCATCGCCCGGCCGCTGCCGACCGGCGTGCGGGCCATCGACACCCTGCTGACCCTGGGCGAAGGCCAGCGCATCGGCGTGTTCGCCCCGCCCGGCGCCGGCAAGAGCACCTTGCTGGGCATGCTGGCGCGCCATTGCGAGGCCGACGTGGTCGTGGTCGCGCTCGTCGGCGAGCGCGGCCGCGAGGTGGCCGAGTTCCTGGAGACGGGGCTGGCGGCGCGGCGTGACCGCTGCGTGATGGTGGTGTCGACCTCCGACCGGCCGGCCGCCGAGCGCCTGCGCTGCGCACAGGCCGCCACGCGCGTGGCCGAGCACTTCCGCGACGAGGGCCGGCGCGTGCTGCTGCTGGTCGATTCGCTGACCCGCCTGGCGCGCGCCCAGCGCGAGATCGGCCTGGCCTGCGGCGAGCCGCCGACGAGGCGCAGCTACCCGCCCTCCGTCTTCGCGATGCTGCCGCGGCTGCTGGAGCGCGCCGGGCCAGGCTCGCGCGGCACCATCACCGCGGTCTACACCGTGCTGACCGAAGGCGAGGCCGACAACGACCCGGTGGCCGAGGAGGTGCGGTCCATCCTCGACGGCCACATCGTGCTGTCGCGCGATCTCGCGGGCGCCGGCCACTATCCGGCGATCGACGTGCTGGACAGCATCAGCCGCGTGATGCCGCGGGTGGTGGACGAGGCGCACCGCCGCGCTGCCGGCCGCGTGCGCGCGCTCATGGCGCGCTACCGCGAGGTCGAGCTGCTGCTGCAGATCGGCGAGTACCGCCCCGGCGCCGATGCCGAGGCCGATGCCGCGGTGCAGAGCCGATCGGCCATCGAAGCGCTGTTGCGCCAGGACGAGTCCGCGGCCATCGGCTGGGACGAAGCCGTCGCGGCGTTGAACGCACTCCATGACTGAACTCGACGCCCGGCGCTGGGGGCAGGTCCGCCAGATCCGCGAACGCCGGCAGCGCCTGGCCGCGGCCCGCGCAGCGCAGGCCGCCGCCGCTTGGCAGCAGCGCCAGCACCAGGCACTGCAGCAGGACGCGGCGGTGCGACAACAGGCCGATGCGCGCCGCCGCCATGGCACGGCGCGAATTGCAGCCGCCTCGGCCGCGGAGTGGCGCGAAGGCCACCAGTGGTCAGGCGAGCTGCAGCGGCGCATCGACGACGGCCGCCGCCTCGCGCTGCTGGCGCATGCCGAAGCCCTGCAGGCCCAGCTCAGCGCGCGCGCTGCGCAAACGGGGGCGCGCCGCGCCGCGCAGGAACGCGATCGGGCGCAGCAGGCCATCGAGCGCGCCGAGGCGCGTGCCGAAGCGGCCACGCAACGGGCCGAGGAGCAGCAGCTCGAAGACCTGTCTCCGCTGCGCTGGTGGCGAGGCGATGGGCGCTGAAGCACCGCTCTCGCCCGATGCGGGCGGCATGCTCGCCTGGCTGGGCCCGGTGCTGGAGCAGGCCCACCGCGATGCGCTGGCCATGGTGCTGCTGCTGCCGCGGCCGTTCGTGCTCTTCCTCGTCGTGCCGTTCTTGTCGCGAACCATGATCCCCGGCTCGGTGCGACGGGGCCTGGTCTTCCTGTTCGGCATCCTGATGCTGCCGCTGGCCGGCCCGGCCACCGGCGTGACGCCGGCCGAGGCGCTGGTGATCGCCGCCAAGGAGGGCCTGGTCGGCCTGGTGCTGGGGCTCGGGCTGGGCGTGTTCATGTGGGCGGTGCAGAGCGTCGGCGACCTCGTCGACTTCCACACCGGCGCGTCGAACGCGCAGTTCTTCGATCCGGCCTTCGGCCATCAGGGCGGCCCGACCGGCCAGTTCCTCGGCTGGGTGATGGCGGTGCTGTTCGTCAGCGCCGGCGGGCTGACCGGCGTGGTGGGCCTGATCGCCGAGTCCTACCGCGTGTGGCCGCTGGCCGCGCCCATGCCCGACCTGCCGCGTCTGCTCGAGGCCTTCGCCATCCACCAGGCGGATTCGCTGTTCAACTGGATCGTCAAGCTGGGGGCGCCGGTGCTGATGGTGCTGATGCTGGTCGACTTCGGCCTCGGGCTGCTCGGCCGCTTCGTGCCGCAGTTCAACGTCTTCGTCATCGCCCAGCCGCTGAAGAGCCTGGTGGCCATCTTCATGCTGCTGATCTGCCTGGGCCTGCTGAACGAGGCCCTGCTGGACATCGTGCGGCCCGGCACCAACGTGCTGGACGTCTGGAAGAGTCTTTCGCAGCGATAGCGATGAGCGACAAGACGTTCAAGCCGACCGCGCGCCGCCTGCGGGAGGCCCGCCAAAGGGGCGACGTGCCCCGCAGCGGCGAGCTGAGCAGCGCGGCCGCCTTCATGGGCGCGATGCTCGGCATCGTCTGGTCGGCACACGGGCTGTTGCCGGCGCTGCGTAGCCTGTGGTGGCGCGCGATCGATCCGGTGGCCTGGGCGCAAGGCCCTGAGTTCCTCGGCCCCTTCCTCCTGCAGGCCTGCCTGACGCTGGGGCAGCTCGCCCTGCCGGCCCTGCTGCTGGCCGCGGCCTTTGCCACGATTGCGTCCTTCGTGCAGGTCGGGCCGCTACTGGCCTGGCCGCGCATCCGGCCCGACCTGAACCGCCTGAACCCGGTGCAGGGACTGCAGCAGATCTTCGCCTGGCGCAATGCCTTCAGCCTGGCCTTGCTGGTGCTCAAGACGCTCCTGCTCGGCGCGGTCGTCTGGGCCAGCGTGCGCTGGTCGCTCGACAGCGCGGTGCGGCTCGGCCATGCGCCGCCGCTGAAGGTGCTGGACGTGGCCGGCCCGCTGCTGTGGCGCGTGAGCGCCTGGGCGGCAGTCATCTTCGTGCTGGTGGCCGCTGCCGACCTCGCCTTCCAGCGCTTCGACCACCTGCGCCAGCAGCGCATGTCGCTCGACGAGATCCGGCGCGAGCACCGCGACGACGAGGGCGACCCGCATGTGCGCCAGCGGCGCCAGGGCCTGCGTCACGAGGCGCTGTTCAACGCCCTGCCGGATCGGCTGAAGTACGCCCACGTCGTGGTCTGGACCCCCGGCATCGCCATCGCGCTCATGCGCCTCGGCTCTGGCTCGGGCTCCTTCGTCGCGGCCAAGGGACGGGGCGAGATGGCCGCGCAGATCCGCACCCTCGCCGAGCAACGCAGCCTGCCGCGGCTGGAGCACGCCGAACTGGCCGAGCAACTGGACCAAACGGTGCCGCAGGACCAGACCGTGCCCGAGCCCTTGGCGACTGCGATGGCACGGGCGCTCGGCTGGGTTTCGGTAACAGGCCGCGGGTCCGGATGAATCGATTTCTCCCTCGTGCAGGGTCTCGCCGCACCCCATCCTGACCCTGTATCGGCCGTTCCCAATTGAAACGGCGTGATCCCTCGCGCCTGCCGCTCGCGCTTGGCACTTCGAGAGAGCGTCGTGCTCGAGGACACGGGGAGAGACCAGATGCTGGACTTGCACGCCTGGGCGCCGGAAGGGCGAGACCTGCGATCGGACGCGGACACGCCGCAGGCCGGCTTCCCGCCGTGCTGGGGATTGCAGCCCGCGCTGCTTGCGGAGCTGAAGGAGGCCGGCAGCGCCTGCCACCGCCGCGAGCGGGTGCAGGCGGTGTTGCAGGCGCTGGGCTTCGACGAGGTCGGTTTCGGCGCCCTGGACACGAGCCGCGGCGCGCCCGTCGTGCGCTCCTTCTGCAGCGAATACGCCGACCGCCGCTGGACCGAGCGCTACTTCGCGCGCCGCTACCAGGAGTTCGACCCCCGCCTGCGCGCCATCGAGCGCAGCAGCCTGCCCTGCCTGTGGACGCTGCAGGAGCTGGCCCGGCAGCCGGTGGCCGCGGACCACCGGACCGAGCTGTGCGCACTCGTCGACGACCTGCACGAGCGCGGCGTGTCCGGCGGCCTGATGCTCGCTCTGCCGGCCCTGCCCGGCCAGCCGCGGCGCTTCGTCAGCCTGCTCTCGCGGGGCACGCCACCGCGCCGGCTCGACGATGCCGCCCTCGGCCGCGTGCTGCTGGTCGCCTGGTGCCTGGACGAGCTGCACCGCGGCTCACCCGGCGAGCTCGACACGGACGAAGACCGCCCCATGGGCGTTCTTTCACCCCTGCAGGAGCAGATCCTCGACCTGCTGTCGCGCGGCATGGGCGACAAGCAGATCGCCGCGCGGCTCGACATCTCGCGCCACAACGTCGACTACCACCTGCGCCGCCTTCGCAAGCGCTTCGGCGTTCGCAACCGCGTCCAGCTCATGCATGCGGCGTTGCAGACTCGCCAGGCGGGCTGAACGGCGCGATATCGCGCGCCGTTCAGGGCAGATACACCGGCTCCTGGGCAAACACAAACTCGACCGAAGGATGGGTCGCCAATCGGTCCAGCGCCGCGAGCGAGCGCACGATGGCTTGCACTTCAGGACCGGACGGCACGTCCCCGATGACTTCGATCTCGTGGGAGTCCATGGCGGCGGTAAAGGCCGCCTTCATGGCCGTCAGCTTGGCTCGATACCGCTGGCCGGCCGCGTCGTTCAGCACCTGTTTTTGCGCCGTGGTCGTGGACCGGTCCGCGTAGATCTCATCGGTTTCCCGGCGCCTGCCTTCGGTCAATTCCAGGGCTGCCAGCCGGATCAGCACCTTGCACGAGCCGGTCGCCTCGATCCGCTCCACCACCTTGGGTGAGACCCGGTCCGCGAGCGTCCGCGTGCCGCCGGACTGACCCAGCGCCGCAATGGGCACCGCGCCGAGCGACAGCCAGGCGAGAAGAAGGCAGGCGAGCCGCCGTCTGCCGATGGGCGTCGTCATCAGGAACAGGGCCGCGGATCCTGGGAACAGTTGGGGCCGCCGCCGCTGCGCACGCTGACGCTGAGCGCTGACCGTCCCCGAGACGCCGCCCGAAGTCGCCGAAGAGTGAGTCGCATGTTCAATTCCTCCCTATTTCACGTTATGTAACTTCGGCGCATCGGCCTACCCACGGCGCCATGCGATTCCGAGTGGGACCCGGGATACAAGCAAGTCAGCACAGCTTGGCGATCAAGAGATTGTGGAGTCGGCAAGGGAAGCGCGCGCAGCAGGCTGCCCCGACGAAAACGCTTCGGCGTGCGCAGGTGGGTCCAGCCATACACGCAACGTTGCAATCGCGCCCGCCGGGCTGAACGGCGCGACCGGGCGGATCTGCCAAACTCCCCACGCCGCCCGGCCGGGCGTTGGAGAGTTTGGCTGCCCATGGAACTGATGATCAATGGCCGGAAGACGGCGCTGGATGATGCCGCGGTGGCGCCCGAGATGCCGCTGCTGTGGGTCCTGCGCGACGTGCTGAACATGACGGGCACCAAGTACGGCTGCGGTGTCGCTGCCTGCGGTGCGTGTACCGTGCACGTGGATGGGCAGGCCGTTCGCACCTGCGTCACGCCGGTGTCATCGGTGGCCGGCAAGGCCATCCGCACCATCGAGGGCCTGGGCTCGCCCGAGGCACCGCATGCCTTGCAGCAAGCCTGGGTGGAACACAACGTGCCGCAGTGCGGCTACTGCCAGAGCGGCATGCTGATGGCCGCGTCCGCCCTGCTTCAGAAGAACGCCAACCCGAGCGACGCCGACATCGACGCGGCCATCACCAACCTTTGCCGCTGCGGCACCTACCCGCGCGTGCGGGTGGCCATCCGCAGTGCCGCCGAGGCGATGCGCGGAGGCAAGAAGGCATGAAGCTGACGCGCCGCTTCATGCTGCTGTCGGGCCTGGGCGCCGCCGGCGCGCTGGTGCTGGGTTGGGCCGGCCTGCCGCCGAGGAGCCGGCTGGGCGCCGCCTCCCTGTGGCCGGCCGATGGCGGCGACATCGCGCTCAACGGCTGGATCAAGGTCTCACCGGACGGCAGCGTCGCGTTCGCCACGCCCTTCGCCGAAATGGGCCAGGGCGTGCACACCGCACTCGCGCTGCTGGTGGCCGAGGAGATGGACATCGCGCCGGCGCGCGTCACGCCGGTGCAGGCACCGCACGATTCGATCTACGGCAACGTGGCGATGTTCGTCGGCAGCCTGCCCCTGCACCCCTCCAGCACCGAGCCCGGCCACCAGACGACCGGCGCGCGCCTGGGCCAATGGATGGTGCGCAAGGTGGCGCGCGAGCTCGGCATCGCGGTCACCGGCGGATCCTCCACGGTGGCCGACGCGTGGGACCCGCTGCGCCTGGCTGCAGCCACCGCACGGGCCCAGCTGCTGGGTGCCGCATCGCTGCGCTGGAAGCTGCCTGTCGACGAATTCCAGGTCGAGGACGGCGTGGTGCGCCATGCCGCCGGCGGCGAGCACGCCCATTACGGCGAGCTGGCCGTGGCGGCCGCATCCACGCGGCCCGGCGACGTGCGCTTCAAGCCGCGCGAGCAGTGGCGCGTGATCGGCAAGCCGCAGCCGCGGCGCGATGCGCTGGCCAAGAGCAACGGCAGCGCCCGCTACGGGCTCGACACGCGCGTGCCCGGCATGGTGTACGCCGTCGTGCGCCATGCGCCGGCCATCGGCGGCGTGCCGGGCCGCATCGACACCCGCGAGACGATGAAGCGGCCCGGCGTGGAGCGGGTCGTGCGGCTACCGCCGCTGGCCGGGTCGACCGATGCGGTGGCGGTCGTCGCGCGCAGCACCTGGCATGCGCGTCAGGGCGTGCAGGCACTCGAGGTCGAATGGCGCGCGCCACCGGGCGGCGGGCTGGAGTCGGCAGCCATCGTCGAGCAGCTCGCGGCGCAAGCGAAGGCCGCCGCATCCGATGACGATGGCTTCGGCTTCTACTCGCGCGGCGATGGCGCCGGCGGCCTCGCCAAGTCGGCGCAGAAGCTCGAGGCCCTCTACCAGGCGCCCTACCTGGCCCACGCGACCCTGGAGCCGATGAACTGCACGGCGCGCGTCGGCGCGGATGGCGCGGTCGAGGTCTGGGCGCCGACCCAGGTGCCCACCCAGGCCCGCGACGCCGCGGCCCGCGTGGCCGGCGTGGATCCCGAGAAGGTCACCCTGCACGTCACCCTCCTGGGGGGCGGTTTCGGCCGCCGGCTGGAGGTGGACGTGATCGCGCAAGCGGTGCGCGTCGCGATGGAGACCGGTGGCCGCCCTGTGCAGCTGGTCTGGCCGCGCGAAGAGGACTTCGGCCACGACTTCTACCGCCCGGCCGGCGCGGCGCTGCTGCGCGGCGGGCTCGACGAGCACGGCCGCCTGGTGGCCCTGGCCATCCACAGCGCCGGCGATGCCATCAGCCCGCGCTGGATGGAACGCACGCTGCCCAGTCTGTCCGGCCCGGTCGACACGCCCGACAAGACCACCGCCGAGGGCCTGTTCGACCTGGCCTACGACGTGGCGCACCAGCGCATGGCGCACGTGGCCACGCGCAGTGGCGTGCCCATCGGCTTCTGGCGCTCGGTCGGCCACTCGCACAACGCCTTCTTCAGCGAGGGATTCATCGATGAACTTGCGCAGGCCGCCAGGGCCGATCCCGTGGCCTTCCGGCTGGGCCTGCTCGAAGCCATGCCGCGGCATGCGGCGGTGCTGAAGCTGGCGGCGGACAAGGCCGGCTGGGGGCAGCCCCTGCCCGCCGGCCGCGCGCGGGGTGTCGCCTTGCACGAGAGCTTCGGCACCATCGTCGCGCAGGTGCTGGAGGTGTCGATCGAGACGGTAGATGGCAAGAAGCGCCCTCGCGTGCACCGCGTGGTCTGCGCGCTGGATTGCGGCACGGTGGTGCATCCGGATGGTGTCGCCCAGCAGGTCGAGAGCAGCGTCGTGTTCGGCCTGTCGGCGGCGCTCGCGGGCCGCATAGACATCGTCGGGGGCGAGGTGCAGCAGAAGAACTTCCCCGACTACCCGCTGCTGGGCATGCGGGATGCTCCGGTCGTCGAGACGCACTGGATCAACAGCACGCGGGCGCCGACAGGCATGGGCGAGCCCGCGTTGCCCCCCGTGGCGCCGGCCCTGGCCAACGCCCTGTTCGTTCTCACCGGCCAGCGTCTGCGCAGCCTGCCGTTGCAGCTGGCCTGAACCCAAGGAGGATCCGGCATGTACACGCTCTACGGAACCAGGGGCAGCGGCTCGTCGATCGCCGAGGCCGGCCTCGAGCGCTGCGGTCTCGAGTACCGCATCGTGCGGGCCTCGCGGTGGGAGGCCGATTCGGCCTACGACGAGCTGAAGAAGGTCAACCCGCTGGGCCAGATCCCGACGCTCGTGCTGCCCGACGGCAGCGTGCTGACCGAAAGCGCGGCGGTCTTGATGCACCTGGGCCTGGAGTTCCCCGAAAGCGGCCTGCTGCCGGCCACAGCCTCGGCACGCGCCCAGACCCTGCGCGGTCTGGTCTTCATCGCCGCCAACTGCTACAGCGCCATCAGCCAGATCGACTATCCCGAGCGCTACACCACCGAGACCACGGAGGCCGCGCAGGAGGCCGTGCGCCAGGGCGCCCGCCGCGTGCTGCACCGCCACTGGGAGATCTTTGCCGACACCTTCGCCGGCCATCCCTTCCTCGGCGGCGCGCAGCCCGGCGCGCTGGACATCATGGCGGCCATAGTCTCGAAGTGGTCCGGCGCCCGCAAGCACCTGGCGGCCGAGCGGCCGCAGTTCCATGCGCTGCTGCAAAGCATCGAGACGCATCCCTCGCTGGTGCCCGTGCTCAGGCGCCATTTCGACGCTTGAGGCGAGGCAGGTGCCAGGGAGATTGATATCGGTCAACGCCAGTATTGTACGAATATTGGCCTTACGCAGTATTTTGCGACTATCGCCCTGAACCAGTAATATGCAGACTCCTTGGGGGGTCTGCCATGAGCTATCCGATACGCCTGACCGAGCAGCTGAAGCCGCAGCTGAAGGCCCTGCGCAAGGCGCGCGGCCTAACGCAGGCGCAGCTCGGCGAGCTGATAGGCGTGAAGCAGGCCCGAATGGCCGAGATCGAGGCCCACCCCGGCACGGTCAGTCTCGAGCAACTGGTGAAGCTGCTGTCGGCGCTCGGCGCCACGCTCCATCTCCACGTCGAGGCTGACGCTGTCCAGGGCGCGGCATCAGCGCCGGGCAGCTGGTGAGCCCCGTACCATGAACGCCCTGGGCGCCTGGATGAATGGCGAGCGTGTCGGCACCTGGCGTGTCGAACGCGGCATCCATCGCTTCGTCTACGACGAGGGCTGGATGGAATCGCCGCGCCGGCGGTCGCTGTCGCTGTCGTTGCCCGTCACGCCGGCGCGCCAGGTGCGCGGGCCCGCCGTCGCCCACTACTTCGACAACCTGCTGCCCGACAACGAGCACATCCGGGCGCGCCTCGCCCGCCGCTTCGCATTACGCGACGCCGGGACCTTCACGCTGCTCGAGGCGATCGGCCGGGACTGCGTCGGGGCGGTGCAGCTGATGCCGGACGGGACGCAGCCGGAAGGCTGGGACCGCGTCGAGTACCGGACGCTGGACGAGGCACGCACGGCTGCGATCCTGCGTGCGGTGGCCACCGGCACCGGCCCCGGCGCCTGGGGCGAGGACGAGGAGCCCTTTCGCATCTCCATCGCCGGCGCGCAGGAGAAGACAGGCCTGCTGCGGCTGCCCGACGGCCGCTGGGCCCTGCCCCATGGGGCTACGCCGACGACCCACATCCTCAAGCTGCCCCTGGGCCTGGTCGGCGGCTCTCGCCGTGTCGACCTGGGCGACTCGGTGGCCAACGAATGGGTCTGCAGCCGCCTCCTGGCGGCGCTGGGGCTGCCGGTGGCCCGCACGGAGATGGCCTGTTTCGAGGACCAGCAGGCGCTCGTCGTCGAGCGCTTCGACCGCGCGTGGATGGACGGCGGCCGCTGGATCGCCCGCCTGCCGCAGGAGGATTTCTGCCAGGCCCTGGGCCTGCCGCCTTCGGCCAAGTACGAGGCCGACGGCGGCCCGGGCCTGGCGGACGGCCTGCGCCTGCTCTCCGGCAGCCGGCAGGGGGCGAAGGATGCATCCACCTTCCAACGGGCGCAGCTGGCCTTCTGGCTGATGGCCGCCACCGACGGCCACGCGAAGAACTTCTCCATCTTTCTGCACGCCGGCGATGCCTATGCCCTGACGCCGCTGTACGACGTGCTGTCGATGTGGCCCTACATCGGCGACGGCCCCAACCAGTGGCGCCGCCAGCGGGCGCGGCTGGCGATGGCGATGCGCTCGAAGAACGTGCACTGGGAGCTGGAGCGCATCCGCACGCGCCACTGGCACCAATGGGCGATGAAGAACGGCGGCCCTGCCGCGTGGAAGGCGATGCTGGGGCTGGTGGATCGGGTCGAGGCCGCTGTCGACCAGGTGCAGGCCGAGCTGCCGGCGGACTTCCCGCCCCGGACCTGGGCGACCATCGCCGACGGCATGCGCTGGCACCTGGCGCGGTTCCGCGAGGGCCTGGCCGAGATCGACGCCGTGGCGTGAGCGATGACCAGGCGCCTCGCGACGGGCTGCTTCAGCGAGGCGTCAGACGGAACGCCTCGAAATGGTCGTAGAGCACGAAGCTGCCGGCCAGGATCTGGCCGCGCTCGTTGATGGCGATGCCGTGCGTCAGCCGGTAGCTGTGGCCCGCGGCATCGCGGCAGCCGTCGGCATCGAGCCGCGTGTTGAGGTCGATCGGCACGTCGCCGTAATGCGGCCAGACCAGCGCGCCCTTGTCCTGCGAATCGATGCTTCCCACCACCGTGCCGGCATCGTTGATGTCGGTCGCCCGGGCTTCGGCCGCTCCGGCCGGCGCCTGGAGGTCGAAGGCGATGCCGTCGATCCAGCCTATCGGGCGGTAGGGCGAGGTCCATTCGCCCAGGCTGCTGAACCCGACCACCACGCCGTCGCGGTTGACGGCCAGCGCCTCGGAGTAGGCGCCGTAAGCAGAAGCGCCCAGGTCGACCAGGCTGGACCGGCCGCCGGTCCACTGCACCGCATGCCAGGTGTTGAGGGGGGCGTCGCTGCGGCCGACGATCGTGCCCGAGGCGTTGATCGCATGGGCGCGGCTCGCGGTCTTGTGCGGCCCGTGGACGCCGGCCAGCGCGCCCAGGTCGATCGCCTGGCCGTTCTTCCACGCCACGGCATGCTCGACGCCCAGCGCATTGGTGCTGAAGCCGACCGCCTGGCCGCGGGCGTTCAGGTCGTTGGCCCGCCCGTTCGCCCCGAACGCGTCGGTCAGCTGCGGCAGCGCGGTGGGCACGCCCTGGATCCAGACGAAGGGCAGCTCGTGGCCGAGGTAGGTGAGCGAACCGGCCAGGTCGCCCTGGCGATTGATCGCGAAGGCGACGGCGGTTCCGCTTTCCATGCCGGTCGGGTTGGGCAGCATCTCGGCGCGACGGCCGCGCCAGACGGCGGCGTGCCAGGTGTCATGGTCGGGCCGATACGTGCCGGCCACCGCGCCGTCGCGGCCGATGTCGGCCGCATTGGTCCACGCTTGCAGCAGCCGTTCGCAGCGGTAGGTCGCCGGTTCGGCGGCCAGGCTGGTGGTGGCGATGGCAGCCAGCGCGAGGGTCGTGAGGGCGGTTCTCATGGGTCGTCGGTTCCCTGTGTTGGATGGACTGCGACGACTCTAGGGGCCTGACATGACGGGTCGGTCCCCTAGCTTCGAACTTGCACGCAGCCGCACTTGCGCATAGGCGACGACACCATGGCACCAACGCAAAAGGGGCCCGCAGGCCCCTTTGTTCACTGTGCAGCAGAACGCCTTACTTGGCCACCACGCGCACCATCTCGAGCACCTTGTTCGAGTAGCCCCACTCGTTGTCGTACCACGCCACGACCTTGACGAAGGTCTTGTCCAGGGCGATGCCGGCTTCGGCGTCGAAGACCGAGGTCATGGCCTCGCCGCGGAAGTCGGTGGAGACCACCTTGTCCTCGGTGTAGCCCAGCACACCCTTCATCGCGCCGGCCGAGGCCGCCTTCATCGCATTGCAGATGTCCTCGTAGCTGGCTTCCTTGACCAGCTCGCAGGTCAGGTCGATCACCGACACGTCCGAGGTCGGCACGCGGAAGCTCATGCCGGTCAGCTTCTTGTTCAGCTCGGGGATCACCACGCCCACCGCCTTGGCGGCGCCGGTCGACGACGGGATGATGTTCTCCAGGATGCCGCGGCCGCCGCGCCAGTCCTTGTTCGACGGGCCGTCGACGGTCTTCTGGGT
This sequence comes from Ideonella flava, assembly GCF_051857595.1. Lineage (NCBI taxonomy): Bacteria > Pseudomonadati > Pseudomonadota > Betaproteobacteria > Burkholderiales > Sphaerotilaceae > Ideonella > Ideonella flava. The sequence continues at coordinate 436,270 of NZ_JBPZHD010000003.1, forward strand.
GGCGGTGGTGGCATGCACCGTGGTCATCAGGCCGCGCTTGATGCCGAAGCTGTCGTTCAGCACCTTGGCGACCGGTGCCAGGCAGTTGGTCGTGCAAGAGGCGTTGGAGATGATGGCCTGGCCGGCGTAGGTCTTGTCGTTCACGCCGTAGACGAACATCGGCGTGTCGTCCTTCGACGGAGCCGACAGGATCACCTTCTTCGCACCGGCGGCCAGGTGCTTCTCGGCGGTTTCCTTGGTCAGGAACAGGCCGGTCGATTCGACGACGACGTCGGCGCCGACCTCGCCCCACTTCAGCTCCGCCGGATCCTTCACCGCGGTCAAGCGGATCTTCTTGCCGTTGACGATCAGCGTGTTGCCGTCGACCGCGACCTCGCCCTTGAAGCGGCCGTGCACGCTGTCGTACTTCAGCATGTAGGCCAGGTAGTCCGGCTCCAGCAGGTCGTTGATGCCGACGACCTCGATGTCGTTGGCGAAGTTCTGCACCGCGGCGCGGAACACCATGCGGCCGATTCGGCCGAAACCGTTGATACCGATCTTGATCGTCATGCTTGTCTTCCTAGGTTGGCGTGTCGATGATGGAATGCTGAGGCCAAAACAACGAGGGGCGCGCCTCGCGGCCGCCCCTTGTTCGATTACTTGCCGAGAACCTTGCGCACCGTCAAGGCCACGTTCTCCGCCGTGAAGCCAAAGAGCTTGAACAGCACGCCGGCGGGAGCGGATTCGCCGAAGCGGTCGATGCCGACGACGGCGGCGCAGCCGTACTTCCACCAGTAATCCGTCACGCCCATCTCCACTGCGATGCGCGGCAGCTTGGGCGGCAGCACCTCGGTCTTGTAGGCCAAGTCCTGGCGGTCGAACACGCTGGTCGACGGCATGGAGACCACGCGCACGGCGATCTTGGCCTGGGCCAGGATCTGTTGCGCGTTCAGGGCCAGCTGCACCTCGGACCCGGTGGCGATGATCACCGCCTGGGCCGCCTTCTTCAGGCCGACTTCGCTCGGTTCGGCCAGCACGTAGGCGCCGCGCGTGATGACGTCGGCATCCTGCTTGGGCGCGTAGGGCAGGTTCTGGCGCGACAGCAGCAGCGCGCTGGGGCGGTGCTTGTTGGCCAGGGCCATGGTCCAGGCGACTGCCGTCTCGGTGGTGTCGGCGGGGCGCCAGACGTCGAGGTTGGGAATCAGGCGCAGGCTGGCGGCATGCTCGATGGACTGGTGCGTCGGACCGTCCTCGCCCAGGCCGATGGAGTCGTGGGTGAACACGTGCACCACGCGGCGCTTCATCAGCGCGGCCATGCGGATGGCGTTGCGGCAGTAGTCGCTGAAGGTCAGGAAGGTGCCGCCGTAGGGGATGTAGCCGCCGTGCAGCGCGACGCCGTTCATGATGGCGGCCATGCCGAACTCGCGCACGCCGTAGTTGATGTGGCGGCCGATGCGGCCTTGCTCATCCTTCACCACCGCGCCGGCGGCGTCGAAGCGCAGCGAAGGCGTGGACTTGGTGTTGGTGAGGTTGGAGCCGGTCAGGTCGGCCGAGCCGCCGAGCATCTCGGGCAGGGCTGCCGTGAACTGCTCCAGCGCGAGCTGGCTGGCCTTGCGGCTGGCGACCGTCTCCGCCTTCTCGTGGGCCTGGCCCACCGCCTCGACGGCGATCTCGGCGAAGTTCTTCGGCAGGTCGCCGGCCATGCGGCGGGTGAACTCGGCGGCGAGTTCAGGGTAGGCCGCCGTGTAGGTGGCGAAGCGGGCGTTCCACTCGCCCTCGGCGGCGGCGCCGGCGTCATGCGCATCCCAGGCGTGGAGGATCTCGTCCGGCAGCACGAAGGGCTCGTGGTTCCAGCCCAGGGCCTCCCGGGTGAGCTTGATCTCTTCGCTGCCCAGCGGCTCGCCGTGGGCCTTGGAAGTGCCGGCGCGGTTGGGCGAGCCCTTGCCGATGGCCGTCTTGCAGACGATCAGGCTGGGCTTGTCGGTGGAGCGGCGGGCGGCGTCGATGGCGGCGTCGATGGCTCCTACGTCGTGGCCGTCGACCGGGCCGATCACGTTCCAGCCGTAGGCCTTGAAGCGCGCCGGGGTGTCGTCGACGAACCAGGGGTCGACCTTGCCGTCGATCGAGATGCCGTTGTCGTCGTAAAGGGCGATCAGCTTGTTCAGCTTCCAGGCGCCGGCCAGGGCGCAGGCCTCGTGGCTGATGCCTTCCATCAGGCAGCCGTCGCCAAGGAAGGCGTAGGTGCGGTGGTCGACGATCGCGTGGCCTTCGCGGTTGAACTCGGCGGCCAGCAGCTTCTCGGCCAGCGCCATGCCGACCGCGTTGGTGATGCCCTGGCCGAGCGGCCCGGTGGTCGTCTCGATGCCCGGCGTCACGTCGACCTCGGGGTGGCCCGGGGTCATGCTGTGCAGCTGGCGGAAGGCCTTGAGCTCTTCGACCGGCAGGTCATAGCCCGTCAGGTGCAGCACCGAATAGATCAGCATCGAGGCGTGGCCGTTGCTGAGCACGAAGCGGTCGCGGTCGGCCCAATGCGGGTTGCCGGGATGGTGCTTGAAGTGCCGGGTCCACAGGGCCTGGGCCATTTCGGCCATGCCCATCGGGGCACCGGGGTGGCCGGAGTTGGCCTGCTGCACGGCATCCATCGCCAGGGCGCGGATGGCGTCGGCCATCTGCAGGGGCTTGTCGGCGGTGGCGGGGGTGGGGGAGAGGAGCGTCGTGTCGTCGGCGGCCATGGGCGGTCCTGGGCCCCTGGCGGGGCCGGTCGGGGAAGCGGGGAGAACCGGCGATTTTAATCGGCGGCCGCAGGGGGCTGGTTTCGAGCCGGTTTCGTCGCGCTGAGCGACCGCAGGCGCCGGGATAATCGCCGCCATGCAAGGCCTGCACCTCACCGCCGATCTGGCCGGCTGCGCCGCCGACGCGCTGGCCATGACCGACCCGTCGGCGCTGCGCGAAGCCTGCCTGGCCGCCGTCGCCGCGGCGGGACTGCGGGCGGTGGGCGAGCTCTTCCACCGCTTTGCTCCCCTGCCCGGCTCCGCGCAGCCCGCCGGCGTGACGGGCGTGGTGCTGCTGGCCGAATCGCACCTGGCGGTGCACACCTGGCCGGAGCGCGGCGTGGTCACGCTGGACGTCTACGTCTGCAACCTCGGAGCGGACCATTCCGGGCAGGCCGAGGCCCTGCTGGCACACCTGCAGGCGAACTTCGCGCCGGCGGGGGCCCGGTTGCAGCGCCTGCTGCGCGCCCCGCCTGCAGACCGCGCCGGTTGACCCTGGCGCGCGGGCGGCGATACCGGTGTTCACCGTTCCGCCATGAGCGCTCTGCTATGGTCCCGCCGATCGCGTTCGTGATCGAACACCCGCTCGAAAAACAAGGAGGCCCGCCACATGAGGCGCCCCGCTGATTCCGTCGTTGTGGATCCATCTTCGTCTTCGCACCGCCGCTGGCGCACCCTGTGCAGCCTGGCGGCACTGTGGCTGTCCGGCACGCTGGCCCAGGCGGCCGAGACCACGCTGGACTTCGATTTCGCGCAGGCGCATGACTTCCTCGGCTTCGGCACCCAGGTCTGGCTGAAGGGGGAAAAAGGCGACAAGGGCGGCGATCGTGGCGCGAAGGCCGGTGGCAACGAGCAAGCCGGCTGGCAGCTGCTGAAGGAGCTCAACGCCCGCTTCGTGCGTGTCTCGCTGATCCCCAAGATCACCTTCGACCAGCTGCGCCCCGGCATGAGCGTCGAGCAGTACCTCGAGATCCTGCAGCGCAACGACAACCCTGCCCAGCGCCAGCGGCTCTCCCTCTTCAACCAGCGCCTGCGCGAGCTGAACATCCAGCCGGTGCTGATCTTCTGGCGCATGCCGGAGCCCTGGGTCGACAAGCGCCAGCAGAAGGCCGGCTCCAAGCAGCAGGCGCATTTCGCGCGGCCGGATCGCCTGGGCGACTATGCCAACCTCGTCACCGCCCAGATGGCCTGGCTGCAGCGCCAGGGCGTGCAGGCCGCGGCAGTCGAATTGACCAACGAGCCGCAAGGGGCCTGGGACACCAAGTACGAGCGCGAGGACTACGCGGCGCTGGTGCAGAAGACGCGCGCCGCCATGGATGCCAACGGCCTGCAGCGCTGGCCGATCGCCGGGCCCGGCACGGGCATCCCGAACTTCGACCACTACATCGGCGGCATCCTGAACAGCCCTGCCGCCAAGTCGCTCGGCTACGTCAGCGCCCACGTGTACCTCAAGCCCGATGTGCTGGCCGACCGCGGCACGCCGGGCATGGCCAGCTTCCTGGGTCGCGGCAAGTTCGGCCCCATCCTGATCACCGAGTTCGGCGTCAAGCAGCACAACGAGGACGACCCCGCCGCGGACAGCGACCTCGACGTGACCGCGCCCGACTACGGCCTGCAGGCCGCCAGCACCGCGGCCATGCTGCTGGCGCAGGGGGCCGGCGGCCTGATCTACTGGCAGCTGCAGGATTTCTCGTGGAACCGCAAGCAGCACGGCATGCTGTCGGAGAGCGGCGAGCGCCGGCCAGTGGCCGCGGCGATGAAGGCCTTGTTCGGCAGCGTGCCCGCCGGCGCCAAGGCGGTGGGCGCCAAGGCCCCGCGCGCCGAGCTGCCGGCCGTGGCGCTGCAGGCGGGCGGCAAGAGCTACCTGATGCTGGTCAACCGAAGCGGCCAGGCCCAGACGGTGACGGCGAAGCTGGGCGGCGGGGCGCAAGCCTGTGGCGCGCTGGTTCGCGTCGATGCCTACAACACGAGTGGTGCAGATGCCCGCAATGCCGTGCGCAACGCCAGCGTGCAATCCTGTACCGTGAAAGCCGAGCTGCAGCCCGGCACTGTGGCCACGGTGGTGATGCAATGAAAGCCTCCATACCCGCCCCACGCGCGATCGTGCTGGCCGCCGGCCGCGGCGAACGCATGCGGCCCTTGACCGACACCTGCCCCAAGCCATTGCTGCCCGTGCAGGGCCGGCCGCTCATCGAGTGGCATCTGCTCGCCCTGGCCAAGGCCGGCGTGCGCGAGGTCGTCGTCAACACCGACTGGCTCGAAGAGCAGTTCCCCGCGGCGCTGGGCGACGGCTCGCGCTTCGGCCTGGTCCTGCGCTACTCGATGGAAGGCAAGGACCACGGCGGCGCGCTCGAGACGGCAGGCGGGATAGCCAAGGCCCTGCACTGGCTGGCGCCGGACGGCGACCCGGCGCCTTTCTGGGTCGTGTCGGGCGATGTCTTCCTGCCCGGTTTCGAGTTCGCCCCGGCCGACGCGCAGGAGTTCGCCGCCCGGCGCGAGCTCCTCGCGCAGCTGTGGATGGTGCCCAATGCGCCGCACCACCCGCGCGGCGACTACGGCATCGGCCCCGACGGGCTGGCGTTGCTGCAGGCGCCGCAGCGCTACACCTGGGCCAGCGCGGGCCTGTTCCGCGCGGCGATGTTCGCGGACATCCAGCCCGGCACCCGCATGCCCCTGCGGCCCCGCCTGGACGCGGCCATCGCCGCCCATCGCCTGGCGGCGCGCCTGTGGCACGGCGCCTGGACGGATGTCGGCACGCCGGAGCGGCTGGCCGAACTGAACAACCACTGAGGCCCGCCATGGCCGTCCTCGGCTTCAGCCACTACAACCTGCGCGCGCCGCGGCCGATGCTGGACCGGCTGCGCGACTTCTACGTCGAGGTGGTGGGCCTGCAGGCCGGCCCGCGCCCGCCCTTTCGAAGCTTCGGCTACTGGCTCTACGCGGGCGGCGAGCCGGTGCTGCACCTGAGCGAAGCCGCTCCGGGCGAATCGCGCGCCTGCACCGGCAGCACCACCTTCGACCACGCGGCCTTCCGCTGCAGCGACCTCGGCGAAACCGAATCGCGCCTGGCCGCCCTCGGCATCGCCTTCGAGCGCGCCGAGGTGCCGACCACCGGCATCGTGCAGCTGTTCTTCAGCGACCCGGCGGGCAACGGGGTGGAGCTGGGGTTCGTGCCCGCAAGCTCACCGCAATGAAGAGCGTCAAACACTGGTGAACTTTTTTCCAGAGGAATGCTTCCATGGAATTCGGTGCACTCCGCCACGTGCCAATCGAGCGTGCTGCAACACCGTCGGCCACCACAGGACCATTCGCGCGCTCTTTAGCCAAAAGGCATGGTCCGACCATTGAGCGTCCAAGACGTAGACGGTATGTCCAGCGCGCCGGAGCGCTTCGCGCTCGGCACCGTGGCTCTTCTTGAACTTGTCGAGGCTCACGATGTACCAGTCCGCGCCATGCGCACTGACATCGTTGATCCACACGGTATCGGGCGTGGCCGGCGGAAAGAGGTCTGTCAGGTGGACGATTCGTCCAATGCCGTCCTCCGAGCGCGAAAGCTCGGCGATGGCATGCGCCAAGTCCGCCGGAAGATTGTTGTCGAACAGAAAGTTCAAGCTGCCAATCGCTGCTCGAAGAGGACTGCTGCGTTGACTGCCTGAGGGGTTACGCGGTACAGCTTGGCCACCCTTGAGCGATCCTTGCCTTCTGCAAGGTAGGCGGCATACAGCGTGTCTGTGGGCACACCACTGGCTGCGACGATCGGCTCACCAAACTGCACTTGAGGATCGAGGACGATGATTCGCGCCTTGGGCACTGGAAACCACCGTTGCGCCCGCCCATGACTGTCGTAATCGATGCCTTCAAAAAGGGACGGCCGGATGACAGCATCGAAAACAAACTGACGCCGACGTATGTCCATTAGTCGAGGGTCTTCGCCAGAGCGCTCCACCGCTTCCAAGAAGATTCGCTTGCCGTCGGTCAGAAATCGCTTGGATTGGAGCGGGTACCGTCCGAGGAACTCGGATGCAGTATCGATGGTGGCTCGAATGACGCGAAGCGATACACCCTGACCGATGAACTTGGCAACTGTTCGGAGTTCCAGGAGATCCTGAAAACCAAGAACGCGCTCTCCCCCCAGGTCTTCGTCATCTTCGTATTGAAGGTGCCAAAGCGGCCCTGAGCTGGAACGTCCATCCCTGGATTTCCAGGAGTAGCCTCGCAGCCAGCGCCGAACGTTACGAGCATCCGCGCCCACCAGGCGGGCAGCTTGGCGCAGCGGGTACAACCCGGTTCCAATTAGCGCGTCTGGTGTGTCCATGGCGGCATCGAGTGTACAGGCCAGAATTTGACGTCCGAGGGGCGAATCATGCCGGTCGTTGATACATCTGCGGCCCGAGAATCTGCATCATCCGTTCGGGGTTGTCGAGCGGAGTGACGCCGTACTGCGCGTACAGGCCGTGCGCATCCCTGGTGCCGAGCATGACGCGGCGGGCGACCAGTAGTTGCGCGTCAGGTAGGCATGGACGGCTGCAGGTCGAGCCGTGCGGGGTCGGTGGACCCTTCATAGGTGCCACCGGTCATCGGTCAATTATCTCGACGGCCTCAACAAGCCTGCAGCTCCGCCTGCAAGCGTGCGGTGAGCGACCGCAGCTCCGACTCGATGGCGTCCGCCTGAGCGGTGGCCTGTTCGCCGTCCGCGACCGCTCGCTCGAACGCGTGCAGCGCGAGCTCCAGGCCGACGGCGCCGACCGAGGCGCAGGCGCCGCGCAGCGAATGCGCCCGGGCCCTGGACAAGCCGACCGGCGGCCCGCCGTAGGTCTCCACGAAGCACTCGAGCACCCGGCGCAGAAGCCGGGGTTCGCCTCCGAGCAGTTGCAGCGCCCGACCGACGTCCAGGCCCTCGACGGCGGCGAGGCGGTCGTGCAGCGGCCGGCCCTCGGGCGAGCCGGGCATCGGCGTGGGCCCCTCGGCCGGCGCGCTCGTCGCTCCGACCGGCACGGCCAGCCAGCGGGCCAGGGTGGCATACAGTTTTTCGGGGTCCACCGGCTTGGCCACGTGGTCGTTCATGCCCGCGTTCAGGCAGGCGCGGCGGTCCTCGCCGAAGGCGTTGGCCGTCATGGCGACGATGGGCAGGGCGGCCTGGCCGGCAGCGCGGATCCGGCGGGTCGCCTCCAGGCCGTCGACATCGGGCATCTGCATGTCCATCAGGACGAGGTCGAAGCCGCCCGACAGGGCCCGCTCCACCGCGCGCCGGCCGTCGCCGACCACCTCGACTGAGAACCCCGCCGTCCTGAGCAGGGCGCTGGCGACCTCCTGGTTGACCGGGTTGTCCTCGGCCAGCAGCACGCGGCAGCCGCGGTGCCGCGATTGCAGCAGCGATTCCATCGGGCCGGCCGAGCCGGGTGCAGGCCGGGCCGCCACTTCCGCGCCAAGCAGCACACCGGTCAGGGCTTCGCGCAGCGCCGACGGCGTGACGGGCTTGGCGATTACGGCGCCGAAGCCCGCCTGCCGCGCCTGCTGCCGGAGCTCGTCGCCATCGCTGGCAGTAGCCATCACGGCAGGTGGTGTCGTGTCGCCGAGGTGCACGCGCAACAGTTGCAGCGTCTGGAGGCCGTCGGGCGGCCCCATGGCGCCATCGAGCAGCACGACGTCGTAGGCGCGCCCCGCCGTGTGTTCGGCGCGCACCGCTTCGATCGCGGCTTGCGGGTCGCCGAAGTCGTCGACGCGCATGCCCAGGTCCCCCAGCCGGCCGCGCAGGACCTCGCGCGATTCGGCGAGGTCGTCGACCAGCAGGACACGCCGACCGGCCAGGTCGGCGGCCACGGGCGAAATGCTTTCCCGGCCGCTCTGCAACCAGGCGCTGAACCAGAAGCGGCTGCCCTGCCCGGGCTGGCTTTCGACGCCGACCTCGCCGCCCATCATGGCCGCGATGTGCCGCGTCAACGCCAGCCCGAGCCCGGTGCCGCCATGGCGGCGGGTGATGGAGCTGTCGGCCTGCTCGAAGGCGTCGAACAGGTGCGCCTGCGCCTGCGGCGCGATGCCGATGCCGGTGTCGCTCACCTCGAAGCGAAGCAGCTGCAGGTCGCCTTGCCGGCGCAGGCGCTGGATGCGCAGCCGCACCCAGCCCGTTTCGGTGAACTTGACCGCGTTGCTGAGCAGGTTGATGACCGCCTGCGAAAGCCGCGTCGGGTCGCCGCACAGGGCATCCGGCCCGTGCTCGCAATCGAGCACCAGCTCCAGGCCCTTCTCGCGGGCCGGGCCGCTAACCATCTCGAAGGCTCGCTCGGCGAGGCGGTCCAGCGAGAACTCGGTGTCCTCCAGCGTCATCTTGCCGGCCTCGATCTTGGACAGGTCGAGGATGTCGTTGATCACCTGCAGCAGGTGCTTCGCCGCCGTCTCGACCTTCGCCAGCCGGCTGGCCTGCACGGCATCGGTGGCGTCCCGGGCCATCAGGTGCGTCAAGCCGATCACCGCGTTCATGGGGGTGCGGATCTCGTGGCTCATCTTGGCCAGGAAGGCGCTCTTGGCCCGGGTGGCGACCTCGGCCTCCTCCGCCCGCCGCCCGAGTTCGCGTTGCATCGCCTCGATCTGTTGCTCTCGGGCCCGGCGCTCGCTGTTGTCCACCATCGTGGCCCGGTTGGCGACGTGCCGGCCGTCGGCGTCGCGAACCATCACCGCGCTGATGAGCACGGGCAGGATGCGACCGTCCTTGCACACGATGTCGTACTCGAGATCGTGCACCGCGCCCAGGCGCTGGAAGTCGGCGTAGCGCTGCCTGAACAGCTCCTGGCTGGGCGGCGTGAAAAAGCGACCGAGGGGCTGGCCGATGTACTCCTCGCGCGCATAGCCGAGCAGCTTCAGCTCGGTGGCGTTCGCCGACTGGAGGGTGCCGTCGGGCGACAGCGAGTGATAGCCGCAGGGAGCGTTGTCGTAGAGATCGGCCAGCACGCGGTTGGCCGCCTCCAGCTCGGCCGTGCGGCGGGCCACCAGCTCGCCCAGCTCGGCCTGCTGCCGCTCCAGCAGGGCCCGGGCGTGGCGCTCGGACGTCACGTCCGCCACCATCGCGACGAAGTGCGACTCGCCGGCGATCTCCACCCGGCAGGCAGAAAAGGCCACGTCGACCAGCTGGCCGGACCGGTGGCGCAGCTTCGCTTCGGTCGACGGGACGCGGCCGGTCTCGTGCAGCAGTCGATGGACGTCGGACCTGAACCCGTTGTCCGGCCACAGCTGGAACTCGAGGCTGCTGCGGCCGACGACCGCATCCCGGGCGTGACCGCTCAGCGCCTCGAAGGCAGCGTTCACCTCGACGAAGTGCTGGTTGTCCATCCGCCCGACGGCCATGGCGACCGGCGCACTTTCGAACAGGATGGCGAAGCGCTGGTGGGCTTCGCGCGCCTGGTCCAGCGCCCGCTGGCGCTGCTCGTCGGCCTCGTGGATGGCGCTGCGGGCGTCGTCGATCTCCCGGATGGCCGATCCCTGCGGGCGCTGCCGGTCGGAGGTGGTCAGCGAGGCCACCGCCCTGGCCAGGCGCTGCCCGCCATGGCGCCCGGCGATGAGTCCGGCGACGGTGGCGCCGACGATCAGGAGGAGCAAGGCGGCGCCCGGGCCGGCGGCGACCGCGATGAAGCGACCGGCCGGCGGCTGGACCGCGATCGTCCATGGCCCGACTGCGCTGGCCTCGCTGAAGCGCTGGCGGCCTTCGCCCGGGGTGGCCTCGCCGCGGCTGGCGATCACCGCGCCCCGGCTGTCGAGCAAGGCCACATGCCAGTCCTGTGGTGCATCGACCTTGTCGATCAACGCCTGGAATCGGCTGGTTTCCATGGGCGAGACCAACACGTGGTCGGCGCGGCCCTCCCGCGTCACGGGCACCGCGACCGCCACCATCGGTCGCCGCCCGACCGGGCCGATGAACAGGTCCCCCACCGCGGGGCGGCCGGTGGCCAGGGCGGTCGGTGCGGCCGCGCGCCCGGCGGGCCGGGGCAGCCTGGGCAAGGGATCGCCGTAGCGCACCGCGCTGTGCAGCAGCATCTGCCCGCGGCCATCGGCCAGGATCAGCTCACCGCCCGTACGCGTGCGGAAAGACTGTGCACGGCGGTGGAAGTCGGCGAGGTCGGTCGCATCCAGCCGGGGCGAGTCGGCCAGCATCTGCAGGGCCAGGATCCGGTCATTCAGCGCCTCGTCGGCCAGTTGTGCCACATGCAGGGCGAGCAGGGCGCCGGCGCGGTCGTCGGCGAGCTGCAGGCGGCGCACGCTGTCCGCCGCCAGCGCGACCGCCAGCAGCAGCAGGGGGAGCATGGACAACCAGATCAGGCGCCGCAGGTAGCGCGCCAGCGAAACCGGCGCGCCACCGCGCTCGCGCCGCCTTCCCTGGATCTTGTTGCGGATCTCGGCGCTGACCATTCGACGCGCTCGAACCTTTGGTGGATTTGACCCGCAGGCTAAGAGCGCGGCGCGTGCGCCACCTTGACGCCAATCAAGTCACGGCATCGGCCGACCCTCGGCCGTGTCCACCCGCAGCGTCACTGTGCCAACGGGGCACAGATGGCATCGATGCGTGCCACCACTTCGGGCGTCAGCTTGTCAGCCACCTGCAAGGCCCCGAGGTTGTCCTTGAGCTGGTCCGCGCGCGAGGCGCCGGTGATGACGCTGGACACGCGCGGGTTCCTCAGGATCCACGCGATGGCCAGCTGGGCGGTGCTGCCGCCCAGCTCTTCGGCGATGGGCGCCAGCTGCGCCACGGCCGCGTTCTTCACCGCATCCGTCAGGCCCTCGCGCAGGAAGGCGACGTTGTCCATCGCGCCGCGCGAGCCGGCGGGGATGCCCTGCGCATACTTGCCGGTCAGCAGGCCCGAGGCGAGCGGGCTCCAGGTGGTCAGGCCGAGGCCGAGATCCTCGTACAGGCGCGCGTACTCCTGCTCGACGCGCTGGCGGTGGAACAGGTGGTACTGCGGCTGCTCGACCACCGGCTTGTGAAGATGGTGACGCTCGGCGATCTCCCACGCGGCGCGGATGTCGCCCGCGCTCCACTCGCTGGTGCCCCAGTACAGCGCCTTGCCCTGGCGGATCATGTCGCTCATCGCCCAGACGGTTTCCTCCACCGGTGTGTTCGGGTCCGGCCGATGGCAATAGACGAGGTCGATGTGCTCCAGGCCGAAGCGCTTGAGCGAGCCATCGATGGCCTGCATCAGGTACTTGCGGTTGAGCGTGTTGCGGCGGTTGATGCCTTCGCCGCCGCGGTCCAGGCCCCAGAAGAACTTGGTCGACACGACGTAGTTCAGGCGTGGCCATTGCAGGCGCTTGAGGGCTTCGCCCATCACCTCCTCGCTTCGCCCCAGCGCGTAGGCCTCGGCGTTGTCGAAGAAGTTGATGCCGGCATCGAAGGCCGCGGCCATCATCTCGACGGCCGCGTTGACATCGACCTGGTTGTGGTACGTGATCCACGAGCCGAGCGACAGCTCGCTCAACTGCAGGCCGGCGCGGCCGAGACGGCGGTAACGCATGAGATGGAGCCTCAGTGAATGTGGGCCCCCACGGCCCTTGCCAGGGCCTGCCCCCCGATGGGGCTCGCGCAGCGGACCGGCAAAGCCGGATCCGCGCACGCCCTGGGTGTTCTGCGGCGCCTGGCGGCGCGCAGTCTAGGCTTGTCCTTGTGACCGAGCTCTCGGGGGCGGGCCCCGGCAGGGGCCGTGGGGGCCTTCATACCGCGTCGGCCCATGGCGCGGACAGTTGCATCGCGCCGTTGATGATCCCGACCATCGAGTAGGTCTGCGGGAAGTTGCCCCAGAGCTCGCCGCTGCGCGGGTCGAGATCTTCGGACAGCAGGCCGACGTGGTTGCGCCGCGCGAGCAGTGCCTCGAAGGCGGCGCGCGCCTCGGCGCGGCGACCGGTGCGCGCCAGGGCATCGACGCGCCAGAAGGCACACACGTTGAACGCCGTCTCCGGGCGCCCGAAGTCGTCCCGGCCCTCGTAGCGGCGCATGAAGGGGCCGTCGCAGAGCGTGCGCTCCATCGCCTCCACCGTGGCCATGAAGCGCGGGTCGGAACCGGGCAGGAAGCCGACCTCGGCCATCAGCAGCACGCTCGCATCCAGGTCGCGCCCGCCGAAGCTCTCGACGAAGGCCTGGCGCTCCTCGCTCCAGGCGGCGCTGAGGATGCGCGAGCGGATCAGGTCGGCGCGCTCGCGCCAGAAGGCCGCGCGGGCCGACTTGTGGAGCACCAGCGCGATCTTGGCCAGCCGGTCGCACGCCGCCCAGCACATCAGCGACGACGAGGTGTGCACGCGGGCGCGGGTGCGCAGCTCCCACATCCCGGCATCGGGCTGATCATGCAGGGCGAAGGCGCGCTCGCCGACCATCTCGAGCTGGGCGAAGTCGCTCGCGTCGGCACGGCGGAACAGGCGATGGTCGTGGAAGGCCTGCGAAGCGCCGAGCACGATGTTGCCGTAGACATCGTGCTGGAAGTGCTCGTAGGCCTGGTTGCCCACGCGCACCGGGCCCATGCCGCGGTAGCCCGGCAGCTGCGTCTCGATGCGCTCCGTCAGTTGGCGCTCCAGGTCGATGCCGTACAGCGGCTGCACATGGCCATCGGCGTCGCGCACCACGTCGTGCAGCCAGCGAAGGTAGTCCTCCATCGTGCCGACCTCGGACAGGCTGTTGAGCGCGCGCACGACGAAGAAGGCGTCACGCAGCCAGCAGTAGCGGTAGTCCCAGTTGCGGCCGCTGTTGGGCGCCTCGGGGATGCTGGTGGTCATGGCGGCGACGATGGCGCCCGTCTCCTCGAACTGGCAGAGCTTGAGCGTGATGGCCGCGCGGATCACCGCTTCCTGCCACTCCAGCGGCACCGCCAGCCGCCTCGTCCAGTGCTGCCAGTGCAGGGCCGTCTGCTCCTCGAAATCGCGGGCGGTCTGCTCGATGGCGCCTTCGAAGGTCTCGTCCGGGCCGAGGATGAAGCTCACCGGCGAGTGCAGCGAGAACCAGCGCTCGGCCGCGACGTAGGTGGGCGGCGCGCTGGTGTTCAGGCGAAGCACCTGCCCCGGCAACACATAACGCAGGTGATTGCTGCCACGCGTGAGTTCCGGCGCCGCCGTGCCCCATTCACCCCGCGGCCGCACGATGACCCGGATGCGCGGATGCCCCTGCACCGGCTTGACCCGGCGCACCAGCTGGGCGGGCCGGAAAGTTCGGCCGTGATGCGGGAATCGAGGGCAGAAATCGGTCATCTCGATCGCCTGGCCGGCGGCATCCTCGATGCGGGTGCGAACGATCGCCGTGCCCGGGATGTAGCTCTGCTCGGTGCGCACCGCGTTCTCCAGCTCCACCGACAGCCGCCCGTCCATGGGGTCGTCGGTCGAACCGAGCAGAGCGTGGAACACCGGATCGCCGTCGAAACGCGGCATGCAACACCAGACGATGTCGCCTCCGCGGTCGATGAGCGCGCTGATCGCGCAGTTGCCCGTCAGGGCCAGGTCGAGGGTGGATGAACGTAAACCTTGGAGATGCATGGATACACACCTTTGAGTTCTTTGATGAGAAGGTCGCCAACCGCGCCCCCGGGGCAAACGCCGGGCCTGGCAGGCACGCTGATTGCCGACAGGCCCGAAGACCATGAAAACACTTCGTCTCCAACTACGCTTCTTGATTCCCCTGGTGTTGACCTTGGTCCTGGCAGCCTTGATAGCGCTGCCCCTGATGGATCGGCTGACACTACGCTGGTTCGCGCGGGACCTCAACAACCGCGATGCGCTGGTGGCTAACACGTTAGCGGATGCCATCACCGAAGCTGAAACCGATGGCAAGGCCTGGCGGGTGCAATCGATGTTCGAGCGCGCCGTGCAGGACGAGCGGCTGGTCGCCATCGCCTTGTGCAGCTCCGACGACCGCCTGCTGCGCCGCACCGACGGCTACCCGCGCACGCTCGGCTGCGCACGCGCGCGCGAGATCAGCTCGCATCCCGATCCGCGCCTGCAGGTCGAAGGCGGCGCGGTCCACGTGGGCGTGCACGCACTGGATGCCCAGGTCGCGGATTCGGACAGCCTCGTGCTGCTGCACGACCTGAGCTTCATCGACCACCGGAGCGCCGACACGCGCCGCTACCTCGTCGGCTTCATCGTCCTGCTGGGCCTGGCGATGGCGCTCATCACCGTGGTGGTGGCGCAGATCAGCTGGCGCGGCTGGGTTTCCGGCATGCAGGGGATCCTGCGCGGCGAAGGGCTGATCCGGCCGCTGCTGAACCCGCCGCCCGAGCTGCAGCCCTTCGCCAGCGAAGTGCGGGCCCGCCTGCGCGACCTGGAGGACGAATACCGCCGCAGCCTCGACCTGATGTCCGGCTGGACGCCCGAGAGACTGCGCTCGCTGCTGCAGACGCAGCTGCGCGGCGACCAGGTCATCGTGGTCTCCAACCGCGAGCCCTACCTGCACGAGCGTCTGAACGACGGGCGCGTCATCGTCCGCCGCCCGGCCAGCGGCCTGGTGACCGCGGTCGAGCCGGTGATGCGTGCCTGCTCCGGCACCTGGATCGCCCACGGCAGCGGCAGCGCCGACCGCGACTTCGTGGACGACCGGGACTGCATCTCCGTGCCGCCCGGCGCGCACGACTACACCCTGCGCCGCGTCTGGCTCACGCCGCAGGAGGAAGAGGGCTACTACAACGGCTTCGCCAACGAAGGCCTGTGGCCCTTGTGCCACGTGGCCCACGTGCGGCCGGTGTTCCGCGAATCCGACTGGCAGTTCTACAAGGAGGTCAACCGCCGCTTCGCCGACGCGGTGGTGGCCGAGGCGCGCAGCGAAGACCCGGTCGTGCTGGTGCAGGATTACCACTTCGCCCTGCTGCCGGAAATGATCCGCGAGCGGCTGCCGCGAGCGACCATCCTCACCTTCTGGCACATCCCCTGGCCGAACCCCGAATCCTTCGGCATCTGCCCCTGGCGGCGCGAGATCCTGCAGGGCATGCTGGGCAGCACCATCCTGGGCTTCCACACCCGCTACCACTGCAAGAACTTCATCGAGACGGTGGATCGCTACCTCGAGGCACGCATCGAGCACGAGCACTCCACCATCTCGTTCCGCGACAAGGAGACGCTGGTCGAGAGCTATCCGATCTCCATCGCCTGGCCGGAAGACAACGTGCGCGCGCTCTCGGTGGAGGAGTGCCGCCGCCGCGTCTTCGAGCGGCTGGAGCTGGCCCCCGGCACCTGCCTGGCGCTGGGCGTGGACCGCTTCGACTACACCAAGGGCATCCTGGAGCGGCTGCATGCGGTCGAGCGCATGCTGGAAAAGCGCCCCGAGTGGGTGGGCCGCTTCGTCTTCGTCCAGGTGGCGGCGCCCACCCGCAGCGCCCTGGAGGAGTACCGCGCCTTCCAGCAACGCATCCACTCGGTGGCCGACCGCATCAACCAGCACTACGGCGGGCCGGGCTACCAGCCGGTGCGACTGCTGGCCGAGCACCACGAGCACGACGCCATCACCGAGCTGTTCCGGGCGAGTCATATCTGCGTGGTCACCAGCCTGCACGACGGCATGAACCTGGTCAGCAAGGAGTTCGTCGCGGCCCGCGACGACGAGCAGGGCGTGCTGGTGCTGAGCCGATTTGCCGGCGCGGCGCGGGAACTCTCCGAGGCGCTGATCGTCAATCCGTATCACGTCGAGGAAACTGCCGATGCGCTGCACCGGGCGGCCACCATGCCGCCGGCCGAGCAACGCGAACGCATGGCGAGCCTGCGCATGACGGTGCGCGAGAACAATGTGTTCCGCTGGGCCGGGCGCATGCTGGCCGATGCGGGGCGCTTCCGCCTGCGTGAACGCATCGCGGCGCGCGTGCAGCGCCACACCGACGAACACGACCAGAAGCATCAATCCCAGCCGGATGAAACGACTCTTCACGCCTGAAGGTGAGGCGGCCCTGCTGCACACCATGCAGCACCGCCCTTTGGTGGCGTTCGATTTCGATGGCACGCTGGCGCCGATCGTCGCGCGCCCGGCCGATGCGCGCGTGCCAGCCGCCGTCGCCCATCGCCTGCAACGTCTGGCTCGGCGCCTGCCGGTGGCCGTCGTCTCGGGCCGACAGGTGCAGGACGTACGCCAGCGCCTGTTGTTCACCCCATGGCGCGTCGTGGGCAACCACGGCGCCGAAGACGACCTGGCCACGGCCGTGGACGAGGACCGCGCCGCCGCGCTGGCCCCGGCGCGCGCCGCCCTGAACGCCGCCGCCGACCATCTGCGCGCCGCCGGGGTGATGATCGAGGACAAGGGGCTGTCGTTCGCCTTGCACTACCGCCTGGCGAGCGACATAGGCGCCGCGAGGCACGCGATCGAGGATCTCCTGACGCGCCTGCCGCCCGGCCTGGCGGCCTTCGGCGGGAAGATGGTGGTCAACATCGTGGGAGCGCTGTCACGCGACAAGGCCGACGCGGTGGCCGACCTGGTGGCCGCCAGCGGCGCGCCGGCCGCCGTGTTCGTCGGCGACGACATCAACGATGAGCCGGTGTTCGAACGCTCCGAGCCCAGCTGGCTGACGGTGCGGGTCGGCCAGGACGACCCGCGCTCCAAGGCGAGCTGGTTCCTCGACGGCCCGGCCGACCTGCCGCGGCTGCTCGACCGCATGCTGGCGGCGCTGCCCAGTCCCGGGGATCCCGACAGCCAGTTGTGAGCCCCCCCAGGCGGGTGGCGTGGCGTTCGCGCGGCGCCCGGGCCGCGACAGCGTTCACGAAACCGGCGGGGACGTGGCGGTCCGGCCCTCCCCGCGCGGGGGGCCGATGCTAAGGTGCCGCCACCCCATGAGATCCACCCGATTCGCCCGTTACGGCGTGCGCGCCGCCGTTGCCGCCAGCAGCCTGCTGGTCCAGGCCGGGACGTGGGCGGCCGAGTGCGCGCAGATGCGCGGCGGCGAGCTGCTGCTGCGCTCGTCGGACGCGTGCCTGGCCCAGATGCGGCGCGACCCGGCGATGCGACAGCAGGTCGCGCGCACGATCGAGGGCCAGGTGCTCACGGTGGCGGCGGCAGGCCCCGCCAGCCCTTCGCCACGCGCGAGTCGCAGCAGCCCGGGACTGGGCCACCCGCTGGCACGCCTTTCGATGCTCAATGCCCAGAGCCGCTACCTGTGGTCCCTGGGCAACCCGGCACCCACCTACTACGGGCAGACGGCGCCCTAGCTCCGCCGCCGCGCCACCAGCTCGGCGTAGCCGGTCGCTGGATCCTGCTCCCGCCCCAGTTGCCATTGCGGCAGCGTTGCCAGCAGCAGCTCGGCCGTCGTGCGGACGACGCACCCCTGGGTGACATGCCCCCCGATCAGCGAGCCGTCGGCCCGGGCGAGCGAGGCGTGAAGGTGGGCGCCGTCGGGCGTGACGCTGCCGGCGAGCGTCAGCAGCTCCAGGTCGCCTTCGATGAGCGTCGATTCGGGTGCCCCCGCCAGCCGCAGCGACGCGCGCGACAGGCTGCCGATGCCCGACAGCACGAAGGCCGAGCCTGCGCCGGTCTCGCGGGCCACGGCAGCTTCGATCGCAGCGCGAAGATCCTCGCCCGGCAGCAGGCGCAGGACGAGGCTTGGCATCGCTGCGGCTACCAGGCGCCGGTGTTGGGCATCGACGTCCAGGGCTCGGCGGGCGCGAGCGCTTCGCCGGCCTGCAGCAATTCAATCGAGATCTGGTCGGGCGAGCGCACGAAGGCCATCCGGCCGTCGCGCGGCGGGCGGTTGATCGTCACGCCGTGGTCCATCAGGCGCCGGCAGGCGGCGTAGATGTCGGGCACGGCGTACGCCAGGTGGCCGAAGTTGCGCCCACCGGTGTAGACCTCCGGATCCCAGTTGTGGGTCAGCTCCACCTGCGCCGAAGAGTCGCCCGGCGCGGCCAGGAAGACCAGCGTGTAGCGCCCGGCCGGGACCTCCTTGCGCGAAACCACTTCCAGCCCCAGGGCGTCGACATAAAAGCGCAGCGACGCGTCGAGGTCCGTCACGCGGACCATGGTGTGCAGGTATTTCATCCGGCCGAGTTTCTCAGGCCGGGATGGAGGCCGCAATCGACTGTGGAGGCGCTCTTGAGCGCCACGCCTTCGGCGGCCAGGGCCTCGGGCCAGCTCTCGGTGCTCCACCAGGTGCGCACGTGACCTACCCGAGCGGGCGTGATGACCCGCGCCAGCAGCGCGGCGTAGGCCTCGCCGACCCCCCGCTCCGGCGCGCCGCCGTCGATGGCGATCTGCAGGCACAGCGTGACCACCGCATAGCGCCTGCCGCTCGGCAACGTGACGTCGTGCTCCACCCATGCGGCCTGCAGGACCGGCTCGTCCGCAGCGAGTGCCTGGGCCAGGGGGACGAGACGCCAAGGCTCGGCGCAGACGGGCCGGCCCGCGGCCAGTCCAAGCGATTCGCTTCGCTCGCGCGCGGCATCTCGCCGCTGCAACGCCACCGACAGCAGGCCCTGCTGCCTCTGGCGCGTGGCATCGTCGAATGCGGGCGACTGAAGCTCGACCAGGCGGCGCCGCGCCGGCGCCGCGAGCGCCACGCAATCCCGGATCGAGGATTCGAGCCAGCGCTGCGCACGAAGGGGGTCGTGCGGCAGCCACGCGACGCCGGTCCAAAAGGCGGCCAGGGGCGGCTGGCCGGTGGGAGCGTCGGCGTCCTGAGGCGGCATGGGGCAACGGTCGAGCGCGAGGGCGCACTCCAGGGCCTGTTCGCCGGCCGCGCCATCCACCTGTCGCGCACAGGCGTCTCGCCACGCCGCCTCGTGGCGCCAAGCTCGGGCGTGGCGAGCCCGCCAGAGGGCGTTCTCGGCGCCGAGGCAGTCGCCCCACGCGTCGCCCCACCACGCGGGGCCGGCCGCCTGCCCCACGCCGGGAACGACCAGCATCCCGCCCTGCACGCCAAGCGCCCGCAGGCGTTCGCTCACCGGCGGGTGGGTGGCCTCCAGGGGATCCTGGAGCGCATGCCAGGCGTCATCCTCACGCAAGGCCTGCATCAGCACGGCGGGGGCCATCGCCCTGGAAAGCTGCGGCATCGAGTCGCCCAGGGGATCGAGGGGAAGAGGCCCGTCTCCGAAGCAGGTTCGCTCGCCGGCACGTGCCGCCGCGAGGCGGGCCAGGCCGCGCGCGAGCTGCTCGGGCGAGGTCACCCGGGCCGAAAGCGCATCGGCCTCGTATTCGCAGCGCACCGCCTCCGACGCCGAATGGCGCTCGAAAAGGGGAACGAACCGGCGCGCGAAGCCCGCGGCGAGGCGGTACCAGACGATGTCGTCGTCCGCGCCCTGCAGCAGCTGCGTCCATCCCAGTCGCGAGCGGTACAGCCAGTGCCCGGCCGGGCCGAAGTGCCGCGACAGGTGCGCCAGCTCGTGGGCGATCACCGCCTCCATCTCGTCGGCGGGCAGGCTCGCCAGCAAGGGCACGCCGAGCGCCAGCGTGTGGTGGTGGCGCCAGGGCAGCCAGGCATCCTGGTGCGCGATGGCGGCGGCTCCCGGTTCGTGCGTCAGGACGACGCGGGCGACTCGCGGGGCGCGCATGCGGTCGGCCAGCGCGTCCAGGCGATCCCAGAAGGCGGGTGCCTGGTCGCGTCCCACGAGCGTGCCAGCCGGCGCTTCGCCGCCTTGCATCAGCCACCAGGCACCCAGCAAGGTGAGGCCAGTCAGCCACCAGGCCCAGGGCAAGTTGAACCACAGCGCATTCAGGCACATCACCATCGCCAGCGGTGCCAGCACGATGACCTGATAACTCACCGAGCCTGCCAGCGACAGCAGGCCCAGGCTCCAGCGGCGCAGCGCGGAGCCGGTCTCGCCCGGCGCAGTCATCAAGCCGTGTCGCGCGAAGCCGCGGCGGTGGCCGCCTGAAGGCGTTGCAGCGTGGCCTGGTTGAGCTCCCGGGTGTGGCGGTTCCAGCGGGCCATGGCTTGCTGGATCTCGGCATGCAGGCGCGTGGCGAGCTCGCGCTCGCCGTTCAGGGTGGCCCAGATCGCGTACTCGGCGCGGGCTTCGAAGCTGCCGAAGCGGGCCAGCGCCGATTCGAACTCGTGCCGGGCTTCGGCCGGGCGGCCGTTCTCGGCCAGCGCGCGGCCCAGGGTGAGCGACACCTCCTCGGTGCGGAAGCCTTCGTCCTGGGCGCGGATGGCCTGCAGCTGGGCGACGGCCTGGGCGGGACGGCCCGAGGCCAGCCAGGCGCGCGCGGCGCCCCAGCGGATGTCCAGGTCCTTGGCGAAGGGGCCCTTCAGGCAGGCCTCGTAATTGGTCGCGGCTTCATCGGCCTGGCCGGCTTCGAGCAGCGCCAGGGCCAGGCGCATCTGGTTCTGCGCGGTGGGGGTGTAGTCGAAGGCGGCACGCGCCTCGCGCAGCTCGCGGGTCGGATCCAGCGCCTTGGCGGCCCGGGCCACCACCTTGCGGGCGCTGCGCTCCAGGCGCGAATCGGGCAGGTAGATGGCCAGGAAGTAGACGATGCTGCCCAGCAGCGGGAACGAGAACAGGATGAACAGCCAGTAGGTCTGCTGACCGCTGCGCACCGCGTGGATCGCGAAGTAGATCGCGACGAGAAAATGCAAACCCAGACCGACGAACGGCATGTTTCCTCCCTCCTTTTTTCAGGGGGAGGATTGTCGAACAGGTCGGCCGCCCCGCGCGAGCCCGAGGATCGCCGGGTCGTGCGTTATTCCAGCGCGTAGACCCGGCCGTCGGCGCTGCCGACGTAAATCGTGCGGCCGACCACCAGCGGCGTGGAGAAGAACGAGCCCAGCGCGGATTGCTTCGCCGCGCCTATGGCCATCGCATCGTGCCAGCCGCTCGGATAGAGCATCGGCGAGTTGAAGCGGCGCTCGCTCGTCAGGCCCCAGCCGGCGTTGACGCGCGCGGCCTCGGTCTGGAACTCCCACAGCAGCGCGCCGCTGCCGGCGTCGCGGGCCTGCAAGCTGCCGTTGAGCTCGCCTTGCAGCAGCACCCCGCCGGCCAGGCTCGGCGAGGCGAACATGTAGGCACTGGCCTGCTGCTGCCAGACCGGCTTTCCGGTGGCGGCCTCCACCGCATGCACCAGGCTGGAATCGGAGGTTGAAAAGTACACCCGCCCGGCCTGCACCGCCGGCGAGCTGATGACCCAGCTCATCCCGGTGGAAAAGCGCCACCTTTCCTGCCCGCTCTGAACGTCGAACGCATAGAGGTTGGCGTCCCGGCAGCCGGTGTAGACGGTGTCGCCCACGACAGCGGGTGAAGACTGGAAGCCCTGCTGGTTGGCCATCAGCGGATCGAGGCCGGTCTGGGCGTGCCAGAGCTCGCGGCCGCTGGCGGCGTCGAGCGCGTAGAGCTTGCCGTCCCAGCTGCCGACGAAGACGCGGCCGTCGGCGTAGGCCGGCGAGGCGTGCACCACGTCGCCGGTGGCGAAGCGCCAGCGCAAGGCGCCGCTGGCCGCCTCTACCGCGTAGACGTGGCCGTCGCCGCTGCCGAAGATCACCAGCCCGCCCGCCACCACCGGGCTGGAAAGGTAGACGTCGAACGGGTCGGAGAAGGTCTGCGTGCTCGGGCGCATGCCGTGCAGGCCCTTGGCCTCGAAGCGGCGCTCGCCCCCGGTGGCGAACTTCCATTGCAGCTCGCCGGTGGCCGCGTCCACCGCATGCAGGCGGCCGTCGTAGCTCACGACGTAGACCCGGCCCCCCGCGACGGCCGGCGAGCCGGACACCGGCCCGCCGGTGCGATGCATCCAGCGCTGGCGGCCGCTGGCGGCATCGATGGCGTAGAGGTTGCCGTCGTCGCTGCCAACGTAGACGGTGCCGTCGGCCCAGGCCGGCGAAGAGACCACGCGGTCGCCGGTCGGGAAGGTCCAGCGCACGTGCGGCTGAACACGCGGCGCCTCGCCGGCCTGCACGCCGGTGTGCGCTGCATCGCCGCGGAAGGTGGATTGCGCGACGGCCGGGCCCCAGGCGATGGTGAGGCCGGCCGCGGCCAAGGCCATCAGCGCCACGGTGAGCACCGGGCCGACGAGATGGGTGCGGCGCAGCGTCATGTGCCGCGTCCGGACGCCGAGGCACCGGCCGCGGCCGGGCCGACGCGCTGCAGCTTCACCGCCGCCTCGAACGGCCCTTGCAGCACGAGTCCGTCGAAGGTGCCGGCCGCGCCATCCCAGCGCCCCTCCAGCCGCAGGCCAGCGGCACTGGCTTCGAGGGTGACGAAACGCTCGCTCGCCGCCACCCGGTCGACCACCAGCTGGCTGCGGCGCTTGCCGACGATGAGCAACTCGCCGGCCGGCGCGGTGGCCGGATCGGCCCCGGCCGGTGGCGGTGACAGCGTCAACGTGACTTCGCGCGGCACTCCGCCGAGTTCGTAGCGGCCACGCCAGGTGCCGGCCAGTGCCGGCGGCAGCGGCGCGCGGGGCGGCGGCGAATCGACTTGCGCCTCGCCACTGCGCCGCAGGCTGGCGGTGGCGCTGTGGCCGCCTTGCCGGAAATCGCCCTCCAGCCGCCCGTCGGGCAGCATGCGCAGCGCGAGCTGGGTCGGCAGCTCGCTCGGCGGGCCGCCGAGGGCGTTCGCCAGGCCGGCCTGGACGGCACCATCGGCGCCGACGCGCAGGTCCTCCAGCGCGGCGCCCTTCACGCCCCGGCCCGGCAGCGTGACCGAGCCGGTCCAGCCGCCGGCCGCGCTGGGCGACAGGTCGAGCACGATGGGCAGCGGCGCCCCGGGGATGCGGGCCTCGCCCTCCCACCGGCCCGCCGGGCTGGCAGGCGCCGCGCAGGCCGCCATCACCGACCAGGCGGCCAGGGCGCCGAGCTGTCCACGCATCGCGGTTGGCCTTCTCATGGACCCGCAGCGTAGGCCGGTGCCCGGCACGCCGGCGGGGGCATGCGACGAATCCGGCAGGCCGTGGAGCGAAGCCGCCCGGGCGCTGCGCCAATCGGGCCCGGCCTTCGCGCGAGACTGTCGGCCGTGCTGTTCGGCCGTTAGCGCAGCCGCCTCACTCCAGCGTCCGGCGCATCAGCCACTGGTGCATCGGCTGCGGCACGAAGCCGGCGCACTCCAGCGCCTGTCCGCCGAGGTCCGGCCGCTGCAAGGCGGGCACTCGCAGGGTGCGACCGGGATACCGCGCCGCCAGCGCCTCGGCCAGCGCCTGGGCGTCGGCCTGGGCGGGCCCGTCATCGATCAGGCTGTGCACGACGACCGCCGCGCCCGAAGGCTGCTCGGCGAAGACCATCTGCGCCGAGCCATGCCGCCACGCCTGCAACGGATGACTGCCGGGCGCGGCGGCGGCCGCGACGCGCAACACCGGTGCGGTCACCTGCAGGGGCAGGTCGGCAATGCGTGCTTCGGCCTCGGCCAGCCACGACCAGGCGGCCTGCAAGGGCACCGCCTCCACGGCCGGCCCCGGCGCTTGGGCGGCCGGGGGGCGCTCATAGCCCATCAGCGGATGGACGACGTCGAAACCACGCCCGCGGTACAGGCGCCAGGCTCGTTCATTGGCCGCGAACACCTCCAGCTCGACGGTCGCCAGCCCGGTGCCTGTCGCGCGGCCGATGAAATCGTCCAGCAAAGCCGCTGCGACCCCGCTGCCGCGGGCGGACGGCCGGGCGCCCATCGTGGCCAGCCGCCAGCGCCGGGTGGCCGGCCGCGGCGCCACGAGGGCGAAGGCGGCCAGCTCGCCCCGCACCACGGCGGCCCGGCTGAGCGCGAGGTCCACCCCCTGGCGCGCGAGAAAGCCAGGCCACTGCGCCAGCGAGAGGACGAAGGGCCCGATGAGGTAGTCGCAGAAGGCCTCGGTGAAGGCCGCGTGCCATTCGGCCGCAGGCACCTCGTCGCCGCGGCGAAGGCTCGGCAAGGCGGAACTGCCGGGCATCGTCAGGCCGACGCACGGAGCAGCGACTCGTACACGGCGAGGTCGCCGGCGGAAAAGCAGCAGAAACTCAGATCCTGCCAATCCGCATGAGTCGGCTCGGCCAGGGCCGCGCGCACCGTATCGATGGCCAGTCGAGCGGCCGGCTCCAGCGGGTAGCCGTAGATGCCGGTGCTGATGCAGGGAAAGGCGATGCTGCGCGCGCCGGCGGCAGCGGCCACCTCCAGCGAACGGCGATAGCACGAGGCCAGCAGCTCCGGCTCGCCCTCGCGGCCGCCGCGCCAGACCGGGCCGACGGTGTGCACGACCCAACGGGCGGGAAGGCGGAAGCCGCGCGTGAGCTTGGCATCGCCCGTCCGGCATCCGCCCAGCAGGCGGCAGGCGGCCACGAGCTCCGGCCCGGCGGCACGGTGGATCGCGCCGTCCACTCCGCCGCCGCCGAGCAGTGAGCTGTTCGCGGCGTTGACGATGGCGTCGATGGACAGGGTGGTGATGTCGGCGCGAAGCGCCCTCAGCGTGGCGGCCATGCCGGGCAGTATCCCGCGGCAGCGACGACCCTGTTCAGCGCCAGGTGCGTTCCAGCCTGACCATTGCGGTGCCGGTGGCGGGATGGTCGCCGCGCTCAGCCTCGGCGTAGCCGTGGCGAGCGTACAGGGCGATGAGCGGCGCGTTGGTCGCCGAGGTCCAGGTGCAGACGCTCGGCACGCCGTGGGAGCGGAGCCACTCCTCGCCGTGCACTAGGAGGGCCGCCGCAACCCCGTGGCGGCGCCACGCCGGAACGACGTAGGTGGTGGAGAACAGGCCGAAGCGCTGGCCCACGACATCGGTCTCGATCCGCACGATGGTGTGGCCCACGACACCTTCGCCGGCCGCCTCCGCCACGAAGACCTCGCCGGTGCAGGCGGCGGGATCGAGGTGCCAGCGCACGCGATCGCGCAGCCAGTCCAGCGTGTAGAGCGCGCCGCCGACCTCGTTGCCCTCCACCTCCATCAGGGTCAGGCGCATGCACTCGGCCACGCGCTCGATCTCGTCCGGCGCGTCGCGATCGATGGGGCGGATGCGCATGGCCGTCAGGACAGCAGGCTCACCAGCGTCCCCGGGTGGATGGCCCAGCCGGCCAGTCCGGCCAGGCCCATCAGCACGCCGAAGCCCGTGGGCACCAGCGCCATGAAGTACAGCGGCCACAGCTGCGTGAGCGCGGTGACGGCCAGCATCGCGATGGCTATGGCCAGCAGCGCGTCGCACAGGTCGAACTGGTCGTCGCGGTAGTTCAGTGCGTCGTAGTGCCGCTGGTCATCCTCGGCCTGGCCGCGCAGCGCCTCTTTCTTCTGCCCTTGCTCGGTGGCCAGCTGCCGGTAGCGGGCGATGGCCTGGTCGTACGCCGCCGCTTGCGACGCGCCGGACGCCGCGGGCCGGGCCAGCTCCAGCTGCGTCACCGTGGTCTCGGCCACCTCCTGGCGCAGGTTGCGGGCCTGGTAGTAGGCCCAGTGGTCGATCTTGTCGGCCTGGGCCTGCTGCATGGCCTGCACGATGTTGTCGTCCTTGACCTTGCAGATGCCCATGAAGGTGGCGAGTACCGCGACAGTGACGGCCACGGTCGCATTCAGCCGCGTGCTGCGGGCGGCGGCCTCGACGGCCTGGTCGACGAGGTCCTGGGGATCGGTTTCCATGGGGGCGCTTCGAGGGTGTCGGCGCGATGCTAGCGCCGTGAAACCGGACAGCCGTATGCATCGCGTTAGGGAAACGGCCGCCTCGGTGGACGTGCCCGCCAGGCCCTGGTCCGCACCCGCGAGAAGCTTCCGGCGGCCAGTCAAGGTGCGCCGGGGGTCTCGTGTGTTCACGCTCCGGCGACGGCCCCTAGCGTGAACGCCTCCTCGAACACCGAGTAGCCGCTCAGGTCGGCATGGGCAAAGGACAGGCGGCCACGCATCGCGCGCAGAGCGGCAAGCGCCGGATCGCCGCGCGTGCCGGGCGTGGGGATGCGCATCGCGTGGCCGTAGCGCATGAGGTCGACCCGAGTCACGCGGTGGGGAAGGTCAGGGTGCAGGGTGGTGGCGAGGTCGGTGATCACCCGCAGCGCCCACTGCGAGGCGCTGTCGTTCAGCAAAGCAGCGCGTCGCGCTTCGGGCAGCGCGTGGTAGGCGGTGAGCACGGTCGCGCCGCGCACCGGGTTCAGCGACTGGTGAGTGGCGTCCACGTAGCCGAGCGCGGTGGTCGATCCGGCAGGCGCGAAGGCCACGTTGTCCCAGCTCGGCGGGGCGCCGGGGCGGTCGATGAGCGGCGAGTCGAGGTGCAGGTTGGCGACGAGCCAGGGGGCATAACGCGCTTGTGAAACGGCATCGAGCAGCGCCGCGGGCGGTTGGGCAAACACCCGGGCCGCGATGGAAAGCGGCAATGCGACGACCACGCGCGGTGCGATCCAGGCCTCCGCCCGCTGCGCCTGTTCGTTCCAGGCCAGTACGCGGACCTCGTGGCGCTCCTCCTCTATCCGCAGCACGGTGCGGCCGGTGTGGATGCGCTCGGCGTTCGGCGCGGCCAGCCGCCGCGAAAGCCAGCCGTTGCCCTCGGGCCAGGTGAACACGGGGTTGTCGTCGCCGCCTTCTTCGCCCGGCGCGTGAAAGCCGTGGCGGCTGGCGAAGTAGTGAACGCCGGCCCAGGCCGAGACGGCTTCGAGGCCCGCGCCGTAGTCGTCGCGGCAGCTGTAGTCCAGATAGGCCCGCAGGGGCTCGTCGGCGAGGCCTTCGGCCACCAGCCAGGCCGCGAAGGTCTGGCCATCGAGCGCGGCGTGGCCGGCTGTCCAGGGCGCGCGCCAGGTGGGCAGGCTGAAGCCCAGTTCGCGCTGCAAGGCCGACACGCGTTCACCGAAGCGGCGGTAGCGGGCGAGCGAGGCGGCGCCGGCCGGCGGGGGCAGCAGGCCGTCCTGCCAGGCGCCGTCGATGAACAGGCGCTCCTGCGGGCTGTGGCAGAGATGGCGCTCGTCGGGCACGCTGCTGCGGCGCAGCGGGTCCAGGCGCAGCAGGCCGATCTCGTGCAGCCACTCGCTCACCTCGTGGGCCTGCGGGCCGGGCAGCGGCAGGTAGTGCGCCCCGAGCGGGCAGTCGAGGCCGGCCATCCGGTGGCCGCGGCTGTTGCCGCCGGCTTCGTCCTCCAGCTCCAGCAACTGCGCGTCGGGCACGCCGGAGCGGACCAGCCCGCGCAGCGCCGACAGGCCCGCGATGCCGCCGCCGATGACCAGGGCGCCCGCCCGGAACGAGGCCAAAGGCGTGGGCAGGCTGCCGGACTTGCCGCGCAGGCGGTGGCCGCGCTCGTGGCTGGCACCGACCCAGCGCGCCGGCGGCTCGCCACGCTCGGCTTCACGGTCACACCCGGTCAGCCAGCCGCTCGACGCCGCCAGGCCGGCTCCCAACAGCAGCCTGCGCCGCCGCAGCCCCGCCCTCGTCATTGGTGCACCTGGCCCCACTCCTCCTCGAAGGTGCGCACCAGCACCTGGTTGGACAAGCGGTTCGGCTCGGCGGCGACACGGGCCATGTCGGGCGGGAAGTCCATCAACGCCTCCAGGCCGGACAGCGTGAGGAACTTCAATCCCGGCGGCAGCGCGGCCGGGCGGTGCCAGGGCCGGCGGCTGGCGATGATGAAGCCCCATTCGCCGAAGCTTGGAACATGGGCGTGGTACGGCGTCGCCGTGAGGCCCACCGCTTCGACGGTGGCGGCCACCGTCCAGAAGCTCTTGCGGGCGATCAGCGGCGAGGTGGTCTGGATCACCGCATAGCCGCCGGCGGCCAGGTGCTGGTCGACGAGGGCGTAGAAGCTCGTCGTGTAGAGCTTGCCGAGGGCAAAGTTGTTCGGGTCGGGGAAGTCGACCACGATGGCGTCGAACAGCTCGTCCGGATGCTGCTCCAGCCAGCCGAAGGCATCGGCATTGACCACCTGCACCTTCGGGCTGGACAGCGAACCGTGGTTGAGGGCGGTGAGCAGCGGATCATGGGTGAACAGCTCGGTCATGCGCGGGTCGAGGTCGACCAGGGTGACGTGCTCGACAGACGGGTACCTGAGGATCTCGCGCACCGCCATGCCATCACCGCCGCCCAGCACCAGCACGCGCTTCGGCGCTCCCTGGGCGGCGAGCGCCGGGTGCACCAGCGCCTCGTGGTAGCGGTACTCGTCCCGGGAGTGGAACTGCAGGTTGCCATTGAGGAACAGCCGCACGCCGCCGGCGCCGCGGGTGACGACGATGCGCTGGTAGGCGCTGGATTCGCGGATCAGCACCGACTCGCCGTAGAAGCGGTCCTCGGCCCAGGTGGTCAGGTGATCCGACGCCGCGAAGGCCGCGGCCAGCACGGCGACGACCGTCGCGCAGGCCATGGCATGCGCGCCGAAGGCTCGCAGCTCGCGGCGAAACATCAGCAGCGCCCAGGCCGCCACCGCGGCATTGAGCAGCCCGAAGAACAGCCCCGTGCGGATCAGGCCCAGATGCGGCACCAGCAGCAGCGGGAAGGCCACGGCCACGACGAGGGCGCCGAGGTAGTCGAAGGTGAGCACCTGCGCCACCAGGTCTTTCAGCCCGTATCTCGCGCTGAAATGCTGCTTGAGGATGCGCATCACCAGCGGGATCTCGAGACCCACCAGCGTGCCCACCAGCCCCACGCCTCCATACATCAGCGCCCGGAACGGCGCCACGCTCGCCGCCGGCAGGCTGGCATGCGCGGCAAACAGCGCCGCCGGCATCAGCCCCCCCGCCAGGCCCACCATCAGCTCGATGCGCAGGAACTGGGCGATGAGCTGCCGCTCGATGAAGCGCGACAGCCACGAGCCCACGCCCATCGCCGCCAGGTAGGTGCCGATGACGGTGGAGAACTGCAGCACCGAGTCGCCGAGCAGGTAGCTGGCCAGCGCGCCGGCGGCGAGCTCGTAGACCAGCCCGCAGGCGGCGATGACGAAGACCGAGCCCAGCAGCAGGATTTCGGCCGGCTGCACGCGCGAGGCTGCGGGTTCTCCCGTGGTCTCAAGCATGGGGATGGGGCTTGGCATGCCAGCGGCCAGCGGTTAGCGTCGGCCCATGGCGCAGCGCTTGGTCCCGCCCCAGCCGGCCCACGCGTCCGCGGGGTGGCATGACGCATGGCTGCGCTGGCGCATAGAGCGCGCGCACGAGCTGGCCCGGCGCCGGCGCGAGCAGCTGCTGCACTGGCTGGATGGCGTGGACTCGGCCACCTTCGCCCGCAACGGTTTCGTGGTCAAGCGCCAGGTGCTGCCGCCCGACCAGTTCGAGTCGCTCAGTCAGCAGGTCCAGTCGCGGCGCGGAACGGCGCGCGAGATGCTGATGGGCGACACGGTCACCCGCCACATCCCGGTCGACGAAGCCTTCCTCGCCGCCGCACCCAGCCTGGCCGCCCTGCTGCAGGGCCGGCTGTGGAACGGCCTCACTCGCTACGTCGCGGCCAGTCGGCGCGCGCCGCAGGCCTATGTACAGACCGTCGTCACGCACACGCGGCTGGGCGTGCGCGACCCGCAGACCCTGCTGCACAGCGATGCCTTCGCGCCGACGATGAAGGCCTGGTACTTTCTCAACGAGGTCGGGGACGACGACGCACCGCTGTGCTACGTGCCCGGCTCGCATCGGCTGACGCCGGCGCGGCTGGCCTGGGAGCTGCGGCAGGCCCAGGAGCACGCCGCGCACCCTCCGGGCAACGGCCAGGCGCCCAAGCCCAACGGCCTGCCTCCTGATCCTCGCCGGGTCGACAAGTCCGAGCTCGCGTCCATGGACCTGGGCCTGCCGGCCCGGCTGATCGTCCCGGCCAACACCTTGATCGTGGCCGACACCTTCGGCTTCCACAAACGGGCGCAGGCGCGGCACCCGACGATGCGCGTCGAGCTCTGGGCCGGCAGCGGCACCGCCGCCGCGCACGACGACGGCTGGCTCGACCGCCTGCGCCCCGGCACCACGTGGCACGCCCGCGGCGCCCTGCCCGCCGCCGTCCTGCCGCACTGGAAGGCCCAGGACGCCACCTGCGAAGATCCACGGCGCGGCGCGTATTGAGCGAGGGGTCTGCCCTCGCTCAATACGCGCCTTTGGCGAACGTTCGGCTCCCCCGAGCCCCCTCCAAGCGGGGGCTCCAGCCAGTTCGACAGCACCTCCCGGGCCCTCCTCCAAGAGGAGGGTTCCAGCAAGACCGACCAAGGGCACGGCCCCTTCGTCATTCATGCCAGTGCCTCCCTCTTGGAGGGAGGCTGGTGGGAGCCCACTGCATGCTGGAGCCCACTCTCGGAGGGGGCCCGGGGGAGCCCATGGACGGCTGCGCACGCAGCTATCCACGGCTAGCCGTGGATAGCTGCGGCGACGATCAACCCGATCGACAGGCACATCGAGGCGACCACGATGGCCAGGGCCATGTTGCGCTTGCCGACGATCTCGTCCCACAGGTCGTAGGGCGTGATCTTGTCGACGATGACGAAGCAGATCCAGAAGATCGCCACGCCTATCAGCGCGAACAGCATCGAGCCGAAGAACACGGCCGGCTTCAGCCACTCGATACCCATCATTTGCTTGCTCCTTACTTGTGGCCACCGCCACCACTCGAGAAGCCGCCGAAGGAGCCGCCGCTCGAGCGGAAGCCTCCGGAGGCATGGTTGCGTCGGCACTGTTGATACTCGTTGCTGGATTCGCCGAAGCTGGCCTTGACCTCGTCGCAGTCGTCGCCGGTGCAGCGCGACATCAGCACGATGACCACGATCACGACGACGAGGATGATCACGCCCTGGCTGAGGCCGCTGCCGCCCGACCTGGCCGTGCCCAGACCGGACAAGGGCCCGGCATCGCGCGAGAACCCGGCCTGCTTCCCGGGGGCGATGCGGAAGGCGCTGGCCACGGTCGCCGCGTCCATCGCCTGGCCGAGCGACCAGACCACCTCGCCTGCGGTGGACTCGCGCGCGAGCTTCGCGCCCCGTGGCCCGTCATAGTCGGTGACCTGGGCCTGCTCCTCGCGCCGCACGCGCCAGTAGAACTCTCCCTGCACCCAGGTCACCTTGGCGGCATAACGCCAACGTTCGGTGAACGAGGTTTCGCCGACCTGGGCGCCGCGCCCGGTCACCAGCGGCGCGCCGGTCATGGGCCGCACCCAGCTCCAGCCGTCCTCGGCATCGACCAGGAAGGCGAAGCCCGCCGTGCGGTGGTAGAGCAGGTACTCGCGCCAGAAGGTCTGCTCGTCGTCGTCACCGGCGCCCGGCAGGTCGCAGCGCTCCATGTAGCCGACGACCGTCCAGTCCAGCGGCCCTTCGGCGCCCAGCGACAGCCGCCCGGTCGAGCCCAGCGGGATCTGCGGCTGCAGGCCGCCGGGGCCGGAGTTGTTCTGCGCGTAGTGCGCGAGATCGCCGCCCACGCCCTGCGAGAGATCGACCACCGCGCGGCACTGCGGGCAGCTCATCGACTGGGTGGTGGCCAGCGTGGGCGCGAGCGCGGCGCCGCAACTCGGGCAGGGAACCGAGCGTCCGGACAGCGTCTTCTCGCTCGTCTCCCGCAGGCCGCTCAGGCTCAGCTCGGCGAGCGCGACGGAGCGGCCGACCGACCAGCCCGTGTGCGCGGGATCGGCGTAGTCCAGCGTGCCGACCTCGCCGCCGGTGCTGCGCAGGTCGGCGACGACGAACTCGCCCTCGAGCTTCGGCGGCCGCGGCAGCTCG
Organism: Ideonella flava; assembly: GCF_051857595.1. NCBI lineage: Bacteria > Pseudomonadati > Pseudomonadota > Betaproteobacteria > Burkholderiales > Sphaerotilaceae > Ideonella > Ideonella flava. The sequence goes on from NZ_JBPZHD010000003.1 coordinate 468,457, forward strand.
CCTTCGGCCGCCAGCAGCTTCGCGCGAACGACCGAGGCGACGCTCCAGGCGCTGCCCGCCACCAGGCGGCGCTCGCCGGCATACAGCTCATCGGCCAGCGGCAGCTCGGGCGGCGCCGGCACGATGTCGAAGGCCAGCACGTAGGCGCCGTTGTCTTCGCTGAGCCAGCCCGAGCGCGGCGTACCGTCGGCCCCGGCCGCGTCGAACAGGAGGTGCCACTCGTTCCAGGTGCCGTCGGCGTAGGCGTACTGCAGCCGGCCGACGACGGTGAACGAGACGCCCTGGTGGCGCCCGCGCACGCCGAGCTGCAGGGGCGAGTGATCGTCGAAGAGTTCGGCCGAGACGCCGATGCGGCGCAGCGCCTCGCCGTCGCGCACGACGGTCGAGCGGCAGAACGAGCACACCGCGCTGGCCGACGCGGCGGAGGCGAACTCGACCGGCGCGCCGCAACCCGGGCACGCGGCCCGCCAGGCCCGCTGCGCGCGCGGCGGCGGGCCGGAGTTTGGTGGCTCGTTCGCCAAGATTCAGCGCGTGCGGGCTAGGTGAGCTTCTTCAGCAGCTCGGCCTTCTTCGCGCTGAATTCGTCGTCGGTGAGGATGCCCTTGGCCTTCAGGTCGGCGAGCTTCTCGATGGTCGCCATCACCTCGTCGGGCCTCAGCGGCACGGCCGCCGGTGCGCCGCCCGGCGGGGGCATCTGCGCGGCCCCGGCGTTCAGGCCCTGGCCCAGCTGGTTGGCCATCATCTGGCCCAGCGCGACGCCGGCGCCCAGGCCCATCGCATCGCCCGCGATGCCGCCGCCGCCCTGCCCGGCCGCCTGGGCCAGGTTGGGGATGGCCTGCGCCGTCTGGTACTGCATGAACTGGCCCATGTTGGAGCCCACCATGCCCATGCCGATCTTCTGGTCGAGGATCTTCTGCAGCTCCTCGGGCAGCGACACGCTTTGCAACTGCACGCCCTCCAGCTTCAGGCCTATGGCCTCGAAGGCCGGCGCCGTGGCGACCTGCAGCTGCTTGGCGAATTCGACCTGGTTGGCCGCGAGATCCAGGAAGGGGATGCCGCTGGCGGCCACCGCATCGCTGATGTGCTGCAGCATCAGCCCGCGCAGCTGGCCGTCGAGATCCTCGACGGTGTAGCGCTCGCGCGTGCCCGAGATCTCGGTGTAGAACAGCTTCGGGTCGGCGACGCGGTAGCTGTAGTTGCCGAAGGCCCGCACGCGCACCGCGCCGAAATCCTTGTCGCGGATGGTCACCGGCTGCGCGGTGCCCCAGCGCTGGTCGACCTGCTGGCGGGTGCTGAAGAAGTAGACGTCGCTCTTGAACGGGCTCTGGAACAGCTTGTCCCAGTTCTTCAGGTAGGTGAGCACCGGTAGCGTCTGCGTCGTCAGCTTGTACATGCCGGGGCCGAAGACGTCGGCCACCTTGCCCTCGTTGACGAAGACCGCCATCTGGCTCTCGCGCACGGTGAGCGAGCCGCCGTACTGGATCTCGTTGCCGGCCATCGGGTAGCGCCAGGCCAGCGTGCCGTCGCCGCTCTCGGTCCACTCGAGGATGTCGATGAACTGTTTCTTGATGAAATCCATCAGGCCCATGGTGACGAGGCTCCGGCGAAACGCCGGCTCGCTGCCGGCGCGGCCAATAATACGCGCCCGCCTGGTGCCTGATTTGCCTGGGAGACCCCATGCCGGACAACGCTGCCGCCGCTGATCCCGCCCCCCTTTCCGTCGACCACGGCGCACCGCTGCCAGCCCCTGCCGCCACGCGGCTGGCGGTCATCGGCGCCGGCCCCGTCGGCCTGACGCTGGCGCTGTTCGCCGCGCGCCTGTGGCCCGAAGCGTCGATCACCGTGTTCGACGCCCGGCCGCCCTCGCTGGACGTGTCGGCCGACCCGCGCACGCTCGCGCTCAGCCTGGGAAGCATCCAGCTCCTGCAGCGGCTGCAGGCGTGGCCCGCGGCGCAGGCACAGCCGATCGTGCAGGTGCACGTCTCGCAGGCGCCGCCGACGCTCACCGGCGTGCCCATCCGGCCGGAGCTCACGATCCGCGCGCTCGACGAAGGCGTGCCGCAGCTGGGAGCGGTGCTGCGCTACGGGCAGGTCGTGGCGCCCTTGCAGCAGGCCTGGATGCAGGAGTGCGAGGCCGCGCCCTCGCGCTGCCAGCTTCGCCTGGGCACGCCGGTGGCCGCCGTCAAGCCCATGGCCGGCGGCGCGGTCGAGGTGGATGCCGGCATCGCCGAGCCTTTCGACCTGGCGGTGATCGCCGAAGGCGGCGTGTTCGCCGACCAGCCGCGCAAGAGCCTGGCCCGCGATTACCGCCAGACCGCCTGGGTCGGCAGCGTCGAACTCGAGGTCAGCGGCCGCCCCACCGACGACCCGCCCGGCACGGCCTACGAGCGCTTCACGCGCCATGGCCCTGTGGCCCTGCTGCCGCTGCCGCGCGAGGCCGCCGACGCTCCGAACCTGCGCCGCGCCGCGCTGGTCTGGTGCGTGCCGAGCGACGACGATCCGGTCGCTCCGCTGGACGATCACCAGCGCGGCGTCGTGCTTTCGACCCTGCTGCCCGAGGGCGCGGGCCGGCTGCGGGCGCTCGGCCCGTTGAAGCGCTTCACGCTGGGCCTGAATGCCGAACGCACGCTCGTGCAAGGCCGTCAGGTGCGCATCGGCAATGCCGCGCAGACCTTGCACCCGGTCGCCGGCCAGGGCCTGAACCTGGGGCTGCGCGATGCCTTCACGCTGGTCAGCGGCCTGAGCGGGGCCCCCTCGCTCGACGCCGCGCTGCGTCGGGTCGAATGGTCACGCGCCCCCGACCGCTGGAGCATGATCGCCGCGACCGACTTCCTCGCCCGCAGCTTCACCTGGCAGCTGCCCGGCCTGGCCGCGCTGAGGGGCCTGGGGATTGCCGCGCTGCAGGCGATGCCGCCGGTCAAGTCGGCGCTGGCGCGGCAGATGATGTTCGGGCGGCGTTGAGGGCACCCGGCGACTCAGGAGGCCTTCTCGTGCGGCAGGTCGGCGGCCGGCTCTTCGGCCGAACCCGACCACTGCGCCAGCCGCTCGCGTCGCGACACGGTCTCGGGATGCCGCGGGCCCAGCGTTCGCTCCGCCAGTTCGAGCGAACGTTGCAGCCACTGCATCGCACCGACCGGCTGGCCACCGGCCGCCAGGGCCAGGGCGAAGCGCTCCATGCGTCGGGTGGTGACGGGATGGTCCGGCCCCAGCGTGCTCTCGGCCAGCGCGAGGGCCTGCCGATTCAGGGAGATGGCCTCGGCGTAGTGCTCCTGCGCGGCCTGCACGTCGGCCAGCTCCGCCAGCGCCAATACCGGCGCGGCCGGCTCGTCGCGAGCGATGTGGTTGGCCAGCTGCAAGGCATTGCCTGCAGCCCGCAGGGCATCGTCGGGCTGGCTCCGCAGCCGGTAGCAGCGGGCGAGCAGGCCGAAGGTCTCGGCGGCGACGCGGACCGTCGCCTTCGGGCCCAGCAGGCCGGCGGCGCGCACGAGCACGGCCGAAGCCGCCTCGGCCTGGCCAGCTTCGAGCAGGGCATCCGCCCTGGCATTGAGCAGGCCGACGAGCCCTGCACCCTGGGCGCCGTCGATCCGCTCGGCGGTCTCGATGGCCCGCTGCCAGGCCTCGGCCGACTCCGCGTGGCGGCCCAGGCCGCCGAGCGCGACCGCCTCGGCACCGACGTACAGGTCCTTCAGGTCCGCATCGCGGTCGCCCGCGGCCGCCACACGGGCCAGCTGCGCGCGCGAGAAGGCCAGCATCTCGTCGTAGCGGAAGGTCTGCTCCTGCAGGGACACGAGCTGCTCGACCGACGCCATGCGGGCCGGCGCATCCAGCGCCACCACCGGGTCGACCGCTTCGAACGCGCGTTGCGCCAGCGGCAGCGCAGCATCCAGTCGTTTGTCATGGGCGAGCTGCGCGGCAGCGGCCAGGTCGGCCCGCGCGCCGGCGAGCGCGCGCCAGCTCGCGTCCAGCCAGGCAAGTGCCTCGCGCCAGGCCGCCGCGGCGGCGCCCCCGCGGGCGATGAGGCTGTTCAACTCGCGCATGGGCCCGGCGCGCCAGGCGGGCCCATCGAGCCCTGTCGCCAGCACGGCGCGGTAGTGCACCAGGGCGGCCTCCCGCTCGCCCGCCATCCACAGGGCGTGCCCGAGGCGGACCACGTCGGCCGGCTCGCCGGCGCCCAGCTGCAGCGCGGCCTCGCAGGCCGATCGGGCGCCGGCAGCCTGCCCGTGCGACAGGCGCTGCCAGCAAGCCGAGGCGGCCTCGGCGTGGGTGCGGGGGATGGCGGTCGCCCACGTGGCAGGCGCGGTGGACAAGCCAGCCAACAAGCCGGCAGCACAAGCGATGAGACGGGGGGACTGCATGGGTCTTCCTGGTGCCGGATGAGCGCTGCGAGATGCTAGTCACCGGATCGCCGATCCGCCAGTCTCGCGAAGCACCCCGTGTCGATGGCGTGCATGAGGTCACGCCGCGGCGCCTGCCGTGCCTGGGGATCTCAGCGAGCCGACGAGGCTCGCCAGGCCAGGGCTCCGAGCTTGAACAGGCAGTGAGGCCGCACCGGGTGGCCCTCGGGCACGCCGGGGTGGTCGAAGGTGAAGCCGGTTTCGGCCAGGCCGATGCGCCGCATCACCGCCTGCGAGCGCAGGTTGGTCAGCGCGGTCATCGAGACGATCTCGTCCAGCCCGATGCGCTCGAAGCCGGCGGCCAGCGCGGCGCGCGCCGCTTCGGTCGCGAAGCCCAAGCCCCAGTGCGCATGGGCCAGCCGCCAGCCGATCTCGACGCAGGGCGAGAAAGGCAGGTCGGCCCGCGGGATGCTCAGGCCGGTGAAGCCGATGAACTCGCCCGTGTCGCGACGCTCCAGCGCCCAGTTGCTCCAGCCGCGCTCGGCGAAGCCGGCGATGCATGCGTCGATCGAGGCTTCGCTGCGCTCCGGCGGGATGAGGCCGGGAAAGTGCTCCATCACCCGCGGGTCCTGGTTCAGGGCGGCGAAGGGCTTGCGGTCGGCTTCGCGCCACAGGCGCAGCCTGAGCCGAGGGGTTTCGAGTTCGATCGGCACGGCCATGGTCAGCGCCCTCAGGGCAGCAGCCGCACCTTGATGTTGCGGTAATGCACCTCGCTGCCGGGGTCGTGGCCCTGCAGCGCGAAAGTGCCGCTGCCGATGAGGCGCTGCTCCAGGCCCTTGGGGCGCGGCGGATTCGGCTCCTCGGTGTAGTCGACGATGGTCTTGCCGTCGATCAGCGTGACGACGTGCTTGCCCTCTACGCGGGTGGTGAGCGTGAACCAGCGGCCGTCAGGCACCACCACCGGCTCGAAGTCCTTGATGCCCCAAAGCCCGCCGGTTCGGCTGGTGTCGGAGTGCGAGTTGTTGACCTGCACCTCGTAGCCCACGCTCGGCCAGCCCACCTCCTGCCAGCGGGTGTGGAAATACACGCCCGAGTTGGCCTGCGGGAAGGTCATCACGTCGAGCTTCAGCTCGAAGTTGCGGAAGTCGTGGTTCGCCACCGGTCCGACGTAGAACAGGTGCGAGCGGGGGCCGCGCACGACGATCATCCCGTCCTTGACGCTGAAGCTGCCCGGCGCATCGCTGGCCCGCCAGCCATCGAGCGAGCGGCCATCGAAAAGCAGTTGCCAGCCGGCGGCCCGCTCGGCCGCGGTCAGGGTGTTGGGCGCATCAGCGGGCATGGGATCGGCTCCGAAGGCGGTGGCGGCGGGCAGCAAGGAAAGAAGCAGCAGGCGACGGTTCATCGAGGTCCTCGAAGTCAGGCGAGGCCCACCAAGCGGATCACCTCCGCCGGCGGGCCGTCGAAGCGCTCCAGCGGCACGTTGCCGGCGAAGCCCAGGTCGGCCATGCCGGCCGGCGTGGTGTAGAAGCCGCCGCCGGTCAGGTCGCGAAAGCGGGCGAAGAAGGTCGCCTGGGCCGCCCGCTCGGGCGCCGCCTTCTCGGCCCAGCAGATCTCGTCGCAGATCGCGCGCTGCTGCTCCACGCTCGCGCCTGCAAAGTCGTGCTCGAAGCGGCGGCGGCTCTCGCCATCCAGCCAGGCCAGGCCCTGGCGGATCATCGCCTTGTCCTTCACGTGCCGCGGGTACGGCGCGCTGACCCACTCGTCGATGAAGACGTGCACCTGCAGGTCGGCCGCACTTGGCGAGCGTTCGTCGGCCGGAATGATGAGGGCGCACAGGGCGGCGGCGCAGCGGCGCTCGACGGCAGTGAAGGTCAGGGGCCAGAGCTCGCCGGCGCGGTAGGTCTTCACCAGGTCCGGGTCCGTGCCGATGCCGGCGTGTGCATCGCGGCGGGTTCTGGTCGGCCCCACCGCGGCCGAGGTCCACGCCGGCCCCCCGGCCGCCGCCGCGGCCAGCATCCATTGCATCGACTCTCGTCTGTCCATGGCTTCACAGCTCCTTGCGCTTCAGGCGCTCGACGATCCGGTCGGCCGCGCGCCAGGCCAGCGCCATGATGGTGAGGGTGGGGTTCTTGTCGGCGTTGGAGCAGAAGGGCGCGCCGTCGGTGAGGTAGAGGTTGTCGACGTCCCAGGTGCGGCACCAGGCATCGGTGACCGAGGTCCCGCGGTCGCGGCCCATCATCGCGCCCCCCACCTCGTGGATGATCGAGCCGCCGGGCGCGATGGCCTTGGCGCCGTCGAGCTCGGGCCCTTCCTTCAGTCGCCCGCCCATGTCGGCGATCAGCTCGGCGAAGGTGCGCTGCATGTGCGCCGCCTGCCTCGTCTCATGCTCCGACCATTGCCAGTGGAAGCGCAGCACCGGGATGTCGAAGCGATCCTTCGCCTTCGGGTCCAGCTCGCAGCGGGAATGCTCGTTGGGGATCATCTCGCCGCGGCCCGCCAGGTAAACGAAAGAGCCGTAGTAGCGCCGCACATCCTGCTTGAAGCGCGTGCCGTAGCTGCCTTGCGTGAGCCATTCCAGCCCGTTCGCGAGACCCGGGCCAGGCATGCGGCGGCCGACGCCGATCTCGATGTGATAGCCCCGCGCGAAGCCCAGGCCGCCCTCGGCCCAGCGTGCCCCTTGCTTGCCATACAGCCACCACGGCGTGTAGACGTGGGCGCCGCCGGCGCCATCCTCGTTGTGCGGCGGCAGTGCCTCGAGCCACGGTACCTGGCCGACGAGGTCGCTGCCCACCGTGTCCATGATGAAACGCCCGACGCGGCCGCTGGAGTTGGCCAGGCCGTCGGGATGGTGCGCGGACTTCGAGTTCAACAGGATGCGCACCGACTCGCAGGCGCTGGCCGCGAGGACCACCACGCGAGCATGCGCCGCGAGGTGCCGGCCGCCGGTCTTGTCGACGAAGCGCACGCCCGAGGCGCGGCCGCGCTTGTCCAGCGTCACCTCGTAGGCGTGGGCATTGCAGAGGATGTCGAGCTGGCCCGTGGCGAGTGCGGGCGGCAGGTGGACGGACGGGCTCTGGTAGTTGGCCGCTATCGAGCAGCCGCGGCTGCAGGGCGTGGCCCAGAAGCAGGCCGCGCGCTCGCGCATCGCCTGGGCGAGGATGCGCTGCGCGCGCGGGTTGCCGGGATGCAGCTTCGCCGGGATGTTGACGTGGTCCAGCGCCCGAGTGAGCACCGCGCGGTGGATGGGCACGACGGGGATGCCCAGCTTCGCACCGTGACTGGCCAGCAGGCGCTCGCCCACCCTCGCGGCGGGCGGCGGCAGCAGGCAGCCCTCGGGCGAATCGGGCGTGTTCTCCAGGCCTTCGTTCGAGCCGTACACGCCGATCAGCATCTCGACCTTGTCGTACCAGGGCGCGAGGTCCTCGTAGCCTATCGGCCAGTCGAAGCCCAGGCCGTCGCGCGAGAAGGGCTTGAAGTCGTAGGGGCCGTTGCGCAGCGCGATTCGGCCCCAGTGGTTGGTGCGGCCGCCCAGCATGCGCGCACGCCACCATTCGAACTGACGGCCTTCTTCGGCCGAGGCGTTGGTGTAGGGCTCCCCCGGCACGGTCCAGCCGCCGTCGATGGTGGCGTCGTAGAAGCCGAAGGGCTTGTCCGGCGTGTCCGCGCCGCGCAGGGGAGCGCTGGCGTAGGTCTGGAACATCGGCGTCTCGGTGCGGAAGTCGTAGGCCCGGCCGGCCTCCAGCATGAGCACCTTCACGCCCTCCATCGCCAGCGTGTAGGCCGTCTGGCCGCCGGCGGCACCGGAGCCGACCACGATCACGTCGTAGTGGCGTTGCAGCGTACGCGGGGTGACGAACGGCATCAGCGGCGCCCCGGGGCGATGAAGATGTCGGCGAGTTTGACAGCATTGCCGGGCGCCATGTCGATTGGCGGCCCGCTGGTTCGTCGTCAGGACAGGCGCGCCGATGCGGCGCTACCACCCCCTGAAAGAAAACACCATGCCCACCGGCACCGTCCGCCTGCACCGCGTCCTGCGCTCCAAGCCCGAGCGCGTCTACCGCGCCTTCCTCGACCCCGCCGCCATGGCCAAGTGGCTGCCGCCCTACGGCTTCACCTGCACGGTGCACCACATGGAAGCCCGGGTCGGCGGCAGCTACAGGATGTCGTTCACCAACTTCTCCAGCGGCAACGGGCATTCGTTCGGCGGCACCTACGTCGACCTGGTGCCCCACGAGCGCATCGCCTATACCGATGCCTTCGACGACCCCCACCTGAAAGGCGAGATGCGCACGACGATCACGCTGCGTGAAGTCTCCTGCGGCGTCGAGCTGGACATCGTGCAGGAGGGGCTGCCGGAAATGATCCCGGTGGAGATGTGCTACCTCGGCTGGCAGGAGTCGCTGGCGCAGCTGGCCCAGCTCGTCGAGCCCGAGATCCCGGGGTGAGGCCTGCGGCTAGACTGGCCTCCTCCCCCGACGCCTGAGGACTCCCATGAAGCACCCTATCCTGGCCGCCGCCTTGAGCCTGGCCGCTGCCGCCCTCCCCATCACCGCCTCGGCCAAGGCCGACTGCACCGCCCACCCCAAGGCCGAGTGGATGAGCGAGGCTGATGCCAAGGCCAAGATCGTGGCCCAGGGCTACACGATCAACAAGTTCAAGGTCGACGGCCACTGCTACGAGATCTACGGCAAGAACAAGGACGGCAAGAAAGTCGAGATCTACTTCGACACCAAGACGCTGGACGTCGTGAAGTCCGAGATCGAGAAGTAGCCTGCCGATGATCGAAGCGAACGGCCGCGTGCCCGTGTGGGACGCGGCCGTTCGCCTTTGCCACTGGGCGCTGGCGGCGCTCGTTCTGTTCGAGTGGTGGCGAGACGATGGCGACTACGTGCACCGCGTGGCGGGCTACGTCGCCGTGGGCGTGGTGGTGGCGCGGCTGGCCTGGGCCGTGCTGCGCCCGGGTCATGGCGGACTGAAGGACCTGTGGCCCTCCCTCGCGTCGACCCGTGCCTACTTGCGACTGCTCCGGCACGGGCGGCCACCGCGCTCACGAGGCCATGATCCTCTCGGCCTGTGGATGGTGTGGCTTCTGTGGCTGCTCGTCCTGCTGCTGGGCGTCACGGGCTGGATGACCCGGCTCGACATGTTCTGGGGCGACGACCGCGTGCAGGCCGTCCACGGCTGGCTGGCCGATGCGCTCATCGTCGCCGCCTGTGTGCATGTGGCGGCCGTCGTGGCCATGAGCTGGCTGTGGCGCGAGAACCTGCCCGCGGCGATGGTGACGGGGCGCAAGCGGCCTGTCGAGGCCACCGGTGACGAGGGTGGCCTACGCTGAGGTGATTGGGCTGTATGGCCGCTTCCTGCTGGACTCTGCGACAGCGCTTCGGGAGATGGCTGGAATCAAGGGACTGTCGAGCAACTGGCCCCAGTACAGCGCCGACTTCCGGCTCGAAACGCTTGTCGCTGCCGAGAGAAGCCTTGGGCCAGGCACCGGTAGTCCATCAGTGACTGTTGAAGACTGGGGACGGTCGCTCGAGCAATGACTCGCGCCGCACCGCAACGCGCTTTCACGAGAGGATTGAACGGCAACGATCGGCAGACGCTCGCGAAAACCTCGCGCCACGCGGCGAGCTTGCGCTCGAATCGCCAAGTAGTTGGCGGCGGCGATGGAGGCAGTCCGTACAGGCGAGCCCTTCGGAGATCCCCGCACGGCTTCGTACTTGCTGTTTCTCGCGAAGCAAGCAGCCCGGACCATAGGCAAGGTTCTGTGGCGGCCCGAGTCATGAAGCTGACGCAGACCGACTCCCTTCCAACTCACACTTTCCGGACCCAACGCTCCGAGCGCGTCAGGAACAGCCCATCTCATGAACGTCTCTGTCAATAGCTTCAAGCCTTCCGCACCCGTTGGCACCACCGATCTTGCGTCGCAAGGAAGGCTGACAGCTCGAGCGAAGGATTCCGCCGGCGTGTTGGCAAAGTACATGCACCAGAACGGGGTCGACACCATGACCCCCAATCAACTCGCGAAACTGGCTCGGAACGCGTCTGGAGACATTTCGCAGGAGGTTTCGAACGCAGCCCAATTCATGCTCTCGAATCCTGACATGTACGCACAAGTGGAAACGCGCGACGTGGCCGGCGCAGACGGTATCTCGGGGGTGAGCAATTTTGACTTTGCCGCTCGAAATGGCTTCCAGAGTGGTACGCCAGACTCGGCGCGGTCGTCCATGACGGAGCAGGCGGCGACGTCGGCCCTTGCAAATCACATGGAACAGACTGGCGTCAAGGCGTTGGATGCCGACGAGCTCTACCAACTGGCCATGCGGCCCGGGTGCCACGTGGCACCGGAGACCTCCGCCGCGGCGAAGTTCATGCTGAAGCACACGGATGTGTCCAAGGCGATCGAGACGCATGACGTGACGGGTGCCGACGGGAAACCGGGCATCGGCAACACCAAGGCGGCCGCGCGGGGTGAAGCCTCTGGCGTGAATGGTGCTGAGACGCGCGAAGCGAAGAATGGCGTGGCCGACATACTGCAGCAACTGCTGCAGGCCCTGACGTCCTCGGCGCCCGCGCAGCAGGCAAAGCCGATGGATGGCCGAAGCGCCGCGGGCGTGCTGGCTGAGCACATGAGCAAGCAGCCGCAAGATCAATTGATGACGCCGAACAAGTTGTACGCGCTGTCCACGAGCAAGGACGTGCCGCCCAAGGTCGCGGAAGCGGCGAAGTTCATGCTGAACAACCCGCAAGTGTTCCAGGCGATCGAGACACACGACGTGGCGGGTGCCGATGGGAAGTCGGGCATCGGCAACTTCCAGGCTGCCGCGCGGGGTGAAATCCCCGGGGTGAAGGGTGCTGGGGCGGGCGAAGCGAAGAATGATGTGACGGGCCTGCTGCGGCAGGTGCTGCAGGCCCTCACGATGCAGCATCTGCTGCAGGCCCTCCAGTCCTCGGCGCCCAAGCACAAGAATGGCATGGCCGACTTCATGCAGCAGTTGCTGCAGGCCCTCACGTCTTCGGCGCCCAAGCAGCAGGCAAAGCCGATGGACGGCCGGAGCGCCGCGGGCGTGCTGGCTGAGCACATGAGCAAGCAGCCGCAAGATCAATTGATGACGCCGGACAAGTTGTACGCGCTGTCCACGAGCAAGGACGTGCCGCCCAAGGTCGCGGAAGCGGCGAAGTTCATGTTGAACAACCCGCAAGTGTTCCAGGCGATCGAGACGCACGACGTGGCGGGTGCCGATGGGAAGTCGGGCATCGGCAACCTGCAGGCTGCCGCGCGGGGTGAAGTCCCCGGGGTGAAGGGTGCCGGGGCGAGCGAAGCGAAGAATGGTGTGGCCGACATATTGCAGCAACTGCTGCAGGCCCTGACGTCCTCGGCGCTCGCGCAGCACGCAAAACCGATGGATGAAGTGAAGCATAGTGTGGCGGACCTGCTGGGGCAGATGCTGCAGGCCATCACGATGCAGCAACTGTTGCAGGCCCTGACGTCCCCGGCGCCCGCGCAGCAGGCAAAGCCGATGGACGGCCGAAGCGCCGCAGGCGTGCTGGCTGAGCACATGAGCAAGCAGCCGCAAGATCAATTGATGACGCCGGACAAGTTGTACGCGCTGTCCACGAGCAAGGACGTGCCGCCCAAGGTCGCGGAAGCGGCGAAGTTCATGCTGGACAACCCGCAAGTGTTCCAGGCGATCGAGACGCACGACGTGGCGGGTGCCGACGGGAAGTCGGCCATCGGCAACTTCCAGGCGGCCGCGCGGGGTGAAGTCCCCGGGGTGAAGGGTGCTGGGGCGAGCGAAGCGAAGGATGGTGTGACGGACATGCTGCGGCAGGTGCTGCAGGCCCTCACGATGCAGCATCTGCTGCAAGCCCTCATGTCCTCGGCGCCCAAGCAGAAGAATGGGAATGGCGTGGCCGACTTCATGGAGCAGCTGCTGCAGGGCCTCACGTCTTCGGCCCCCGGGCAGAAGGCCAAGCGGATGGACGGCCGAAGCGCCGCGGGCGTGCTGGCTGAGCACATGGGCAAGCAGCCGCAAGGTCAATTGATGACGACGGACAAGTTGCAAGAGCTGTCCACGAGCAAGGACGTGCCGCCCAAGGTCGCGGAAGCGGCGAAGTTCATGCTGGACAACCCGCAAGTGTTCAAGGCGATCGAGACGCACGACGTGGCTGGTGCCGATGGGAAGTCGGGCATCGGCAACCTCCAGGCTGCCGCGCGGGGTGAAGTCCCCGGGGTGAATGGTGCTGGGGCGAGCGAAGCGGAGAATGGCGTGGCCGACCTGCTGGGGCAGATGCTGCAGGCCATCACGATGCATCAGCTGCTGCAGGCCCTCCAGTCCCCGGTTCCCACACAGAAGACAAAGCCAATGAACGGCTGAGGCGTCGCGGATGTGCTGTTTCGCAGCGATCGCACAGGCGAGCGTCCGGAAGGCGGCGGTGACCGTGACTACTGAGTTGACTGGCGACCGACCGGGTACGCTGCACCGCCGCCATTCAGCGCCCCCCGGCCTAGATGATCAGCGGCAAGCATCGCGGGCCACGCCATCGCCCTGTCAGCCGCCCACCCACTCAAGCGCGTGGTTCACGGCGCATTGAGCCGCAGCCTGTAGAGCATCCCCGAGCCGTACTGGCCGCCGAGGCCCCGGGCGCCGATCAGGTTGCCGTTCGGGGCCTCGATCAATGGCGCGCCGCTGGGCGATCCGTCGCGCGGGTAGGTGAACTTGGTCAGTTCCTCGTAGGCCGTGCCATCGGGCCGCACGCGATAGATGCCATAGCCCGTCGTCCCGTAGAGATGGCCATCGCTGGCCAGCAGCAGGCTGCTGTCGGGATTGCTGATGGTTTGCCGGCCGACGTCGAAGCCGTGCACCAAGGTGATCACGTGGGTGGCGGGGTCGAACCGGAAGACCGCGCCGCCGTCGTGCGGACCGCCCACGAAGTTGGCACCGTAGAAGGCGCCGTCACTGCCGCGAATCATGCCGCCCGCCGGGATGAAGCCGTGGATCGGCTGATCGAACATGGCGGCGAGCGTGGCACTTCCGTCCGATTCGATGCGGTAGATGGCCCACTGGTTCATGGCATAGATGCTTCCATCGTCGGCCAGGGTCACCGGGTATTCGGAGCTGGGCCCCGAGCCGAACGTGTGCAGCAGTGAAGCCGTGCCGTCGAGAGCCACGCGGAACATCGCGCCCGCGCCTGCGGCCTCGAAGCGTGTGGCGCCGATCAGGCGACCTTCACCGTCTTCGACGAGATGGGGCCGCAGGTAACAACCCAAGGGGCTGTCGTGCGAGAAGTCGTGCAGGACCTGGCTGGAGCCGTCGCGGTTGAGCCGCCGCACCTGGCCGCAGCCGCGGGGCTCGTACGCGTAGTCGTCGAGCATGATCGTGCCGTAGAGGACGTTGCCTTGCCGTGCGCCCAGCAGGGCCGACTCGCGGTTCTCGGCCAGTCGCACGATCGAAGTCCGGCCGTTGGCATGCAGGCGATAGACGGCGCCGACCATGTCCGGCGCGTCGGCGACGAGCGCGGTCAGGCCGTAGATCGCCCCGTCCGATGTCTTGGCGAAGGCGTAGGGGCTCTGTCCGCCCGTCTGCCGGGTCGAATCGAAGTCATGGATGACCTCATAGCAGCCGCGCATATCGCAGCGGCGGCGCGATTCGTCGGCGGCGAACGCGATGGGCACATGCAGGCAAGCGGCGACGCCGATGCAGGTCGCCCAGGCGGGCAGACGCCTCGGACCGGCGGAACGGGAGTCTTCCATTCGATGCTCCTCGAAGGGGCTTCGCAGTCGTCGTCTGCCACCGCCCGATGGTTTCCCGCCGCCTGCACGCTACAAGACGGATTCGCCGCCCGCAAAACGACATGGCAGCCTCGTCACTGCCGCCGCCCCGCCACCCACGCATCCACCTGCTCATCCAGGATCGCCAGCGGCAGCGATCCGCCCTGCAGCACCACGTCGTGGAAGGCCTTCTCGGCCTCGCGGTTCCACTTCGGGCCCAGCGCCTTCTCGGCGCGGTCGCGGGCGGCGCGGATGGCCAGCATGCCGACCTTGTAGGCGCAGGCCTGGCCGGGGTCGACGATGTAGCGTTCGATCTCGGCCACCACTTCGCCCTCCGCCATGCCGGTGTGGGCGAGCATGTAGTCGATGCCCTGCTGGCGCGTCCAGCGCTGGGCATGGATGCCGGTGTCGACCACCAGGCGCACGGCGCGGAACATCTCGGCCTGCAGGCGGCCGAGGTCCCCGTAGGGATCGTCGCGGTAGACGCCCAGCTCGGTGCCCAGCCACTCGGCGTACAGCGCCCAGCCCTCGGCGTAGGCGGTGAAGGGCAGCAGCTTGCGGAAGGTCGGTCCGCCCTGCCGCTCCTGCGCCAGGGCGATCTGGAAGTGGTGGCCCGGCACGCCTTCGTGGATCGAGAGCGTGCGCATGCCGAACTTCGGCAGCGCGTTCATGTTGCGCAGGTTGGCGTAGAAGATGCCGGGTCGCGAGCCGTCCAGCGCGGGCGGCTGGTAGTAGGCGCCGGGGGCCGTCTTCTGCTTGAACTCCGGCACCCGCTGCACCTCGATAGGCGCCTTGGGGCTCAGGCCGATGACCTCGCGCGAGCGCACCAGCTGGTCGTCGATCATGCGCTTGTATTCGACCAGCGCGGCGCGGCGGCCTTCGTCGTCGTCGGAGAAGAGAAAGCGCGGCTGCTTGCCCAGCCGGATGAGGGCCTGGGCCGGTGATTCGCCTTCGCGCAGCTCACCTTGCGCCGAGAGGATGGCGCGCATCTCTCCATCGATGCGCTCGACCTCGGAGACGCCCAGCGCATGCACCTGCTGCGGCGTCAGCGAGGTGGTCGTCTGCTGGCGCAGGCGCCACGCGTAGTAGGCGTCGCCGTCCGGCAGCTTCCACACGCCGTCGTCGTCGGTCGCGCGATCACGCTGGCCCTCGAAGAAGGCGATGAGGCGGGCATAGGCCGGCTTGACCACTTGTTCGAGCGCCCGCTCGCAGCGGGCCTTCAGCGCAATCTTGTCGGCCTCGTCGACGCCGCCGAGGGCATCGACCTTCCCGGCGAAGTTGACGCACAGTGGGTTCTGCGCCGGCGCCTGCCCGGCGAAGGCCCGCATCTCGACAAGCACGCGGTCGATCACGAAGCGCGGCGGCACGACACCCTTGGATTCGCGCAGCTTCACGCCGTCGAGCACCTGGTCGTACTTGCGGCCGAACTCGCCCAGGCGCGAGAGGTAGTCCTCGGCGCCGCGCCGGTCGGCGATGCGGTGCTGGTTGATGAGGAAGTCCGGCGTCTGGTTCTGCACGCCGAACAGCTGGTTGACCGGGTAGTCGTGGAAGCGGAAGGGCTCGCCCGCCAGCTGGCCCTCGATGAACCAGGTCAGCACGCGGGTGGAGATGCGCTGCTCGGGCGTCTGGGCCGAGACGTCGTAGGCCTTGAGTTCGTCCAGGTACTCGTGCCAGCGCTTGAAGTCCTGCTCGACCTTGGCGACCGAGGCGTCGTTCAGGTGCGCGTTGTGGCGGCGGTAGCCGAACTGCTCGGCGATGCCGATCATCGTCAGCAGCTCGGGGTTGTCGAGCATGAAGCTGACGAAGACCTTCTCGTAGAACAGGTTCAGGCTGAAGGGCCGGAACCAGACGAGGTTGACGAGAAAGATCGTGGCGGCGACGAGAGCGGCCAGGAGCAGGCCGCCGATCGCGCGAAGGAGAGTTCTGCGCATCCGGGCGAGCTTATCGATGGCCGCCGGACGCGCGAACCCCCTGTTTCCCGAGGTTAGGCCCGCGCTCTCAGCCGGCGTCCAGCTCGCTGCGCGCCCATTGCCGCAGCGCCGCGATCTCGTCCGGCCCGGTGCGGCAGCAGCCGCCGATCAGGCGGGCACCGCGGGCATGCCAGCCGCGGGCCTGCTCGGCGAAGTGCGAGGCGCCGGGGTTGCCATGCCAGGTCTTGTGGGTCGCGTCGTACTGCTCGCCGGAGTTCGGATAGACGAGCAGCGGCTTGGCCGTGCGAGCGTGCATCTGCTCGATGAGCGAGCCGATGTGCTGGGGCGCCGTGCAGTTGACGCCGAGGGCCACGATCTGGTCGAAGCCTTCCAGCGCCGTCACGCAGTCGCCGATGGGCTCGCCCTGGCTGTCGTGCAGGCCGTCGCGGCAGGAGAAGCTGACCCACGCCACCACGCCCGGGAACTCGGCCAGCAGCCGGGCCAGCGCGCGGGCCTCGGCCAGGCAGGGGATGGTCTCGCAGGCCAGCAGGTCGGCCCCGGCCTTGGCCAGCACCGCCAGGCGCGGCCTGTGGAAGGCCATCAGCGCCTCTTCGTCGAGGCCGTAGTTCCCCGTGTACTCGGAGCCGTTGGCCAGCATGGCGCCGTAGGGGCCGACCGAAGCAGCGACCAGCGGCTTGCGGCGGCCCTCGCGGTTCGCCTCGTCGGCCCAGAATTCGTCGCGCGCCTCGGCAGCCAGTCGCACCGACAGGCGCATCAGCTCCGCCGTCTCTTCAGCGCTCAGCCCACGCCGCGAGAAAGCCTCGAAGGTGGCCTGGTAGCTCGACGTGGTCGCCACGTCGGCCCCACTGCGGAAGTAGTCCAGGTGGACCTGCCGGATCAGCTCCGGCCGCTCCAGCAGCAGCCTGGCGGACCACAGCGGGTCGTCGAGATCGGCGCCGCGGCGCTGCAGCTCGGTGCCGAGCGCGCCATCGAGGATGACGAGCGGGCGGCGGGCGAAGAAGTCGTCCAGGGGTTTCGACATGCTCAGTGCCCTCGGGTGTGTGCGGGCGCCTCCAGCCGCTTGGCCAGGCGCGACAGCGCCCAGGTCAGCGCCAGGTACATCGCCGAGATGGCGAGGTAGGGCTCCCAGTAGCGCGAATAGGCCCCCGCCACGGTGCGCGCGGCCATCGCCAGCTCCAGCAGGCCGATGGCCGAGACCAGCGACGAATCCTTGATCAGGGCGATCGTCTCGTTCACCAGCGCCGGCACCATGCGGCGAAAGGCCTGCGGCAGCACGATCAGCCGCATGCTTTGCCAGGGCGTCATGCCCAGGCTCAGCGCGGCCGCCGACTGGCCGCCGTGGATGCTCTGGATGCCGGCGCGGAAGATCTCGGAGATGTAGGCGCCGGCATTCAGGCTCAGGGCCAGCGTGCCGGAGAAGAAGGCGCCGTGGTTCTGGCGGAACTCGCGTGCCGCCTCGCCGCTCAGCAGCCAGCCGCCATCGGGGTGGATCAGCGTGGGCATCAGCGCGAAGTGCACGAGCAGGATCTGCACGAACAGCGGCGTGCCGCGAAAGAAGGTCACGTACGCCGTCGTCGCGCCGCGCAGCCCCCACAGGCCGGCGCGCACCAGCGGCTGGCCGCGCGCGGGGCGCATCGCGTCGGTGTTGACCAGGCCGACGCACACGCCCAGCGCGAGCCCGGCGGCCGTGGCGATGACGGCCAGCTGCACCGTCATCCACAAGCCTTGCGCGAACAGCGGGCCGTAGCCCGCCAGAATCTCCCAACGCCAATCCATCGCCTTGACTGCTTTGCTGCTTGGTGCTTACTTGCCAGCCTTGAAGTACTGGTCGTGGATCTTCTGGTACGTGCCGTCGGCCTTGATCGCGGCCAGGCCGGTGTTGATCTTCTGCAGCAGCTCGGTGTTGCCCTTGCGCACGGCGATGCCGTACATCTCGGGCGCGAAGCTGCTGTCGTTGACCGACTTGAACTTGGCGTTCGGGTTGTTGGCCACGTAGGCCTCGACCACGCCGTTGTCGGCCACCACCGCGTCCACGCCGCCGGCGGCAAGTTCGGTCAGGGCGAGCGGCACGGATTCGAAGCGCTTGATCAGGTCGCTCGTCTTGCCCTGCAGCTTGACGACCACCTCTTCGCCGGTGGTCGAGGTCTGCACGCCGACCTTCTTCTTCTTCAGGTCGTCCAGCTTGGCGACCTTGGACTTCTCGGGCACGGCGATCAGCTGGTGGGCCTCGAAGTAGGGCTCGCTGAAGTCCAGCGTCTGCTTGCGCTCGTCGGTGATGGTGATGGCCGAGACGAGGGCATCGCGGTCGCCCTGGGCCAGCGCGTTGAAGGCGCCTTCCCACGGCGTGGCGACGAACTGCACCTGGATGCCGGCCTTCTCGGCGGCGGCGCGCATCACGTCGATGTCGAAGCCGACGATCTCGCCCTTCTCGTTCTGGAACTCGAAGGGCGCGTAGGTCGCGTCGGTGCCGACGGTGTAGACCTTGGGTGCCGGCGCGGCGGCGACGGAAGCGGCCGAGGCCGGCGCGGCCGGGGCGGCGGCTTCGGGCGCGGGCTTGTTGCAGGCAGCCAGCAGCCAGCCGGAGGAGGCCAGGGCCGCAGCAAGGGCGGCGCGACGGGAGATCAGCATGGGGTTGGGGCGGGCCGACTCGCAGCCCTGTGGAAGTCAGTGGAAGGCGGGGATTATCGACGGCGGCCCGGCTGTTCCCTCGTTCAGCGGGCCCAGCGGCGCCGCAGGACGTACGACAAGCCATCCACCAGCAGCACCAGCGCCATGGTGGCGGCCAGCACCGTGCCGGCCTCGTGGGACTGGAACAGGCCCAAGTGGAAGCTCAGCAGCTGGCCCAGCCCGCCCGCGCCCACCACGCCCAGCACGGCCGCGGCGCGGATGTTGTTCTCCCAGCGGTACAGGCTGTACGACAGCAGCTGCGGCGCGATCTGCGGCAGCTGCGCGACGACGAAGACGCGCAGCGGCCCGGCCCCGCGGCAGCGCAGCGCCATCGCAGGCGCCGCGGGCGCGTTCTCGATCGCCTCGGCGAACAGGCGGCCCAGCACGCCGGTGGTGTGCAAGGCCAGCGCCAGCGTGCCCGGGAAGGGGCCGAGGCCCGCGGCCACCAGCAGCAGCGTCGCCCAGACCAGCTCGGGCACGGCGCGCAGGGCGTTCAGCAGCAGCCGCGTGAGGCCGCGCCACCACGGCCAGGCGGCTGGCGCGTCGGGCAGGCCGGACAGGTCGCGCCGCAGGCTTGCAGGCAGCGCGAGAGCCATGCCGGCGAGGATGGCCAGTGCGGTGCCAAGCGCCGACATCGCCAGCGTCTCCAGCGCGCCCTGCGCCACGCGACGCACGAAGTCGGCCTCGCCGGCCGGCGGGAAGAAACCGCCGGCGAACTGCGCCAGGCTGGCCAGCGACGGGCGCGAGAGCAGCTCGCCGAGATGCAGGTCGAGGCTGGCGAAGCTGGCCAACACCAGCACCGCGATGCCGGCGAGCGCGATCGGGCCCACCGCGCTGCGGGCGGGACGCGGCGGCAGGGAGCGCGCGTCGGCCTTCATGCGATGGCCCGCCGCAGCACGACGCTGATCCGGTCCGAAGCCGCAACCAGCGCGATGAACACCAGCAGGATGCTGGCCACCTCGCCGCCGGCGAAGAGCTTGGCGGCGCTGTCGAGCAACTGGCCCAGCCCGCCCGCACCGACCAGGCCCAGCACCACCGACGAGCGGATGGCGCATTCCCATCGGTAGACGGTGTAGCTCACGCACTCGTCTGCACACTGCGGCAACGCGCCGTGCACGAAGGCCTGCAGCCGGCCGGCGCCGTTGCGCAGCAGCGCCTCGGTCGGTGCCGCGTCCGCGCTTTCCAGGATCTCGGCGTAGACCTTGCCCAGCATGCCGCCGTAGGCGATGGCGATGGCCAGCACACCGGCTGCCGGGCCCAGCCCGACCACCCGCACGAAGAGCAGCGCCCACACCACCTCGGGCACCGAGCGCAGCAGCACCAGCAGGGCGCGCACCGCTTGGCGGCCGATGAGCGGCCCTGGCGACATGCGGCCCGCCAGGGCGCTGACCGAGAGCCGCGCGCTCGCGGCCAGGGCCAACGGGAGCGCGATCACGAAGGCCAGCGTGAGGCCGGCGGTGGCGATGGCCACGGTGCGCCAGGTCTCGCGCAGCAGCGTCCACAGGAACTCGGCGTCATGCCGCGGAGGCGCGAAGCTGACGAGGAACCGGCTCGTCGCGCGCAGCCCGCGCGGCTCCAGCAGCGTCCACGGCTTGAACTCGCACCACACCAACACCGGCCAGGCGAGCACCAGCGCGCCCAGCAGCATGAGCCACCGGCGTGCGCGGGCGGGATCCTGCAACGCCGCCGTCACCGGCACAGCGACTCCGGCAACCGCGCCTCGTCGGCGCGCGGGCCTTCGTCGCGCGAGGTGGGTGCCGCCTCGCCGCGGTAGAGCGCGTGCAACCGATCGGCATCCAGGCCGGCCGGCGGGCCGTCGTAGGCCACGCGGCCGGCCTGCAGGGCGACGATGCGGCCGAAGCGCTCCAGCGCCACGTCCACCTGATGCAGCGTGCAGACGAGCGTGCGGCCGTTCGCTCGAGCCGCGTCCTGCAGGCTGGCGACGGCCTGCGCGGCGCGTGCCGGATCCAGTGCCGACAGCGGCTCGTCGACCAGCCACAGCTCGGCCTCGCTCACCAGCGCGCGCGCCAGGCCCACGCGCTGGCGTTCGCCACCGGAAAGGCGATCGACCCGTTGCCACAGCTTGTCGCCCAGGTCGAAGGCGGCCAGCGCGGCATGGGCACGCGATGCTTCATCGGCCGACCAGCTCAAGGCCAGGCTGCGCCAGAGCGAAAGCTGCGGCAGCCGCCCGGCCAGCACGGCCGTGGCGACGCGCTGGCGCGGCGGCAGGGGCGGGACCTGCGGTGTCAGCATGAGCCGTCCGCGCAGGCGCTGGCGCGCGGACGACGTCAGGGCCCACGGCTGCTCGCCGAACAGCCGCATCTGGCCCGACAGCGGCTTCAGCGCGCAGGCCATCGCCAGCAGCAGGCTGGTCTTGCCCGCGCCCGATGGCCCGATGATGGCCACCTGCTCGCCGCCTTCGATGCGCAAGTCCACGCCATGCAGCACCGACGTGCCTGAAGCCGGTGCGGCCGCCGCGGTCAGCGACTGCAGCAGGACGGCGGGCGCTGCCTGGCTCATCGAACCGACGTCATTTCAGCAGGCCCGCGCTCTCGGCGGCCGCGCGGATGCCCGAGTAGTTCTCCGGCACCGTCGGCACGAAGCGCGTGGCGCGCTGCAGGTCGAGGATGGCCTTGTGCGCGGGATTGGCAGGATCGAGCGCGAGGAAGGCGCGCTTGAGCTTCTCGCGCAGATCCGCCGGCATGTCGGCGTGCACGCTCCAGTTGTAGTCGTAGTAGGCCGGGGTGGTGAAGAAGACCTTGACCTGGCTGGTGTCGACCTTCTTGTCGGCGACGAACTTCTCCCACACCGAGATGTTGAGCGCGCCCGCATCGACCTTGCCTGCGGCGACCGCAGCGATGGTCGCGTCGTGCGCGCCAGAGAAGGCCAGGTGCTTGAAATCCGTCTCGGGCTTGATGCCGGCCGTGAGCAGGAAGTGGCGCGGCATCAAATGGCCCGAGGTGCTCGAGGCCGAGCCGAAGCTGACGCTGCGGCCCTTGAGGTCGGCCAGCGTCTTGATGCCGCTGTCCGCCTCGGTGATGAAGACCGAGCGGAACTTCGTGTCCTCCTCGCGCTGCACCAGCGGGATCACCTTGCCGGCCGAGCGCACGCTGGCCTGCACGAAGGTGAAGCCGCCGAACCAGGCGAGGTCGACCTTGCGGTTGACCAGCGTCTCGACCGCCGCGGCGTAGTCCGTCACCGGCGTCCACTCGACCTTCATGCCGGTCTGCGCCTCCAGGTACTGGCCCAGGGGCGCGAACTTGCGCGCGAGCTCGGTGGGCGCTTCGTCGGGGATGGCGGTGACGCGCAGCACCTGCTGCGCCATCACGGGCAGCGCAGCGAAGAGGGCGGCGGCCAGCAGGCCGCGGCGGCCGATGGCAACGAGGGAATGGCGAGGTCTCAAGAGATGCTCCGGATGCGGCGAATGGCCGCGATTGTGGCTGCCGGGCCGTTGTTGCCGGGCGGGCACCCGGCTTGCCGAAGCGCAGCATGGAGCGCCCACCCCGATTCGCCGAGTTGCCCGGCCGCCTGGTGATGCTCGGATTCGGCAGCATCGGCCGCGCCGTGCTGCCGCTGCTGCTGCGCCACATTGCGCTGCGGCCGCAGCAGATCGAGATCCTCAAGCCGTCCACGCGCGGCCTGGCGCCGGCCGACGCCGCAGGCGTCCACCACACCGCCGCCAAGGTCCAGCGCGACAACTATCGCGACTGGCTGGTGCCGCGGCTGCGCCCGGGCGACGTGCTGCTGAACCTCTCGGTCGACGTGAGCAGCCACGCGCTCATCCGCCTGTGCCAGCAGCAAGGCGCGCTCTACCTGGATGCCTCGACCGAGCCCTGGCCCGGGGTCTACACCGACCGCCGCCTGCCGCCCGCGCAGCGCACCAACTACCGCCTGCGCGAAGAGGTGCTGGCGCTTCGCGGCCCCGGCCAGCCGACGGCGCTGATCACGCTCGGTGCCAACCCGGGCCTCGTCTCCTTCCTGGTCAAGCAGGCGCTGCTCGACTTGGCCGGCCCGCAGGTGCCGGTGCCGGGCCGGCGCGAAGCCTGGGCCGCGCTTGCCGAGGGCCTGGGCCTGAACGTGATCCACATCGCCGAGCGCGACAGCCAGTCGGGCCGCCGGCGGCGCCGGCCCGGCGAGTTCTTCAACACCTGGTCGGTCGACGGCTTCCTCTCCGAGGCCCTGCAGCCGGCCGAGCTCGGCTGGGGCACGCATGAGCGGCACTTCCCGTTCGACGCCGGCCACCATGACGAGGGCTGCCGCGCCGCGATCTACCTGAACCGGCCCGGCGCCGCGACGCGTGTGCGCAGCTGGGCACCGCACGCCGGGCCCTTCCTGGGCTTTCTCGTGACGCATGCCGAGTCGATCTCCATCGCCGATGCGCTGACGCTGGGCCCGACCGAAGCACCACGCTACCGGCCCACGGTGCACTATGCCTACCACCCTTGCGACGCGGCCGTCCTGTCGCTGCACGAGCGGGCCGGCCAGGCCTGGGCCGAGCCGCCGGGCAAGCACGTGCTGAACGAGACCGAGATCGACAGCGGCAGAGACGAGCTGGGCGTGCTGCTGATGGGACCGGGCTTCAGCGCCTACTGGCTGGGCTCGCAGCTCAGCATCGACCAGGCGCGCGACCTGTGCCCCTGCAACAGCGCCACTTCGCTGCAGGTTGCGGCGCCGCTCATGGCCGGCGTTGCCTGGGCGCTGAACCATCCGCGCGAAGGCCTCCTCGAGCCGGACGACCTGCCGTACGACGAGATGCTCTCGATGATCCGGCCCTACCTCGGCCCGGTGGTCGGCGTGCGCAGCGCCTGGACGCCGCTCCAGGGCCGCGAGCGCCTGTTCGACGAGCCCGGGCTGGACCGCCGCGACCCGTGGCAGTTCGTCAACTTCAGAGTGGATTAGGGGACTTGGGTAGCACCCCTGCGAGGACATGGGTGACAGCCGCTTCGACGGCTCCTCCCGGGACCTCCTGCAGGAGGAGGGTTCCAGCAAGACCGACCAAGGGCACTGGCGCCTCGTCACTCTGGCTGGTGCCTCCCCCTCGGAGGGAGCCTGGCGGGAGCCCACTGCATGCTGGAACCCCCTCCTGGAGGGGGCCTGGGGAGCCCCACATTCAGCCAGCGGGCAGCGGCCGCCGTACGGCTCCTAGGCGGCAACGTCGCGAGTGCGCAGCGCGCGAACGAGCGTGTTGCGCAACCTGGCGGCGTCTATGGGCTTGGTGAGGAAGTCGTTCATGCCGGCAGCCAGCGCCTGGTCGCGCTCGGAGACCAGGGCCGCCGCCGTGAGCGCGATGATGGGCAGCCGCTCGGGCGGGTGGTCGCGCCGCAGCAGGCGCGTGGCCTCGTGGCCGCTCATGCCGGGCATCTGGACGTCCATCAGCACGATGTCGAACGGCCGGCCGCTCTCGGCCGCCTGCTGGACCAGCTCGACCGCCTGCTGTCCGTCGCCCGCCTGCGAGACCTCCACCCCCCACTGCTCGAGCAGCGCCACCGCGATCATCATGTTGACCGCGTTGTCCTCGACCATCAGCACGCGGGTGCCGCTGATCGGGTCGGCGCCGAAGCCGCTGGAGCCCGACTCGAGAGCGTCGAGGTCACCGGGCGCCAGGGGCACCTCGGCCCAGAAGCAGCTGCCCTGGCCGGGCAGGCTCACCAGCCCCACCTCGCCGCCCATCATCTCGGCCAGCTGCCGGCAGATCGACAGGCCCAGCCCGGTGCCGCCGACGCGGCGGGCGCGCGACACGTCGGCCTGCGAGAACGCACGGAACAGCAGCGCCTGCTGCGCCTCGTCGATGCCCGGCCCGGTATCGGTGACCTCGAAGCGCACGCGGTCGGCCCGGGTGCGGCGCACGGACAGGCGGATGCAGCCGCTCTCGGTGAACTTCAGGGCGTTGTTCAGGTAGTTGCTGAGGATCTGCCGAACCCGCACCGGATCGCCTATGACCACTGGCGGCAGGTCCTCGTCGATCTCCACCGACATGTCGAGGCCCTTGGTGTCGGCGAGCGACCCGTAGGCCTGGTGCATCGTGCGCAACAGCCCCTGCAGGTCGAACGGCTCTTCCTCCAGGTGCATCTTGCCGGCCTCGATCTTGGACAGGTCGAGGATGTCGGACAGGACACCCGACAGCGTCTCGGCCGAGTCGCTGATCTGCTCGATGTACTGGCGCCGGCGCGATTCGTCCACGCCGGGCTGGCGAGCCAGGCGAGCCAGGCCGAGCAGCGCGTTCAGCGGGGTGCGGATCTCGTGGCTGGTGTTGGCCAGGAAGGCACTCTTGGCGCGGCTGGCGGCCTCGGCGTCGTCGCGTGCCTTGGCCAGCGCCTGCTCGACCTGGCGCTTCTCGGTCACGTCCTCGGCCAGCCAGATGGTGCCCCCGCGGCCGGGCTCGGTGGGCGAGAGCGCCTTCGCCATCAGCCGGCAGAGGAACACCGAACCGTCGCGCCGAATCAGCGGCCGTTCGATCTCGATCTGCTCTCCACGGCCGAGCGCCGGCCCGACCTCGCGGCCTATCGCCTGGTGGTCCGCCGCGGTGGGCCACACCACGCTGCCGTGCTGGCCGACCAGCAGGCCGGGCGGCCAGCCGAACATCTGCTCGAAGCGCGGGTTGACCAGGATGAAGTGCTGCTCGCGCGTCAGGGCAATGCCCATCAGCGCGTTGTTCAGGATGGCCTCGCGTTCGAGGCGAGCCTGCTCGCTGGCGGTGACGTCGCGGGCCGCGATCACCAGGTAGTCCCGGCCATCCATGCCGAAGCGCGCCGCCGACATCAGCATCTGCACGTAGCGGCCCTGCCGGTCGCGGAAGGTGGCGGCCATGTTCTGCACGCTGCCTTCGGAGCGAACTTCCTGCACCAGCCTCGTGCGATCGCCGTCGTGGGCCCAGATGGCGATTTCACCCGAGGTGCGGCCGATCACCTCGTCGGCGCGGTAGCCGGTGATGCGCTCGAAGCTCCGGTTGACCATGGCATAGCGGCCGTTGGCGAGGTCGGTGAGCGTGATCGCATCCGGACTGGTCGACACCAGGTGCGACAGCAGCGCCTCCGAGCGTTGCACCGCCTGCTCGGCCTGGCGGCGTTCGGTCTCGTCGGTGTAGATCGACAGCGTCGCACGGCCGTCCTCCAGCTCGACAGGCGCGCTGCTCACCTGCACGATGCGGGGCGCGGCGTCGGGCGGGGCGCTCAGCGGTCGCAGCCGGTACTCCGCGGCCGGCAGCGTCTGGCCCAGCGGCATGGCGGCGACTTCGTGCAGGCGTTCGCGGGCACGCTCGCGGTCCTCACCCTCGGCATAGGCACGCAGCATGTCGGACCCGAGCATCGAGTGCAGATCCCGGTAACCGAACAGCTCGACGGCGGCCGGGTTGGCGTCCATCACGGCGCCGGCGCGGTGCAGCACCAGCGGCAACGGCACGCGGCGGAAGAGGTCGTGCAGCCGGGTCTCGGTCGCCTTGAGTGCATCGCGCGCATGGACCTCCGCCCGACGGTCACGCAACAAGGCCCAGTGGCCCGCGAACCGGCCGTTGGCGTCATGGCGAGGGACGCCGGCGACGCTCAGCGGCCGCGGCCCTTCACGTCCGTCGTCCCAGGCGAAGTCGAACTCCGGCCAGGCGGCCCGGGTGCGCACCGCGTCGCGCAGGCGCTGCAACTGCGCCGGGGTCAGCCTCGCGGCCGGCTGTTTCCACAGTGCCAGCCCCGCCTGTGGAGGGGCCTGTCCGAACAGCGAGGGCTCCAGGCGGGAGGAGGAGCCGACGACGCGGCCGTCGCGGTCGAGCTCGATGTGGGCATGGGACGTGACTGCCAGCCAGGCGGCGAGGTGCTGGCTGGCCGCCTCGGTGGCCGCTCGGCTGGCGGCCAGCGCCCGCCACAACGGCCTGGCGGCGATCGCGACCGCGGCGATCGCGGTGGCGCCCAGCGCACCGGCGCGAATCAGCAGCGGGAGTTCGTCGGGCAACGACGAGGCCAGGGCCGCCACCACCAAGCCGGACACGGCTGCGCCCAGCAGCAAGCGCTGCCGGGCGGTCGACGGTGATCCCTCCGTGGTTTGGCTCCCGGCCACGAACGCCGCCTGTTGAACTGAAGGTGGCGCCAGTGTCCGCCGAAACCCGGTGGGCGTCACGGGCTGCCGGCGCCGCGCAGCCGGCTCGCTCAGGCGACGCTGTGCTGCGCGGCCTGCAATTCCGCCCGGGTGGCCTCGGCCGCGGCGCGGGCGCGGCTGGCGAAGTCTTCGCCACTGCCGGCGTAGAGCACCGCACGCGAGGAGCTGACGATGATGGGCGCGTCGGGGCGCCAGCCGGCGCGAACGGTGGCCGCCGCGTCGCCGCCCTGGGCGCCCACCCCCGGGATGAGCAGCGGCAACGTGGGGGCCAGCTCTCGCACCCGGGCGAGTTCCTCGGGGTAGGTGGCACCGACCACCAGGCCCAGGCGCCCGTCGCGGTTCCAGGGGCCGGCCGCCAACCGGGCGACGTGCTCGTACAGCTTCTCGCCACCGGACAGCGTCTGGGCCTGCAAGTCGCTGCCGCCCGGATTGGAGGTGCGGCACAGCAGGATCAGGCCCTTGCCGTCGTACTTGAGGTAGGGCTCGATGGAGTCGAAGCCCATGAACGGAGACAGGGTGACCGCGTCGGCCTGGTAGCGCTCGAAGGCCTCGCGGGCGTACTGGGCGGCGGTCGGGCCGATGTCGCCTCGCTTGGCATCCAGGATCACCGGGACGCCTGGCGCCACCCGCCTGATGTGGGCCATCAGGCGCTCGAGCTGCTCCTCGGCGCGGTGGGCCGCGAAGTAGGCGATCTGCGGCTTGAAGGCGCAAACCAGGTCCTTGGTGGCGTCGACGATGCGGGCGCAGAAGTCGTGGATGCGGCCGGCGTCGCCCTGCCAGGGGCTGGGGAAGCGGGCGGGGTCGGGATCCAGCCCGACGCACAGCAGCGAGGCGTGGCGGGCGCTGGCCTCGGCCAGCATCGTGGGGAAGTGCATGGCGGGCATTCTAGGAACGGGCAGATCGCGAAAACCGGCCCGGTCGTGCGCTATGCCGCGATACGCATTCCCCGGCCCGGTCATTCCTGTAACAAAGTGCGACCAGTGTCCGATTTGGCCGTGTCAGCCCGTAATGGTGGACATGGCGACTGGAAAACCGCATGCCCTCTGACCTCGCTCCCAAGCCCCGCCGCGCCCACGGCCCTTCGATCTCCTGGTCGCCGTTGCTGGTGCTTGGCGGCTCCGTCGTGGCCTCCGTCTTGCTCATCAGCACCTGCATGGCGATGATCGGCCCGGAGGCCCAGCTGCCTGCGCCCGCCGCGCTGTCCGCCGCCCGCTGAGCCCGTTGCGCGCCCGCGGGGATCACCGCGGCGCGGGACTCAGGCGATCCGCTGCGCCAGCGTGGTCGCCAGGCCGATGTAGTCGGCGGGCGTCAGGGCCAGCAGTCGCGCCTTTTCGGCGGCCGGCAGCTTCAGCGCCGGATCGTTGATGAAGCCCTGCATCAGCTCGCGCGTCATCGGCTTGCCGCGGGTGAAGGCCTTGAGCTGCTCGTAGGGCTGCGGCACGCCGTGGCGACGCATCACCGTCTGGATGGCCTCGGCCAGCACCTCCCAGGCGCCGTCGAGGTCGGCCGCGAGCGCGTCGGTGTTGAGCTCCAGCTTGTCCAGCCCGCGTGCCAGCGAGTCGTAGCCCAGCACTGCGTAGCCGAGCGCCACGCCCATGTTGCGCAGCACCGTGGAGTCGGTCAGGTCACGCTGCCAGCGGCTGATCGGCAGCTTTTGCGAGAGGTGCGTCAGCAGCGCGTTGGCCAGCCCGAAGTTGCCTTCGGCGTTCTCGAAGTCGATCGGGTTGACCTTGTGCGGCATGGCCGAGGAGCCGACCTCGCCTTCCTTGAGCTTCTGCTTGAAGTAGCCCAGCGAGATGTAGCCCCAGACGTCGCGCGACCAGTCGACCAGGATGGTGTTGGCACGCGTCATCGCGTCGAACAGCTCGGCCATGTAGTCGTGCGGCTCGATCTGGATCGTGTAGGGGTTGAAGCTCAGGCCCAGGCGCTGCTCCACCACCTGGCGCGAGAAGGCCTCCCAGTCCTTGTTCGGATAGGCCACCAGGTGGGCGTTGTAGTTGCCCACCGCGCCGTTCATCTTGGCCAGCAGCTTGACCTCCGCAATGCGCTCGCGCGCACCGCGCAGGCGAGCCACGACGTTGGCGATCTCCTTGCCGACCGTGGTGGGGCTCGCGGTCTGCCCGTGGGTGCGGGACAGCATGGGCACCGCGGCGAAGGAATGGGCCATGCGCGCGAGCCTGGTGATGATGTTGTCCAGCCCCGGCAACACCACATCGGTGCGAGCGGCCTTGAGCATCAAGGCATGGCTCGTGTTGTTGATGTCCTCGCTGGTGCACGCGAAGTGCACGAACTCCGCCGCGGCCTTGAGCTCGTGCTGGCTCTCCAGGCGCGACTTCAGCCAGTACTCGACCGCCTTCACGTCGTGGTTGGTGGTCTTCTCGATGTCCTTGATCGCCGACGCGTCGGCCTCGGAGAAGCGCACCACCAGCCCGCGCAGCAGTCCGCGCGCCGCCTCGGAGAAAGGCGCGAAGCCTTCGAGCCCGGCATCCGAAAGGGCGATGAACCACTCGACCTCGACCTGCACGCGGCGGTGCATCAGCCCGTATTCCGACAGCAGCGGTCGCAGCGGTGTGACCTTGGCGGCATATCGGCCATCCAGCGGGGACAGGGCCATGAGGGTCGAGAGGGGGTGGGCCATGGCCGTTTTCTCCAGGGGCGGGGCAGTCGGGGCGATCGTTCGGGCGGCGATGTGGCGTGGCGCAGACGAAGGCGCACATCGCGAAGGAAGTCCGGCATTTTAGGGGGGCACCCTCCTGCCGAAGGCCCGTCCGGGCAGGGAGCGCTTGTTTAGAATCGATCGCGAAGGGAAGCCCACTCGACCCATGAAACTGATCGGCTCGTACACCAGCCCGTATGTGCGCAAGGTCCGCATCGTGCTGGCCGAAAAGAAGCTCGACTACCAGTTCGCGCTCGAGGACGTGTGGGGCAGCGACGCCATCCTGGCGGCCAATCCGCTCGGCAAGGTGCCCTGCCTGGTGATGGAAGGCGGCGAGGCGGTGTTCGACTCGCGGGTGATCGTCGAATACGTCGACATGCTGTCACCGGTCGGCAAGCTGATTCCCGCCTCCGGCCGAGAGCGTGTCGAAGTGCGCACCTGGGAGGCCCTGGCCGACGGCCTGCTCGACGCCAGCATCCTGGCCCGCATGGAGATGATCTGGCCCGGCCGCAGTGAAGCGCAGCGCAGCCAGGCCTGGGCCGATCGCCAGATGGTGCGCGTGACGAGCGCGCTCAAGGCGATGAGCCGTGGCCTGGCCGACAAGCCCCACTGCTGCGGCATCCACTTCACGCTGGCCGACATAGCCGTCGGCTGCGCGCTCGGCTACCTCGATTTCCGCTATCCGGCCATCGACTGGCGCGCCGATCATCCCAACCTGCACAAGCTGCACGACAAGCTGTCGGCCCGGCCGAGCTTCGTGGACACGCTGCCGCCGGCAGCCTGATCGGGCCAGCGCGCCGCGCTCCGAACTTTGCACGGCCGCCGTTTGCGGACGGTCAATCCAGGCGTCCACGTCGGCGAAAGCTCATGGTTTCGTCATGACTGCCCCGGGCTGCCGACCGTAGTCTGGCGGGGTCCGTCATTTCGCCGCCGACCCCGCGCCATGCCCAGCCTCGTCACCCCGCGTTGGAGTTCCGAACCTGACCGATGGACAGCCCTGGCGGACGCCCTGGTGCTGGTCGTCGACCCTCACCCCGCCACCCGCGCCGGCGTGGCGGCGATGCTGGCCGGTGGCGGTGCCCGTGTCCTGCAGGCGGCCGATGGGGAACAGGCTCTCGAGCTCATGCGCGTGGCCGCCGCGGCCGGGCGCGAACTGGATGCAGTGCTGCTCGACGTGCGCTCCTCGTCGGTCGACGGCTGGGTCGCCATCCGCCGCCTGCGCGCCGCGCCCGGCGGCACGCGAAGCGAGCTGCCCCTGTTCGTCCTCAACGACAGCGACACGGCCTACAGCCGCCAGATGGCCGAGCTGTTCGGAGCCACCGGCCTGATCGTGACGCCCTGCGCATCGAGCGCCTTGTATGTCGAGCTCGACGAAGCCATAGACCGGGCCCGCGCCGAGCGCAGCGCCCGCCGCCTGCTGGCCGAGCCTGCCTGGTCGAGCTGGGCCGCCTCCGCCGCCGCCTGAGCGGCTGGAACCCCTCTCCAGGGGGATGCGGGCGGGGCAGCGGCTTGCCTAGACTCGGTCGAAGAACGATCGAACCGGAGCGAGGAGGCCCAGCATGCACGACGAAGTTCCCTACCTTCCGACCGACGCGCTGGAGCGCTTGCTCCACGAGCTTTTCGAGGCGCCCGTGTCTCTGGCGGCGCAGGAGCCGGACGGGCTGTGGTGCGAGCCGCTGCCGTCCTCGCCCGTGGCCCGGGTCGAGCGGCTGACGGCCGCCGAGGCCGACGTGATGCGCTGGCTGTCCGCCGGCAAGACCAACCTGCAGATCAGCGAGCTGCGGGGTCGCAGCCCGGCGACGGTGCGCAACCAGCTGCACAGCATCTTCATGAAGCTCGGCACCAGCACCCGCGGCGAGGCCGTGGCAATCTGGCATGAGGCACAACGCCAGGGCGCGACGGTCTGCAGCAGCTGATGCCGCGCGGCAATGCGGGCAGCTTCGTAGAACATCTGTTCCATTGCTCGACGGCGCGACCGCCCAAAGAATCGCGCCTCGACTGCCCGACCAGGGCAGGCCAGGAGCAGACCGATGCCGATTCCCGCCGCCCCGCCATGGCCCACCTCGCCCGACCTGCTTCAAGGCCTTGGCATGGTGGTCTGTGCCGCCGTGCTGCTGCTCGGCGTCTCGGCCCTGGCGGCCATCTGCGCACGCTGCCACGATGTCAGTCGCCGCTTCGCCCTGGCCGCTGGCGTGCTGGCCCTGATGATCGCCCTGCCCGCCTGGACGATGCACATCGCCTCTCGGCCGTGACACCTCAGCAAAGTGGGGGTGGTGGCCCCAGGCACCGGCCCGACAATCGAGCGAGCGAAGGAGGGAACGCTCATGAGCCTGTTGAACTGGCCTGGCCGCACGGCCGACGACACCGTGGTTGGAACCGAAGGCGACGACTACCTTCAGGCAGGACCCGGCAACGACGTGATCGACGGCCTGCAGGGCAACGACACGATCGCGATGGCGGGTGGCGCTGGCGACGACGTGTACCTCTTCGGCATCGGCGACGGGCATGACACGGTCCAGCGCGGCAGCGCGGTGGTGGCGGAGCTCAACACCCTGCGCCTGAAGAACGGCGTCACGCCCACCGACCTGGTGCTCACGCGCGAGTTCCGCACCTACACCGACGACCAGGGCCACGTGGTCAGCGAGTTCGTCGACCTGCGGGTCACCATCGCCTCCAGCGGCGATTCGGTGCTGCTGCAGAGCTTCTCGCGCACCGATGACCCGAACCTGCCCGGCAACCCGCTCGCCCGGATCGAGTTCGCCGACGGCGCCGCGTGGGACCTGGCCACGATCTGCGCCAAGACCAACGTGGGCACCGCCGGCAACGACGAGATCGCGGGCTTCCACCAGGTCGCCGAGCTGCTGCAGGGCCTGGGCGGCAACGACACTCTGCACGGCAACGGCAACGACACGCTGCAAGGCGGCGACGGCGACGACCAGTTGCTCGGCCAGGGCAACGATTCGGTGGAGGGCGGCAAGGGCAACGACCAGCTCGTCGGCCGGTACCTCTCGGGCGGCGCGGGCAACGACACGATGGACGACGGCGTCGCGATGCAAGGCGACAGCGGTGACGATGTCCTGCACAACGCCTTGTCCTGGCAGGCCGGCGAGCGCGCCACGCTCGACGGCGGCACCGGCAACGATTCGCTCGAATCCGGCCACCTGGCCGACTACCTCGGCGGCGACGGCAACGACGAGATCCGCATCCAGCACTACCTGGGTGGCGTGGCAGACGAAAACTCGCACGCGTCGATCCGCGGCGGCCTGGGGGACGACCGGATCTACGGTGACATCCATGCCGAACTGTCGTTCGACCGCGGCGATGGCCACGACACCTACGTCGGCTACGCCAACGACGATGGCGATGCCGATTCGGGCCAGCGCGCCAGCCTGCACCTGGGCGCCGGCATCGCCAGCAGCGATGTCACGCTCCAATTGCAGGGCGACGACCTGCTGCTGGGGCTGGGGCAAGGCGATGCCATCACGCTGGGAGGTTACTTCGCCGACGACGGCAGCACCAAGCGAGGCGCCGAAGCGCAGATCTCGATCGGCGAACTCGACTTTGAAAGCGGCGAGGCCAGGGACCTGCGAAGCTGGTTCACCAGCGGCACCAACGCGCCCGACACGCTGACCGGCACCTCGGGCAGCGACCTGATCGCCGGCTACCTCGGCAACGACAAGCTCGACGGCGGCGCCGGCCACGACGGCCTGCACGGCGGTGTCGGCAACGACACACTGCTCGGCGGCGAGGGCAACGACACGCTGGTCGGCTCGCTCGGCACCGACAGCCTGCTGGGTGGCAACGGAGACGATGCCTATTGGCTCGACGACCTGGACCGGCCCGTGAGCGAAGCGGCCGGCGGCGGCACCGATACCGTCCTGTACGAGGCCGTGCGCTACGTCCCGGTGACCGACTACACGCTGCTCGCCAACTTCGAGAACCTGGTGCTGGTGGAGGATGGCGGAGGCCTGAACGGCTTCGGCAACGCGCTGGCCAACGTCATCACCGGCAACAGTGCGGACAACGAGCTGGGCGGAAACGGCGGCGTCGACACCTTGCTGGGCGGAGCCGGCAACGACACGCTGGACGGCGGCGCGGGCGCCGACAGCCTGGAAGGCGGCATCGGCGACGACGCCTACGTGGTCGACGACCTGCTCGACCTCACGATCGAAGCCGCTGGGGCAGGCACCGACACCGTGCTGTCCAGCTTCGACTGGCAACTGGCGCCCAACGTCGAGAACCTGGAGCTGATCGGCAGCGACGCCCTCCACGGCAAGGGCAATGCGCTGAACAACCAGCTCACCGGCAACGGCGGCGCCAACACCCTGCAAGGCCTGGACGGCGCCGACATCCTGGTCGGAGGCCTGGGCAACGACCGGCTTGAAGGCGGCAAGGGCGGCGACAGCTACTGGTTCACCACCGGCGACGGCAAGGACACGGTGGTCGAGAAGGACGCGACGCAAGGGGTCATCGACGAAGCGGTCTTCCTCGGCCTCGCCCACGACCAGGTGAAGCTGGTCCAGGTCGGCGACAACCTCGAGGCGCGCATCACCGGCACCAAGGACAAGCTCGTCTTCAAGGACTGGTACCTCGGCTCCAAGTACCAGGTCGAGAAGTTCGTCTTCGCCGACGGCACCTGGGACCCGCCCGGGCTCCTGCCCGCCGACCCCGTGCACATCGACTGGATGGGCCCCGGCGCCGAACCGCCCTTGTTCGCACTGGCCTGAACGCCGGGCCAGCACGCGGCGAAGGTGCCTGCCGCCGTGCCGATAATCCCCGGCACGATGCCGCCACGCCGACGCCGACTGCCGATACCGGCGCCCTCACTTCGCCGCCAGCGCGGCGCCCTTCGATGGCCTTCGTGGCTCGGCGGCGAGGATGGGCCGCGTTGGCCCGGCTGGCGCGATTGGCGCAGCTGGGCCCTCGTGGCCAGCTTGCTGGTCGTCGTGCCGGCGCTGCTCATCGCCATCGCGGTGGCGGTGGTGCTGCCCACCCTGCCCTCGCTGGACCGGGTGACGGACTACCACCCCAGGCAGCCGCTGCAGGTCGTCACCCGCGACGGCGTCGAGATCGCCCAGTTCGGCGCCGAGCGGCGCATCTACCTGCCTATCGAGAGGATCCCCAAGCGCATGCAGGAGGCGGTGGTGGCGATCGAGGATGCCCGCTTCTACGAGCACGGCGGCATCGACTGGCGTGGCGTGGCGCGTGCAGTGGTGGCCAACGTGACCGGCGGGCGCTTTCAGGGCGCCTCCACCATCACGCAGCAGGTGGCGCGCAACTTCTTCCTCTCGCAGCGCCGCACCTTCGAACGCAAGCTGAAGGAGGCGCTGCTGGCGGTGAAGATCGAGCACGAGCTCGGCAAGGACCAGATCCTCGAGCTGTACCTCAACCAGATCTACCTGGGCCAGCGCGCGTATGGCTTCGGCGCCGCCGCGCGCAGCTACTTCGGCAAGCCGCTGGAAGAGCTCACCCTGGCCGAGACGGCCATGCTCGCCGGCCTGCCGCAGAACCCCAACTACGCCAATCCGATCGCCGACGTCGAGCGGGCCCGCGTCCGCCAGCGCCAGGTGCTGGGCGCCATGCACGACCAGGGCCGCATCACCGACGCCGAGTACCAATCGGCGCGCGAGGAGCCGCTGCACCTGAAGCCGGCGCAGACCGTGGACGTCCATGCCGAGCATGTAGCCGAGATGGCGCGCCGGCTGGTGGTGGAGCGCTTCGGCGAGCAGGCGTATACCCACGGCTACAAGGTCGTGACCTCGCTCGTCGCCGCGGAGCAGGAGGCGGCGTGGGCCGGCCTTCGCCGCGCGCTGATCGATCACGAACGCCGCCAGCCCTGGCGCGGCCCGGAAGACCACGAGGACCTGCCCGACGACGATGCCGGCACGGCCGAGCAGGAGCGCGCCGCGGCGCAGGCGCTGAAGGACCACCGTGACGACGAGGACCTGCGCGTGGCCGTCGTGCTGCACGCCTCCGCCAAGGAGGTGGAGGTGCAGCTCGCCAGCGGCGACAAGGTGCAGCTGTCGGGCGAGGGCCTTCGCTGGGCCCAGCCTGGCCTGTCGCCCAAGGCCCCGGCCGCCCTGGCCGTCACGCGGGGCTCCGTCGTGCGCGTGCAGAAGCAGGAGAACAACAAGAAGACACCCTGGACCATCGCGCAGTGGCCCGCGGCCGAGGGCGCCTTCGTCGCGCTGGAGCCCGGCAGCGGGCGAGTGCGCGCGCTGGTGGGCGGCTTCGACTTCGCCCGCCAGCCCTTCAACCACGCGACGCAGGCCTGGCGGCAACCGGGCTCGAGCTTCAAGCCCTTCCTCTATTCGGCCGCGCTGGAGCACGGCGTGATGCCGACGACCCTCATCAACGACGCGCCGCTGGAGCTGCCCGACGCCACCGGCCCGACAGGCTGGCGGCCCCAGAACTCCGATGGCAAGTTCGACGGCCCCCTGACCCTGCGCCAGGCGCTTGCGCGTTCGAAGAACGCCGTGAGCATCCGCCTGCTGCAGCAACTCGGCGTGGGCACCGCGCGCAGCTGGGCCGGCCAGTTCGGCCTGGACCCCGATCGCCAGCCCGACAACCTGACGATGGCGCTCGGTGCCGGGAGCACCACGCCGATCCAGCTCGCCTCGGCCTATGCGGTGTTCGCCAACGGCGGCTGGCGCGTCACGCCGCAGGTCATCGACCAGATCATCGATGCCAACGGCAAGGTGGTCTACGAGGTGCTGCCCAAGCCGGCGCCGCCAGAATCCGAGCGGGCCATTCCGGCCCGCAACGCCTTCGTCATGCGACGCCTGTTGCACGAGGTGGTGGTCAGCGGCACGGCGGCGCGGGTGAACCAGGCGCTTCGCCGGGCGGACGTGTACGGCAAGACCGGCACCACCAACGACGCCGTGGACGCCTGGTTCGCCGGCTTCCAGCCGGGCGTGGTCGGCGTGGCCTGGGTAGGCTATGACGAACCGAAGAGCCTCGGCAGCCGCGAATCCGGCGGTGGCCTCGCGCTGCCGATCTGGCTCGACTACATGCGCGTCGCACTGGCCCGCGTGCCCGTCGCGCCCGACCCGGCGCCCGAGGGCGTGGTCGATCACGACGGCGAGTGGCTGTATGCCGAGTGGGCCGATGGCGGCGCGGTGCAGGAGATCGGCATCGACGAAGCCGGCGAAGAGGCCCCGCCCACGGAACCTTTGCCGGCCGCCTCCTCTCCCTGA
Source organism: Ideonella flava (assembly GCF_051857595.1). Lineage (NCBI taxonomy): Bacteria > Pseudomonadati > Pseudomonadota > Betaproteobacteria > Burkholderiales > Sphaerotilaceae > Ideonella > Ideonella flava. The sequence continues at coordinate 505,095 of NZ_JBPZHD010000003.1, forward strand.
CAGGCGCCCAACCTGCGCTTCAAAACACCACCACCGGGAACCCTCATGCAACGACGCCGCTTCAACCTGACCGCCCTGGCATCGCTGGCCGTTCTGGGCCCACTGGCTGGCTGTGGCCGCCAGGCGGAAACGCCGGTCGCCACGATGACCCCAGCAGCTGCCTCGGCCACCGCGCCCACCACCGAAGTGGCAGCACCGGCGAGCGCCACGGCGTCGGCCGCCGGCCAGAACATCTACACCCTGGCCGCGAGCGCCAGCGGCTTTTCCATCGGGCCGATGATGTCGGCCCACACGGTCTACGTGTTCTTCGACCCCACCTGCCCGCATTGCGCTCACCTGTGGGCCAATGCGCAGTCGGTGACCAAGCAGCTGAAACTCGTCTGGATCCCGATCGGCTTCCTGCGCCCGCAGTCTCAGCCGATGGCGGCCACCATCCTCGCGGCGCGCGACCCGGTCGCGGCCATGACGGAGAACGAGACCAGCGTGGCCAGCCAGGGCAAGGGCATCACGCCGGCGTCGCCGCTCGACGAGGCGGCGGTGGCCAAGGTGAAGGCCAACACCGAACTGTTCAACAAGTTCAATGCCGACAGCGTGCCGCTGATCGTCTACCGCAACGGCAAGACGGGCGAGGTGGGTCAGCACTCGGGCGCCGTCGAAGGCGCGCAGTTGCTGGCATTCGCAGGGCTGTGAAGCCTCAGCGGGCGGCGACCTCGGCAGGCGCCCGGTGGGTCGTTCCAGCCGTGGCCCCCAGCTCGGCCGAGGCGATCACCCCCCCGCCGAGGCACACCTCGCCGTCGTAGAGCACCGCCGACTGCCCGGGCGTGACGGCCCACTGCAGCGCTTCGGGCGGGAATTCAAGGGCAAAGCCTTGTTCGTCCGGTGCGGCCAGCGAACAAGGCGCGTCAGCCTGCCGGTAGCGTGTCTTGGCGGCCAGCGGACCGGCCGGCGGTGCCACGCCGCCGACCCAGGCGACATCATCGGCCACCAGCGAACGGTATTGCAGCCACGGATGCTCGTGCCCCTGCACCACCACGAGCGTGTTGGTGTCCAGATCCTTGCGGGCGACATACCACGGTGCATGTTCGCCGCCGCCGCGCGCGGCCTTCTTGTCCTTCACGCCCCCGATGCCCAGGCCCTGCCGCTGGCCCAGGGTGTAGAAGCTCAGGCCCACGTGCTGGCCCAGGGTGCGGCCACGGTCGTCCTTGATCGGCCCCGGCGCGTGGCTCAGGTAGCGGTTGAGGAAGTCGCGGAACGGCCGCTCACCGATGAAGCAGATGCCGGTGGAATCCTTCTTCTTCGCGTTCGGCAGCTTGATCTCTGCCGCCAGCCGGCGCACCTCGGTCTTGGGCAGCTCACCCACCGGAAAGATCGTCTTGCCGAGCTGGTCCTGGTTCAGCCGATGGAGGAAGTAGCTCTGGTCCTTCAATGGATCCAGGCCCTTGAGCAGCTGGAAGCCGCCGTCGCGCTCGCGAACGCGCGCGTAGTGACCCGTCGCGATCTTCTCGGCCCCCAGGCGCATCGCGTGGTCTAGAAAGGCCTTGAACTTGATCTCGGCGTTGCAGAGCACGTCCGGGTTGGGCGTGCGGCCGGCCTGGTACTCGCGCAGGAACTCGGCGAAGACCCGGTCCTTGTACTCGGCGGCGAAGTTGACGTGCTCGATCTCGATGCCGATCACGTCGGCCACCGAGGCTGCATCGAGGAAGTCCTGGCGCGACGAGCAGTGCTCGTCATCGTCGTCGTCCTCCCAGTTCTTCATGAAGATGCCGACGACCTCGTGGCCCATTGCTTTCAGCAGCCAGGCGCTGACGGCCGAATCCACCCCGCCCGACAGGCCGACCACCACGCGCTGCTTCTTCGTCGTCACCATGGGGCGAATTGTCCCCCGGCGGCTTTACCCTGCGTCGCGCTCCGTGTACAGGCTGGCATCGGCGTGCAGCAGGGCGAGCGGCGCGCGCTGGCCGGCGCGGTGGTCGTCTATGCAGCGCATCACGAGGCGGCTGCGGTGGCGCTCGGGGCAGGCGCGCAGCTCTTCGGCCGTCATCCACAACGTGCGCTGGACAGGCGCGTCCAGCTTGCGACCGGCGATGGCGTCGCCGACGGTGCCGCAGATAGCGAAGCGCAGGTAGGTGATGTCCTCGCCGCTGCGCACATGCCTGAAGCGGGCGAGGTAGCTGCCCACCAGGGCCTGGGGCGTGAAGGGCCTTGCCGTCTCTTCCAGCACCTCGCGCACGACGGCTTCGAGCAAGGACTCGCCGGGGTCCAGGTGGCCGGCCGGGTTGTTGAGCTTCAGCCCTTCGGCGGTCATCTCCTCGACCAGCAGGTAGTGGCCCGACTGCTCGATGACCGCGGCGACCGTGACGCTCGGCTTCCAGCGTGTTGTGTCTCCCATGCGACGATCTTAGATCGTCTTCCCGGGGTGATTCCGCCAGCCACTGGTAAGCTCGCCGCCGGAGAATCGGGCCGCCTGCCATGACGGGTGGCTCCCCGGCCCTCACGGGGCCAGCGAGGAGAGTTCCATGCAGATTGGCGTTCCGCTCGAATCGGCCGCTGGGGAAACCCGCGTTGCCGTGACCCCCGAGACGGCGAAGAAGTACGTGGCGCAGGGCCACACCGTCAAGGTCCAGTCGGGCGCCGGCGTCGCCGCCAGCGTCACCGATGCAGCGTACGAGGCCGCGGGGGCGCAGATCGTCGACCGCTCGGCGGCCTTCGGCGCCGAGCTGGTGCTCAAGGTCCAGCGCCCCTCGGTCGACGAGCTCGCGCTGATGAGGCCGGGCGCCGCGCTGGTGGGCATGCTCAACCCCTTCGACAAGGCCGGCCTCGCGCAGGTGGCCAGCGCCGGCGTCACCAGCTTCGCGCTCGAGGCCGCGCCGCGCACGACGCGGGCCCAGAGCATGGACGTGCTCAGCTCGCAAGCCAACATCGCCGGCTACAAGGCGGTGATCATGGCCGCCGACCGGTACCAGAAGTTCTTCCCCATGCTGATGACGGCGGCCGGCACGGTGAAGGCCGCGCGGGTGGTGATCCTCGGCGTGGGTGTCGCGGGCCTGCAGGCGATCGCGACCGCCAAGCGGCTGGGCGCGGTGATCGAGGCCTCGGACGTGCGGCCCTCGGTGAAGGAGCAGATCGAGTCGCTCGGCGGCAAGTTCATCGACGTGCCCTACGAGACCGCCGAAGAGAAGGAAGCCGCCGAGGGCGTGGGCGGCTACGCGAAGCCGATGCCGCCGTCCTGGCTGGAGCGGCAGAAGGTCGAAGTGGCCAAGCGGGTGGCCATGGCGGACGTGGTCATCTCCACGGCGCTGATCCCGGGCCGCGCGGCGCCGGTGCTCGTCACCGAGGAGATGGTCAAGGCCATGAAGCCCGGCTCGGTGATCATCGACATCGCAGCCGGCAAGGGGCCGAACGGCATCGACGGCAACTGCCCGCTGACCGAGGCCGGCCGCACCGTCGTCAAGCATGGCGTCGTGATCGTCGGCGAAACCAACCTGCCCGCGCTCGTGGCGGCCGACGCGAGCGCGCTGTACGCGCGCAACGTGCTGGACTTCCTCAAGCTCGTCATCACCAAGGAAGGCACGTTCCACGTGCCGATGGACGACGACATCGTCGCCGCCTGCCTGATGACCAAGGACAACGAAGTGAAGAGAGCGTGATGTCAGCCCCCACGCTCCCTTCCGGTCGCTGCCCCCCGAGGGGGCTCTTGCGACGGACCGGCAGAGCCGGATCCGTGCAAGGCCTTGGATGGGCCCTCTCGCACCTCATGCGATTCACGAACATCGCGTCGGAGTAGCACTATGGACGTTGTTTCCCCTACTGTGGTCAACCTGATCATCTTCGTGCTGGCCATCTACGTGGGTTACCACGTCGTGTGGACGGTCACCCCCGCGCTGCACACGCCGCTGATGGCGGTGACCAACGCGATCTCGGCCATCGTCATCGTCGGCGCGATGCTCGCCGCGGCGCTGACCACCACCACGCTCGGCAAGACCATGGGCGTGCTGGCGGTCGCGCTCGCATCGGTGAACATCTTCGGCGGCTTCCTCGTCACGAGGCGCATGCTGGAGATGTTCAAGAAGAAGGCGCCTGCCGCCAAGAAGGAGGGATGACAGCATGAGCATGAACGTCGTGACGCTGCTGTACCTGGTGGCCAGCGTCTGCTTCATCCAGGCCCTGAAGGGCCTGAGCCACCCCACCACTTCCATCCGCGGCAATCTCTTCGGCATGGTCGGCATGGCCATCGCCGTGCTGACCACCGCGGCGCTCATCGTGCGCCAGGGCGGCGGCCTCGGAATGGGCATGGCGTGGGTGCTGCTCGGCCTGGTGGTCGGCGGCGGCTACGGCGCCTGGCGCGCCAAGACGGTCGAGATGACCAAGATGCCGGAGCTGGTGGCCTTCTTCCACAGCATGATCGGCCTGGCCGCGGTGTTCATCGCCATCGCGGCCGTCGCCGAGCCGCAGGCCTTCGGCATCGTCCCGCACGACGGCGAACCGGGCCAGATCCCGGGCGGCAACCGCATAGAGCTGGCGCTGGGCGTGTTCATCGGCGCCATCACCTTCTCGGGTTCGGTGATCGCGTTCGGCAAGCTCTCGGGCACCTACAAGTTCCGCCTGTTCCAGGGCAAGCCGGTGGTCTTCCCCGGGCAGCACAAGCTCAACGCCGCGCTGGGCCTGGCGGCCGCGTTCTTCTGCTTCGGCTTCTGGAGCTCGCAAAGCGGGCTGGATTTCGCCCTGATCACCGCACTGGGCTTTGCCCTGGGCGTGCTGCTGATCATCCCGATCGGCGGCGCGGACATGCCGGTGGTGGTGTCCATGCTCAACAGCTATTCGGGCTGGGCGGCGGCGGGCATCGGCTTCTCGCTGAACAACTCGATGCTGATCATCGCCGGCTCGCTGGTGGGCTCCTCGGGCGCCATCCTGAGCTACATCATGTGCAAGGCGATGAACCGCTCGTTCTTCAACGTGATCCTCGGCGGGTTCGGTGGAGACGCCGCTGCCGCGGCGGCAGGGGGCGAGGCGCGCAGCGTCAAGAGCGGCAGCGCCGATGATGCCGCCTTCATCCTCGGCAACGCCGAGACGGTGGTCATCGTGCCCGGCTACGGCCTGGCGGTGGCCCGCGCGCAGCATGCGGTGAAGGAGCTCGCCGAGAAGCTCACGCACAAGGGCGTGACGGTGAAGTACGCGATCCACCCGGTGGCCGGCCGCATGCCGGGCCACATGAACGTTCTGCTGGCCGAGGCCGAGGTGCCCTACGACCAGGTGTTCGAGATGGAGGACATCAACGGCGAGTTCGGCCAGGCCGACGTCGCCATCATCCTCGGCGCGAACGACGTGGTGAATCCGGCCGCGCTGCAGAAGGGCTCGCCCATCTACGGCATGCCCATCCTCGAGGCCTACAAGGCCAAGACGGTGATCGTGAACAAGCGCTCCATGGCCGCGGGCTACGCCGGCCTGGACAACGAGCTGTTCTACCTGGACAAGACCATGATGGTCTTCGGCGACGCCAAGAAGGTCGTCGAGGAGATGGTCAAGGCGATTGAGTAGGGCCCCCACGGCCCCTCCGGGGCCTGCCCCCCGAGGGAGAGGGCGAGGGGGAGGGCCGGCGGCGGGAGGCTGCGGGCATCCCTCCGGTCCGCTGCGCGAGCCTCCCTCGGGCTCGCCGGCAGGCGAGCCCGAGGGCGTGCGCGGATCCGGCTCTGCCGGTCCGCTGCGCGAGCCCCCTCGGGGGGCAGCCCCCGGCAGGGGGCGTGGGGGCCCTCATTCCTAGGGGTGAACCCCCAGCCATCGCTATCGAATCCCCTGATGGGGCGGTCGCGCGCGATAAGGACAATCGCGGGCAGCGATTTTCGAAAGTGCAGAAGAATGGAAAAGATCTGGCTGAAGCAGTACCCCGCAGGCGTGCCGGCCGAGGTGAAGACGGATGTCTATCCCTCGCTGGTCGCGCTGCTGGAAGAAAGCTTCCGCAAGCACGCCCAGTTGCCGGCCTACCGCTTCATGGGCAAGTCGTTCAGCTTCGAGCTGGTGGACGACCTGTCACGCGCCTTTGCGGCCTATCTGCAGAGCCTGGGCCTCGCGCGCGGGGACCGCGTGGCCATCATGCTGCCCAATGTTCCGCAGTACCCGGTGGCGGTGGCCGGCATCCTGCGGGCCGGCCTGGTGGTGGTCAACGTCAATCCGCTCTACACGCCACGCGAGCTCGAGCACCAGCTGAAGGACTCGGGGGCGAAGGCCATCGTGATCCTGGAGAACTTCGCCTCGACGCTGCAGCAGGTGATCGAGGCCGTGCCGACAAAGCATGTCGTCATGGCGGCCATGGGCGACCTGATGGGCTTCTTCAAGGGCGCGATCGTGAATCACGTCGTGCGCAAGGTGAAGAAGATGGTGCCGCCGTACTCGCTGCCGCAGGCGGTGCGGTTCAACGATGCCGTCTCGCGCGGCCGTGGCAAGGCCTTCACAGCGCCCCGCGTCGGCCCGGACGACATCGCGGTGCTGCAGTACACCGGCGGCACCACCGGCGTCAGCAAGGGCGCGGTGCTGCTGCATCGCAACCTGGTGGCCAACGTGCTGCAGTCCGAAGCCTGGTACCAGCCGGCGCTGAAGAAGGTGCCCGCCGGCGAGCAGGTGGTCACCATCTGCGCCCTGCCGCTGTACCACATCTTCGGCTTCAACACGAACATGATGCTGGGCCTGCGCATCGGCGGCTGCAACATCCTGATTGCCAACCCGCGTGACCTGCCGGCCGTGCTGAAGGACCTGGCGCGCGAACGCTTCCACAGCCTGCCCGCCGTCAACACGCTGTTCAACGCGTTGGCCAACCACCCGGATTTCGACACCGTGGACTGGAGCCACCTCGTCATCTCCGTCGGCGGCGGCATGGCCGTGCAGCAGGCCACCGCCAGGCTGTGGCTCGAGAAGACCGGCTGCCCGATCTGCGAGGGCTACGGGCTGTCCGAGACTTCGCCGGTGGCGGCCTGCAACCCGGTGGACAACACGGCCTACACCGGCACCATCGGCCTGCCGGTCAGCAACACCGAGCTGACCCTGCTGGACGATGATGGCCACGAGGTGCCTGCCGGCCAGGCGGGCGAGATCGCGATCCGCGGCCCGCAGGTGATGGCCGGCTACTGGCAGCGGCCCGACGAGACCGCCAAGGTGATGACGGCGGACGGCTTCTTCCGCACCGGCGACGTCGGCGTGGTCGATGACCGCGGCTACTTCCGCATCGTCGACCGCAAAAAGGACATGATTCTCGTTTCGGGTTTCAATGTTTATCCCAACGAGGTGGAAGATGTCATCACCCAGATGCCGGGGGTGCTGGAATGCGCGGCCGTGGGCGTGCCGGACGACAAGGCCGGCGAGGCGGTCAAGGTGGTGATCGTGAAAAAAGACCTCGCTATCACGGATACCGACGTCCGGGGCTGGTGCGAAGCCAACCTCACTGGTTACAAACGTCCAAAGGTCATTGAATTCCGGACGGAACTGCCGAAGACACCGGTCGGTAAGGTGTTGCGCCGGGAACTGCGCGACAAGAAGTGAAGCCCCCGGTGGCCGCCGACGAAGCGGTCGCCGATCGGGGCGTTGGGGCCCGATCGGGCTGAAAGGGCACGACCATGTCGTCTCGGTATGTCAGAACGCCTGCTGGCCAGGCTGAAATGCAGGTACGCGCGCACCAGCTCAGCCGGCCGGTGCGCAACCTCCTGATCGTCATCAACGACTCACGCACCATCGACGAGTGGCTGACGGGAGTGAACGGCGTCACCGCCAGCGACGTGGCGCTTCTGCGCGAGCTGGGACTGATCACCCAGGCCGGTGCGGCGACGGCCTCGGCGCCAGCCAGGCCGGGTGACCTGCGCGAAGGCGCCGCCAAGGCGGCCGCTTCACCCGCGCCGGCGCCCGCTCCCGCCGCCAACGATGCCGACTGGCAACGAACGCAACAGGTGATTCGCGCCGCCGGCTACACCGCCCTGTACGACGCCCTCAACTCGATCAGCAAGGCCAAGCTCGGACTGGTGAAGGGCTACCGCTTTGCGCTCGAAGTCGAGAAGTGCAGCGGCCCGGACGACCTCCGCGTGCTGGCACTGAAGTTCGCCGAGCAGCTGCGGACCGAGCACGGCATGGCAGCGGTCGGCGAGCTCACCTACGCCATAGGCGCGGCCGTCAAGGCCTGACGCCCGGCCATCGGCGCGTCATGCGGCCGCGTCCAGCGCGGCCTGGCGTGCCACGCGGCGGCCATACCAGGCGCTGATCGAAGGATCGTCCAGCGCCTCGACCAGCGCGTCGGCCTGGGCGCGCTCCACCTGCGCATCGGCCGCCTGGCCCTGGCGCGCGAGCGCATGCGCCAGCTCCAGCCGCAGGAAGGCCTGATCGACCCGCTCCTGCTGGTCATGGTCGAAGCTTTCCAGCAGCACCAGGCCCGCACGCGCCTGCAACTCCGCCTCGGCCGAATCGCCCAGCGCATTGGCGACCAGCGCACGCAGGTAATGCGCCCGCTCGTGCTGCACCCACTGTCCGGCTCGGTGCCAGAAGCCCTGGGCCAGGGTGGCCGCCTCGACCATCGCCAGCCGCAAGGGCGTGCTGTGCAACTCATGGGGCGCTCGCTCGGCCAGGTCGCTGGCGATGTTGTTCGTCAGGCTGCCGGCGGCGGCATCCAGCCCGCTGGCCCTTTGCCACGCCACGCCGCGCAGCGGGGCCAGCGCCGCCATGGCGGCTTCGCCGGCCGCATCACCGGCGAGCGCCGGCACACGGAAACTGGTGGCCGCCAGGCCGACGAGATCGCAGGCCTGGCCCGGCCCGGTGCCGGCCGCCGTGGCCAGCCTGGCCGTCAGGCGATCCTCGCCCGCGGCGTCCCCGGCCAGCCGGGCCGCGGCGGCCGCATGGCGCAGCAAGGGCAAGGGTGCCTGCGGGCCCGCCGACTCGAGCACCGCCTGTTGGCCCTGCCAGGCCTCGAGGTGCTGGCCGAGCTTCTCGCTGAGCACGTGGTTGAGCAAGAAGGCGTACAGCGGGCGCTGGCTCGCATCCAGGGCTGTCGGATCAATGCGGCGCAGCAGGCTGGCGCCACGCGGCGGATCCTCGTCGTGGCAGGCGTCGGCGGCCTGCAGGCAGTCGGTGGCCAGGGCCTTGGCTTCGTCGGTCATCGCGGCGTCCTCCTGGCGTGCATTGTGTGCGGCACACTCGCCGCATGCCATCACCCCGCTTGTATCTGGACGCAGCGCTGAGCACCGGCCAGGAGATCGATCTGCCCGAGGAGGCCGCGCGCCACGTCCAGGTCCTGCGCCTGCAGCCGGGCGATGCGCTCACGCTGTTCAACGGCCAGGGCGGCGAGTGGGCGGCGCAGGTGCTTCGCATGGGCGGCCGCCAGCAGGTGGCCGTGCAGCTGGGGGAGCATGACCCCGTGTCGCGTGAGGCCGCCCGTCCGGTCACGCTCGCGGTCGGCATGCCGGCCAATGAGCGCATGGATGCGCTGGTCGAGAAGGCCACCGAGCTCGGCGTGGCGGCCATCCAGCCGCTGCACTGCGCCCGTTCGGTGCTCAGGCTCACCGGCGAAAGGGCCGAACGCCGGCTGTCGCACTGGCAGTCGGTGGCCATAGCCGCCGCGCAGCAGAGCGGCCGAACGCGCGTGCCGCGGATCGAGCCGGTGCGCCACCTGGCCGGATGGCTCGAAGGCCTGGGCATGACCGCCCATGGGCGGCGTGGCGTGCTCAGCCTCGGCGAGGACGCGTCACCCCTGGCCGGGTACGCGACGGCGAACGGTGCCGAGCCCTGGCTCCTGCTGTCCGGCCCCGAGGGCGGGCTCGATGGCCAGGAAGAGACCGCCGCCCGCCGCGCCGGATTCGCGCCCGTCAGCCTGGGCCCGAGGGTCTTGCGCGCGGACACCGCGCCGCTGGCAGCCCTGGCGCTGCTCGTGGCCTTCGCGACGGGTCCGCGATGAACCCGGGCGAAGACGTGAGCGCGCTCGCGTCTGCACGCACCGGCCGCTTCAACCGGGCTCTCGTCTGGCTGACCGTCTGCCAAGGCCTGTTCCTCGTCAACAACGTGACCTTCATGGCCATCAACGGCCTGGTGGGGCTGATGCTCGCCCCGCGCGGCTGGATGGCCACCTTGCCGCTCACGGCCTATGTGCTGGGCGGCTCGCTCAGCACGGGACTGGTTGCGCGGCATCAGCAGCGCTGGGGGCGCCGGCGCGCGTTTCGTCTCGGCCTGGTGGTCGCGATGGCCGCCGCCGCCCTGTGCGCGGTGGCGGTCCGGCTGGGCAGCTTCTGGCTCCTGCTGGCAGCCACCGTCCTGGCCGGCTACTACAACGCCAACGCGGCGCTGTATCGCTTCGCGGCCGCCGAGCTCACCGGGCCGGCAGGGCGTGAGCGAGCCATCTCCTGGGTGCTCGCCGGCGGCCTGCTCGGAGGCGTTGCAGGGCCGCCCCTGGCCCAGGCGACCCGCGACCTGCTCGCAGCACCCTTCGCCGGCGCCTACCTCTCGCTGGTGGCCGTTGCCGCCGTGGCGTGGCTGTGCCTGGGCCGCATCCCCTTCCCGGCATTGCCGCCGGCCCCCGCGGGGGCGAACGGGCACCTGCCGGCCGGAACGCACCGCCAGCCGGCCTTCATCGTCGCCATCGCCGCCTCGGCGCTCGGCTACGGCGTGATGAACCTTCTGATGGCGGCCACGCCCATCGCCATGGCCGGCTGCGCCCATCCCTTCGGCGCGGTGGCCTGGGTGCTGGAGTGGCATGTCGTGGGCATGTACCTGCCGAGCTTCTTCACCGGCTCGCTGATCCGGCGCGTGGGGGTGCAGCCGGTGCTGGCGGCGGGCGTGGCGTTGAACGCGGCATGCATCGCCCTGGCGTTGCACGGCGTGGACCTGATGCACTTCACCGCGGCCCTGGCGATGCTGGGCGTGGGCTGGAATTTCCTCTACGTCGGCGGCACGACGCTCTACACCGAGAGCTACCCGCCGGCGCACCGCGTCACCGCGCAGGCGTTGATGGACCGCTGGGTGCTCGGCACCATGACGCTGACCTCCTTCAGCTCGGGCGCCCTCGTCACCACCGGGGGCTGGCAGGCCATGAACGCGGGCGCCCTGGTGCCTCTGGCACTGCTGGCCGCGATGCTGGCCTGGCTCGCGCGAAAGAGGCGAACCGGGGCGGCCTGAACCTGACCGCGGGCGCGTGTCCGGTTTCGTGCCGGCCGTGCCGTTCTTTCCATCGTCAGGCCCATCGGCCCGATGGTTCCGAGGCCTGCGCCCCGGGCCCCTCACAGCGACTGAAGGAGCACCCCGTGAACGCCACGACACATTCCCGCTGCACGCACGCACTGGCCCCGCTGGCCCTGCTCGTCGCGCTCTTCTGCGCTCCAGCTGCCTACGCGCAGTCGGACACCTTCTTCGACACCTCCAACGGCTTCAAGCCCGCGGCCCTCCACCCACCTTGCCGAGGCAAGGTCAAGCAGGTCAGCGACATCACCGACGAGAGCGTCAAGTTCACCGCCTGGAATTTCTCGATGGCCGGTGGCGGTGGCGAAGGTGGCCGCTTCGACAAGGTTCCGGTGCTGTCGAACAAGGTCAACCTGACGGCCGGCTGCCTGAATGCACACTTCAGCGCGCTGGTCGGCAGCAAGCTGTACGGCGGCGTGTCGAACATGACGCTGTTCCAGGTCACGCTGACGCCGGCCGGCGGCGGCGCCCCCATGCACATGGCCGGCCACTACGAGACGCCCTACGGCGTGCCGGCGCCCGCGTTGGCGCTGACCGCCGAGTACGACGTCGACGAGTTCGCCGCGAACTTCTACCAAGGCATCGGCACCCTGCCAGGCCAGATCCCGCCGGGTGCCTACCGCGTCGACGTGTGGTGGGCCGGCGGCCCGATCGGCGGCGGCGGCGCCATCGGCGCAGCCTTCACCCTGAAGCTGTATCAGTATTAGCCGGCGCTCCGAAGGAGCCGCCGCCTTCATGGGCGTGCGCGGATCCGGCTCTGCCGGTCCGCTGCGCGAGCCCCCTTGGGGGGCAGCCCCCGGCAGGGGGCGTGGGGGCCAACATGATCCGGCTCTGCCGGTCCGCTGCGCGAGCCCCCTTGGGGGGCAGCCCCCGGCAGGGGGCGTGGGGGCCCACATTTCCGGCTCTGCCGGTCCGCTGCGCGAGCCCCCATGGGGGGCAGCCCCCGGCAGGGGGCGTGGGGGCTAACGATTACTTCCGGAGACGATGTCGAAGCGGAACAGGCGGCACTCGATGGCGCCGTTCCACATCGGCACCCGGCGGCTTTCCTTCAGCCGCATCAGGGCCGGGAGCTTGGCCTCGGGCGTGAGCACGTGGGCCGTCCAGCCGGCGAAGCTCTTCTTCCAATGCGCGGCGAGCCGCGCGTAGAAGTCGGCGGCGTCAGTGGCGCCTTCGAACTTCTCGCCACCGGCGCCGCGCTGGCCCGGACCGGGACCTTGCGCTTGTCCTTGTCCTTTCGGCGCGATGCGCTCGCCGTAGGGCGGGTTCATCACGATGAGGCCGCGCTCGCCGGGAGCCGGGCGCTGCAGCACGTCGGCCGTCTTGAACTCGATGGCGTGCCTGACGCCAGCACGCTCCGCGTTGCGCGTGGCGAAGTCCGTCATGCGAAAGGAGACATCGCCCGCCCAGATGGGCACGGCCGGAGCGTGGACGGCCTGCTGCGCCCGCTGGCGCATCGCGGCCCAGGCGCCCAGGTGCGGGCGAAAAGGCAGCAGCTTCTCGAACGCGAACCGGCGCGCCAGGCCGGGGGCCAGGCCGCAAGCGATCTGCGCCGCCTCGATGGCGATGGTGCCGGCGCCGCAGCAGGGGTCGAGCAGGCCACCATCTTCCGGCCGGCCCCGCCATCCGGCGGCAGCCAGCATGGCAGCCGCCAGCGTCTCCTTCAGCGGGGCCTCGCCCTTCTGGCCTTGCGCGTCACGCCAGCCGCGCTTGAACAAGGCCTCGCCCGACAGGTCCACCGACAGGCTTGCGTGGTCTGGGCCGAGGTGCAGCACCAGCGAAAGATCGGGATGCCGCGTGTCCACGCTCGGCCGCTCGCCGCTGGCTTCGCGCATCACGTCGCACACCGCGTCCTTGATGCGCAGGGCCGCGAAGTTGATGCTCTTCAGCGGCGAGCGCCAGGCCGAGGCATCGACTCGCAGCGTCTGCTTCGGCGTGATCCAGTCCGCCCAGCGCACCCGGCGGGCCAGGGCGTACAGATCCTGCTCGTTGGCGTAGGGCCCGTCGATCAGCTGCCACAGCACGCGCTGCGCCAGCCGGCTCTGCAGGTTGAGCGCCATGGCCGCTTCGATGTCACCTTCGACGTAGACACCGCCCCGCCCCGCTTCGACCGGGCAGCGCCCGCCCAGGACGCGCTGGCATTCCTCGGCCAGCAGCGCCTCGGCGCCGCCGGCGCAGGGCAGGAACAAGGTGCCGCGCTCGAGCGCAGGTGCAGCGCGCTCGGCGGCCTTGACGACGACGCGGCGGGGAGCCGCGGGCGCATGCCCTTCGACCATGGACTTACAGCGCTTTCCGCAGGTTGGCCGGGGCGATCTTGAGCGCCTCGCGGTACTTCGCCACCGTGCGCCGGGCGACCTGGATGCCCTGCTCTTCGAGCATGTCGGCGATCTGGCTGTCCGACAGCGGCTTGGCGTGGTTCTCGGCCGCGACGAACTGCTTGATCAGCGCGCGCACCGCGGTCGACGAGGCATTGCCGCCGGCATCGGTCGACAGCGAAGAGCCGAAGAAGTACTTCAGCTCGAAGGTGCCGAAGGGCGTGGACATGTACTTGGCCGTGGTCACGCGCGAGATGGTCGATTCGTGCAGGCCGAGCTCGTCGGCGATCTCGCGCAGCACCAGCGGCTTCATCGCGATCTCGCCGTGGGTGAAGAAGTTCTTCTGCCGCTCGACGATCGCCTGGCTGACGCGCAGGATGGTGTCGAAGCGCTGCTGGATGTTGCGGATGAACCAGCGCGCCTCCTGCAGCCGCGCGGACAGGCCGCCGCCGTTGGCGTTGCCGCCGCGCTGGCCGCGCACTGCCTGGGCGTAAAGGTCGGACACGCGCAACTTGGGCATCACGTCCGGGTTCAGCGTGGCCTTCCAGCCGCGGCCCGACTTCAGCACGATCACGTCGGGCACGACGATCAGGTTCTCGGCGCGGGCGAAGGGGCGGCCGGGCTTGGGCTCGCAGACCACGATCAGCGCCTGTGCCGCCTTGACCGTCGCTTCATCGGCGCCGGTGGCCGTGGCCAGCTTCTTGATGTCGCGCCGCGCCAGCAGGTCCAGGTGCCCGGCGCAGATGGCGAGCGCGCATTCGCGCGCCGCACACGCGGGCCCTTCTCGCAACTGCAGCGCGAGGCAGTCTCCGAGGCTGGTGGCACCCACCCCGACCGGCTCCATGCTTTGCAGCCACTTGAGGCCGCAGCGCAGTTGGTCCAACAGCTCCTCGCGCGACTCGGGGTCGATCATCCCCAGCGAATCCGCCAGCCGCTCGGCGAGCTCTTCGAGCGTGCCGTCGAGGTAGCCGTCGTCGTTCAGCGACTCGATCAGCACCTGCACCGCGGCGGCGTCGGCGGGCGCCAGGCGCATGCCCGCGAGCTGAGCCCGCAGGTGATCCTGCAGGGTCGGTGCGTGGCTGTTGCGGTCGTGGGCATCGGTGCCGTCCTCGTCGCCGCTGCCAGTGCCTGCCGAGCCACTGGAGGGCAGCTCCTGGATGCCGTCGAAGTCGTCGCGCTCGGTGCCGTTCTCCCAGTCGTCGCGCTCGGTGGTGCCGAACTCCGCCGTGTCCACGCCCGCCGATTCGTCGCCGGTTTCGCCGACGCTGCTGCCCGGGGCATCCTGCTCATCCCGCGTGGCGGCCGTCGCGGCCGGCTTGTCGTGGCCGGCGTCGTAGCCGTTGATCTCTTCATCCGGCTCCAGGAAGGGGTTCTGCTCGAGCATCTGCTCGACTTCCTGGTGCAGCTCCAGCGTGGACAGCTGCAGCAGCCGGATCGACTGCTGCAGCTGTGGCGTCAACGCCAGGTGCTGCGAGAGGCGGACCTGCAGGGTGGGCTTCATCGGGCGATCAATCGCTGCGGCATGCGCACGGCCGTGCCGGGCCGCTTGCAGGCAGCCAGGCGGCCGGCCGGGAAGGCCGAGGTGCCGAAGGTGAACCGTGGCGCAGACATCACATCTTGAAGTGCTCGCCGAGGTACACCCGGCGCACGTCCGGGTTCTCGATGATGTGGTCGGGCGTGCCCTCGGCCAGCACGCTGCCCTCGCTGATGATGTAGGCGCGGTCGCAGATGCCCAGCGTCTCGCGCACGTTGTGGTCGGTGATCAGCACACCGATGCCGCGCGATTTGAGGAAGCCGATGATCCGCTGGATCTCGATCACCGCGATCGGGTCCACGCCGGCGAAGGGCTCGTCCAGCAGGATGAAGCGCGGCTGGGTGGCCAGCGCTCGCGCGATCTCCACCCGGCGCCGCTCGCCGCCCGACAAGGCCGGCGCAGGCGAATCGCGCAGGCCGGTGAGGCTCAGGTCGTGCAGCAGCGCCTCGAGCAGGCGATCGATCTCCTGGCCCGCCAGCGGCCGGCCGCGCTCGTCGATCTGCAGCTCCAGCACCGCGCGGATGTTCTCCTCGACGGTCAGCTTGCGGAAGATCGAGGCCTCCTGCGGCAGGTAGCTCAGGCCGAGCCGGGCACGCTGGTGGATGGGCTTGTGCTCGACCGCAACGCCGTCGATGTGGATGCTGCCCGCGTCGCAGCGCACCAGGCCGACCACCATGTAGAAGGTCGTGGTCTTGCCCGCTCCGTTCGGGCCCAGCAGGCCGACGACCTCACCGCCGCCGACGGCCAGGTGCACTTCCTTGACCACCGTGCGGGCACCGTAGCTCTTGCGCAGGCCGGTCGCGTCGAGCCGGCTCGTGGGGGCGGAAGGCGGCGCGGCCCGCATGGCCGCGCTCGGCGTCGGCGCGTTCATTTCTGCGGCTCCGAGGCGGCTTCGGCCTGGCGCGGGATGAACACCAGACGCGCTCGGCCATTGGCGGCGCCGGAGGCGGACGGCGAGGCGCCTTCGAACACGATGGTGTCGCTGCGCTGGTCGTAGGTGATGACGGCGGCGTTGGCCTCGTCCGGCGGGCCGATCGGCCGCACGACCCGCAGCTTGGCATCGCCGATGAAGCGGACCTTCTCGTTGGCGCCGTCGTACTCGACACGCGAGGCTTCCGCCTCGACCACCTCGTCGACGCGGTCGCGCTTTTGCCGGAAGGTGGCCGGCTTGTCCGGATTGCCGCGCGCATTGGCCAGGTACCGGCCGGGGACGTCCTCGCGCACCTCGACACGGTCGGCCTTGATGAGCAGCGTGCCCTGGGCGATCACCACATTGCCGGTGATGACGGTGGTCTTGGTCTTGAGGTCCACCGTGGCGGATTGCTTGCCGTCGCTCTCGACGACCATCGGCTTGGTCCGGTCGGCCTTTTCGGCCTGGGCGGCACCGGCCGCCAGGGTGGCGGCGGCGGCGACCAGCGCCAGGGCGAAAGGCGCGATGCAGGAGGGGACGGTGGTGCGCATGGCTGACGGCATGAAACTTGCAGGCCATTCTAGCGGCTGCGACTGGCGTCGCCGCCGATCCAGACCTGTTCGCGGGTGAAATGCTTGACCGCTCAGCGCTGCCGGGGCAGCGTCAAGCGCGCCCGGCCCGCGGCTTCACTGTGTCTTGCGGGCCAGGGCGACCAGGTAGTCGACCACCGTGAAGGTCCGCTCAGCACCGCCAGCCAGGGAGGCCGAGGTGCGGTAGCGGCCTTGCACGCCGACCGTCGGCACACCGTCCACGCCGTAGGCATCGGCCAGTTGCCGGGCCTGCTTCGCCTTGCCGATCACGGTGAAGGACTTCAGCGTCTCGCCGAACTTGGCCCCGTCGACGCCGAGGGTGGTGACGAAGGCCGTCACCTCGGCTTCGGTGGCCATCCGCTTGTGCTCCTGGTGGATGGCGTTGAACAGCTTGCGGTGCACGTTGGGCAATTGGCCCATGGCCTCGAGCGCGTAGAACACCTTCTGGTGGAACTCGTACTGCGGCGTGAAGGCGGCGGGCACGCGGCGGAAGTTCACGTCCGGCGGCAGCTTGGCCGACCACTGCTCGACGAAGGGCTCCAGCGCGAAGCAGTGCGGGCAGCCGTACCAGAAGAACTCGACCACCTCGACCTTGCCCGTAGAGGGCATGGCGATGGGCTGGGCCAGCTTGACGTAGTGCGTGCCTTCGACCGGCGTCGGCTGCGCGTGCGCACGCGGCGCGGCCAGCGCCAGGCCAGCGCCCGCCGCGGCAGCGGCCAGGCCCATGGAGTGGAAATCACGCCGGTTCATCTTCGCGGCCGAGGGGTTGGGCTTCACGTGGGTCCTTGCAGAAAAGGGATAGGGCGTGGAGGTGACGACGAGACCTTCAGTTCCGCTCCTGCCGCACGAGGGCGGCATCGACGCCGCCGGCCTTGAGCCGCTCCTGCTGGGCGACGGCCTCGCCCTGGCTCTCGTACGGTCCCATGCGGACGCGATGGATGGTCCGGCCGCCTTGCTCGCGTTCGGAGATCTTCGCGCCGAAACCCTGCAGCGCGAGCTTGGCGCGCTGCTGCTCGGCATCGTCCTGGCTCGAGAACGCCCCCACCTGGACGAAGTAGACGAACGGATCGGCACCGGCGGCGCGGGCGGAGGCAGACGCTCGGTGCGCGGGGCCGGGCACCTGCTCGCCGGACAGGATGGCCGCAGCGTCGCGGTTGGACTTCGGCGTGGTGGCCGGCGCAGGCGTGGCGACCTGTGGCGTAGCAGGGGCCGGCGGCACGCTCTGTGGCACGGTCTGCGGCGAGGTTTGCGGCGAGGTTTGCGGCGGAGGCGTCGACACCATGCCAGACGCCGGCGCGGGTCGCGGCACAACGGGCTTGCCCCCCAGCCCACCGTTCGGATCCCAGCTCCGCATCTTCTCGGCCTCGGCGGCCTCCTGCTCGGGCGTGCGGTGCTGCGTCTTGTCGTGGAAGGGCGAAGGCACCTTGGCGATGTACAGCGCCACCCCCAGCGCGAGTGCCAGGCCGATCAGCAGGCCCACGATGAGGCCGACCGCGAAACCGCCGCGTTGCTTTTCCAGACCCACGCGTTGCGCACGCATAGGGGCGCCCTTTTTCAAGCTCATGCCGTCTCCGCAGCAGGTTGTTCTCTCGACATCGCGTCCGGCGCGCTCACGCCCAGCAGGGCGAGCGCGTTGCGCAGTACTTGACGCGTGGCGTCCAGCAGCGCCAGGCGGGCCCGGGCGAGGCCCGCGTCGTCGACCAGGAAACGCTCGGCGCCATAGTAGCTGTGGAACGCCCCGGCCAGATCGCGCAGGTAGAAGGCCACGTCGTGCGGCGCCAGGTCACGCGCGGCGTTGGCCAGCATCTCGGGATAGTCCGCCAGCTTCAGCATCAACGCCGCCTCGGTCGGGGCCGTCAGCAGCGAATGGTCGGCCGCATCGATGGCCGCGACGTCATGGCCCTGGGCCGCCGCCTGGGCCAGCACCGAGCAGATCCGCGCATGCGCGTACTGCACGTAGAAGACCGGGTTCTCGTCGTTCTGCTTGACCGCCAGGTCCACGTCGAAGGTGAACTCGGTGTCGGCCTTGCGGCTGATGAGGAAGAAGCGCACCGCGTCGCGGCTCGTCCAGTCGATCAGGTCGCGCAGCGTCACGTAGCTGCCCGCCCGCTTGCTGATCTTGACCTCGGCGCCGTCGCGCACCACGCGCACCATGGTGTTGAGCACGTAGTCGGGATAGCCCGGCGGCACGCCCGTGCCCGCCGCCTGCACGCCGGCGCGCACCCGGGCGATGGTGCCGTGGTGGTCGGTGCCCTGGCAGTTGATGACCTTGGTGAAGCCCCGTTCCCACTTGTTCAGGTGATAGGCGACATCGGGCACGAAGTAGGTGAACGTGCCGTCGGACTTGCGCATCACGCGGTCCTTGTCATCCCCGTAGTCGGTGGTGCGCAGCCACAGCGCGCCGCCTTCCTCGAAGGTCTTGCCGGCGGCGACCAGGCGCCTGACGGTGTCCTCGACGCGCCCCGTGGTGTAAAGGCTCGACTCGAGGAAGTAGTTGTCGAAGCTGACGCCGAAGGCCTGCAGGTCCAGGTCCTGCTCGTGGCGCAGGTAGGCCACGGCGAACTGGCGGATGCCGTCCAGGTCTTCGGGGTCGCCCGAGGCGGTGAACTCGCGGTCGTCGGCCTTGACGGTCTTCCCGGCCAGGAAGTCGGCCGCGATGTCAGCGATGTACTCGCCGTTGTAGGCGCTTTCGGGCCAGCCCGGGTCGCCGGGCTTCAGGCCCTTGATTCGGCACTGGGTCGAGGTGGCTAGCGTGGCGATCTGCACGCCGGCGTCGTTGTAGTAGAACTCGCGCGTGACCGCCCAGCCCTGGGTCTCGAACAGGTGGCAGATCGAGTCGCCCAGGGCCCCCTGGCGGGCGTGGCCCACGTGCAGGGGCCCCGTGGGGTTGGCCGAGACGAATTCGACCATCAGCTTCTGGCCGTTGGCCGGCTGGCGGCCGAAGGCCTCGCCGGCCGTGCGCACCTCGGCCACGACGGCCTGCTTGGCCGCCGCCGAGAGCCGCAGGTTGATGAAGCCCGGGCCCGCGATCTCGAGCGCCGAGACCCAGCGCTTCACCTCGGGTTGCTCGTTCAGCGCGGCGACGAGTCTTTCGGCCAGCGCGCGGGGGTTGCTCTTCAGCGGCTTGGCCAGCTGCATCGCCGCGGTGATCGCCAGGTCGCCATGGGCGGCCTGCTTGGGCGACTCGAAGAGGGGGGTGTAGGCGTGCTCGGGCGCCAGCAGCGCCACGACGCGCGCCAGCGCGAGCTGCAGCTCTGCCTTGGCTTGGATCATGATGGGCAGCGATTCTAAAGGGGCGACCCTCGCCGGCCTCTTGCCGGGCGCGCCCCATGGCGGCGACGATTTGCGGGGTACGCCCGCAGCTGTTCGCTCTTTTGCAGCGGCATGAAATCATTCACAGTGCGGCCTGGCTTGCCGCCCACGTCATCCCGAGCGAAACGTGCCCTCGTCCTCATCGCGTCCGTCCTCCCTGTCGTCAGGCCCCTCGGCCAGCGCGACCGCGCCCTCGTCCTCGCGGTCGCGCTCGCGCGCGCAAGCGACGGTCGCCATGCCGCGGCTGGATCCCGACGATCCGCCGATGATCGGCAAGTACCGGGTGCTGGGGCGCCTGGGCGAAGGCGCGACCAGCGAGGTCTTCCTCGCCTACGACGATTTCCATGGCCTCGAGGTGGCGATCAAGCGGGTGCGACCCAGCACCGGCCGCTCCGAGGCGGATGCCCATTTCTCGCCGCACTTCTTCGCCGCCGAGGCGGCGCTGGTGGGCCGGCTGAACCACCCCAACGTCGTGCAGATCCACGACGCGGTCGACGACCCGGTTTCGCCCTACCTGGTGATGGAGTACGTGCCTGGCACGACGCTGCGGGCCTTCTGCCAGCAGGACCGCCTGCTGCCGCTGGAGCAAGTGGTGGAAATCGGCTTCAAGTGCGCCATGGCGCTGGGCTACGTCTACCGCCAGGGCCTCATCCACCGCGACGTCAAGCCGGCCAACATCCTGGCGGTGACCGACGGCCCCGAAGTGCTGGACATCAAGCTGACCGACTTCGGCAGCGTGCTGAACATGGGGTCGGACCGAACGCAGATCCACCGCGTGGGTTCACTGGCCTACATGTCGCCCGAGCAGCTCGAAGGCTCCGCGCTCGATTGCCGCGCCGACATCTACTCGCTGGCCGCGGTGCTCTACCACCTGATCGCCGGCCGCCCGCCCTTCGAGGCCGAAGGCCACGGCGCGCTGCTGAACATGATCTGCCACGCCGAGCCGGAGTCGCTGACGAACCTGCGCGAAGGCGTCAGCCCTGGGCTCGATGCCACCATCCGCAGCGCGCTGGCCAAGCATCCCGAAGACCGTCCGGAGGACTGGGACCACTTCGCGCAGTCGCTGTCAGCGCTGATCACGAACCACGAGGTGCCCCGCGGCCAGTTGCAGCGCGTGCTGGACTCCGAGCGCTTCAACCTGCTGCGATCGCTCGAGTTCTTCGCCGACTTCGGCGACGTCGAGCTGTGGGAAGTGGTGCATCGCGCCAAGTGGCAGCGATTCCCCTTCGGCCACAAGATCTTCAAGCGCGGCCAGGAGGGCAAGCAGTTCTATTGCATCGCCCAGGGTGAGGTGGAGGTCTACCGCGACGGCGAGCGCGTCGCGCGCCTCGGCGCCGGGACCTCCGTGGGCGAGATGGCCTATCTCGCGCCCAGCCCGGACCTGCGCAAGCACGCCACCGACGTCATCGTCTCCGAGGCCTGCACCACCGTCTCGTTCAACCCTGACAGCCTCTCGCAGCTGAGCCCGGACACGCGCCATCGCTTCGATGCGGCCTTCATCAAGGTGCTGGTGCGGCGGCTGCACGTGGCGCACGAGGCACTCGCCCATCCTCGCAAGATCATGTGAACGGATTTCCTCGCCGGCACTGCACCGCGCGGCCTGAGCGGCAATTCGCGATTGGCAAACAAAGCCCCCGGAACCTCTCCGCAATTGCCGTGAAGGCGCAATAATCGGCCCATGGATTCTTTGCGAGCGATGCGGGTGTTCGCCCGCGTGGTCGACGAAGGCAGCTTCGCCGGCGCGGCACGGGCGTTGGACCTGGCCCCTGCGGTGATCACCCGCCTGGTGGCCGAGCTGGAGGAGCACCTCGGCGCCCGGTTGATGAACCGCACCACCCGGCGCATCGCGCTGACCGAGGTGGGCGAGAGCTACCTCGAGCGGGTGCGCCGCATCCTGGCCGACGTCGACGAGGCCGAGCTGCTGGCCCAGGCCTCGGTGGCCGATCCCCGCGGGCCGGTGCGCATCCTCGTGCCGCCGGCCGTGGCCGTGCACCAGCTGGCCAAGCACCTGCCGCGCTTTCGCGCCCGCTATCCGCTGGTGACGCTGGAGATCGTGGCCAACGGCGCCGTCGAGACGGTCGACGACAGTTTCGACCTCACCATCATGGGCCTGCGCAAGCCGCTGGACGGCAACTTCGTCGCCCGGCGCCTGGCTCGCTCGGAGGTGGTCACCGTCGCGGCGCCGGAGTACCTGGAGCGCAAGGGGCGGCCCCAGCACCCGAGCGAGCTGGCCGATCACGACGTGCTGATCCCGCCCCTGTCGGACCTGCAGCGCGGGGTGACCTTCTTCCGTGGCCGGCAGGGCGAGGCCAGCGAGACCTTTCACACCGTTCCCAAGCGGGGCGTGCTGAGCACCCTGCACACGGACACCAACTACGCCGCCGCGCTGGCCGGCCTGGGCATCGCGGGCCTGCCGTCCTTCGTCGTCGACGACGCGCTGATGGAGCATGCGCTCGAGCGCGTGCTGCCGGCCTGGTGGCTGCACAGCACCACGCTCTGGGTCGGCATGCCCACGCGCCAGCACGTGCCCGCGCGCACGCGAGCGATGCTGGACTTCCTGATCGAGATCTTCGGCGGCGAGGACCGCGACCCCTGGCTGGCTGCCGCGGGTTGCGAGACCGCCTACCTGTGCGAGATCCGCGCCGCCGCCGAAGCCGCGGCCATCGCGGCGAAGGAAGACGCCGCGGCCTGAAGACGGCCTAGAAGGTGAAGCCCGAGGAGAGCTTGGCGTCCTGCATGGGCTCCAGCAGCGCCAGCAACGGGCCGAGCGGCCGATAGCGCATCGCCACCTTGGTGGCGTAGGCGAAGAAGCGCGGCAGATCCGCCCGGTAGTGCGGCTTGCCGTCGCGCAGCTTCAGGCGGCAGAAGATGCCCATCACCTTCAGGTGGCGCTGCAGTCCCATCCACTCGAGCTGGCGCCAGAACTCCCCGAAGTCCTCGTCCACCGGCAGGCAGGCCTTGCGCGCGGCCTCCCAGTAGCGCACCGCCCAGTCGAGCTCCCGCTCCTCGTCCCACGAGACGAAGGCGTCGCGCAGTAGCGAGGCCATGTCGTAGGTGACGGGGCCGGCCAGCGCGTCCTGAAAGTCCAGGATGCCGGGGTTGGGGTCGGACACCATGAGGTTGCGCGGCATGAAGTCGCGATGCACGGCAACCACCGGCTGCGCGAGGGCGCTGGCGACGAGGGTGTCGCAGAGCTTCTGCCACCGTGCCGACTCAGCATCGGACCAGGAGATGCCGAATTCCTGGCCGACGCACCATTCGGGAAAAAGCGCCAGCTCCCGCCGCAGGAAGGCCTCGTCGTAGGCAGGCAGCGAGGCAGCGTCGACATGCTGTTGCCAATGCACGAGGGCACGGATGGCGTCGCGCATCAGGCGGTTCGCCTCCGCCGCGTCGGCCTCGCGCAAGGCCTCGAGATAGGGGCGCGTTCCCAAGTCCTCGAGCAACACGAACCCCTGCTCCGCATCAGCCGCGAGGACCTGCGGCGCATGCAGCCCAGCCGCGGCGATTCGCTCGGCCATCGCCAGGAAGGGGCGGCTGTCGATCAGCCCGGGCGGCGCATCCATCACGACCGCGCTGCGGCCGCCGGGCCCTTCGAGCCTCAGGTAGCGGCGAGCGCTGGCGTCGGCCGAGGCGACGCGCAGGCTCGCCGGATCCCAGCCCTGTGCCGCAGCCAGCGGCGCCAGCCAGCGATCGAACGCGCCGTGCCGGGCAGCGTCGTGCCAATCGACGGAAGGCACGTCCGGCGATGGATCAGAAGAGGCGGGAGGCGTCAAGGCAGTCCGCAGCAGGGCCAGCGTGGATAATCCGCGGCGATTCTAGTGACGCCTTTGTTGCCTGCTCGCGCGGCCGTCGATCGGTGCGGCGTTGCGGCGCCTGACCGGTGGCTCTGCTTGCTGCGCCTGCACGACTCCTCCCCCTGCCGTCTTTCCCCGTTGCCGCGCCGTCGCCTGGCTGTGAGCGCATTGGCGCTGGCCTGCGCATCGGCTTGCGGCGCGACTCAGGGCGCGACCAGCCCTGAACCGGCGCGCCTGCCGGCCGAACTCAGTGCCCGGACCGTGAACAGCACGCTGGACCGCGAGACCGTGGCCGAAGGCGAGGTGGAGCTGCGCCAAGGCCAGTTGACATTGACGGCCGACCTGCTGCGCTACCTCGAGCCGACCCAATGGGCCTATGCCACTGGCCACGTGAAGTTGGTCCGTGAAGGAGACCAGTTCACCGGCACGGAGGCCGGCTTGAACCTGGACACGCGAGAGGGCTACGTGATCAAGCCCACCTACCATTTCTCGCGAACCGGTGCCGGCGGAAAGGCCGAGCGGATCGACTTCGCCGGCGAGCAGCGCCTGTCGGCCCGGCGCGCCGACTACACCAGCTGCCCGCGTGACGAGGCCGCCGACGGGGCCGCTCCCGACTGGCTTCTTTCGGCGGACAAGCTCGACCTCGACTTCGAGCACAACGAGGGCGTGGCGCACAACGCCGTGTTGCGCTTCCTGGGCGTCCCCATCCTGGCGGCTCCGGCTATCAGCTTCCCGGCGACCAGCGAGCGCAAGTCGGGCTGGCTGCCGCCCGAACTGGACAGCGACAGCCGGGGCGGCATCTCGATCGCGGTGCCCTACTACTGGAACCTCGCGCCGAACTACGACCTCATCACCACACCCTCCGTCGCCACCCTGCGTGGCGCGGGCTTGCAGAGCGAATTTCGCTACCTGCAGCCGAGCGACGAGGGCCGCTTCCAGATCCATGCCATCCCATACGACCGCGTGGCCGGCCGCGAGCGGCACGGCCTCGAATGGATGCACAGCGGCCACTTCGCGGGCGACGAGGAGGGCGACATCGGCTGGCGCTACGGGGTCAACTTCCTGCGCGCCTCGGACGACGACTACTGGAAGGACTTCTCCAACCAGCTGCCCAGCCTGACCCGCCGCTTGCTGACCCAATCTGCAGCCGCCACGCGCCGCTACGAATTCGGCCGCGACACCACGCTCGAGCTGTACGCCGGCGTGCAGGGCTGGCAGGTGCTGCAGGACACCGAATCCATCGAGCCTCCCTATCAACGCGTGCCCCAGCTGGGCATGCGTGGACACGGCCGCCTGGGCGTGGACAGCGGCCTGGGGGTGCAATGGGAATTCGAGGCCGAGGCCAACCGTTTCGAGCTCTCCGACCGGCCGGCCGGCGACACGCGCCCGGATGGCTCGCGGGTGCATCTGCTGGGGGCCCTGAGCCGGCCCTTCGACGAGGGTTGGGGCTGGTTCACGCCGCGCGTGTCGTTCAACGCGGCCAGCTACCGCACCGACACGCCCATGGTCATGCCGGACAACACCCTGACCACTCGTCGCGAGGCCAGCCGCACCATCCCGACGCTGAGCGCCGACGCCGGGCTGCGCTTCGACCGTGACGACAGCCTCTTCGGCCACGCCCTGCGGCAGACGCTGGAGCCTCGGCTGCACTATGTGAACACGCCCTTTCGCGACCAGTCCATCCTGCCCCAGTTCGACACCGCCGCCAGCGACTTCAACGTGGTGTCGATCTACGCCGACAACCCCTTCTCGGGCATTGACCGCGTGGCCGATACCCACCAGGTCACGCTCGGCGTCACCTCGCGCTGGCGCGAGCCCGACAGCGGCATCGAGCGCCTGCGCCTGGGCATCGCCCAGCGCTTCCTGTTCCGCGACCAGCTCATCACGCCCGAGGGCGAGGAGGGCGACAAACGAGTGTCCGATCTGCTGCTGTTCGGCTCGGCGACGCTGTGGCCGAACTGGATCTTCGACACCACCGTCCAGTACAACGCCAGCATCGACCGCACCGTGCGCTCGATCGTATCGGCGCGCTACCAGCCAGCGCCGTTCTATACCCTGTCCGGTACCTACCGCTACGCGCGCGACCTGAGCGAGCAGTTCGAACTGGGTTGGCAGTGGCCCTTGTACAAGAGCGCGCCGCGCGCCAACGGCTGCAGCGGCACGCTTTACGGGGTGGGCCGGGTCAACTTCAGCATGCGCGACAGCCGCGTCACCGATTCGCTGGCCGGCCTCGAGTACGACGCCGGCTGCTGGATCGCCCGCTTCGTCAGCCAGCGAACCTCCACCGGCCTGGCCGAGTCCACGACTCATTGGATGCTGCAGCTGGAGCTGGTCGGCCTGTCCCGCCTGGGCAGCAACCCGCTGAAGGCGCTGAAGGACAATATTCCCGGTTACCGGCTGCTTCGCGACGACGACGCGCCCACACCGTCCACGACGTTTCGCCCATGACCGACAAGATTCTTTCCCGTGCCGTCGCCATCGCTTTCGGTGCCAGCGTCCTGGCCACCGCGGCCGCCTGGGCCCAGCCGGCCGCCCCGGCGGCCACTGCCAAGGCGTCGCCAGCCCGCTCGGCGGACTACATCGTGGCCATCGTCAACAACGAGCTGGTGACGCAGGTCGAGGTCGATCAGCGCGTGGCGCGCGCCAAGCTGGAAGCCCTGCGCAGTGGCGCACGCCTGCCGCCCGATCCCGAATTGCGCAAGCAGGTCCTGGACGCGCTCATCGAGGAAAGGGTGATCGTCACCTACGCGCGCGATTCCGGCGTCAAGGTGGACGAGCCGGAGCTGGACCGCGCGGTGGCCAACGTGGCGTCGGCCAACAAGATGAGCCTGGACAAGCTTCAGGAGCGTCTCAGGGCGGAGGGTATCGACTACGCGCGCTTTCGGGCCAACCTGCGCGACCAGATGATGGCCGAGCGGGTGCGCGAGCGGGAGGTGAGCGGCCGCATTCGCGTCACCGACGCCGAAATCGACAACGCGCTGGCCGCCCGCCAGGCGCAGATGGCCTCCACGAGCGAGCTCAACATCGCGCAGATCCTCGTCACCGTGCCCGAGAACGCCCCACCCGAGGTGGTGGCCGAGCGGCGTGAACGCGCGTTGGCCGCGCTGGCCCGGGTGCGTTCGGGCGAGCCCTTCGCGGTGGTGGCCAAGGCCGTCTCCGAGGATGGCAATCGTGACAAGGGCGGCGAGATCGGCCCCAAGCCGTCCGACCGGCTGCCCGACCTTTTCGTCGAGGCGGTGCGTCCGCTGGCCGTGGGCGGCGTGACGGCCGAGCCGATCCGAAGCGGCGCGGGCTTCCACATCCTCAAGCTGCTGTCCCGTGTCGACGCCAATGTCGCCTCGGTGACCCAGACCCGCGCCCGTCACATCCTGCTGCGGCCGTCCACGGCGCTGCCGGTGGAGGCGGCCGCCAAGCGCCTGGCCGAGTTCCGCGAGCAGATCCTGGCCGGCAGCCGCCGGTTCGAGGACCTGGCGCGGCAGTACTCCGAGGATGGCAGCGCGGCCAGCGGCGGCGATCTGGGCTGGGCCAGCCCCGGCAGCTTCGTGCCCGAGTTCGAGGAAGCGCTTGGCAAGCTGCAGCCGGGCGGCATCTCGACGCCCATCGTGTCGCGCTTCGGCGTGCACCTGATCCAGGTGGTCGAGCGCCGCCAGATGGCCGTCGATCCCAAGGAGCTGCGCGAGCAGGCGCGCAACCAGTTGCGGGAGCAGAAGTTCGGACCCGCCTACACCGACTGGGCCACGGAGCTGAAAGCGCGCGCCTACATCGAGATGCGCGAGCCGCCGCAGTGAGCCGTATGCTGAGCGTGCGGCGGACCGCGGCCTTCGAAGGCCCACGGTCATGAAGCACGTGGCCAGAAAGCGCTTCGGCCAGCATTTCCTGGCCGACACGGCCGTGATCGACGCCATCGTGCGATCCATCGATCCGCGGCCCGGGCAGGCGCTGGTGGAGATCGGCCCGGGCCTGGCGGCGCTGACCCAGCCGCTGCTGGAGCGGGCCGGGCGCCTCGCGGTGATCGAGCTGGACCGGGACCTTGCGGCGCGACTGCGGCAGCGCCAGGGCCTGGAGGTCGTGGAGTCCGACGTGCTGAAGGTCGATTTCGGCGCGCTGGCCGAGCGTCATCAGAGCAAGCTGCGCGTGGTCGGCAACCTGCCCTACAACATCTCCTCTCCCATCCTCTTCCATCTGCTGCCCTGGGCCGACCGGGTGCTGGACCAGCACTTCATGCTTCAGAAGGAGGTCGTGGACCGCATGGCGGCCGCTCCCGGGAGCAAGGTCTATGGCCGGCTGTCGGTGATGCTGCAGTGGCGCTACGACATCGAGGCGCTGTTCGACGTGCCGCCGCAGGCCTTCGATCCGCCACCGCAGGTGGATTCCGCGGTCGTGCGCATGCTGCCGCTGCCGGACGTCGCATCGCTGGACGCGGCGCGCTTCGAGACGATGGTGGCGGTCGCCTTTTCCCAGCGGCGAAAGCTGCTGCGCCACACGCTGGGCAAGTGGCTCGAGGAACAGCGCTTCGACGGCAGCTTCGACGTGCAGCGGCGGGCGGAGGAGGTCCCCGTGGCCGAATTCGTCGCCCTGGCCCAGGCGCTGCCGCCGCGCGCCTGAAATCGGGTAGGAGACGGGGTCACCCCCGCCGTCCTCCCACACCACCGTACGTGCGGTTCCGCATACGGCGGTTCATGGTTGACGCTGGAAGCGCCGGTGGGTATCCACCAGCGACACGAGTCCCATGCGGTCGAAGAAGGACTTCGGGAAGGCCGCGTTCATGTGGCTGGCTCCGGAGTTCCACCAGGCACCGCGCCCGTTGGTCGCCGAGCGCCACGCGCGCTCCCTCGTCAGTCCCTGCTGCATCA
The DNA here is from genome assembly GCF_051857595.1 of Ideonella flava. Classification (NCBI taxonomy): domain Bacteria; kingdom Pseudomonadati; phylum Pseudomonadota; class Betaproteobacteria; order Burkholderiales; family Sphaerotilaceae; genus Ideonella; species Ideonella flava. Next base: position 533,593 of record NZ_JBPZHD010000003.1, read on the forward strand.
GTGATTTGGCGCGTGCGTAGGGGCGCTTACCGTAGCGCCAGAGTCGGCACCGCAGCTTGCGCCTGATCCACCCGTCCAGTTCCTGCCATACGTCCTTAACCTGGGCATGCCTGAAGTAGCTCGTCCAGCCGCGTAGCAGCGGGTTCAGCGCTTCGGTGATCGCTGCCAACCCAGCCCCGCGCTTGTCGCGCAGCAAGGCTTTCACCTTCTGGCGCAGTCGCACAACGCTGGCCGCAGCAACCTTGAGCCGCGCCGTTTCCCGC